>DASRGB010000088.1:0-68428 GCA_035651255.1 Pseudolabrys sp.
CGTCGTCACCATCCGCCCGATCGCCGGCACGCGGCCGCGTGGGCCGACGCCGCACGAGGACAAGGCGCTCGAGGAAGAGCTGCTCGCCGATCCGAAGGAGCGCGCCGAGCACTTGATGCTGCTCGACCTCGGCCGCAACGATGTCGGCCGCGTCGCCAAGATCGGCACGGTCAACGTCACCGACCAGTTTTTTGTCGAGCGCTACAGCCACGTCATGCATATCGTGTCCAACGTCGAAGGCAGGCTCGACGAGAAATACGACGCCCTCGACGCGCTCGCCGCCGGTTTTCCCGCCGGGACCGTATCGGGCGCGCCGAAAGTCCGCGCCATGCAGATCATCGACGAACTGGAGAAGGAAAAGCGCGGACTTTACGCCGGCTGCGTCGGCTATTTCTCGGCGGCCGGCGAGATGGACACCTGCATCGTATTGCGCACTGCGCTGGTCAAGGACGGCACCATGTACGTGCAGGCCGGCGCCGGCATCGTTTACGACTCCGACCCGGCGTATGAGCAGCAGGAATGCATCAATAAGGCGAAGGCCCTGTTCCGCGCGGCGGAAGAGGCACGCCGCTTTGCCAGCGCCGCCAAGCGCGGGCAGTAACCAGGCCCAATGGGGCTGCTTGACCCCCTCCGCCACCGGTCTTAAACCCTTGTCACTCGGCGGAAAAACATGATCATCCTGATCGACAATTACGACAGTTTCACGTTCAACCTGGTGCACTATCTGGGCAGCCTGGGCGCGGACGTTGTCGTCCATCGCAACGACAAGATTTCTGTGCGCGAGGTGATCGCGGCGCAGCCTGATGGCATCGTGCTATCGCCCGGGCCCTGTACGCCGAACGAGGCCGGCATCTGCCTCGATCTTATCGCCCAAGCATCGAAGACGATTCCGATCCTCGGCGTCTGTCTCGGCCATCAGGCGATCGGTCAGGCGTTCGGCGGCAAAATCGTGCGGGCGACGCCGCAGCACGGCAAGGTCGTCCAGATTTGCCACAGCGGCACCGGCCTGTTCCGCGGCATCAACGGCCCGCTCAAAGCAACGCGCTATCACTCGCTCGTGGTCGAACGGTCGAGCATGCCGGCCGATCTCGTCGTCAATGCCGAGACCAGCGACGGCCTGACGATGGGCCTGATGCACAAGAGCCTGCCGGTGCACGGGGTGCAGTTTCACCCTGAAAGCATCGCCTCCGAGCACGGCCACCTGATGCTGAAGAACTTTCTCGACATTGCCGCCGCGTTTAACGCCAAGACCGGGCGGCGCGCGCTGCACGCCGCGGAATAGAGGCGGGCGCAAAGGCGACACATGGCCGACGAATTCAAAGCGCTCATCGCCAAGGTCGCGACTGGAGCGAGCCTGACGCGCGAGGAAGCGGCCAACGCCTTCGACCGCATGATGTCGGGCGAGGCGACGCCCTCGCAGATGGGCGGCCTGCTGATGGCCTTGCGCGTGCGCGGCGAGACCGTCGACGAGATCACCGGCGCGGTCACCACTATGCGCGCCAAGATGCTGGGTGTGAAGGCGCCGCCGGACGCGGTCGACGTCGTCGGCACCGGCGGCGACGCCTCCGGCTCGTACAACATTTCGACCTGCGCGGCCTTTATCGTCGCCGGCGCCGGCGTCCCGGTGGCCAAGCACGGCAATCGCGCGCTGTCGTCGAAATCGGGCGCTGCCGACGTGTTGCAAGCGCTCGGCGTCAAGATCGACCTCAACGCCGAGCAGGTCGGCACCTGCATTCGCAACGCCGGCATCGGCTTCATGTTCGCGCCGGCGCATCATCCGGCGATGAAGAACGTCGGGCCGACCCGCGTCGAGCTCGGTACCCGCACGATCTTCAACCTGCTCGGGCCGCTGTCGAACCCGGCAAGTGTCAAGCGTCAGATGGTCGGCACCTTCTCCAAGCACTGGGTCGAGCCGATGGCGCAGGTGCTCAAAAATCTCGGCTCGGAATGCGTTTGGGTGGTGCACGGCTCGGACGGGCTCGACGAGATCACGACGTCGGGACCGACCAGCGTCGCCGCGCTGGAGAACGGCAAGATCCGCAGCTTCGAGGTCTCCCCCGAGGATATCGGCCTGCCCCGCGCCAAGCCCGAGGCGTTGCGCGGCGGCGATGCCGAGCATAATGCCAAGGCGCTGCTTGATGTGCTCAAGGGCAAGGCGAGCGCCTTCCGCGACGTGGCGCTGCTGAACGCGGCCGCGGCGCTGGTGGTCGCCGGCAAGGCCAAGGACCTGAAAGATGCGGCCGGCCTGGCGCGCAAATCGATCGACAGCGGCGAGGCCGAAGGCCGGCTCGACCGGCTGATCGCCGTGTCCAACGCGGCTGAAGCGTCATGAGCGACATTCTCAAGGCGATTGAGGCCTATAAGCGCAAGGACATCGCCGCGGCCAAGCGCGCCCACCCGCTCGCGGAGCTTGAGCGGGCGGCCAAGGCGGCGGCGCCACCCCGCGGCTTCCTGCGTGCCATCGAACGCAAACTTGCCGGCGGCGGCTATGCGCTGATCGCCGAGATCAAGAAGGCCTCGCCTTCGAAGGGGCTGATCCGTGCCGATTTCGATCCGCCGGCGCTGGCGAGGGCCTATGAGGCGGGCGGCGCGACCTGTCTCTCGGTCCTGACCGATACACCGTCGTTCCAGGGCAAGCCGGAATTCCTCGCCCAGGCGCGCGACGCCACGGTCCTGCCCGCACTGAGAAAGGACTTTATCTACGAGCCCTATCAGGTTGTGGAATCACGGGTTCTTGGCGCCGATTGCATTCTCATCATCATGGCGGCCGTCGCAGATGCGCAGGCTCAGGAAATCGAGGATGCAGCCACTGCCAATAAGTTGGACGTACTTGTTGAGGTTCATCACGAAGATGAGCTTGAACGCGCGCTGAGGCTGAAGTCGCGGCTGATCGGCATCAACAACCGCGATTTGCGCAGCTTCAAGACCAGCCTCGCAGTGAGCGAACGGCTGGCGCCGAAAATCCCTCCAGGGCGCATTGTCGTTGCCGAAAGCGGGCTCAATGCCCCCGGCGACCTCGCCCGCCTTGCCGCTGTCGGCATTTCCACGTTCCTGATCGGCGAGAGCCTGATGCGGCAGGCCGATGTCACCGCCGCCACCCGTGCCATTCTTGCCCGGGCGCCCCATAGCGCGCCGGCGGAGTAGGCCATGGCCAAGGCCAAAAAGGCGGCGAGGAAGCCCGTACGGCGGGCCAAAGCCAAAACGGCAAAGCCGCGGCGCGGAAAACGCGCCACGACCCCCTCCAAGCCCAAAGCCCGGCCGGCAGCCCCTGCCCGATCGCCGCTCAGCCATCTCGACCAGCGCGGCCAGGCCCGCATGGTGGACGTCTCCATGAAGGGCGCAACCGAGCGCATGGCGGTGGCGGAAGGCCGTGTCATCATGTCGAAGGACACGCTCGACCGCGTGCTTGAAGGCAACGCGCTCAAGGGTGACGTGCTCGGCGCGGCGCGCCTTGCCGGCATCATGGCGGCCAAGCGTACGCACGGATTGATCCCGCTCTGCCACCCGCTGCCAATCGCCAAAGTCGAGATCGAGATCGATCCCGAGCATTCGTTCCCCGGCTTCCTGGTGCGCGCGATGGTCAAGGTGACGGCCCAGACCGGGGTCGAGATGGAGGCGCTCACCGCCGTGTCGATCGCCTGCCTGACCATCTACGACATGGTCAAGGCGATCGAGAAAGGCATGCGCATCGAGGGCATCCGGCTGCTCGAGAAAACCGGCGGCAAATCGGGTCCGTGGAAGGCCGAGGCCGGCCCTGCCCAGCCCGAACTCGAGCTACGCCCCGCGCCGCCGGCGCCGCCGGAACCCGAGGCCTAACGGCGATGGCCTTGATGGCGGTCGCCGACGCCTTGGCGCGGGTGCTGGAAGGCGCCGCTGCGCTGCCGGCAGAGACCGTGAAGCTCGAAGATGCCTTTGGTCGCGTGCTGGCCGAGGATCTCAAGGCGCGCCGCACCCAGCCGCCGGCCGACGTCTCCGCCATGGACGGCTACGCGGTGCGCGCAAGCGACGTCGCCAAGGCGCCGGTCGTGCTGAGGATCATCGGCGAGGTCGCGGCCGGCCATCCGTTTGCAGGCGCCGTCAAAGCCGGCGAAGCCGCGCGCATTTTCACCGGCGGCCTGATGCCCGCCGGCAGCGACACCGTGGTGATCCAGGAACTCGCGACGCGCGACGGCGACCGCGTCACCATCCAGAAGCCGACGGCCAAGGGCCGCAATGTGCGCGGCCAAGGCATCGACTTCAGCGATGGCGAGGTGCTGCTCAACAAAGGCAAGCGCCTGTCGGACCGCGACGTCATGCTCGCCGCGGCGATGAACTATGCCGCGCTGCCCGTGCATCGCCGGCCGAAGGTCGCGGTGCTTGCCACCGGCGACGAATTGGTGCCGCCGGGCTCTACGCCCGAGCCGGGCGAGATCGTCTATTCCAACGGCTACGCCATCATTGCGCTGGCGCGCCAGGCCGGTGCCGAAGTGGTCGATCTCGGCATCGCCCGCGACAAGGTCGATGACATCGCCGCCGCCGTGCGCAAGGCCCGCGCCGGCGGCGCCGATATCCTGGTGACCAGCGGCGGCGCTTCCGTGGGTGAGCATGACCTGGTGCAGCGCGCCCTCAAGGCCGAGGGCCTCGATCTGTCATTCTGGCGCGTGGCGCTGCGGCCCGGACGGCCGATGCTGCATGGGCGGCTCGGCGCCATGCATGTGCTGGGCGTGCCCGGCAATCCGGTGTCCGCCTATGTCTGCGCCTTCCTGTTCCTGGTGCCGCTGATCGGCCGCCTGACCGGCCGCGATGCCCCAGCCTATGCCCCGCAGAAGGCTCGCTTGGGGCGAGATCTGCCCGCCAATGACGAGCGTCAGGACTACCTGCGGGCGACCCTCACCGAGGCTGCTGAGGGCCTGATTGCGACCCCTTTGCCGGCCCAGGACAGCTCCCTGATGGCGCCGCTGGCCAGAGCTGACTGCCTGCTGATTCGTGAGCCGAATGCGCCTGCGGCGAGTTCCGGTTCACCCTGCGTCATCCTTAAGCTAGGCCTTTAGCGGCATTTCGATTTTTTCACTCCAAATTAAATGGTTGCGGAACACATATCGAACAGATAGTGTCCGTTCATGATTTGTTTTCGGCTGGGGACCCCTTTTGGGGGGCGGCCGCGACCGGGGAGACACCGATGCTGACTCGCAAGCAACTCGAGCTGCTGCGCTTCATCCACGAGCGGCTGACCGAGGCCGGGGTACCGCCCTCCTTCGACGAGATGAAGGATGCGCTTGATCTGCGCTCCAAGTCCGGCATCCACCGCCTGATCACGGCGCTTGAGGAGCGCGGTTTCATCCGCCGCCTCGCCAATCGCGCGCGCGCCATCGAGGTCATCAAACTCCCCGAGTCGGTCGGCCACGGCATGGGGCGGCCGCGCGGCTTCACCCCGAACGTCATCGAGGGCGATCTCGGCCGTGTCCGCGCCGCCGGCGAGGACGGCAGCGACGGTGCGCATCCGATCGCCGTGCCGGTCATGGGGCGCATCGCCGCCGGCACGCCGATCGAGGCCATCCAGCAGCGCAGCCATGTCATCAACATGCCGCCCGATCTGCTCTCGGCGGGCGAGCATTTCGCGCTCGAGGTGCGCGGCGACTCGATGATCGAGGCCGGCATCCTCGATGGCGACATCGCGCTTATCCGCAAGTCGGAAGCGGCCGACACCGGCGACATCGTGGTGGCGCTGATTGACGACGAGGAGGCGACGCTAAAGCGCTTCCGCCGCCGCGGCGCCTCGATCGCGCTCGAGCCGGCCAACACGGCCTACGAGGTGCGCATCCTGCCGCCCAACCGCGTGCGCATTCAGGGCAAGCTGGTGGGGCTGTTCAGGCGGTATTAGCGGCTTTCAGCCCGCGCTGTTCGGCGGCGAGAAATAGACGGCCGCGGCGGTGATCACCGTCTGCAAGGCGGCCTGCACGCCGGGCGTGGACAGGGCTTTCCACATATCCGGCCATACCGGCTGCAACACCGCAAGAATGATTGTCACCACAGCTCCGGAAACGCCGGCCGCGATCGTCTTGTTATAGCTCGCCATAACGACCCCCATTGATTGCTCTCACCGAATACAACCTATGCGGGTCTCTGTGGTATTTGCAACTACGTTCTACTAATCGCCGGCATCGAGGTCGCTCGGCAGCGGCGTCGCATCAGGCGAGCCCGCAGGCGGCGGCGTGTCGCCCGGCCCGGCCACGGCCCGCGCCCAAGGCCGGTCGTAGCCAGGCGGCTGGGCGTAACTCGCCTCGAAGCCGGCGCCGGCCCGGCGCAAGGCGGTTGCACCGCGCGTGCCCCAAGTCCTGCGGTCGATCAGCATGGCCGCGCATGCGGCCGGCGCCTGGCGCGCGCTGGCCACGACCGCTGCGCGCGCGCAATCTTCGGCGAAGGCCTCGACGTTGAGCACCATCGCGGCGAGCCCGCCATTGGCAAAATGCCCGATGCAGCCAATCGCGTCGCACCTGACGCCGTCACGCAACGTCTTGTCCGCCGGCAGCCGCCCGTCGCCGTCGGCGGCAAGCCACTCCTTGATGGCAAAAGTGTCACGGCCGCTCGACAGGATCGCCAGCCGCCCGTCGGCGCCGCGGATGGCCGCCGTGCGCCCGTCGCCGGCCACCAAAACATCGGGGCGCGGCGTCGTCACCGCCCAAAGGCTTGCCGCGACGACCAGCGCCGCGCCGCTCCAGCGCAGCGGCGTGCGTAAGAGACAGAGCAGCAGCAGCCCCAGCGTCGCCATGAGCAAGGGCCCGGTGCCGAAGGCGCGAATATGGCCGACCGCCCCCGGCAGGCTGGTGACCCAGAGCGCGACCGCGATCATCCAGTCGATGCCCTCGCCCATCAATCGCCAGAACACGGCGTCGAAGCCGAACGGCATCGCCAGCACGCCGAGAATGCCCATCGGCATCACCAGCACCGAGACGACCGGCATGGCGAGCAGGTTGGCCAGCACGCCGTAGGGCGCGATGCGGTGAAAGTGGAAGGCGGCGTAGGGCATGGTGGCAAGCCCCGCCACCAGCGAGGCGAGCAGCAGGCCAGCAATTTCGCGTGCGCCCCAGAGCGCCGCTCTCGCATGCAGCGGCGTATCGGCATTCGCCCGCCACGGCAGCCCGTTCTGATAGGCGGCGATCAGCGCCAGCGTCGCGGCAAACGACATCTGGAAGCTCGGATGCACGACCGCCTGCGGCGCCAACAGCAGCACCGCAAAGGCCGCAACCGCGATGGTGCGGAATGTCAGCGTCGAGCGGTCGAGCATCACGCCGACAAGCACGATGGCGATCATGATGAACGATCGCTGCGTCGCCACCTCCGATCCGGACAGCAGCAGATAGAAGGTGGCGGCGAGCAGCGCGGCCGCTGCCGCCCACTTCTTGATCGGGTGGCGCACCGCAAGCGAGAAAACCAGGGCAAGACCGGCGCGGATGATGAAGAACACGATGCCGGCCACCACCGCCATGTGGTAGCCGGAGATCGACAGCACGTGGGCAAGGCTGGAAATGTAGAAAGCATCGTTGACCGGCGTCGAGATCGCATCGCGCTTGCCGGTGATGAGCGCGGAGGCGATCGAGCCGCGGTCGCCCGGAATGACGGCGCGGATGCGCTTGTCGATGGCCTCGCGCAAGCCGTCGAGAAACGCGGCGTAGCGCAGCCACCAGCTGTCGGACGTGCGCGCCGCGACGACGTTGATCTTGCCGAGCACATAGCCGGAGGCGCCGATCTGCTGGAAATACATGTCGCGCGCAAAATCGTAGCCGCCCGGCCGCAGCGGCTTGAGCGGCGGCGACAGATGCGCCTTGAAGGCAACGAAGCTGCCGACCGCAGGCGCGGTGCCTTTGCGCACCGCGACACGCACCCGCTCCGGCTTTTCCACGATGCGTGCGGCATCGATCTTGGTGACGCGCACGACGATGCGGTCGCTGCGCTCGCGCTCTTCGCGGACTTCGACATAGCCTTCGACCTGCGCGCTGGCGGCCGTGACTGCCAGCACCGGGTGGGCGATGCGCTTGGTGTGCAGCGTGGCGGTGGCAAAACCCAGGGCCATTGCCGCAAGCGACAGCGCTAGCGGCAGGCCGAGCCGGCGCTTGCGCGCCGCCACGGCGATTGCGACCGCGCTAAGCGCGGCGGCGGCCGCCGCCCACCAGGCCGGCTCACGGTCCGCCGTGAAATAGCCAACCATGCCGAAGCCGTAGGCGACCGGCAGCCAGGGCATCAGCCGGCCGGGCGCGAGCTCGGAGAGCGCCCATTGCGACAGCAGGCGGCGCAGGTCGTCGGCCGCAACGGCAAGCCCATCCGGCGCTACCAGGCCGGCGCGCCGGCGCGCGGCGTCGATGCCGGCCGCCCAGGCCCGCGCGCGCGACCGCGGCTGCTCCTGCTGAGACACCCCACGAACTCCACAAGCCCGCGGGAGGCAATGCTAGCGCAGCCTCAGGTTGTGCCTAGGAGAACGGTTGTGAACGCGTCACGCCTTCGCCACTTCCTTGGCGAAGGTGTCGCGCAGGCCGATGGTGCGGTTGAACACGAGCTTGCCGGGCGCGCTGTCGCGATCGGTGCAGAAATAGCCGTTGCGCTCGAACTGCACCGGCTCGGCGCCGGCTTGCGCCAGCGCCGGCTCAAGCCGCGCATCGGCCAGCACTTCCAGCGAATTCGGATTGATGTCGGCGGCGAAATTCTGCGCGTCCGGATCGGGCTTGAGGAACAGCGGATTGTAGATGCGCACCTCGGCCGGCACCGCATGCGCCGCCGACACCCAGTGAATGGTCGCCTTGACCTTGCGGCCGTCGGGCGCGTTGCCGCCTTTGGTCGCCGGATCGTAGGTGCAGCGCAGTTCGACCACTTCGCCTTTGGCGTTCTTCCTCACCTCTTTGCAGGTGATGAAATAGGCATAGCGCAGCCGCACCTCGGCGCCGGGCGACAGGCGGAAGAATTTCTTCGGCGGGTTCTCCATGAAGTCGTCGCGCTCGATGAACAGTTCGCGCCCGAACTTGATCTTGCGCGAGCCGGCCGCCGGATTGTCCGGGTGATTGACGGCGTCGAGCTCTTCCACCTGCCCTTCCGGATAGTTCTCGATCACGACCTTAAGCGGCTTGAGCACGGCCATGCGCCGCAGCGCGGTCTTGTTCAGCGCCTCGCGCACCGAAAACTCGAACATGCCGACGTCGACCACGCTGTTGGCCTTGGCGACGCCGATGCGCTTGACGAAATCGCGGATCGCTTCCGGCGGCACGCCGCGCCGGCGCAGGCCGGCAAGCGTCGGCATGCGCGGATCGTCCCAGCCCGTGACGTGGCCGTCGCGCACCAGAAGCGTCAGCACGCGCTTCGACAACACCGTGTAGCTGAGATTGAGCCGCGCGAATTCGTATTGGTGCGGCTGTGACGGCACCTTCAGCTTGGCGATGAACCAGTCGTAGAGCGGCCGATGGTCCTCGAACTCGAGCGTGCAGATCGAGTGCGTGACGTGTTCGATCGCGTCCGATTGGCCGTGCGCATAGTCGTAGCTCGGATAGATCTTCCACTGCGTGCCGGTACGCGGATGCTCGGCGTGCAGGATTCGGTACATCACCGGGTCGCGTAAGTTGATGTTGCCCGAGGCCATGTCGATCTTGGCGCGCAGCACGCGGGCGCCGTTTTCGAATTCGCCGGCGCGCATGCGGCGGAACAGGTCGAGATTTTCCTCCACGCTGCGGTCGCGGAACGGGCTGTTCCGGCCCGGCTCGGTGAGGGTGCCGCGGTTCTTGCGCATCTCCTCCTGCGTCTGGTCGTCGACATAGGCAAGCCCGGCGCGGATCAGATCCTCCGCCCATTGATAGAGCTGCTCGAAATAGTCGGAGGCGTGATAGAGGTGCACGCCCCAGTCGAAGCCGAGCCAGCGCACGTCCGCCTTGATGGCGTCGATGTATTCCTGTTCCTCCTTGACGGGGTTTGTATCGTCGAAGCGCAGATGGCAGCGGCCGCCAAATTCCTCGGCGATGCCGAAATTCAGGCAGATCGACTTGGCATGGCCGATATGGAGGTAGCCATTGGGTTCGGGCGGAAAGCGCGTCACCACCTGTTTGACGCGGCCGGCGTCGAGATCGGCCTGGACGATGTCGCGGATGAAGTCGCGGCCGGCCGCCGCCGCCTCTGCGCCTGCCATGTCGACCTTCGCCATGCTGCCTCGAATCCGCTAGCAATTGAACGGCGGGCTATGCCATGACGTGCCGTTCGGCTCAATGTCAATCGCGCTGACAGTTGTGTTCCAATTGTGGTAGACGCGGCGCCGATGAGCGTCATTGCCCGCTTTGCGCCCTCCCCGACCGGCTTTCTCCATATCGGAGGCGCCCGCACCGCCCTGTTCAACTGGCTGTTCGCCAAGCGCCACGGCGGCAAGATGCTGCTGCGCATCGAGGACACCGACCGCGAGCGCTCGACCGCCGCCGCCATCAACGCCATCATCGACGGGCTGACCTGGCTCGGCCTGACCTGGGACGGCGAGATCGTCTTCCAGTTCTCGCGCGCGGCGCGCCATCGGCAGGTCGCCGAGCAGCTCTTGGCCGCCGGCAAGGCCTATTACTGCTACGCCTCGCCGGAGGAGCTCGCCGAGATGCGCGAGGCCGCCCGTCGCGAGGGCCGCTCCAAGCTCTATGACGGCCGCTGGCGCGACCGCGACCCCGCCGAGGCCCCGCCGGGCATCAAGCCGGTGATCCGCCTCAAGGCGCCGCAGAGCGGCGAGACCGTGATCGAAGACCAGGTGCAGGGCCGCGTCACCTGGCAAAACGCCGACCTCGACGACCTGGTGCTGCTGCGCTCGGACGGCACACCGACCTACATGCTGGCGGTGGTGGTCGACGATCATGACATGGCCATTACCCACGTCATCCGCGGCGACGATCATCTGACCAACGCGGCCCGGCAAAAGCACATTTATGACGCGCTGGGCTGGGCCGTCCCGACCTTTGCCCATATCCCGCTCATCCATGGGCCGGACGGCTCGAAACTATCGAAACGCCACGGCGCGCTGGGCGTCGATGCCTACCGCGCCATGGGCTACCTGCCGGCGGCGATGCGAAACTATCTGGTCCGTCTCGGCTGGGCCCACGGCGACCAGGAAATCTTCACCACCGAAGAAATGATCGCCGCCTTCGACCTGCCGGCGATCGGCCGCTCGCCGGCGCGGTTCGATTTCGCCAAGCTGGAAAGCCTCAACGGCCATTACATTCGCGCCACCCCGGATGCCGAACTTGTGGCCGCGCTGGAGCAGCTTTTGCCGCATATCGCCGGCGGCCAGGACCTTGCAAGCCAGATGACGCCCGCGCTGCGCGCCAAGATCACGGCGGCCATGCCCGGACTGAAGGAGCGCGCCAAGACCTTGGTGGAACTGTTCGACGCCTCGCGCTTCATCTGGGCGCGCCGGCCGCTCGATCCGAACGACCAGGCCAAGGCCTTGCTCACCGACGAAGCCAAGGGCGTCATCGCCGCGCTGTTGCCGGAGCTGGAGGCGGTCAGCGACTGGAACGCCGAGGCGGTCGAAGCCGTGGTGCGGCCCTATGCCGAACGCTCCGGCCTCAAGCTCGGCGCGGTGGCGCAGCCTTTGCGGGCGGCGCTGACCGGACGCACCACCTCGCCGCCGATCTTCGACGTGCTGGCCGTGCTCGGCCGCGACGAGAGCCTTGCACGGCTGCGCGACCAGGCATCCCGCCCGGCAGTGTAAATTAGCAGGGGACCCGCCTATATAGCCGGCATGCTCAGCACTTGCGCTATCTTGCAGCGCACACTTGAATGAGCTACGCAAAATGCGGCCGGAACTCGCCCTGGCCGGCAGCCACGCCCGGCCGTAGCGCCTCCCGCGTACCGCTCGAACTCGAGGGCTCTTCGCATGGACGCCAAGACGGACAAGACCAAGACCGGCACGCTCACGGTCGGCAACAAGAACTACGATTTTCCAGTCTACGAGGGCACGATCGGCCCATCCGTCGTCGACATCGCCAAGCTCTACGGCGAGAGCGGGCTATTTACCTACGACCCCGGCTTCACCTCGACGGCGAGCTGCGAGTCCAAGATCACCTATATCGACGGCGACGAAGGCGTGCTGCTGTACCGCGGCTACCCGATCGAACAGCTGGCCGAGCACGGCGACTTCCTCGAGACCTGCTATCTTTTGCTCTACGGCGAACTGCCGACGGCGGCGCAGAAGGCCGACTTCGATTACCGCGTCACGCGCCACACCATGGTGCACGAGCAGATGAGCCGGTTCTTCCAGGGTTTCCGGCGTGACGCGCATCCGATGGCGGTGATGGTGGGTTCGGTCGGCGCGCTGTCGGCCTTCTATCACGACTCCACCGATATTTCCGATCCGCATCAACGCATGGTCGCCTCCATTCGCATGATCGCGAAGGTGCCGACCATCGCGGCGATGGCCTATAAATATTCGATCGGCCAGCCCTTCGTTTATCCGAAGAACGAGCTCGACTTCGCTTCGAACTTTCTGCGCATGTGCTTTGCCGTGCCGGCGGAGGAATACAAGCCGAACCCGGTGCTGGCGCGCGCGATGGACCGCATCTTCATTCTGCACGCCGACCACGAACAGAACGCCTCGACTTCGACGGTGCGCCTTGCCGGCTCCTCCGGAGCCAATCCTTTTGCCTGCATCGCCGCCGGCTGCGCCTGCCTGTGGGGACCGGCCCATGGCGGCGCCAACGAAGCGGCGCTCAACATGCTGCGCGAGATCGGCACGGTCGAGCGCATCCCGGAATTCATCAAGCGCGCCAAGGACAAGAACGACAGCTACCGGCTGATGGGCTTCGGCCATCGCGTTTATAAGAACTACGATCCGCGCGCCAAGATCATGCAGAAGACCTGTCATGAGGTGCTGGCCGAGCTTGGCATCAAGGACGATCCGCTGCTCGATGTCGCAATGGAGCTCGAGAAGATCGCGCTCCACGATGATTATTTCATCGAGAAGAAGCTCTATCCGAACATCGACTTCTATTCGGGCATCACGCTCAAGGCGATGGGCTTCCCGACCACCATGTTCACGGTGTTGTTCGCGGTTGCCCGCACCGTCGGCTGGATCGCGCAGTGGAAGGAAATGATCGAGGATCCGAAGCAGAAAATCGGCCGACCGCGCCAGCTCTACACTGGGGCGGCTCGGCGCGATTACACGCCGATCTCGCGGCGGAAGTAGGCTTCAGAGCCAGTCGGATTTGACGAGCCTGGCCGGCTGCGCCTTGCCATTGAGCTTCGGCGCTTTGGCGCCGTCATAGGCCCAAGTCACGAATGCGCCGCCCCAGGTGAAGCCGCCGCCAAAGGCGGCCAGCAGCAGACGATCGCCGATCTTGAGCTTGTCCTCGTAGTCCCACAGGCACAACGGGATCGTCGCCGTGGTGGTGTTGCCGTATTTCTGGATGGTGAACATCACCCGCTCGAGCGGCAGGCCGAGACGCTCGGCCGTCGTTTCGATGATACGGCGATTGGCCTGATGCGGCACCGCCCAGTCGATCATGTCGGCGGTTAGATTGTTGCGCGCCATGATCTCGTGGGTCACTTCCGTCATGCCGGCCACGGCGAATTTATAGACGGCGGCGCCTTCCTGATGGACGTAGTGCAGTCGCTTGGCGACGGTTTCGGCGGACGGCGGCATGCGGCTGCCGCCGGCTTTCTGATGAAGGTATTTGGCGCCCGAGCCGTCGGAATGCAGAACCATATCCATGATGCCATAGCCGTCGGAACTCGGCTCGAGCAATACGGCACCGGCGCCGTCGCCGAACAGCACGCAGGTGGCGCGATCGGTGTAATCGACGATCGCCGACATTTTGTCGGCCCCGACGACGACCACCTTCCTGTAGGTGCCGGCGGCGATGAACTGGTTGGCGACCGTCAGCGCGTAGAGGAAGCCCGAGCAGGCGGCCTGGATGTCGAAGCTTCCGACGCTGCGGATGCCGACCATGTCGCAGATCAAGTTGGCGGTGCAGGGATGCACGAAATCCGGCGTCACCGTCGCGCAGATCAGAAGCTCGATGTCCTCAGGCTTGGTGTTGGTCTTGGCCAGCAAGCCGCGCACGGCCTCCGCGCCCATATGCGACGAGCCCAGGCCCTCGCCTTTGAGAATGCGGCGTTCCTTGATGCCGGTGCGCTCGGTGATCCAATCGTCCGTGGTGTCGACCATGCGCGCAAGGTCCGCGTTGGTCAGCACGTCCGGCGGCACATAGCCGTGGACGGCGGTGATTGCAGCGCGGGTCGGTATGCTCAAGGGCGGGACTTCCAGCTGTCAGCCATGATCTTGCGGCCGGACGGCCGGGGTGCATCAAAGTTAGCCTGTCGGGCGCCCGGACGCCATCGTTTCGCGCGCCGGTTGGTTAAGTGGCGCGGGCGTATTCCAGAACCACGGCGGCAGCTTGGTCGCTGGGGGCCGCTCGGCCGATCGCCATTATGCCGTCAAGTCGGGCAAAAGCCTCGACTTGGCGGCGTCGTTGCGGGGTGTCGGTCAGCAACGGCAGCACGGCGGTCGCCAGCTTTTCGGCGGTGCAGTCGCGCTGCAGGAACTCAGGCACCACATTCTCGCCGAGCACCAGATTGGCCAGAATCGCGCTGGGCGCGGTAATCAATAACCGGCCCACGGCTTCCTCGACCAACGGCACCTTATAGGCGGCCGCCATCGGCACGCCGGCGAGCGCCAGTTCGAGCGTCGAGGTTCCCGACTTCGTCAGTGCCGCCCGTGCGCCGCGGAACGCGGCGTTCTTCTCGTCCGCGCCGCTGACCACGCGCGCCGGCACGCGCCAGCCGGCCAGCGCCGCACGCACAGGCTCGGCAAGCCGCGGCACCGCCGGCACGACGACCTCCAGCGGCCCCGCCCGCTCGCCGACCAGGGCGACCGCATCGCCGAAAATATGCGCCAGGCGGCGAAGTTCACCGGACCGGCTGCCCGGCAGCACCAGGAGCAGCGGCGGGTCGCTCATGCGGCGGCGCGCTTCCGCCTCATTCGGGCGCAGCTCGGCGATGCGCTCGCCGAGCGGATGCCCGACAAACGTGCAAGGTGGACCGCCGAGGCGCGTCATCGCCGCCGGTTCAAACGGCAGCAGCGCCAGCACATGATCGACATAGGCGCGCATCGCCCGGGCGCGGCCCGGCCGCCAGGCCCACACGCTTGGGCAGACATAGTCGACGATCGGGATTGACGGCATCTGCGCGCGCACTTTGCGCGCGACGCGATGGGTGAATTCGGGGCTGTCGATGATGACCAGCACGTCGGGTTTTGCGGCGACCACGGCCGCGGCGGTTTGACGAATGCGGCGCAGAATTTTCGGCAGGCTCGCCGGGATGCTGGCAAAGCCCATGATCGCCAGATCGCCGAGTGCAAACAGGCTGGTGAGCCCCTCGCCCGCCATATGCTCGCCGCCGACGCCGGAAAAGCGTGCACGCCCTTGCGTCGCCCGTTTGATCGCGGCCATGAGCGCAGCGCCGAGCCGGTCGCCGGAATCCTCGCCCGCCACCAGGAAGACATGCGGCGCGAGCGCGCTGCTCATCGCGCCGGACCCGGCACGCCGACAACGAAGATATTGGCGCGGTCGGCCGCCGCCACCACCGCTTCGGCCTCGGCGATTATGGTTTCGCCCGCCGCCACGGCGACGCCGCCAAGCCCGGCACGCGCCGCGCCCTCGATCGTCTTCGGCCCGATCGAGGGCAGATCGAAGCGGCGGTCCTGCGCCGGCTTTGGCGCCTTGACAACGACGCCATTGCCCAGGCCGGAGCGAATCCGCCCGGCCGCGCGCAATTGGGCAACGCGGTCAAGCATCGCGTCGGTGCCCTCGGCGGCCTCGACGGCCAGCACGTGCCTGTCGGCAACCACCACCGCCTGGCCGACATCGAAGGGGCCGGCGGCACGCAGATAGCCGAGGCCGACGTCGATATCGGCGCGCGCGCGCGCGGTCGGCTGCGTGCGGCCGAGCACGCCTTCCGGCACCAGGATTTCCGGCGCCACTTCGTGGGCGCCGCGCATGCGGAAGCCGTGCTGTTCGATGATGCGCCCGACGCTCGACAGCAGGTGATTGTCGCCGCCGCGGAACGCCTTGACGACCTGCGGCAGCACCTTCAACGTGAAGAAATCGGGGCGCAACTGCCACACCGAGGGCCTGACCACCGAGCCCAGCACGACGATGTCGCGGCAGCCCTTGGCGCGGGCGACGCGTGCCACCGTTCCGAACTGGCCGAGATGCACCCAATGCGGGTCGCGGCCGGCGAAATCCCTCGGCTCGGCAAATCCGCGCAACGGAAACAGCAGCACCTTGCGGCCGCGCGCCGCAACCGAATCCGCAACCGCCAGCGGCAGCGTGCCGCCGCCGCAGATCATGGCCAGCGGGCCGTCCTGCGGAGCGGTTCCGGCGAGGGTCATCTTACTCCTCGTCGCTGTCGGCGCGCTTGACCGCCATGGTGAGCGGCCGCTTGCCGGCACGGATGAAGTCGACGATTTTTCGCACGCGCGCATCGCCGCCGAAGTCGCGCTCGACTTGATCGAGCCGGGCGCGGAATTCGCCGGCGCCGAAAAACAGCGCCTGATAGGCGCGCCGGACGGTGAGGATATCGGCCTTCGTTAACCCCGAGCGCCTCATGCCGACGACATTGATACCGATCAAATTGGCCAGCGGCCCCTGCGCCATGCCCCACGGGATGATGTCGGCGCGCACGCCCGAGACGCCGACGATCATCGCGCCCTCGCCGATGCGGCAGAACTGGCGCACCGCGACGCCGCCGCCGAACACCACGTTGTCGCCGACCACGACATGCCCGCCGAGCATGATGTTGTTGGCAAACACCACGTTGTTGCCGACCTGGCAGTCATGGGCGACATGCGAACCGACCATGATGAAGCACTTGTCGCCGACACTCGTGACGCCGCGGTCCTGCGCGGTGCCGGTGTTCATGGTCACGTGCTCGCGAATGTCGCAGTCGGCGCCGACGACGAGCCTGGTCGGCTCGCCCTTGTAGCCGAACGACTGCGGCGGGCCGCCGAGCGAGGCGAAGGGGTGGATGACGGTACGAGGACCGATACTGGTGTGGCCGCTGAGATGGACATGCGCGACGAGCCGGCAGTCGTCGGCGACGGTAACGTGCGGCCCGATAACGCAATAGGGACCGATGGCGACGTTTTTGCCGATCTGAGCCCCGGCGTCGATGCGCGCCGAGGGATCGATCACGCGCGCGCTCATGCGTCGGTCAGCATGGCGCCGACTTCCGCCTCGGCGACGACTTGGCCGGCGACCTTGGCCTCGCCGCGGAACCACCACATTGTCTTGCGCTGCGCGATCTTGCGCATGTGGTATTCGATGGTGTCGCCCGGGCGGACGGGCTTGCGGAACTTGGCCTTATCGATGGTCAGGAAGAACACCGATTTCGGCACGATCGCCGGCAGGGCGGCAATGCAGAGCACGCCGGCGGTCTGCGCCATGCCTTCGATCATGAGCACCCCAGGGAACACCGGATTTTCGGGAAAGTGACCCTGGAATTGCGGTTCGTTGATCGTGACGTTCTTGATGCCGACGCCGCTTTCGTCGCCGCGGATATCGACCACGCGATCGACCATCAAAAACGGATAGCGGTGAGGCAGCATCTTGAGGACCGCCGCGATGTCGGCCGCTTCCAGCTTCTTGACCGTCTCGTCCATATCCGGCGTCTCATTCACTCTCAGCCGCTTCGCCCGCGTCTTTGCCGCGCGCCAGACGCTCGAGGATCATCATCTCACGGAACCATTGTTTAACCGGCTTGGCCGGCGTGCCTCCCCAACGCGCGCCTCGCGGCACGTCGCCGTGCACGATGCTGGTGGCGGCGATCTGCGCGCCTTCCCCGATCGTGACGTTGTTATTTAGGCCGACACGGGCGCCCAGCACAACAAAGTCTTCCAGCGTCGAGGAGCCGGAAATCCCGGTCTGTGCCACCAGCACGCAATGCCGGCCGATGCTGACATTGTGTCCGACCTGCACGAGATTGTCGATCTTGGTGCCTTCGCCGATGACGGTGTCGCGGATCGCGCCGCGGTCGATGGTCGAGCCGGCGCCGATCTCGACATCGTCCTGTATGATGACGCGGCCGACCTGCGGAATCTTGAGGTGGCCCTGCCCGCTCATGACGAAGCCGAAACCGTCCTGACCGATCTTGCAGCCGGGGTGGATGATGACGCGATCTCCGATCAGCGCATTGCTGATCGAGGCACCGGCGCCAATCGAGCAATCGCGTCCGACGCGCACTTCGGCCGCAATCACCGCATTGGCGGCGATCAAGGTTCCCGAGCCGATTTCGGCGCGCGCACCGACGACCGCGCCCGGTTCGACCGCCACGCCGTCTTCCAGTCGCGCCGTCGGATGAATGTGGGCGCCGGCCGCATCGCGCGCCTCGTAGAGCGACGACGGACGCAATGCGTGCGGGAAAAGCGCACGCGCCGTCTGCACGAACGCGCGATAGGGCTCGCGTACGACCAGGGCAACGACCCGTTTCGGCAGTTCCTTGGCAAGCGCGGCGCTGGTCAGACAGGCGCCGGCGTGGGTCGAGCCGGCAACCTCCGCAAGAGACTTCCTGTCGAAGAAGGTAATGTCGGCGGGCGACGCGCGGTCAAGCGCCGCGACGTTGACGATGCGGCGCGCCCGCGCCGAAGCCGCGGGCGGCTCCGCGCCGGTGAGACGCGCGATCTCTTCGAGCGTGAGGCCGCGCGCGTATCTTAAAAAGACAGGCTCGCTCATCGGGCCGCCGTTTTCCGGCTGCACTAGAACTTCGCGCCGCCGCTGAAGCGGAAGATCTGCGTGCGGTCGCAAATATCCACGCCGCGATTGTTTTTCTCGCAATATTGCGTCAGCGGATAAGCCACGTCGACGCGCAGCGGGCCGAGCGGCGAATCCCAGATTATGCCGGCGCCGATCGAGGAACGGACGTCAGAGAACTTGTCGAGGCCGACCTGAACCGTCTGGAACGGCGTTCCGGGCGGCGCCGCGCCCGAAGTCGGACCCTGGTAATTCCACAGCGACCCGGCATCGGCGAAGACCGCAAACTTGAGCCCGATCTCGCGCGGCAGGAAGTAGAGCGGCGTCTGGAACTCCAGGCTGCTGCCCCAATACACGCTGCCGCCGAGCGCGTCGTTGGTCGTGCCATTGGTCAGGTCGCGCGGACCCAAGCCCGCCGGGGCAAAACCGCGCACCAGGTTCGGACCCATGAAGAAGTGGTCCAGCATGCGCAGATCCTTGCCGCCCCACCCGGTCTCGTGGCCCGCCTGCAAGTGCAGCACGCCGACGACATCCGGCAGCACCTCGTAGTAATTGCGGAGATCGGCATTGGTGCGAATGAAATTCACGTCGCCGCCGACGCCGGCGAGATCGTTGGTGAAGGCAACCACCATACCGCTGGTCGGGGAGTTGATGTTATCGAGCGTGTTGTAAGTCAGCGTGTAGCCAACGAGAGAAACGGTGACCGGACCGTTCGCAAGCTCAAGACGGATCGGCAGCGATGCCGGGGTACAGGTGAGCCCGGAGGCGACGATTTTGCCGGACGGCCAACAGTTGGCAAAATCCGGCAGCGTGATGTCCTGTCGGTAGATCGAATAATGCGGCTGCAGGCTGAGTTCTTCCGTCAAAGCAAAGCCGAGGCGCAGGTTCACGCCGACGGTCTCCGAATTGTAGGACACGTAGCTCGTTGCCAGGTTCTGCTGGCCGTAGATGTCGATGCCGCCCGCCATCCGGTAGCCGAGCAGGTAAGGCTCGACGAAGGACACCTGGAAGCCCTTTGAATATTGCCCGTAGCTCAGCGACGCCTTGGCGAACTGGCCGCGGCCGAAAAGGTTGCGGTCGGCGATGCTGATTTCCGAGAGCCAGCCGTTGGCCGTCGAGTAACCGCCGGAAATGGAGAATTCGCCGGTCGGCTTCTCCTCGACATTGACGTTCACGACTACACGGTCGGGCGCGGAGCCGGGTTCGTTGGTGATCTTTACCGTCTTGAAGAAGTTCAGGTTCTTCAAGCGGCGCTCGGCACGGTCGATCAGCGCACGGTTATAGGGATCGCCCTCGCCGATATCGAATTCGCGACGGATCACGTAGTCGCGCGTGCGCGTGTTGCCGATGATGTTGATGCGCTCGATATAGGCGCGGGTGCCTTCCTCGACCACGAACACCAGGTTGATGACCTTGTTCTGGAAGTCGCGGTCGCCGCGCGGCCGTACGTTGGCAAAGGCGTAGCCGTTCTTGGCCGCCTCGATGGTCATCGCCTCGACGCTCTTTTGCACCAGGTCGGCGTTGTAGACGTTGCCGGGCGAAAGTCTGAGCTTGCCGCGCAACGCCGCCGGATCGATCAGGCGTACGTTCGAAACGACTTCGACGGTGCCGACGTGATATTGCGGGCCCTCGTCGATGTTGAACGTGATGATGAAGCCCTTTTGCGCCGGGTCATATTCGCCGATCGCCGATATGATTCGCACGTCGGCATAGCCATGCGAGAGGTAGAAGCGGCGCAGCAGATCGCGGTCGGCCTCGACGCGGTCGGCGTCGTAGATGTTGGTGCTTTGCAGGAAGCTGAGGAAGTTGGTCTCGGTCGTCTTGATGACCCGCTTCAGGCGATTGCCGGAAAAAGCGTGCAAGCCGTTGAAACGGATTTCCTTGACGGTGGTCTTCTTGCCCTCGCTGATCTCGAAGACCAGATCGACGCGGTTGTTCGGCAGTTCGATGACCTTGGGCACCACCGTGACGTCGAAATAGCCGGTGTGGTGGTAGATTTCGAGGATGCGCTGCACGTCGGCCTGCACCGTCGGCTTTGAGAAGGTGCCGCGCGGCTTGGACTGGACTTCGGCCTCGAGCTGAGTGTCCTTGGCCTTCTTATTGCCTTCGAAAGCGACCCGGTTGATCACCGGGTTTTCGACCACGGTGACGATGATCCGGCCGCCGCTGCGGTTGATGCGGACGTCGGAAAACAGGCCGGTGCCGTAAAGGGCCTTGATACCCTCGTCGATTTCGGCAGGGCCAAACTGCCCGCCCGGGCCGGCCTTGAAATACGACCGAACGGTCGCCGCTTCGACGCGGCGATTGCCCTCGACGACAATAGAATTGGCGGATTGCGCAAGCGCGACGCTTGAGGACGCAATTGTGGCCACCCCAGCACTGACAAGAAGGCCCCCGAGGACGGCTATGCTAAGAGCCAGCCCCCGCGCCCACCGCACACACAAAACCATGCGCTATGCGCCCTTTAACCCCTTGTGGCCGCCCCGCTGCGGGCCATCTGGCTGGTGACTCTAGCCCGCTTTTTACAGCGTTTTAGTGGCAGCGCAAACGAAACACAGGCCAACTTCCCCTTTCCCCTCAAAAAGTTGCCTATAGGCAACGATCAAGAGGTGGCCAAGTGCAGGATGTCATTAAAGGTTGCAAAAATCATCAACATGACAACGATTGCCAGCCCAATCCGGAACCCAACCTCCTGGGCCCGTTCGGATAGCGGCCGGCCCCGGGCGGCTTCGATTCCATAGAACAAAAGGTGACCGCCGTCGAGCAAAGGGATCGGAAACAGGTTCAAAAGCCCGATGGAAACTGACAATACCGCGGTCAGGTGCATCAGGGCGACAAAGCCGGCGGTCGCCACCTGGCCCGACACCTGGGCGATTCGGATCGGTCCGCCCAACTGATCGGCAGCCTCCCGACCGGCGAAAACCCCACCGATATAGGACAGCGTCCGATCGACCACGAACCAAGTCTCTTCGGCACCGAGGGCAACCGCCTCGAGCGGGCCGAGCTTCTGGGTCTTGATGTCACCCGCCGCCATCGACCGGCTGATGCCGAGCACGCCCAGCCGATGGGTGTTGCCGAAATTGTCCTTGACCTCCTTGAGCTGCGGCGTCGCCGTCAGCGTGATCAGACTGTTTGCCCGCTCCACCACGATCTTGAGCGGCTCGCCCGAGGAGATGCTCACGATTCGCTGCATGTCGGCGAAGCTGTCGATCTTCTCGCCGTCGATCGACAGAACGAGATCGCCTGGCTTGAAACCGGCCGCTTCGGCCGCGCTGCCCGACTGCACGGCGTCGACGCGCGCGCTGGTGGTCTGTTTGCCGACGACCATGAAAATGCCGGCGAAAATCGCGATGGCGAGGATGAAATTGGCGATCGGACCGGCTGCGACCACGGCGGCACGGGCGCCGACTTTCTGGCCGATGAAGCTGTCCTTCCTCTCGCTATCCGTCATCGACGCGGCGGCGGCGCGGTCGGGCGCGCTTGCCGCGTTCTCATCGCCGAAGAACTTCACGTAGCCGCCGAGCGGGATGGCCGAGATCTTCCAGCGTGTGCCAAGGCGGTCGAAGAAGCCGACCAGCTCAGGCCCAAAGCCGAGCGAAAAGGTCACCACTTTGATGCCGCACCAGCGCGCCACCAGGAAATGGCCAAGCTCATGAAAAAACACAACAATCGTGAGCACAAAGAGGAAGGGAACCAGGTAGCCCACGAGCCCGCCGCCAAATGCGCTCAGGCCCGTCATGATGTCCAACCCCATACCGACCTCGTCCCCGCCTCAACCGGCGCGCTAGAGTTACCGAAAGATTACTAGGATGCCTTTACGGCAATTTCAGGCAAGAGGGCCTGGGCAAGACTTCTCGCAACATGGTCAACGGCGATGGCCGCGTCGATATCGGCGGGATCAGCCAAAAGGCCGCGCGCGGCGGCCAATTCCAGTGTGGCCTCGACCAGACGGATAATCGCCGGGAAAGCGATGCGCCCGGCGATGAATTCACCGACCGCGATCTCGTCTGCGGCGTTCATGACCGTCGGCGCTGCGCCGCCCATTTCCATGACGCGGCGCGCCAGCGTCACCGCCGGAAAGCGGACCGGATCGGGTGCCTCGAAGGTCAATTCGCGTACCCGTGCCAAATCGAGACGGGTCGATGGCGTATCGATGCGGCGCGGCCAGGCCAGACAATGCGCGATCGGGATGCGCATGTCGGGCGAGCCGAGCTGCGCCACCACCGAGCCGTCGCGGAATTCGACCAGCCCATGTACGACCGATTGCGGATGCACCAGCACGTCGATCTCGTCCGGTTCGAGCCCGAACAGATGCTGCGCCTCGATGAGTTCGAGGCCCTTGTTCATCATGCTGGCGGAATCGATGGTGATGCGCGGCCCCATCGACCAGTTGGGATGGCGCAGCGCCTGCTCCGGCGTCGCCTCCTTGATCCGATCCAGCGACCAGGTGCGGAACGGGCCGCCCGATGCCGTCAGGATGATGCGCTTGACGTCCTCGCGCGGCCCGGCGCCGAGCGCCTGGAAGATGGCATTGTGCTCGCTGTCGACCGGCAGCACGTTGGCGCCGGTGCTTGCCGCCTTGCGCATGAACAGGCTGCCGGCACAGACCAGGCATTCTTTGTTGGCCAGCGCCACGGTTGCGCCGCGCTCGATCGCGGCAAGCGTCGGTTTCAGTCCGACCGCGCCGCTGATTGCCGCCATGACCCAGTCGGCCGGACGCTGGCCGGCCTCGTGGAGCGCCGCTTCGCCGGCCGCCGCCTCGATATTGCTGCCGGCGAGCGCGTCTTTCAGCTCGCGATAGGCGCCGTGATCGGCGACCACGGCGACTTTGGCGTTGACCTGGCGGGCGAGGCTGGCGAGCGCGGCGGCATTTTTCCGCGCCGTGATCGCCTCGATCTGGTAGCGCTCGGGTGCGCGCTTGATGAGATCGATGGTGCTCGCACCGATCGAGCCGGTGGCGCCGAGAATAGTAATGCGCTTGAACTCATGCGCGGGCGCCGGCTTGGAACGGGCAAGCGTGACTGTCATCACCACACCAAAAGGCCGCGCGCGGCATTGTCGAAGCCGCCGCGCATGACGCCGATGACGCAGCCGGCGAGCGCGGCCGCCCAAAAGCCGTCGAGTCTGTCCATGACGCCGCCGTGCCCGGGAATGAGATGACTGGCGTCTTTGGCGCCGAAGCGGCGCTTGACCCATGACTCGAGCAGGTCGCCGAGCTGAGCCATAATCGACAACACCAGCGCCACAACCGCAATCGTTCCTTTGTCGAACGTACCGAGATAGCCGGCGACCGCGACCGCCGCGGCGATGGCTCCGGCCGCGCCGGCAATCGCCCCCGACCAGGTCTTCTTCGGACTGATGGCCGGTGCGAGCTTGGGTCCGCCAATCGCCCGGCCGAAAAAATAGGCAAAGATGTCGGTCGACCAGACCACGGCGAACAACAGCAATATCGCCGTGAGCCCGAATTCACCGTCGGCGCGCAGCATGATTGGGGCGAGCAGCATGCAGCCGGCGTAAAGAACGCCGGCGCTCGCCCAAAGCCTGCGCTCGCGCGGCGCAAAAATGGCCGCGGCAAACGCGCCGAGCACGATCAGCAGGATCGCCACCACCGGCCGGTGGCGCCAGTCGAGCAGCGCCGCGGTCGCCATGGCGACCGCGGAAGACGACAGCATCCAGGGAAATCGCGGACCGACCACCAAATTGTGCCATTCCCACAGCACCGCAATGGCGGCGCCGCCCCAGAACAAGGCGAAAGGCCAGTCGCCGAACCATGCGACCACAATGGCCGCCGGCGCCAAAACCGCCGCCGAGACGATACGCACCATGAGATTGTGCGACGCGGACGCAGGACTGCCGGCTTTGCCTGGGTCCGATGCGGGGCTGATCTCGATCACGGAGATCAAGATCCGGTCTTGGCGACGAGGCCGCCGAAACGGCGTTCGCGCTGCTGGTAGTCGCGGATGGCCGCCTCCAAGGCCGCGCGGTCGAAGTCTGGCCAATAGGTCGGTACAAACACCAATTCGCTGTAGGCCGACTGCCACAGCAAGAAATTCGACAGCCGCTGTTCGCCGCTGGTGCGGATGATCAGATCGGGGTCGGGCAAATCCGGCGCGTCGAGAAACCCGGTGACCGTTTCGACGGCGATCTCGGCCGGCGACATTCTGCCCTGCGCGACCTCTTCGGCGATGCGGCGGACCGCGCGCGTGATCTCCTGGCGGGCGCCGTAATTGAACGCCACCACCAGATTGAGGCCATCATTGTTCTTGGTGAGCTCCTCGGCCTCGCTCAGCAGCCGTTCGATATCGGGATCGAGCGAGCGGCGCTCGCCGATGATGCGCACGCGCACATTTTGCCCGTGCAGCTCGGCCAGATCGTTGCGAATGAAGCGCCGCAGCAACCCCATCAGCTCGCCGATCTCGGACGCCGGCCGCGACCAGTTCTCGGCGCTGAAGGAAAAAATCGTGAGAAAAGAAATTCCAATTTCGCTGGCGGCGCGAACCGTGCGACGAAGCGCCTCGACTCCGCGCCGATGTCCTTCCGCGCGCGGCAGCCCGCGCGCCGCGGCCCAGCGGCCGTTGCCGTCCATGATGATGGCCACGTGCCGCGGCACCTTGATCGGCTCGCCGCTTTGCGCAGATTTGACCTCGGTCATTCAGTGACCTCAGACGGTGAGGATCTCCTTTTCTTTCGCCCCCAACATCTGATCGATCTCGGCGATGCCGGCGTCGGTCGCCTTCTGAATTTCCGCCGAAAAACGATCGTGGTCATCCTTGCTGATCTTGTGATCCTTTTCGAGCTTTTTCACGACATCGAGCGCATCGCGCCGCACGTGCCGCACGGCCACGCGCGCGTTTTCGGCGTATTTGTGCGCGATCTTGACCAATTCCCTGCGCCGCTCCTCGTTGAGCTCAGGGATTCGCAGCCGCAGTGTCTGCCCTTCGGTCGCCGGCGACAAACCCAAATTCGAATTGACGATGGCCTTTTCCACCGCGTGCACCAGCGAGCGATCCCAGACGTTGACGGATAGCAGCCGCGGCTCCGGCACGCTCACGGTCGCCACCTGATTGAGCGGCATCTGCGCGCCATAGGCGTCAACCATCACCGGGTCGAGCATGTGGGCGGAGGCGCGGCCGGTGCGCAGGCCCGCGAGCTCGGCCTTCAAGACGGCGCTGGCGCCGTGCATCCGGCGCTTGATTTCGTTCAAATCATACGTTGTGTTTGCCATGGCCTTGCCCCCGAACGGTCGCGGGCCGCTTTCCTTTTCCAGCCGGTTTTACACTCAACCGACGACTGTCGCCCGCCCTTTGCCGCGCAAAACGGCCTCGATCGCGCCCTTATCCGCGATCGAGAACACAATGATAGGCATACGGTTTTCCCGAGCAAGCGCGAAGGCGGTCGAATCCATAACCCCTAAATTCTTCTCGATTGCTTCCTGATGGCCGAGCCGCTCGTAGCGCTTGGCCTTGGGGTCCTTCTTCGGATCGGCGCTGTAGACCCCGTCGACATTGGTCGCCTTGAGAACGGCCTGCGCGTCGAGTTCGGCGGCGCGCAGCACCGCCGTCGTGTCCGTCGTAAAGAACGGGTTCCCTGTGCCGGCGGCGAGCAGAACGACCCGCCCCTTGGCAAGGTTCTTCATCGCGCGCTTGCGGTTGTAGGTCTCGCAGACAGCGGTCATGGCGAGCGCCGACAGCGTACGCGCCTCGCGCCCGGCCCGCTCGATCGCGGCCTCGAGCACCAGGCAATTCATCACCGTCGCCAGCATGCCCATGGTGTCGCCGACCGGGCGCTCGACGCCGCGTTTGGAGACTTCGACGCCGCGGAAAATGTTGCCGCCGCCGACGACGACACCGAGTTCGACGCCGAGCGAAGCGGTCGCCGCCAGATCGGCGGCGATGCGCTCAACCATGGCCTGCTCGATGCCGTAACCCTGCGAACCGGTGAGCGCCTCGCCGGACAATTTGACGATGACGCGGCGATAGAGCGGCTCAGCCATTCAATCCCCCACGCCGGCGAGCGTTTCGATCAGCTTTGCCCCGCCGCAGCCGCGACCTCCGCGGCAAAATCGGTTTCCTGCTTCTCGATGCCTTCACCGAGCGCGTAACGCACAAAGCCGGTCACCTTGATCGGGCCGCCGGCCTGGCCTTCGATCTCTTTGAGCGCCTGCGCCACGCTCTTCTTGTCGTCGAAGATGAACGGCTGCTCGAGCAGCGTCGATTCCTTGTAGAAGGTCTTCAGTCCCGACTCGACGATCTTGTCGATCACGTTAGCCGGTTTGCCCTGCTGCTTGAACTTGTCGGCGAGCACGTTCTTCTCCCGCTCCACAACGGCGGGATCGAGGCCCGACGGATCGACCGCCTGCGGATTGGCGGAGGCGACATGCATGGCGACCTGGCGCGCGATGCCGGCAAGAGCGTCGGGTTTGCCCGAGGACTCCAGGCCGACCAGCACTCCGATCTTGCCAAGACCGTCGGCGACGGAATTGTGCACGTAGGCGCCGATGACGCCCTGCTTCACCGAAAGCGAGGCGGCGCGGCGCAGCGTCATGTTCTCGCCGATCTTGGCGATGGTGTCGTTGATCGAGTCGCCGATCGTGATCGATCCGGCTTTGGCAGCCTTGATCGTCTCGACATCAGTGCCGGCGGTCAGCGCGACATCCGCGATCATCTTGACCAGGCCTTGAAAGAGATCGTTGCGCGCGACGAAGTCGGTTTCCGAATTGACTTCGACGACGACGCCCTTGGTGCCTTGCACCAGCAGACCGATCAGGCCTTCGGCCGCGACGCGGCCGGCCTTCTTGGCGGCCTTCGACAGGCCCTTCTTGCGCAGCCAATCGACCGCGGCCTGCATGTCCCCCTTGGTCTCGGTCAGCGCGCTCTTGCAGTCCATCATGCCGGCGCCGGTCGACTCGCGCAGCTCCTTGACCATTTGCGCAGAGATATTCGCCATTGATCTTTTCCTTGACTGAAGCCATCCCGCGGCCGCCCGCGGGCCTGCAACGGCGGGGCGCCTACTCGGCTTCCGCCGTCAGTTCCTTTGCCTTGGCGATCCAGCCCGGCACGCGGCCCGGCAGCCCGACCTCCTCGCCGACATTGTGCGCGGCTTTCTCGTTGAGCTCGGCGATCTGCGAGTAGTGGAAAATGCCGAGGTCGTTGAGCTGCTTTTCGATCGCCGGCGACACGCCCGGCAACTTCTTGAGGTCGTCGGCGACACCGCGCGGCCCGGGCAGTTGCTCGAAGCCGAGGTCGCCCGCCGGCGCGGTCGGGATCTCCTCCGTGACCACCGGCTTTTCCTGCGCGCCGATGTCGACGCCCATTTCGCCTTGCGCGCGCGAGATGCCGTCGATCGCCGCCTTGGCGACGAGGTCGCAATAGAGCGACACCGCGCGGCTGGCGTCATCGTTGCCGGGAATGACATAGGTGATGCCGGCCGGATCGCAATTGGTGTCGACCACGGCGGCCACCGGGATGCCGAGGCGCTGGGCTTCCTTGATGGCGATGTCCTCCTTGTTGGTGTCGATCACGAACAGGAGGTCGGGCACGCCGCCCATATCCTTGATGCCGCCGAGCGAGCGATCGAGCTTGTCGCGCTCGCGCTGCATGGTCAGGCGTTCCTTCTTGGTGTAGCCGCCGGCCTCGCCGGAGTTGAGCATCTCGTCGAGCTTGCGCAGGCGCGCGATCGAACCGGAGATGGTCTTCCAGTTGGTCAGCGTGCCGCCGAGCCAGCGCGAATTGACGTAATACTGCGCCGAGCGCTTGGCGGCGTCGGCGATGGCGTCCTGCGCCTGGCGCTTGGTGCCGACGAACAGGATGCGGCCGCCCTTGGCGACGGTGTCGCTGACCGCCTGCAACGCCTGGTGCAGCATCGGCACGGTCTGGGCGAGGTCGACGATGTGAATGTTGTTGCGGGTGCCGAAGATGTATTGCCCCATCTTCGGGTTCCAGCGGTGGGCCTGATGGCCGAAGTGCACGCCAGCTTCCAGCAGCTGACGCATCGAGTATTCAGGAAGCGCCATAACGTTCTCCGGTTGATCCGCCGCGGACGGTTGTGAGCCCTTGCGGGGCCACCGGACGGCCTTTCAAGACCCATTGTCGGGGCCTAAAGCCATTTCGTCCGCGTGAGTGATGCCGGGCTTATATAGGTGCGATTTGAGGGATGCAAGGCGGCGGTTTTGGCCGGTCCGTCAACGACTTATGGTTCGCACTACAGCGCCTCGACCGACACCACGCCGGGCACCGCCTTGATGGCGCCGGCGACCTGCGGCGAGACCTTGAAGCGGCCGGGCAGTTTGACCTCGACCTCGGTGCCCTGCTTGAGCATCAGGACGACGCTGACTTCGCCATCGCCATTGGCGGGACCAGGCCGCGCCGGTTCGAGCCGCTTGGCGACCGCCTCGATCGGTTTATCGTCGCGCAGGAACACGCGCAGACCCTTGTGATGGTTGGCGGCCGCGGCATCGAGCGGCTCGGCCGACTGGATGCGGGCGCGCACGTCGTCGCCCTGTACTTCGGCCGACAGGAACAGCAGAACCGCGGTGCCCGGCTCCAGCAGGTCGCGGTGCTCGGCGAGGCCTTCGGCGAAGATCACCGCCTCGAAATGTCCGGACGGATCGGACAGGCCGATGATGCCCATCTTGCTGCCGGTGCGCGTGCGCCGCTCGGTGCGGGCGACGACAGTTGCAGCAACGCGCCCCGCGGTCGCGCCCGCCTTGACGGCGCGGGCAAACTCCGCCCAGGGCTGCACGCGCATCTTCTTCAGCGCCGCCGCGTAATCGTCGAGCGGATGGCCGGAGAGGAAAAATCCGACCGCCTCGTATTCGCGGCGCAGGCGCTCGGCCGGCAGCCATGCCTCCACTGCCGGCAGTGCCAGCGGCTCGCGATTGCCGCCGCCGCCGAACAGTTCGCTCTGCCCGACCGCCGCCCCGTCCTGGGCGCGCTGGGCGCGAGCCAGCACGCGGTCCATCACCGCCAACACCCGGGCGCGGTTCTTCTCGAATTCGTCGAAGGCGCCGGCGGCGGCCAGCGATTCCAGCACGCGCTTGTTGACGGCGCGCGGATTGACGCGGTCGGCAAAGTCGGCGAGGTCGGCAAACCTGCGCTCGCCGCGCGCGGCGATGATCGCCTCCACCGCCTGCCGGCCGACGCCCTTCAACGCGGCAAGCGCGTAGATGATGGTGTTGCCGTCGACATCGAACGCGACGCCGGAACGGTTGATCGAGGGCGGCTCGACGCGGATGCCGAGGCGCTCGGCCTCCGCCTTGAACTCGGCGAGCTTGTCGGTATTGCCCATGTCGAGCGTCATCGAGGCGGCGAGGAATTCGACCGGGTGGTTCGCCTTCATGTAGGCGGTCTGGTAGGCGACCAGCGCGTAGGCGGCGGCGTGGCTCTTGTTGAAGCCGTATTCGGCGAAGCGCTCGAGCAGGTCGAAGATGGCGTCGGCCTGGTGACGCTCGACGCCGCGCTCGACCGCGCCGGCGACGAAATCCTTGCGCTGCGCCTGCATCTCCTTCCTGATCTTCTTGCCCATGGCGCGGCGCAACAGATCGGCCTGGCCGAGCGTGTAGCCGGCCAGGATCTGCGCGGCCTGCATCACCTGCTCCTGGTAGATGATGACGCCGAAGGTCTCCTTCAGGATCGGCTCGAGCTTGGGATGGATGTAGTCGGGCTGCTCCATGCCGTGCTTGCGCGCGCAATAGGTCGGGATGTTGGCCATCGGGCCGGGGCGATAGAGCGCGACCAGCGCGATCACGTCCTCGAAGCGGTCGGGGCGCATGTCGAGCAGCGCGCGCCGCATGCCGGCGCTTTCCAGTTGGAACACGCCGACCGCTTCGGCATTGGCCAAGAGCTCGTAGGTCGGCTTGTCGTCGAGCGGGATGTTGGACAAATCGACGTCGACGCCGCGCCGCTTGACCAGCTTGCGGGCGACGTCGAGCACCGTGAGCGTCTTCAGGCCGAGGAAGTCGAACTTCACCAGGCCCGCCTGCTCGACCCATTTCATGTTGAACTGGGTCACCGGCATGTCGGATTTGGGATCGCGATAGAGTGGCACCAGCTCGGTGAGCGGGCGGTCGCCGATGACGATGCCGGCGGCATGGGTCGAGGCGTGGCGCGTCAGGCCCTCGAGCTTGCGCGCGATCTCGAAGGCGCGCTTGACCGTCGGATCGCTGTCGCGCTCGGCCTGCAGCTTCGGCTCGCCCTCGATTGCCTGGGCGAGCGAGATCGGCGCCGCCGGATTCTGCGGCACCAGTTTGCACAGCTTGTCGACCTGGCCGTAGGGCATCTGCAGCACGCGGCCGACGTCGCGCAGGACGCCGCGCGCCTGCAGCGTGCCGAAGGTGATGATCTGCGCCACCTGATCGCGGCCGTAGCGCTCCTGTACATAGCGGATCACCTCGTCGCGGCGGTCCTGACAGAAGTCGACGTCGAAGTCCGGCATCGACACGCGCTCGGGATTGAGGAAGCGCTCGAACAGGAGGCCGAAGCGGATCGGATCGAGGTCGGTGATGGTGAGCGCGTAGGAAACGAGCGAGCCTGCGCCGGAGCCGCGCCCCGGTCCGACCGGGATGCCCTGCGATTTGGCGTGCTGGATGAAGTCCGAGACGATGAGGAAGTAGCCCGGATATTTCATGCGGGCGATGACATCGAGCTCGAAGTCGAGGCGTTCGCGGTATTCGTCCTCGGTATGGCCGGGGGCAACGCCGGCGGTGGTCAGGCGCTGCGTCAGCCCCTCCTCGGCGCGCTTGCGCAGCTCGGCCGCCTCGTCGCGGTCGGCGGCGAAACGCGGCAGGATCGGCTGATGCGTGCGCGGTCGGAACGACGAGCGCTCGGCGATCTCGACGGTCGAGGCCAGCGCCTCCGGCAGGTCGGCAAACAGCGCCGTCATCTCGGCGCGCGACTTGAAGCGGTGCTCGACCGTGAGCTGGCGGCGGTCGCCCTCAGCAATCAGGCGGCCTTCGGCGATGCAGATCAGCGCGTCGTGGGCCTCGTAGTCGGCGGCGGTGGCGAAGAACGGCTCGTTGGTCGCGACCAGCGGAACGCCCTTGCCGTAGGCGAGATCGATCAGCACCGGCTCGGCGCGGCGCTCGGCGGCGGTGCCGTGGCGCTGCAATTCGACATAGAGCCGGTCGCCAAACAGACTGCGCAGCGCCTCGAGCCGCGAGCCGGCGAGATGGCCCTGCCCCGCGGCGATCGCCATATCGAGCGGGCCGCCGGGGCCGCCGGTCAGGCAGATGATGCCGTCGGTCTCGCCCTCGAGCCAGGCAAGCTTGAGCGCGGGCTTTTCGTTCGGCGGCGAATCCAGGAAGGCGCGCGAGGATAAACGCATCAGGCTGCGGTAGCCCTCCTCGCGCGCGGCCAGCAGCACGACGCGCGCCGGTTCGGGCGCGGTGCCGCCGTTGCGCTGGCCGTGGTCGGTGTCGGCAAAGTCGAGGGCAATGGCGCAGCCGACGATCGGCTGGATGCCGGATGCCGCCATCTTTTCGGAGAATTCGAGCGCACCGAACATGTTGTCGGTGTCGGTCAGCGCCAGCGCCGGCTGCTTGTCGGCCTTGGCGAGCTCGGCCAGCCGCGCCATCGTCAGCGCGCCTTCGAGCAGCGAATAGGACGAGTGCACGTGCAGGTGCACGAAATCGAGTTCGGCCATGGCTTCGGCGATCACGGTCCGGCTGATTCTGCGGTCCCGCTCAGATTGGGGACCGCTGGCGCCCAAGTCCACCACCAAGGCCGGCCGGCGCGGCGCTATGCCCGCTTTTCAATGGCCGGGCTTCGTCCCCCGTGTCATTCCGCGAAGTCATGCGCCGGCTCAAGGGTGCCGGCCATGACGACGCGGATACGCGACACAAACCCGACGCGACACGGGCGGTTACAGATTGCCGAGGACCTGGGTCCAGATGGCGATCATGCCGACGAACATCGCCAGCGAAGCGAGCGCGGCGGCTTCCTGCACCACAGCTTTGAACATCGAATCCCTCCCCAGAACGGACAGCGAACATAGTTCATGGTCTGTTCTAGAGTCAAGCGGAGTCCGCAAACCTGTCCAACATATTGAACGAGCCCATAAAATCTGCCTCGGCCGAGGCAAAAGCCGCCCCGTCCGCACGCGGCGCAACCGCCGGACGGCTGCGGCAATGCGTCCAGCGCCCCCAAGAGCGCATTTGACCCACATCAACCCGCAGCACTTTAGGAGCTTGTTAACTGCAATTAATGCCTCTGCTCACCCGGGTCCCCCATCCCCCAAACCCACCCGGATGGAAAAAGGCGAGCCCCGGCCGACCCAACCTCGGCTGGGGTTTTTTATTTGGCGGCCTTTGCCTCGCGCGCCGCCGGCGGGCTCATACCCGCCCGCGCGCAAAAAACTCCCGCCAGCCGAGATAGGCCGCAACCAGCACCAGCAAGATCGCACCGACCACCGGCAGGATCTGGCCGCCGGTCGCGACCGTCAAATAGATGAACACCAGTCCGGCGGCGATGCTGGTCAGATAGGTCAGCGCCATGGTCAGCTTGCCGCGCACGACGCCTCCGCGCCTCCTATTCCATCTCCACCACCCGCCCCTCACGCAAGGTCACGCGCCGGTCCATGCGCGCGGCGAGCTCCATGTTGTGGGTGGCGATGATGGTGGCAAGGCCCGAGGCGCGGATCAACTGGTCGAAGGCCTCGAACACGTGCTCGGCGGTATGGACGTCGAGATTGCCGGTCGGCTCGTCGGCGAGCAGAACCCGCGGCGCGTTGGCGACCGCCCGCGCAATGGCAACCCGCTGCTGCTCGCCGCCCGACAATTCCGCCGGCCGGTGCGTCAGCCGTTCGCCGAGACCGAGATAGGCCAAGAGCTCGCCGGCGCGCTTTCTCGCCTCGCCGCGCGACAGGCCGCGGATCATCTGCGGCAGCATCACGTTCTCGATCGCGGTGAATTCCGGCAGCAGGCGGTGGAACTGATAGACGAAGCCGATTTCCTGGCGGCGGATGCGGGTGCGCTCGTGATCGGGCAGGATCGCGGTCGAACGGCCGTCGATATAGACGTCGCCGTGATCGGCGTGCTCGAGCAGGCCGGCAATGTGCAACAGCGTCGACTTGCCGGCGCCGGAGGGCGCCACCAGCGCCACCGACTGCCCGGCCCACAGCGCGAGCTCGACGCCGTTCAGGACGTGCAGCGTCTCGTCGCCCTGCCGGTAATGGCGCTCGACGTCGTGCAAAAAGAGGATCGGCACTTCCTCGGACCGCTGCGCCGTCTCGACGCTGACGCCGACCACGCTCTCATTCATAGCGCAGCGCCTCCACCGGATCGAGGCGCGCCGCCCGCCACGACGGATAGAGCGTGGCGAGCAGCGACAGCGTCAGCGCCATCACCACCACCGCGATGGTTTCGCTCGAATCCATGTCGGCGGGCAGATGCGAGAGGAAATAAAGCTCGGGCGAGAACAGCTCGGTGCTGGTCAGCCACGACAGGAACTGGCGCAGGCTTTCGATATTGAGCGACACCAAGACGCCGAGCAGGAAGCCGACAAAGGTGCCGACCACGCCGATCGAGGCGCCGGTGATGAGAAAGACGCGCATGATGGCGCCCTGGGTCGCGCCCATGGTGCGCAGGATGGCGATGTCCTGGCCCTTGTCCTTCACCAGCATGATGAGGCCGGAGACGATGTTGAGCGCGGCCACCAGCACGATCAGCGTCAGGATGAGGAACATGACGTTGCGCTCGACCTGCAGCGCGGTGAAGAAGGTGGCGTTGCGCTGACGCCAGTCGATCATGAAGATCGGCCGCGCCGCCGCGGTCTCCACCGCCTTGCGGAAGCCGTCGACGTGATCGGGGTCGGCGGTATAGACCTCGATGGCGGTGACGTCGCCGGCGCGGTTGAAATAGGCCTGCGCCTCCTTCAGCGGCATGAAGACGAAGGCCGAGTCATACTCGGACATGCCGATCTCGAACACCGCGGCCACCTTGTAGACCTTGATGCGCGGCATGGTGCCCATCGGCGTCACCGCGCCCTGCGGCGCCACCAGCGTGATGTTGTCGCCGGAGCGCAGCGACAGCTGGTCGGCGAGCCGCCGGCCGATGGCGACGCCCTGGCCCTCGTCGAAGCCTTGCAGCGTGCCCTGCTTGATATTCTTGGCGACGGAGGGAAGCTGGTTGAGATCGGCAAGCCTGATGCCCCGCACCAGCACGCCGCCGGAATTGAACGGCGAGGATGCCAGCGCCTGGCCTTCGACGATGGGCGCGGCAAGCTTGATGCCCGGCACCTTGGCGATGCGGTCGGACACCTCCGCCCAGTCGGTCAGCGGCTTCTCCAGCGGCTGGATCAGCAGATGGCCGTTGAGGCCGAGGATCTTCTCCAGCAGCTCGTGACGGAAGCCGTTCATCACCGCCATCACGATGATCAGCGTGGCGACGCCGAGCACAATGCCGAGAAAGGAGAAGCCGGCGATGACCGAGATGAATCCTTCCTTGCGCCGCGCACGCAGGTAGCGCAGCGACAGCATCCACTCGAACGGGGAGAAGGGCCGCGTGCCGGTAGGCTCGGTCATCGACTGCTGGTTCCCACTCTTCCGGGAGTTACATGCAATTCTGGCGGATTCGTGCCGCCCGGCACACCCAAAGTCCTTGGCCGCACACAGGATTTTTGCCGGTGTCATTCCGGGGCGCCGCGCAGCGGCGAACCCGGAATCCAGAGCCCCACGCGAAAGGCTCGATTATCGATCTGGATTCCGGGTCCGCGAGCTTTGCTCGCGTCCCGGAATGACAGTTACTTTGTGAGCAGATCGAGCGCCGCCGCCGGCGTCATCATCTCGCGGCTGCCGCCGGCGCGTTTCTTCACCTCGACCTTGCCCTCGGCCAGCCCCTTGGGTCCGATCAGCACCTGCCAGGGAATGCCGATCAGGTCGGCGGTCGCGAACTTGGCGCCGGCGCGCTCGTCGCGGTCGTCATAGAGCGTCTCAACGCCCTTGGCCGTCAGCTCGGCGTAAAGCTTGGCGCAGGCGCCGTCGGTTGCTGCGTCGCCCTGCTTGAGGTTGAGGATCGCGACCTTGAACGGCGCCACCGGCTCCGGCCAGACGATGCCGGCCTCGTCGTGCGAGGCCTCGATGATGGCGGCGACCAGCCGCGACGGCCCGATGCCGTAGGAGCCGCCGTGGACCGGCACCTCCTTGCCGTCCTGCGTCTGCACCGTGGCCTTCATCGGCTCGGAATATTTGGTGCCGAAATAGAAGATATGGCCGACCTCGATACCGCGCGCGGTCACCTGCTTGTCGGCCGGCACTTTGGCGAAAGCCGCGGCATCGTGCATGTCGGAGGTCGCAGCGTATTGCGACGTCCAGCCGTCGACGATGGCTTGCAGGCCTTTGACGTCGTCGAAATCGACGTCGGCGCCCGGCACCGCCATGTCGAGATAGTCCTTGTGGCAGAACACTTCCGACTCGCCGGTCGAGGCGAGGATGATGAATTCGTGGGAGAGGTTGCCGCCGATCGGCCCCGACTCGGCGCGCATCGGGATCGATTTGAGCCCCAAGCGCGCGAAGGTGCGCAGGTAGGCGACGAACATCTTGTTGTAGGAGTGCCGGGCGCCGGCCTGATCGAGATCGAAGGAATAGGCGTCCTTCATCAGGAATTCGCGCCCGCGCATCAGGCCGAAGCGCGGCCGCACCTCGTCGCGGAATTTCCACTGGATGTGATAGAGGTTGAGCGGCAGGTCCTTGTACGACTTGACGTAGGCGCGGAAGATCTCGGTGATCATTTCCTCGTTGGTCGGCCCGTACAGCATGTCGCGCTCGTGCCGGTCCTTGATGCGCAGCATCTCCTTGCCGTAGGCCTCGTAGCGGCCGCTCTCGCGCCACAGCTCGGCCGACTGGATGATCGGCATCAGGAGTTCGATGGCGCCGGAGCGATCTTGCTCCTCGCGCACGATCCGGCAGATCTTCTGCAGCACGCGCAGGCCGAGCGGCAGGAAGGCGTAGATGCCCGCGGCTTCCTGCCGCATCATGCCCGCGCGCAGCATCAGCCGGTGCGAGACGATCTCCGCCTCTTTCGGGGTCTCGCGCAGGATGGGCAGGAAATAACGGGACAGGCGCATGGAATGGCTGACGGATTCGATGTGGCGCAGCCAGACTGAAAGCGGATCGGCTGGCAAAAGACAAGGCCCGGGCGGATTTTCCGGGAATTTATCGCCGCCTGCGGCATCTATATCCATGCTAGGGTCGCAGCACCCAAGGGACCGCAATGCCGACGCGGATAAGACGAGCCTCGAGCATGCTGGCGATCGTCGCGATCGCGCTGCACGGGCTTTTGCTCGGCCTGGCGCCGCTTGCCGCGGCGGCAGCCGATCCGTTCCAGGTGATCTGTCACAGCACCGCGGCCGCGAGCGATGCGCAGGCTCCCGGTCCGGCGGATGCGGCCTGGCACGGCTGCGAGCATTGCAATCTGTGCAGCGCCGCGGCGGCGCCGCCGGTGCTCGACGCTGTTCTTGCCGGACGGCTTGCGCCCGCTCCTCTCCTCCACGTGCTGCGGCCGGTCACGGCCAACGCCGTCCTCCATCCGGCGACCGTTTCGCCCAAGCTTGCCCAGGGACCTCCCCGCTTCGCCTGACGTCGAACCTGCGTCCGTCATCGCGAATTGGAGTCTCTGAATGTCACTGTCACTTCGGCGCTACGCCGCGCTTGCCGGCGCGGCAGCCGCATGTTTTGCAAGCCTCGCCCACGCCCACGAGATCGTCGGCAACCGCTTCTTCCCGGCAACGCTCACCGTCGACGACCCGGGCGTCAACGACGAACTGGCCCTGCCGACCATCGCGCTCACCAAAACCGGCGAGGCGCCGCGGTTCCGCCAAATCGACCTGTCGGCCGAGTTCGCAAAGCGCGTCACCGAGGACTTCGCCGTCGCCGTATCGCCGACCTGGTCGCATCTCTCCGCGCCGGGCGGACCCACCGGGCGCGGAGCCAGCGGCTTCCAGAACCTGGAGACGAGCTTCAAGTATCGCCTCTACAAGAACGAGGCGCACGAGTTCGTGCTCTCCGCCGGGCTCGAAATCGAATGGGGCGGCAGCGGCGCGCAAAGCCTGGGCGCCGAGCGTTTCTCGACCTACGCGCCGACGATCTATTTCGGCAAGGGCTTCGGCGATCTGCCGGCCGACTGGCTGCGGCCTTTTGCCGTCACCGGCGTGGTCGGTTATGAGATCCCGGGCGTATCGAAGACGGTCAATCCCGGCGACGACGGCGGATTGGACGTCGAATTCAATCCGCGCGTGCTGACCTGGGGCGGCTCGCTGCAATACAGCATGCCGTATCTGAAATCCGCCGTCGTCGATCTCGGCCTGCCGGATGTCGTCAACCACCTGATCCCGATTGTGGAAGCCTCGTTCGAAACGCCCGTCTCCAACACCTTCACCTCGGGGACCAGGACCACCGGCACCGTCAATCCCGGCATCATCTGGGCCGGCAAGTACGCGCAATTCGGCGTCGAAGCGCTGATCCCGGTCAATCGCGACAGCGGCTCAAACGTCGGCGTGATCGGCCAGCTGCACTTCTATCTCGACGACATCGCGCCGACCACCATCGGCCGCCCGATTTTCGCCAGCACAGGGAGATGAGGACGATGACAATACGAGCGCTTGTCGTGGCTGTTGTCTTGGCCGCGGCTCCGGCCGTGGCGAATGCTCATGCCATGCTCGACCATGCCTCACCTGCGGTCGGCAGCACAGTCAGCCCGGCGCCGAAAGAGCTGGTGCTGACCTTCACCGAGACTCTCGAACCGAAATTCAGCGCCATAGAGGTGCGAAACGCGTCCGGCGCTTCGATGACCTCGGGACCGGCGCGGACCAGCGGGGCGGAAATGCGTGTCGGTCTCAAACCGCTGCCGGCGGGGACTTACCGGGTGATGTGGCGTGTTCTTTCGGTGGATACCCATCGCACCACAGGGAGCTTCAGCTTTCGCGTCGGCCCGTAACGGGCAAACGCGCCACTCCGAGGCAGAGCGTGAGCGACCCGATCATTTTGGCGCGTGCAATACACTTCGCCGCCACGATCCTGGCGGCGGGCACGGTGTGCTTCATCGTGCTGGTGGCTGAGCCGGCGTGCGGCGGCGCGAAAATTTCCTCCGGCTTGCGCCGGCGGCTCGCCATCATGACCTGGGCCGCGATCGCGGTTGCCATCGCCTCGGGGGCCCTTTGGCTGGCCTTGCTCGCCGCCGACATCTACGGCGCGCCGCTGGCCGAGGTCTGCCTGCATGGCGGGCTATGGCAGGTCCAGACTGAAACCCGCTTCGGCGAGGTCTGGAGCGGGCGTCTCCTTGCCGCCCTCTTGCTCGCCGCGCTGTTGCCGTGGCGGCATTTGCGCTGGCTGCACCTCGCCGCGGCGGCCGCTCTTCTTGCGCCGCTTGCATTGATCGGTCACGCCGGTGCGACGCCGGGCATCCTCGGTCAATTGCATATCGTCTCCGATGCGATCCATCTCATCGCCGCCGGCGCCTGGCTTGGAGCTTTACCGGCCCTCGCCCTGCTGCTGACAGGGTCGCGGCAGCCACCAAAGCTTGCCCCCCGTGCCGCGGCGCGATTTTCGACGCTCGGGGTGGCCAGCGTCGCCGCGCTCCTCGCGACCGGCCTGATCAACAGCTGGATGCTGCTGAGCAGCCCGCGCGACCTGATCGCCACGGACTATGGCCGCCTGCTTGCCCTCAAGATCGGCCTGTTTGCCGCCATGCTGGCGATCGCCGCGGTCAACCGGTTCCACCTCACGCCCCGCCTGGAGAGGGCCGGCGCCCGGCGCGCTCTGGCGCGCAACAGCCTGGCGGAAACCGCCTTGGGCGCGGGCGTGCTGCTGCTGGTCGGCGCCCTTGGCAGCATGGAGCCCGCCTCGCACCACCATTTGCCGCCGCTCGACATTCCCGAGGATGCAGCCTTCGTCCACATCCACTCCGAACAGGCCATGGTGGACGTCCTCATCAACCCCGGCCGCGCCGGCCCCGCCACTGCCTCTATTCGCGTCATGAACGAAGATTCATCGGAATTCCCCGCGGACGCCGTCCGGCTCGGGCTTGAGCCACCCACCCCCGGCGGGCAGGCCATTGATCGCGCCGCGCTGCAACAAGCAGATGGAACCTGGCAGGTCGGCGGCCTGACCCTCGACGCCGGCGGCAACTGGACAGTGCGGGTGACCATCGCCGTGCCGCGCGGCCAACCGGTCGTGCTCGACGCGCCCGTCGTCATCGCGCCGGCTCGGCGATGAAAAATTGGTGACAGCGTGCCACCGATGAGCTAGCGTTTCTTACCCGCTAAGACGGCAGCCGGCGGCAAGACCGGTGTCACCTTGCGGTCCAAGTCTTGGGAGGGAAGCAAGTCCTAGGCGCGGAACACGCTGCCGCCCCAATCGAGAACAGATAAGGAATTGGGGTCAGGACGAGAACGCCGATGAGCAGGGCCTCACCGCCCTGCTCTTTTTTTATCGGCGCGGCCCGGATATGGCGGCGAGATAGTCGAAGGGGATGAGGCCGAGCTTGTAGACCGCGGCCAAGATGCCGAACACGATGCTGGCGATCACCGTCGTCCACAGCAGCTTGATCCAGACCTTGTGGACGGCCGGCGCGCCGGGATCGGTGCCTGGCGAAACGTCGCCGCTTTCCTCCTGACTGCGTACACCCCAGGGCAGCACCGCAAACAGCACCAGCCACCAGACGATGAAGTAGATCGCAAGCGCGGTTGAAATCGCCATCAGGCCTGTTCCAGTTCGACCAGGGTGCCGCAGAAGTCCTTGGGGTGCAGGAACAGCACCGGCTTGCCATGGGCGCCGATCTTGGGCTCGCCGTCGCCGAGCACGCGGGCGCCCTGCCGCTTCAGGCGGTCGCGCGCGGCGCGGATGTCGGCGACCTCGTAGCAGACGTGGTGGATGCCGCCGTCCGGATTCTTCTCGAGAAATTTCGCGATCGGCGAAGCCTCGCCGAGCGGCTCGAGCAGTTCGATCTTGGTATTGGGCAGCGTGATGAACACGGTCGAGACGCCGTGCTCCGGCTGCGCCACCTTGGCCGAAACCTCCGCGCCCAAAGTATCGCGATAGACGGCCGCAGCCTTGGCGATATCGCGCACGGCAATGGCGACGTGATTGAGACGGCCGATCATGTCTGTCCTTTCGTGAACCGGCAAGATCATCTTAGCGTCAATACTATCCGCTCGTCATTCCGGGACGGCCCGCAGGGCCGCGCCCGGAATCCAGGCTCCGCCGCAGGGATTATGGATCCCGGGTTCGCCTGCTGCGCACGCGCCCCAGAATGACCACTGTGGTTCATACCGCCAAGACGTGCACATGGCACATCGGCTTCTTGCCCCAGCGCTCGACGACGGCGGCGCGGACGGCGCGCCGCACGGCCTCGGCGACGGCGTCCGGATCACGGCGCTTGCCGCGCGGCAGGGATTCGAACGTCTGCACCACCGTGTCGTAGACCGCCTCGTACATGAGCTCGCCGGCGCGGTCGCGCTCGGGTATCCCGATCAGGTCGCAGGACGGGTCATCCGCCAGACGGCCGTCCTCGGTCAGCGCCAGCGCCACCGAAACGGCTCCGGCAAAGGACAGCCGGCGGCGATCGGCGACGGTGCGGGCGTCGGCCTCGACCAGCAGCGTGCCGTCCTTGTAGACGCGCCCGGCCGGCACTTCGTCGATGATGCGGGCGTCCGGCGCCAGCCGCACCAGATCGCCGTTGCGGCATTCGATGACGTGTTTGATGCCGCAGCGCCGGGCCAGCGCGGCGTGTTCGGTCAGATGCAACGCCTCGCCATGAACCGGAATGGCGATGCGCGGCTTGACCCATCCGAAGATCTGCTCGAGCTCGGCGCGGCGCGGATGCCCGGACACATGCACCAGATGGGTGCGGTCGGTGATGACCTCGATGCCCTGCTCGATCAGGCCGTTGATGACCCGGCCGACCGCCTTTTCGTTGCCCGGAATCGTGCGCGCCGAATAGATCACGCGGTCGCCGCGCGAGAACTTGATATCGGGATGCTGGTCCTCGGCGATGCGCGCGAGCGCGGCGCGCGGCTCGCCCTGGCTGCCGGTGCACAGGGCCACCACTTTCCGCGGCGGCAAGGCGGCATAGGCCTCGAGCGGCCGAAAGTCGGGCAGACCTTCGAAATAGCCGGTCTCGCGCGCGATCTGGACGATGCGGTCCATGGCGCGGCCGACCACCACCACCTCGCGCCCGGCGGCGCGCGCCGCCTCGGCGACGGCGCGCAAGCGCGCCGCATTGGAGGCGAATGTCGTCACCGCGACGCGGCCCGGCGCAGTCCTGATCAAATCGGCGATGCATTTGGCGACGTCGGCCTCCGACGGCGAGCGGCCCTCGCGCACGGCGTTGGTGGAATCGCCGACCAGCGCCAGGCAGCCTTCGTCACCGAGCGCGCGCAGCTTCTTTTCGTCGGTGGCGTCGCCCAGGATGGGCGTTGGGTCGATCTTCCAGTCGCCGGTGTGCAGTACGTTGCCGAGCGGCGTGCGAATGATGAGCGCGTTCGATTCCGGGATCGAATGTGCCATGGTGACGAGCTCGATATCGAACGGCCCCACCGAAAAGCGGCTGCCGAGCCCGACCACCGTCACCGGGATTTTCGGCGCGCCCGGCTCGGTCGCGCATTTGGCTTCGAGCAAAGCCGCCGAGAACGGCGTGGCGAAGACCGGCACCTTGAGCTTCGGCCACAGGTCGAGCAGCGCGCCGAAATGATCTTCGTGCGCATGGGTGAGGACGATGCCGGCGAGATTCTTGCGTTCCTCCACCAGGTAGCGGATGTCGGGCAAGATAAGGTCGACGCCGGGCAGGTGCTCTTCCGAGGCAAAGGACACGCCGAGGTCGACCGCAAGCCAGCGCCGCTCGCGTTCCGGGCCAAGACCGTAGATCGACAGGTTCATGCCGATCTCGCCGACGCCGCCCAGCGGCGCGAACACCAATTCCTGGTTGGTCGCTTGCGCCATGGTCAAAGTCCGAACACATCACCGGCGGTCACGGCGGTAACACCGTTTGCAGTCCTCAGCAGCAGCCGCCCCGCCTCATCCAGGCCTTCGAGACGGCCCGACAATTCGCGGTCGGGCAGCCGCACACAAATATCCCGGCCGAGATTGGCTGAGCGCTTGAGCCAGTCGGCGCGGATCGCAGCAAAGCCCTCCCCCTTCCGCCATTGCGACAGGCGGCGATCCATCGCCGGCCCGAGGCCGGCAAACATGCGCGCGGGCGCAACCTCCGCGCCGTTTGCCGCAAGATCGGTCGCCGGGTGGTTGGTACTGTCCGGGTGGGAAGCGCAATTCACCCCGAAGCCGATGGCGACCGCGAACCCCCCTTCGCTGCCGCCTTCGATCAGGATGCCGGCTAGTTTCCGGCCGCCGAGCAGGAGATCGTTCGGCCATTTCACCGCCAGCGAGGGGGCAAGCTGCGGCGCAGCCTCGCTCACCGCGTCATGCAACGCCAGCGCCGCCACGAATGACAACTGCGGCGCCACCGCCGGTACCGACGGCTCGGTGAGCAGCAAGGTGGCAAACAGATTGCCGGGCGCGGAAACCCAGGCGCTGCCGCGCCGTCCGCGGCCGGCGGTCTGCGTTCTGGCCGTGATCCACAACGGCCCGCGCTCGCCGGCGCGCGCAAGCGCCAGCGCCTCGGCATTGGTCGAACCGAGCGTGTCGTAGGCTTTGTGCCGGGCCCCCGCCAGGCCCGTGACGTCGCGGTTCATTCAAAAGAGCGAGGCTGCCGCCGCCGTCGCTGCGCCGAGGATCGGCGCCGGATAGGCAAAGAACAGGATGTTGATCAGGCCGGCAATGCCGAGCACGATGCGCAGCAGACCGGGCATCGCATCGAAGCCGGGCTTGGGCTCGTCGAAATACATCAGCTTGACGATCGCCAGATAATAATAGGCGCCGATGACGCTGGTGAGCACGCCGATCACGGCGAGCACATAGAGCCCGGCCTTGATGGCGGCGAGGAAGACATAGAACTTGGCGAAGAAACCGGCGAGCGGCGGGATGCCGGCGAGCGAGAACAGCAGCATCGCCAGAAGAAACGCCACCGTCGGATGCGTGCGCGACAGCCCGGCCAGATCGCCGATGGTCTCCACCGCCGTGCCGCCGCGGCGCATGAACAGAATGACGGCGAAGGTGCCGAGCGTCATGGCGACGTAGATCGTCATGTAGACCAACACGCCCTCGACGCCTTCGGCGGTGCCGGCGGCCAGGCCGACCAGCGCAAAGCCCATATGACCGATCGAGGAATAGGCCATCAGGCGCTTGATGTTGCGCTGGCCGATCGCGGCAAAGGCGCCGAGCGCCATCGACGCGATCGAGACGAACACCACGATCTGCTGCCACTCATGCGTGATGCCGGGGAAGGCGACCACGGTCGCGCGCACGAACACGGCAATGCCCGCCACCTTGGGCGCGGCGGCAAAGAAGGCCGTCACCGGCGTCGGCGCGCCCTCGTAGACGTCGGGCGTCCACATGTGGAACGGCACCGCCGAAATCTTGAAGCAGAAGCCGGCGAACAGGAACACCAGCCCGAAGATCAAGCCGATGCCGGCGCCATTGGCGGTCGCCCTGGCAATGCCGGCGAAATTCACGGTTCCGGTGAAGCCATAGATCAACGAGGCGCCATAGAGCAGCATGCCGGACGACAAGGCGCCGAGCACGAAATATTTGAGGCCGGCTTCGGTCGAGCGCACATTGTCGCGGTCGAAGGCCGCGACCACGTAGAGCGACAGGCTCATCAGCTCGAGCCCGAGGTAGAGCGCGATCAGGTCGCTCGCCGAGATCAGCATCAACATGCCGAGCGTCGACAGCAGAAACAGCGCGCCGTATTCGAATTTCTGCTGCCGCGCCAGCTTGAGATAATCGAGCGACAGCGCCAGCGCGCCGGCCGAGCCGGTGAGCGTCAACAGCTTGAGAAATCGAGAGAAATCGTCGACGACAAAGCTGCCCTCGAACAGCGCCAGGCGTCCCGCCGGAACCCAGGCGATCAGCGCATAGCCGGCCAGCACCATGACCGCGATCGACCAGCCATTGACCGCCGGCCCGCTGCGCTCGCCGCCTGCCGCGCCGAACATCAGCATCAGCATGGCGCCGGTCGCCAGCACGATTTCCGGCAGCAGCGGCAGGCAAGGCGACAATTGCGACAGCTCGATCATGGCGCGGACCTCGCGCCGATGTCGGCCGCGGCGACCTTGGCCTGCGCCCGCTCGACATCCGCCGCCTTGACCGCCCGCGTGTAACGCTCGAGCAGCTGCGTGACGGAGGCCGCGGAAATGTCGAGCACCGGCTTGGGCGCAACGCCGAGCAAGATGGTGAGCGCCACCAGCGGCGCGAAGATGATGTTCTCGCGCCAGCCGAGATCCCTGATCCCGGCAACCGCCGGCTTGAGCGGGCCGAAGATCATCTTGCGATACAGCCACAGCGCGTAACAGGCCGACAGAATGACGCCCAGCGTGGCGATGAAGGCGACCGAGGTGTTGACCTTGAAGGTGCCGAGCAGCGACAGGAATTCGCCGACAAAGCCCGAGGTGCCCGGCAAGCCGACATTGGCAAGCGTGAACACCATGAAAACAAAGGCGTAAAGCGGCATGCGGTTGACCAGGCCGCCGTAGAACGCGATCTCGCGGGTGTGCATCCGGTCATAGACGACGCCGACGCAGAGGAACAGCGCGCCCGACACGACGCCGTGCGAGATCATCTGGAATATGCCGCCGGCAACGCCCTGCGCGGTGGCGGCGAAGATGCCCATCGTCACGAAGCCCATATGGGCGACCGAAGAATAGGCGATCAGCTTCTTGACGTCCTCCTGCATCAGCGCCACCAGCGAGGTGTAGACGATGGCGACGACCGACAGCGTGAAGATGAGCGGCGCATAATCGTGGCTGGCGACCGGGAACATCGGCAGCGAGAAGCGCAGGAAGCCGTAGCCGCCCATTTTCAAGAGGATGGCGGCGAGGATCACCGAGCCGGCGGTCGGCGCCTCGACGTGGGCATCGGGCAGCCAGGTATGCACCGGCCACATCGGCATCTTGACGGCGAAGGAGGCAAAGAACGCAAACCACGCCCATTTCTGCAAGGCCAGCGGGAAGCCGTGGCGCAGCAGCGTCGGGATGTCGGTGGTGCCGGCGTCCCAGTACATCGCCATGATGGCAAGCAGCATCAGCACCGAGCCGGCGAGCGTATAGAGGAAGAACTTGAAGCTCGCATAGACGCGCCGCGGCCCGCCCCAGACGCCGATGATCAGGAACATCGGGATCAGGCCACCCTCGAAGAACAGATAGAACAGCACCAGATCGAGCGCCGCGAAGGTGCCGACCATCAGCGTTTCCAGGATCAGGAAGGCGATCATGTATTCCTTGACGCGCCTCTGGATCGCGGTCCAGCTCGCCAGGATGCAGATCGGCATCAGCGCCGTCGTGAGGATGACGAAGGGCAGCGAAATGCCGTCGACGCCCATGTGGTAGAAGGCGACGCCCAGCCAGGGGTGCTTCTCGACGTATTGGAATTCCGGCGAGGCCGGGTCGAAGCGCGCCACCATCACCAGCGAAATCGCAAACGTGATCAGCGTCGCCCACAGCGCGATCCAGCGCGCGGTGCCGCGCGCGATCGGCGTGTCGCCGCGCGTCAGCAGCATGACCAAGAGCGCGCCGAACAGCGGCAGGAAGGTGACGACGGAGAGGATCGGCCAATTCATCGCTGCTGCCTATCGGAACGCGAACATGAACCAGGTGATGAAGATCGCCGCGCCGATCAGCATGGCGAAGGCGTAGTGGTAGAGGTAGCCGGTCTGCAGGCGGATGACGTTGCGGGTGACGTCAAGGACGCGCGAGGACACGCCGTCCGGTCCGAAGCCGTCGATCAGCCAGCCGTCGCCGCCCTTCCACAACAGGTAGCCGAGCCGCTTCACCGGCCGCACCAGCAGCGCGTCGTAGATCTCGTCGAAGTACCACTTGTTGAGCAGGAACTTGTAGAGCACCTCGTGCTGGCGGGCGAGCTCGGCCGGGATGTCGGGCCGCCGCACATAGAAGTGCCAGGCGATGACAAAGCCGATCGCCATCATCACCGTCGGCAGCAGACCGATCACCGGCGGCACCTTGTGCATGTCCTCAAGCACGGTGTTGGTCTTGGCGAAGGTCAGCGATTCGCGGAAGAACGTTTCGACGCCGTGGCCGGCGAAGATTTCCTTGAACGGCAGGCCGGCGAAGATCGAGCCGAAGGCGAGGAAGCCGAGCGGGATCAGCATCACCATCGGGCTTTCCTGCGCCGCCCGCCAATGCGCGCGGTCGTGCGGCTCGCCGTGGAAGGTCTTGAAGATCAGCCGCCAGGAATAGAACGAGGTCAGCAGCGCGGCGCTGATGACGCAGATATAGGCGTAGAGCGCCGCCGCGTTCTTGCCGACGAACGCCGCCTCGATGATGGCATCCTTGGAGAAATAGCCGGCGGTGAGCGGAAAGCCGGTGAGCGCCAGCGTGCCGACGATCATGACGACGTAGGTGAACGGGATGCGGTCCTTGAGCCCGCCCATGGCGCGGATGTCCTGCTCGTGATGCATGGCATGGATCACCGAGCCGGCGCCGAGGAACAACAGCGCCTTGAAGAAGGCGTGGGTGAACAGATGGAACATGCCAACCGAATAGGCGCCGACGCCCATGGCGACGAACATGTAGCCGAGCTGCGAACAGGTCGAATAGGCGACGATGCGCTTGATGTCGTTCTGCACCAGGCCGATGGTGGCGGCGAACAGCGCGGTGGTTGCGCCGATGACCAGCACAAAGTCCTTGGCGTGCGGGGCAAGCTCGAACAGCGGCGACAGCCGCGCCACCATGAAGACACCGGCCGTCACCATGGTGGCGGCATGGATCAGCGCCGAAACCGGCGTCGGGCCCTCCATGGCGTCCGGCAGCCAGGTGTGCAGCAGGAACTGCGCCGACTTGCCCATGGCGCCCATGAACAAGAGCAGGCAGGTGAGCGTCAGCGCATCGACCTGCCAGCCGAACAGCGGCAGCGTCTTGCCGGTGAGGCCCGGCGCCTGGGCAAAGACGGTGTCGAGGTCGACGGCGCCGACCAGCATGAAAACGGCAAAGATGCCGAGCGCGAAGCCGAAGTCGCCTACCCGGTTGACGACAAAGGCCTTGATGGCGGCGGCGTTAGCCTCCGGCTTGTGATACCAGAAGCCGATCAGCAGATAGCTCGCCAAACCGACGCCTTCCCAGCCGAAAAACAGCTGCACCAGGTTGTCCGCGGTCACCAGCATCAGCATGGCGAAGGTGAACATCGACAGGTAGCCGAAGAAGCGCGGCCGGTACGGGTCCTCCGCCATGTAGCCGATCGAATAGAGGTGAACGAAGGCCGACACCGACGTCACCACCACCAGCATCACCGCCGTCAAGGTGTCGATGCGCAGCGACCACGCGATCGAGAGGTTGCCCGAGGCCATCCAGGTGAACACCGGCACACGCGCCTCGTCATGCGCAAAGCCGACCTGCACGAAGGCGATCCACGACAGGATCATGGAGATCATCAGCAGCGTCGTGGTGATAAGCTCCGTGGTGCGCGAACCGGCGGCGGCCGGCTCATGCGCGCCGTGCTCGTCATGGGCGTGATGCGTGGCGTCCGCGTGCGCGGCATGCGCGTGCGGCTGGGCGTGCGCGGCGGCGTTTTCCTCCAGGCCCGGCGGCGGTCCTTCGCCGGGGCAGCGCGCCCGTGCGCCGGCGAGCGCGATAATCGCGGCCAGGATCGCGCCGAGCAGAGGCAAGAAAACGATCGCTTGATACATCTTCGCCTCAGCCCTTCATCAAATTGATGTCTTCGACGGCGATCGAGCCGCGATTGCGGTAGAGCACGACCAGGATGGCAAGGCCGATCGCGGTTTCCGCAGCGGCCACGGTGAGAACGATCAGCGCATAAATCTGCCCGACGATGTCGCCGAGATGGGTGGAGAAGGCGACCAGGTTGATGTTGACCGCGAGCAGGATCAGTTCGATCGACATCAGGATGATAATGACGTTCTTGCGGTTGAGGAAAATTCCGAACACCCCGAAGGTGAACAGGATGGCGGCGACCGAAAGGTAATGTCCGAGACCGATGGTCATGCGTTGAGCCCCTGCCCCGGCTTCACCTTGACGATCTCGATCGAATCCTCAACCCGGCGGAACACCTGATCGGCGATGACCTGCCGGCGCACGCGCGTCTTGTGCCGCAGCGTCAGCACGATGGCGCCAACCATGGCGACCAGCAGCACCATGCCGGCGGCTTCGAAGAAGTAGACGTATTTGGTGTAGAGCACGAGGCCGATAGCCTCGGTATTGGCGACGTTCGCCGGGATCGGCGCGGTGATAGTCTGCGGCACGCCCGGCCCGATCGCCCAGGCGCCGACCACCAGCAGCAATTCGGCAAGGAAGATGGCGCCGACCAGCGCGCCGATCGGCAGATATTGCAGCGCGCCCTGCTTCAGCTCGGCGAAGTCGACGTCGAGCATCATCACCACGAACAGGAACAGCACGGCGACGGCGCCGACATAGACCACGATCAGGATCATGGCGAGAAATTCGGCGCCCATCATTACGAACAGGCCGGCGGCGTTGACGAAGGCGAGAATGAGATACAGCACCGAGTGCACGGGATTGCGCGCCGCGATCACCATGAAGGCGCTGGCCACGCAGATGCCGGCAAAGAGATAGAAGAACAGCGCGGCGACGATCATGTTCGCCTCTCCGCGCGCGCTCTTGGCGAGCCAAGCTCACCCCACCCCGCCGCCTCACTCACGTTCGGCGGCGACCCTCCCCCTCCAGGGGCGGGTGATACCGTGTCCGCTGCGCGCGCCAAGCCCAACATCAAATCACCTGTACGGCGCGTCGAGCGCCATGTTCTTGGCGATCTCGCGCTCCCAGCGGTCGCCGTTGGCGAGCAGCTTTTCCTTGTCGTAGTAAAGCTCCTCGCGCGTCTCGGTGGCGAATTCGAAATTCGGGCCCTCGACGATGGCGTCGACCGGGCAGGCCTCCTGGCACAGCCCGCAATAGATGCATTTGACCATGTCGATATCGTAGCGCGTGGTGCGCCGCGTGCCGTCGTTGCGGCGCGGGCCGGCCTCGATGGTGATGGCCTGCGCCGGGCAGATCGCCTCGCACAGCTTGCAGGCGATGCAGCGCTCCTCGCCGTTGGGGTAGCGGCGCAGCGCGTGCTCGCCGCGGAAGCGCGGCGAGATCGGCCCCTTCTCGAAGGGATAGTTCAGCGTCGCCTTGGGCTGGAAGAAATAGCGCATGCCGAGCGCGAGCCCGATGACGAACTCCCAGAGAAACAGCGCCTTGGCGGATCCGACGAGCCTCATCGCGCCCTCACTTTGCTGCCGCCGAAGCGAACCCGCCGTACTGGATGACGGCGGCGACAATCGCCACCATGGCCAGTGACAGCGGCAGAAACACCTTCCAGCCGAGCCGCATCAGCTGGTCGTAGCGGTAGCGCGGAACGATCGCCTTCACCATGGCGAACATGAAGAACAGGAACAGCGCCTTGCTGGCGAACCAGATAATGCCCGGGATCCAGGTGAAGGGCGCGTAGGGCACCGGCGGCAGCCAGCCGCCGAGGAACAGGATGGTGCCCATGGCGCACATGGTGGCAATCGCCACGTATTCGCCGAGCATAAACATCATGTAGGGCGTCGAGCCGTATTCGACCATGAAGCCGGCCACCAGCTCTGATTCCGCCTCGACCAGGTCGAACGGCGGGCGATTGGTCTCCGCCAGGGCCGAGACGAAAAACACCACGAACATCGGCAACAGCGGCAGCCAATACCATGAGAACAGACCATACGGCCCGTCCTGCGCCTCGATGATCTTGGAGAGATTGAGCGAGCCGGCGCAGAGCAGCACGGTGATGAAGACGAAGCCGATGGAAACCTCGTAGGACACCATCTGTGCCGCCGAGCGCAGCGCGGCGAGGAAGGGGTATTTCGAATTCGACGCCCAGCCCGCCATGATGACGCCGTAGACCATCAGCGAGGAGATGGCGAAGATATAGAGCACGCCGACATTGATGTCGGCGATCACCCAGCCGACGTTGAACGGGATCACCGCCCAGGCGGCAAGCGCCAGCACGCAGGTGACCAGCGGCGCCAGCAGGAACACGCCCTTGTTGGCGCCGGCGGGAATGACCGGCTCCTTCACCACGAATTTCAAGAGGTCGGCGAAGGATTGGAACAGGCCCCAGGGCCCGACCACGTTGGGTCCGCGCCTGATCTGCACCGCCGCCCAGATCTTGCGGTCGGCGAGCAGGATGTAGGCGATGGCGACCAGCAGCACGACCAGCAGCAGCACGGATTCCGCCACGATCACGATCACCGGCCAGAGATAGGTCCAGAAGAAATCCATGGCTCCCTACTCCGCCGCCGTCATCGACGGATTTTTCGCCGATGCCTGCGCCAAGGCGGAACATTCCGCCATCACCGCGGAGGCCCGGGCAATCGCGTTGGTCAGATAGAAGTCGCCGACCGCCGGCTTGAACGGTTTCTTGTCGGCTGCGCCGCCGAGCCCGGCAAGCCTGCCGATGTCGGCAGCCTCGCCCGGCGCGATCTCGCCGATGCGCATCATGTGCGGATGGGCGGCATAGATGGCGCGGCGCAAGGCGGCAAGCGAGTCGAACGGCAGTGTCTTGTCGAGCGCCGCCGATAGCGCGCGCATGATCGCCCAGTCCTCGCGCGCATCGCCCGGCGGGAAGGCGGCGCGCTCGCCCATCTGCACGCGGCCCTCGGTATTGACATAGATGCCGGATTTTTCCGGGTAGGCCGCGCCCGGCAAGATGACGTCGGCGCGGTGGGCGCCGCGGTCGCCGTGGGTGCCGATATAGACGACAAAGGCGCCGGCCGGCACCTCGACCTCGTCGACGCCGAGCAGGAACAGGACGTCGAGCGCGCCCGCGCCAAGCATCGCCGCGGTATCGAGGCCGCCCTCGCCCGGCACGAAGCCGACGTCGAGCGCGCCGACAAGCGCCGCCTCGTGATGCAGGATATTGAAGCCGTTCCAGCCGTCCTTGACGGCGCCGAGGGAGCCTGCGGCTTTCGCGGCCATCGCCAGCACGGCGGCGCCATCGGGGCGGTTGAGCGCGCCCTGGCCGATGATGAACATCGGCTTCTCGGCCTTGCCGATGTCGGGCTGCGCCAGGCTCTCGGGACCGGCGCCCAGATAATTATACTTGTAGGTCAGATCGGCCTTTTCACCGACGACGCCGATCAGCACGTTGCCCTTGAGGTACCGCTTGCGGATGCGCGCGTTGAGCACCGCCGCCTCGCGCCGCGGATTGGTGCCGATCAGGATAATGGCGTCGGCCTGTTCGATGCCGGCGATCGTCGAATTGAACAGGTAGCTGGCCCGGCCGAATTTGGGGTGCAGCGGCGAACCGGGGTAGCGCGCGTCGATGTTGTTTGAACCGAGCGCCGCCATCAGCGCCTTGAGCGCGAACATGTCCTCGACCGCCGCCAGTTGCCCGGCGAGCGCACCTATACGCTCGGCCCGCGCAGCCTTCACCTTGTTGGCGATGATGGCGAAGGCTTCCTTCCAGGTCGCCGGTTTCAGGCGGCCGTTGACGCGGATATAGGGCTGGTCGAGCCGCTGCGTGCGCAGCCCGTCGACGACATGGCGGGTCTTGTCGGAGATCCACTCCTCGTTCACCTCGTCATTGCGGCGCGGCAGGATGCGCATCACCTCGCGGCCGCGGGTGTCGATGCGGATGGCCGAGCCGAGGCCGTCCATGACGTCGATCGACTGCGTCTTGGTGAGCTCCCAGGGCCGCGCCGAGAAGGCATAGGGCTTCGAGGTGAGCGCGCCGACCGGGCAGAGATCGACGACGTTGCTCTGCAGCTCCGAGCTCATGGCGTGCTCGAGGTAGGTCGTGATCTCCATGTCCTCGCCGCGGCCGATGGCGCCGAGCTCCGGCACGCCGGCCACCTCGGTCGAGAACCGGATGCAGCGCGTGCAATGGATGCAGCGCGTCATGATGGTCTTGACCAGCGGCCCGATATATTTGTCCTCGACCGCACGCTTGTTCTCGGCATAGCGCGAGGCATCGACGCCGTAGGCCATGGCCTGGTCCTGCAGATCGCACTCGCCGCCCTGGTCGCAGATCGGGCAATCGAGCGGATGGTTGATGAGCAGGAACTCCATCACGCCTTCGCGCGCCTTCTTCACCATCGGCGTACGCGTATTGAGCACGTGCGGCGTGCCGTCCTTTTTCGGCGGCAGGTCCTTCACCCCCATGGCGCAGGAGGCCTGCGGCTTGGGGATGCCGGCAACCTCGATCAGGCACATGCGGCAATTGCCGGCGATCGACAGACGCTCGTGGAAGCAGAAGCGCGGGATTTCCGCGCCCGCGGCTTCGCAGGCCTGGAGTAACGTGTACTCCGGCGGAACGTCGATCTCTTTACCGTCGACTATGATCTTGGCCATGGCCGTCGTCTTTAGCTCACATTTCCTTGTGCTGGTGATCGCCGCACCAGTCGTCGCGCTTGGTCGTTGCCCAGACCGGATAGTGCCTGCCGTGATCCGGCAGATCCGAAACTTGCGTCGGCGGCGCAAAGCGCCGGCATTGGCCGAGGATCGAATGCTCGCGGCTGGCCTCGCGCCCTGCGCCCTCGGGCATCGGCCACCAGGACTTGCAGTTGAAGCACCTCAGGTTCCTGTTGTCCCATGACATTGTTCTGCCCCACGGCGCGGCCTTGCGCTATTCCGCCGCGACCGCAGCGGGCGCAAGCTTGACGCCGCGCTGCGTCGTCCAAAGCTTGGCATCAGCGAGCTGCGCCCAGCCGAAAGCGTAGTCGCTCGGGCCGCGCGCCTTGAGATGATCGAGTCGCTTGACGCCCTCCTCGAGCGGCGGGCGTTCGTCCTCCGCCACCCACCACAGCACCAGCGGCGTCTCGATCGGCTCGAACCAGTCCTCGCGGCGGCGATAGAAACGGCCGTGCACGGTCTGCCAGACGAAGCGTTCGAGCGCGGCCGCGCTTTTCCAAACGGTCAGGTTCGGCAGGATGGCCGGATCGCCGTAGACCGTCATGTTCATGGCGTGGCCGCTGTCGTCCTGCAGCCGCCAGACGAAGCCGTCGATCTGCTCGGCCAAGGCGTTGACGCGTTGCACGTTGTCGACGAACTCCGCCATGCGCGGATCGTCGAGCGGGTAGCGGATGCGCGCGATGTTGAACTGGGCGAGGTGCATCGCGCTTACTCCGCCGCCTGCGCAGTGGGCTCGCGCACCGCGCCGTGCGGGTCGGCGTTGCGCGTATAGGCGTCGATGCGCCGCTCGATCTCGGGCCGGAAATGCCGCAGCAGGCCCTGCACCGGCCAGGCGGCGCCGTCGCCGAAGGCGCAGATGGTGTGGCCCTCGATCTGGGTCGTCACCTGCATCAGCATGTCGATCTCGCGCTTCTGGGCGCGGCCCTCCGCCATGCGGGTGAGCACGCGCCACATCCAGCCCATGCCTTCGCGGCACGGCGTACACTGACCGCAGGACTCGTGCTTGTAGAAATAGGAGATGCGCGCCATCGCCCGGACGATGTCGGTCGACTTGTCCATCACGATCACGGCGGCGGTGCCGAGCGCCGATTTCTTGTCGCGGCAGCCGTCAAAATCCATCAGCAGCGAGTCGGCCCAATCCTTGCCGGCGGGAACGAGCGGCATCGACGAACCGCCGGGAATGACGGCGAGCAGATTGTCCCAGCCGCCGCGCACGCCGCCGGCATGGGTTTCGATCAGCTCGCGCAGCGGAATGCCCATGGCCTCTTCGACGTTGCAGGGCTTGTCGACGTGGCCGGAAATGCAGAACAGCTTGGTGCCGGTATTGTTGGGCCGGCCGATGCCGGCAAACCAGGTGGCGCCGCGGCGCATGATATCCGGCACGGCGGCGATCGACTCGACATTGTTGACGGTGGTCGGACAGCCGTAAAGGCCGACATTGGCCGGGAACGGCGGCTTCAGGCGCGGCTGGCCTTTCTTGCCTTCGAGGCTTTCGAGCAATGCCGTTTCCTCGCCGCAGATATAGGCGCCGGCGCCGTGATGAACGACAAGGTCGAAATCCCAGCCGTGGACATTGTTCTTGCCGATCAGCTTGGCCGCGTAGGCTTCATCGACCGCAGCCTGCAGCCTTTCCCGCTCGCGAATGAATTCGCCGCGGACGTAGATGTAGCCGGTGTGTGCGCCCATGGCGGCGCCCGCGATCAGGCAGCCTTCGATCAGGAGATGCGGATCGTGCCGCATGATCTCGCGGTCCTTGCAGGTGCCGGGCTCGGATTCGTCGGCGTTGACGACGAGATAATGCGGCCGCTCGCCGATCTGCTTGGGCATGAACGACCATTTCAGCCCGGTCGGAAATCCAGCGCCGCCGCGGCCGCGCAGCCCGGAATTCTTCACCTCGTTGACGATCGCCTCGCGCCCAAGCTCGATAATCTTCTTGGTGCCGTCCCAGGCGCCGCGCGCCCGCGCGCCCTTGAGGCCCCAGTCGTGGAGGCCGTAGAGATTGCGGAAGATGCGGTCCTTGTCCGCCAGCATCAGGCTTTTTCCTTGAGCGTGCCCGGACCGCCGACCGGAGCGGAAAACTGCCGGTCGATCTGCGGACCGGGTTTCACTTTCTTGCCGGCGGCGAGGTCGTCGAGGATCTTGCCGAAGCTCTTGGCGTCGAGGTCCTCGTAGTAATCATAATTAATCTGCGCCATCGGCGCGTTGACGCAGGCGCCGAGGCATTCGACCTCGACCCAGGAGAACTTGCCGTCTTTGGTCACCTCGCCCTGCTCGCCGATGCGTTTCTTGCAGATTTGCTCCAAATCGTCGGCGCCGCGCAGCCGGCACGGCGTGGTGCCGCACAGCTGCACATGGAATTTGCCGACCGGCGACAGGTTGAACATGGTGTAGAAGGTCGCAACCTCCAGCGCGCGGATATGCGCCAGCCCAAGAAAGTCGGCGACGTAGCGGATCGCGGTCTCGGGCAGCCAGCCGCCGGCCTGCTCCTGGGCGCGCCACAACAGCGGGATGATGGCGGAGGCCTGCCGCCCTTCCGGGTATTTCTTCACCTGCTCCTTGGCCCAATCGAGATTGGCCTTGCTGAAGGCAAATTCCTTCGGCTGCAGCTCCGGCGGGGCGAGACGGCGCACGCTCATCGATCCACCTCCCCGAACACGATATCGATCGATCCCAGGATCGCCGAAACGTCCGCCAGCATGTGGCCGCGCGTCAGGAAATCCATGGCGCTCAGATGGGCAAAGCCCGGTGCCCGGATCTTGCACTTGTACGGCTTGTTGGTGCCGTCGGCGACGAGATAGACGCCGAACTCTCCTTTCGGCGCCTCCACCGCGGCGTACACCTCGCCGGCCGGCACGTGATAGCCCTCGGTGTAGAGCTTGAAGTGATGGATCAGCGCCTCCATCGAGCGCTTCATCTCGCCGCGGCGCGGCGGCGTGATCTTGTTGTCGTCGACGACCACCGGCCCCTGCCCCGCCGGTTCACGCAATTTGGCGAGGCACTGCTTCATGATCTTGGTCGACTGCCGCATCTCCTCCATGCGGATCAGATAGCGGTCGAAGCAGTCGCCGTTCTTGCCGATCGGAATGTCGAAGTCCATTTCGGCATAGCATTCGTAGGGCTGCGCCTTGCGCAGATCCCAGGCCGCGCCAGAGCCGCGCACCATCACGCCGGAGAAGCCCCAGTTCCAGGCATCCTCGAGCTTGACCACGCCGATGTCGACATTGCGCTGCTTGAAGATGCGGTTGTCGGTGAGCAGCGCATCGAGATCGTCGACCACCTTCAGGAAGGGGTCGCAGAAGGCCTCGATGTCGTCGATCAGCTGCGGCGGCAGGTCCTGGTGCACGCCGCCGGGGCGGAAATAGGTGGCGTGCATGCGCGCGCCCGAGGCCCGCTCGTAGAACCCCATCAGCTTCTCGCGCTCCTCGAAGCCCCACAGCGGCGGGGTAAGCGCACCGACGTCCATGGCCTGCGTGGTGACATTGAGCAGATGAGAGAGCAGACGGCCGATCTCGGCATAGAGCACGCGGATCAATTGCGCGCGCCGCGGCACCTTGATGTCGAGCAGCCGTTCCACCGCCAGGCAGAAGGCGTGTTCCTGGTTCATCGGCGCGACGTAGTCGAGCCGGTCGAAATAACCGATCGCCTGCAGATAGGTCTTGTGCTCGATCAGCTTCTCGGTGCCGCGGTGCAAAAGGCCGATATGCGGGTCGACGCGCTCGACGATTTCGCCGTCGAGCTCCAGCACCAGGCGCAGCACGCCATGCGCCGCCGGATGCTGCGGGCCGAAATTGATGGTGAAGTTGCGGACGTCGGTTTCGGCCATCAGCTCACCGCCTCCGCCGCCGCCCTGGCTTTCTCCGCGACCTTGGCGTTGAAGCGGTCCCACGCCACCACGACGCGCTCGTGACGGCCCTCGCCGATCAGGTCGATGCCGTCATGGGCACGCACCTTGAACACCAGCTTGCGGCCCTTCACTTCAGCAAGCTCGACGTCGACCGTCACCGTCTGCCCGGGCAGCGTCGCCGCCAGATGCGAGACGTCGACATGGGTGCCGAGCGAACCTTCGCCGTCATCGAGGTGCGGCGCCATCAGGTCGGCGCAGGCCCATTCCATCAGCACGATCATGAAGCCGGTGGCAAACACCTTCGGCATGTTGGCGATGATGTCGGACTCCGGATAGGTGTAGGGCACCGTCTTGTTCTCCGGAACCTTGTAGGAGAACGAATGCTTCAATCCGGGCGCGAGCGTCGGCTTCATGACGGCTTGCCCTCTTTCGCCTTTTCGTCTCCCGGAATGACGTAATCGGTGCCTTCCCAGGGCGACAGGAAATCGAAGTTGCGGAATTCCTGATTGAGCCGCACCTTGTCATAGCGCACGCGCTTTTCCTCGTCGTCGTAGCGCACCTCGACGAAGCCGGTGAGCGGGAAGTCCTTGCGCAGCGGATGACCTTCGAAGCCGTAGTCGGTGAGGATGCGCCGCATGTCGGGATGGCCGGTGAACAGCACGCCGTAGAGATCGTAGGTCTCGCGCTCGAACCAGTCGGCGCCGCGATAGACCTCGACCAGCGAGGCGACCGGCGTCGTCTCGTCGGTCATGATCTTGACGCGCACGCGCGTGTTCAGGCGCGGCGACAGCAGGTGATACACGACGTCGAAGCGTTGCTCGCGGGCTGGCCAATCGACCGCGGTGACGTCGATGATGCAGACAAACTGGCAGAGCGAATCGTCGCGCAGGAAGCGCGCGACCTTGACGATGTCGGCAGCCTTGGCGTGCACGGTCAATTCGCCGCGCACCACCTCATAGCCGGTGACCGAGCCGCCGAGCGCGCCCTTGATGATCTGCCCAAGCCTGTCGAGCGTGTCGTCCATTCCAGCCTTGTCCTAACGCTCGATCGTGCCGGTGCGGCGGATCTTCTTCTGCAGCAGCATGACGCCGTAGAGCAGCGCCTCCGCCGTCGGCGGACAGCCCGGCACGTAGATGTCGACCGGCACGATGCGGTCGCAGCCGCGCACCACCGAGTACGAGTAGTGATAATAGCCGCCGCCGTTGGCGCATGATCCCATCGAGATGACGTAGCGCGGCTCCGGCATCTGGTCGTAGACCTTGCGCAGCGCCGGCGCCATCTTGTTGGTCAGCGTGCCGGCGACGATCATGACGTCGGATTGGCGGGGCGAAGCGCGCGGCGCGAAGCCGAAGCGCTCGGCGTCGTAGCGCGGCATCGACATCTGCATCATCTCGACCGCGCAGCAGGCCAGTCCGAACGTCATCCACATCAGCGAGCCGGTGCGCGCCCAGGTGATGAGGTCGTCGGCGGCGGCGACCAGGAAGCCTTTGTCGGACAGTTCGCTGCTGACGTCGCGGAAAAACGCGTCATCCGCGCCCACCGGCCTGCCGGTGCGCGGGTCGAGAATGCCTTTCGCCTCGGGCGCGATCAGCGTCATGCGGCGCCCCTCGGGGTCAGTCCCATTCGAGCGCCCCCTTCCGCCACTCATATATGAAGCCGACGGTGAGAACGCCAAGGAACAGCATCATCGCCCAGAAGCCGAAAGCGCCGATCTGGCGGAACGCCACCGCCCAGGGGAACAGGAAGCTCACCTCGAGATCGAAGATGATGAACAGAATTGCGACCAGATAGAACCGCACATCGAATTTCATGCGCGCGTCGTCGAAGGCGTTGAAGCCGCACTCGTAGGCCGAGAGCTTTTCCGGGTCCGGCTGCTTGTAGGCGACGATAAAGGGCGCGATCAGCAGCGCCAGGCCGATCGCCAGCGCGACCGCTATGAAAATGACGAGGGGCAGGTAGTCCATGAGCAAAGCGTGCATCGGCGACCTCTAGCGAAGCGAGCCCCCAAGCCCCTGCCCCGGAAATGCGCCCGCCCCGGACTGTCCGGCGGCACCAGAACCTGCGCCGCAACCCCGCACAAAATGCCCTTGCCGTGGTGGAAATAGCCTCGTGAACGGGAGCGGCTGAGGCTTAGCGCAGGGCAAAAGGGGGCGCAAGCCGACATTCCGCGGCATCCACGAGCGCGAAAACGTCACATTTGACAGAGGCTGAGGCGCGCCACGATAGTCGGCGCGCGGGCGGCGGTAACGAAGTTCGGAGGTCGGCGCATGGCAATCCTGCGCGCAAAATCGGTCGCCGTCGCACTCGCTGTCGCGGCCCTGGTGGCCGCCGCCAAACCGGCTGGGGCCGACGACTACCCCTCACGCGCGGTCAAGATCGTCGCGCCCTTCGGCGCCGGCGGACCGGCCGACCTGTACACCCGCGTGGTGGCGCAGGAGCTGCAGACCGTCCTGCACCAGGCTTTCGTGGTCGAGAATCGTCCCGGCGCCGGCACCACCATCGGCACCGAGGTGGTCGCGAAATCGCCGCCCGACGGCTACACGCTGCTCGTCGTCTCCGGCACCCAGACCGTCAACGAAACGCTCTACGCCAAGAAAGCCTATCGTCTGATGCAGGATCTGGTGCCGGTCGCGCCGATCGTCGACAGCGATCTGGTCCTGGTCGTCAACCCGTCCGTGCCGGCGAAAACCCTGGATGAGCTCATCGCGCTGGCCAAGGCCAAGCCGGGCACGCTCAACTACGGCTCCTCCGGCCCGGGCTCGAACTATCACATGGCCGCCGAGCTGTTGAAGAACCTCACCGGCATCGACTTGGTGCACGTGCCCTATAAAGGGTCGAGCGGCATGCGCACCGACATTCTCAGCGGCCAGATTCAGATTCTGTTCGATTCCGTGCCGACCATGGCTCCGCTCATAAAAGAGGGCAGAGTTCGAGCACTCGGCACCAGCGGCCGCACCCGTTCGCCTATCCTGCCGGACGTGCCGACCATCGCCGAAACCGTGCCCGGCTTTGCCGCCACACTCTGGGTCGGCTTCATGGCGCCCGTCGGGACGCCCCGATCGGTGATCGACAAGCTCAACGACGAAATCTCCAACATCCTGTCCCGGCCCGACATCCGCGAGACCTGGGCCAAGCAGGGCGCCGTCCCGCTGGTGATGACCCAGGCCAAATTCCGGACTTTTATGGACGGCCAGGTCGATACCTGGGCCAAGGTCATCAAGGACAACCACATCGCCCTGATTCAATAGCGGGCGGGCCCTTGCGTCCCGGATCCTTCGGCAAAGCGCGGCCAGTGCGCGGCACTTGATTTTCGAAGGGCGAAAGCCCGATGATTTGCCTTCCGCTGGCGGCCGCCGCGACGGCGCCCGCCAGGACGACAGACAAGAACAACCACGGGGACCCTTTGCGTCGCCCGGGAGGAACGAATGGCTTCAGTTGCGATCCGCGGCGTGCACAAGGCATTCGGCCAGACGGCGGTGATCCACGGCGTCGACATCTCGATCGGCGACGGCGAGTTTGTCGTCCTGGTCGGACCTTCGGGCTGCGGCAAGTCGACCTTGCTGCGGATGATCGCGGGACTCGAGAACATCACCGCAGGCGAGATTTCCATCGGCGATCGCGTCGTCAACAGGCTGCCGCCAAAAGAGCGCGACATCGCAATGGTGTTCCAGAATTACGCGCTCTACCCGCACATGACGGTCGCCGACAACATGGCCTTCTCCATGAAGCTGCGCGGCGCGCCGAGACACGAAATCGACGAACGCGTCAACCGCGCCGCCGAAATCCTGGGCCTGTCGGCGCTGCTGTCGCGCTATCCGCGTCAATTATCCGGCGGCCAGCGCCAGCGCGTTGCCATGGGGCGCGCCATCGTGCGCGATCCGCAAGTGTTTCTGTTCGACGAGCCGTTGTCGAACCTCGACGCCAAGCTGCGTGTGCAGATGCGCACCGAGATCAAGGAACTGCATCAGCGGCTGAAGACCACGACGATCTATGTCACGCACGATCAGATCGAGGCCATGACCATGGCAGACAAGATCGTGGTCATGCATGACGGTCTGGTGGAGCAGATCGGCGCGCCGCTCGAGCTCTATGACCGCCCGGCCAACCTGTTTGTCGCCAGCTTCATCGGCTCGCCGGCGATGAACATGCTCAAGGGTCGTATTCGCCTCAATCACAACGCAAGCTTCGAAGGCCAGGCCGGCGTCCGCTTTGCGTTGACCGCGGCGCCGACCGGAAGCGACGGCCGCCCGGCGCTGTGCGGCGTGCGGCCGGAGCATTTTGTGCTTGCCGACGACGGCGCCGACGCCGAGGTCCAGGTGGTCGAGCCGACAGGGTCGGAGCTGCAGGTCGTCGCCAAGCTCGGCGGCGAAGAAGTCATCGCGGTGTTCCGCGAACGCCATCAATTCAAGCCGGGCGACAAGATCCGGCTCAAGCCGGACCCGCGGCTTGTCCATCTTTTCGACGAGACGACGGGTAAGCGTCTCAGCAACTGACACAACAAACGGAGGAACGATCGATGCCATTCTTTACTCGCCGCACACTGGTGAAAGGCGGCACGGCGGCGGCCGCCGCCGGCGCGCTGACCGGGCCTGCCCTGCTCGATTGGGCGAAGGCCTGGGCGCAAAACGCGCCCTGGAAGCCGGAAAAGGGCGCCAAGCTGTCGATGCTGCGCTGGAAGTATTTCGTGCAGTCCGAGGACGACGCCTTCGTCAAGCTGATCGAAGCTTTCACCAAGGCGACCGGCGTCAAGGTCGACATCGCGCGCGAGTCCTACGAGGACGTCCAGCCCAAAGCATCCGTGGCCGCCAATACCGGCACGGGGCCGGACCTTTTCTGGGGCCTCTACTCGCTGCCGCATCTGTTCCCGCAGAAATGCGTCGACGTCACCGACGTTGCCGACTACCTCGGCAAGAAATACGGCGGCTGGGTCGACAGCGCGGTCAAGTACGGCAAGAGCGGCAATAAATGGATCGCGATCCCGATCTGCTATTCGGGCAATATGGTCAACTACCGCATCGACGCGTCGAAGAAGGCCGGCTTCTCGAAATTCCCGGACAAGAGCGACGCCTTCCTCGAATACGCCAAGGCGATGAAGAAGAACAACACGCCCGGCGGCTTCGCCCTCGGCCACGCCTCCGGCGACGGCAACGGCTGGGTACACTGGTGCCTGTGGTCGCAAGGCGGCAACGCCGTCGACAAGGACGACAAGGTCATCATCAATTCGCCGGAAACCGCCAAGGCGCTCGAATATGCCAAGGCGCTCTATGCCGAGATGATCCCCGGCGTAGCCTCATGGAACGACGCCTCCAACAACAAGGCCTTCCTCGCCGGCGAAATTTATTGGACCGATAACGGCATCTCGATCTACGTCGCGGCCAAGAAAGACCCGACCAAGAAGCAGATCGCCGAGGACATGGACCACGCCTACTGGCCGGTCGGCCCGGTCGGCAAGCCGACCGAACTGCACCTGATGTATCCGGTGCTGGCGATGACCTACACCAAATATCCGCAGGCCTGTAAGGCGCTGATGGCCTTCATGCTGGAAGCCGACAACTTCAATCCCTGGATCGAGTCGGCGCAAGGCTATCTGACGCACTGCCTCAACGCCTACGACAAGAACCCGATCTGGACCGCCGACCCGAAGAACAAGGTGTTCGGCGAGGCCGCCAAGCGCACGCTCACGGCGGGCGGGCTCGGCTCGGTCGGCGAGAAGGCGGCGACCGCAATCGCGGACTTCGTCATTCTCGACATGTTCGCGAACTACTGCACCGGCCGCGAAGACGTGAAAGGCGCCATCGCCATCGCGGAACGGCAGCTCAAGCGCATCTACCGCTGATCGCACTCCCTCTCCCCGCTCCGGGCGACGTCGCCCGCGGGCGGGGAAAGGCAAATCGCCCGGAAGACATGGCCGACATTGCGTTGAAATCGTCCGTCAGGCCCGTGCGGACCGAAGTCACGTTGTGGAATCGGCTGAAGGCCGACCGCAACTGGCTGGGGCTATGGTTCATGGTGCCGGCAGCGGCATTCCTGATCCTGTTTCTCGCCTATCCGCTCGGACTCGGCGTCTGGCTGTCGTTCACGGACGCGCGCCTCGGCCGCGGCGGCATCTTTGTCGGCCTGGAGAATTACGAATTCCTCTGGGACGATTCGACCTTTTGGCTGACGGTGTTCAACACGCTGCTCTATACGAGCGTCGCCAGCACCATCAAATTCGCGGTCGGGCTTTACCTTGCGCTGCTGCTGAACGAGCGGCTGCCGTTCAAGGCCATCCTGCGCGCGGTGGTGCTGATTCCCTTCATCGTGCCGACGGTGCTTTCGGCCATCGCTTTCTGGTGGCTGTTCGATCCGCAGTTCTCCATCATTTCCTGGTCGCTGCGAAAGATGGGGCTGATCTCGGCCAACATCGACTTCCTGGGCGATGTCTGGAACGCGCGCTGGTCCGTCATCTTCGCCAATATCTGGCGCGGCGTGCCGTTTGTCGCGATCACGCTGCTCGCCGGCCTGCAGACGGTTTCGCCTTCGCTCTACGAGGCCGCCACCATCGACGGCGCCACGCCGTGGCAGCGTTTCCGCTACATCACCTATCCGCTGCTGACGCCGATCATTGCCGTGGTGATGACCTTTTCGGTGCTCTTCACCTTCACCGATTTCCAGCTCATCTGGGTGATGACGCGCGGCGGGCCGGTCAATGCCACGCATCTGATGGCCACGTTCTCCTACCAGCGCGCCATCATGAGCGGCTACCTCGGCGAAGGCGCGGCCATTTCCACCGCCATGATCCCGTTCCTGCTGCTCGCCATCCTGGTGTCCTGGTTCGGCTTGCAGCGCCGCAAATGGCAGCAGGGAGCCGACAATGACTGACGCTCTGGCGGGCAAGGTCGTCGATCCGAAAGCGGTGCTCACCGGCTCCTCGCCGCTCGCCGACACCACCGAGGGAATGAGCTATCTGCAGTCGCTGCCGCGGCAATTGGTGACGCTCTATCTGCCGCTGTCGGTCATCCTCTTTGTCCTGCTGTTCCCGTTCTATTGGATGGCGCTGACGTCGATCAAACCGGACAGCCAATTGCTCGACCTCGACACCTACAGCCCGTTCTGGACCTGGAACCCGACGCTGAAGCACATCGAGAAACTGCTGTTCGACACCGACTACCCGATCTGGCTGTGGAACACGATGATGGTGGCGGTGTGCGCAACCGCGCTATCGATTGCGGCGAGCGTCCTCGCCGCCTATGCGATCGTGCGCCTGCGTTACAAGGGCGCGCAGTGGGTCGGCGGCGCGATCTTCCTTGCCTATCTGGTGCCGCCGTCGATCCTCTTCATCCCACTTTCGACCGTCGTCTACCAGTACGGCTTGTTCGACACGCCGTTTGCGCTGATCCTCACCTACCCGACCATCCTGATCCCGTTCTCGACCTGGCTCTTGATGGGCTATTTCAAGACCATTCCCTTCGAGCTCGAAGAATGTGCCTTGATCGACGGCGCCAGCCGCTGGCAGATCCTCACCAAGATCGTGCTGCCTTTGGCGGTGCCGGGGTTGATCTCGGCCTTCATCTTCTGCTTCACGCTGTGCTGGAACGAATTCATTTACGCGCTCACGTTCATTTCCTCGACGCAGTACAAGACGGTTCCGGTCGCCATCGTCACCGCGCTGGTCGACGGCGACATCTACCGCTGGGGCTCGCTGATGGCCGGCGCCATGATCGGCTCGCTGCCGCTGGTGATCCTCTACGCGTTTTTCGTCGAGCACTACGTGTCGGCGATGACGGGCGCGGTCAAGGAGTAGCTTCAGGCACTCGGCGTGACGCGGGCGGGTCACGTCAGCGCAAGGGCGGCTGCCTGCGCTTCGGGCACGACGTCGTGGTCGTACAGCGTCCTGCGGAAGGCCGCGTGCGCGGCAAGCTCGGCGTCGCGCACCGCAAGATCGGCATACATCGAATCGTAGCGCAGGCCGTTCTGTCGCGAGCCGCGCTGCACCTCAGCCACCCGCTCGCGGCGCAGCCGTTCATAGGCGAGCAGCGCCGCCGGCGCGGTGCCCCGGTCGGCCCGTGCCAGAATCGTCGCCAGCGCCATGCCGTCCTCGATCGACTGATTGGCGCCCTGCCCCATGTGCGGCAGCATTGGGTGCGCGGCGTCACCGAGCAGCGTCAGCCGGCCTTTGCTCCAGCTCGCCAGCGGCTCGCGATCGTAGAGCGCCCAGCGAAACGTCGTCCGCACCTGCGCCAGGATCGTGTCGATGCGCGGGTCCCAGCCGGCAAATTCGCCCCGCAAAACGTCCGGATCGCCGGCGGCCGACCAGGATTCCTTCATCTCCTCGTCCGCCGGCACGAAGCCGACGTAATTGATCAGCCTGCCGGCGCGCACCGGGAAGGTGAGAAAGTGCTTGCCCTTGCCGAGCCACATCAGCCAGGCGTCGTTCGGCCAATGCGGCACGCGCTCGTGCGCCACGATGCCGCGGTAGGAGATCGTGCCGTGGAACACCGGGCGCGACGGCGGGAAAACATAAGGCCGCAGCTCGGAATGAATGCCGTCCGCGCCAACGACGATATCGGCCTCGGCGCTCGCACCGTTGGCGAATTGAACGCGTGCAACGTCGCCGTCCTGTTCGAAGCCGACGCAGCGGTGCCCGGTGTGCACGACGCCCGCCGGCAGCGCCTTCGCCAGAAATTCAACCAGGTCGGCGCGGTGCATGCCGAAGGTGCCGCTGCCCGATGAATCCGTCACCTGCACCGGCGCGATCGGCGAACCGTCCTGGCGCAGGTAACGCGAGCCCTGGCCGACCCGCGCGCCCCAGGTCTCGACCTCAGATCCGAGGCCCAGCCGATAGAGATGCCGCAGGCTGTTCGGCGTCATGTAAACGCCGGCGCCGACCTCGCCGAGCGCAGGCGCCTGCTCGTAGACGTCGACGTCCAGTCCGTGCGCGATCAGCGCATTGGCGGCGAACAGACCGCCGATGCCGCCGCCGCAGATCGCCACTTTCAGCTTCGCCATCGCCCTTGATCCATTGCGCGGGACCCGGTGTTGTATCCGCGGCCAGCCTATAGCACTGTTGGCGGCACAAGGCGCGCGATCAAGCGCCGCAGAATGTGGAGGAAGCCATGCGCGGCCTGCTCGGAGTCGTTTTCGCGCTCGCGCTCGTTTCGCCGATAACGCAACTGCCGGCACGGGCGCAGACCTATCCCGACCATGCCGTCAAGATCGTGGTGCCGTTTCCGGCCGGCGGCACCGCCGACGCGGTGCCGCGCATCATCGCCGACTGGCTGTCGCGCAAATGGGGCCAGACTGTGCTGATCGAGAACAAGCCGGGGGCCGCCGGCAATATCGGCGCCGATGTGGTTTACCGCGCCGCCGCCGACGGCTACACGCTGTTGTCGGCGCCACCGCCGCCGCTGGTGATCAACCAGAACCTCTATCCGAAGCTGCCCTATGATGCCGGCAAGTTCGAGCCCATCATCGTCATGGCGCAGGTGCCGAACGCGCTGTTCGTCAACCCGGACAAGATCAAGGCCTCGACCTTGGCCGAATTCATCGCTTTGCTGAAGCAGAACCCCGGCAAGATCACCGACGCGACGCAAGGCAACGGCACCACTTCGCATCTGACCGCCGAGCTGTTTCAGCTGATGGCCGACGTCAAGATGCAGCACGTGCCCTATCGCGGCTCGGCGCCGGCGCTGCAAGGGCTGCTGGCCGGCGACGTCGACCTGATGTTCGACAATCTCGGCGTCGCTCTGCCGCTGGCGCAGGCCGGCAAGCTCAAATTGCTGGCGGTTGCCTCGCCCAAGCGCCTGCCGAGCCTGCCCGACGTCCCGGCGATCGCCGAAACGCTGCCCGGCTTCGAGGCCGTGGCCTGGTACGGCATCGTCGCCCCGCCCGGCACGCCAAAGGCGATCATCGCCAAGATCAACGCCGACACCGACGAAGCCCTGCGCGATCCCGGCGTGCAGAGCCGGCTGAAGAACCTGACGGCGGAGATTTTCGGCGGCTCGGTCGACAAGACCGCCAAATACATGCACGAAGAGGTCGAACGCTGGGGCAAGGTTATCAAGGCCGCCAATATCAAGCTTGAGTAAGCCGAACGGGTGAATCAATGAACGAAATGGCGAAGATCGCGATCAAAGGCGAAGAGCATTGGACGACGCGCGAGCCTGGCGTGAAGCTGTTCATGTGGGAGAAATCCGCCGGTGATCCGGCAAAATCGCGCGGCACCATTTTGTTCGTGCACGGCTCCTCGATGGCCTCGCAGCCGACCTTCGATCTGCAGGTGGCGGGACGGCCGGATTCCTCGGCGATGGACTATTTCGCGCGCCACGGCTTCGACTGCTGGAGCGTCGACATGGAGGGCTACGGCCGCTCCAGCAAGGATCGCAACAACAACGCGCCGATTTCCCAAGGCGCCGACGATTGCTACGCCGCTGCGATGCACATCCAGAAACTGCGCGGCAAGCGCCCGCTCCTGGTCTACGGCATCTCATCGGGGGCGCTGCGCGCCGCGGTGTTCGCCGAGCGCCATCCGGAGCTGGTGGCGCGGCTTGCGCTCGATGCCATGGTGTGGACAGGCGAAGGCTCGCCCACGCTCGAGCAACGGCGCAAGAAGCTGCCCGAATTCCAGGCCAAGAACCGCCGCCCGATCGACAAGGCCTTCATCCATTCGATCTTCGAGCGCGACCATCCCGACACCGCCGAGAAGAAAGTGATCGAGGCTTTCGCCGACGCGGTCGTGGCGCTCGACACGTCGGTGCCGACCGGCACCTATGTCGACATGTGTGCGAAACTGCCGGTGGTCGACCCCGCGAAGATCACGGTGCCGACGCTGATCATGCGCGGCCAGTGGGACGGCATCGCCAGCTTTGACGACCTGGTCGCGTTCTTCGCCAGACTGCCGAATCCGGACAAGCACTTCGCGGTGATGCCCGGCATCTCGCACGCGAGCTTCCAGCAGAAGAACTACGCACTGGTCTACCACATCCTGGCAAGCTTCTTTTCACAGCCGGCGCCGATCTATCGCGGCTGAAAAATCGGGAGAACAAACATGCCGTACACGCTCGGGGAATTTTGTAGCGATCTGTCCGCGACGCTCAAGAGCAGACGCGAGAGCGGCTTGCCGGAGATCGCGCAAAAGCTTTCGCAGCTCCTGTCCAATCCGGCGTTCGTCAGCGAGACGTTCTCGGAGGACACGCCGATCGGCCGCCGCGAGCTGTGGCACGATCCGGAGACCGATGTGTACGTGCTGGCGCACGTCCAGGAAGGCGGCAAGACCGGCAAGCCGCACAGCCATGGCGCCTCATGGGCGATCTACGGAACCGCCCGCGGGGTGACCGAAATGACCGAGTGGCGGCGGGTCAATGCCGCCGGCGAGGACGGGGCGGTGCTGGAGAAGGTCAAGGCCTACGCGCTGTCGCCGG
>DASRGB010000089.1:0-65756 GCA_035651255.1 Pseudolabrys sp.
TGAGATCGAGCACCTGCGGCCGCAGCGTTTGCCGGCGTGAGAAAGCCAGAAGCTGCCGCACCAGGGCGGCCGCGCGATTGGCGTTCTGCTTGATCTGCATGATGTCCTTGAACGACGGATCGGTCGGCTTGTGCGCATTCAGCAGGAAGTCCGTCGCCATCATGATCGCTGACAGCACGTTGTTGAAGTCGTGCGCGATGCCGCCGGCGAGCTGGCCGACCGATTCCATCTTTTGCTGCTGCTGCACGCGGTTTTCCAGCGTGCGCTGCGCGGTGGTTTCGAGCGCATAGACGATCGCCGCCTCGCCGTCGCGCTCCTCCTCCTCGACGGCGGAGACGAAGAACGTGGCAAAGCGCTCGCCGGGCCCGGCGAGCGCGGCCTCCACCGGCGTAATATCGCCCTGCCCCGCCGCCGCCTTGGCGATGGACGCCTCGAGCGCCGGCCGGTCACGCTCGTTGACCACGGCGAAGATCGAGCGGTCGTCGGTCTTGCGCAGGGACTCGAAGGCCGTGGCAAAGCGCGCATTGCTGCGGGCGATGCGGCCATGCTTGTCGACCGTCGCGATCGCCATCGGCGTGTTCTGGAAGAAGCGCATGAAGCGCACTTCGGCGGCGCGCGCCGGCTCGTCGCCAGCGTCGCGGGCGCGGTTGAGCACCAGCGTGCGCGAGGGCCCGATGGCGCCGTCGGCGCCGAACGCGACTTTATGAAAGAGCCGCACCGGCACCGGCTTGCCGCTGCGGGTCTTGAGGTCGAGATCGAGCACCTCGGTCTTCACTTCGCCGGGCGCGGCGTTGAGCGTCGTCAGCAGCGCCGCGCCCTCCCCGGCCACGATGTCGGCGAGCTTGAGGGAGCCGGCGCCGACCTGGGCGAGATCGTGGTCGAGCCAGGCGGCGAGCGTGGCGTTGAGATAGACGATGTCGCCCGCGGCATCGACCGAGAAGAAGCCGGCCGGCGCGTGGTCGAGATAGTCGATGGCGTGCTGCAGCTCCTGGAAGACGTTTTCCTGACGTTCGCGGTCGCGCGTCACGTCGGCGATCGACCAGACGTTGAGCCTGGCCTCGCTGCCGGTGCCGAGCGGACGCACCCGCATGCGCAGCCAGCGCGCATGCTCGGCGCCCGGGATGCGCACCTCCTCCTGCAGGCGCCTTCCCTCGCGGGCGGCCTTGAGCAGGCGGTAGATCGCCTCCGACACGTCGGGGTCGCCCATGAAGACGCGCTCGACCGGCCGCACCTCCTCGCCGACGGCGGCGCCGGTCAGGTCGAGATAGGCGGCGTTGGCATAGAACACGCGGCCGGCCTGGTCGGTGACGACAATGCCGTCGAAGGCGTTGTCGGCGAGCGCCTTGTGCACCGGATTGCCCGGCTCCCTGCCCGACAGCCGCAGCACGCCGGCGGCGAGCGCAAACAGCGAAAACACGCCGATGGTGCCGAGCAGGGCGAGCAGCGCGAGGATATAGGTCGGCGCATTCTCGCGCCCGACAGAGACGAGCCCGGCCGCGGCGCCGACCAACAAAAGCGCGACCAGCAGCACCATGAGGAACGAGCCGCCGCGCGGCGCGCTCTGGCTGCGGTCGAACGCCGTCCGCGCCTGCCCGTCAGCGGCGGTGCGCACCGTCGGCTTCACTGCCCGATCCTCGCCTGCCATGACTCCTGAGTGCCCAACGCGAGCCTCCGGCGCAAGGGCCGGATAAGGTTAATCCAGCGCGATTCTTACACCTTTTTGGCGGCCGCCGCCGGCATCCGGCGCCGCAGCCGCATGACGTAGCCGATGACTTCCGCCACCGCCTTGTAGTGTTCCGGCGGTATCGCCTCGTCGACATCGACGGTGGCGTGCAGCGCGCGTGCGAGCGGCGGGTTCTCCACCAGCGGGATGGCGTGCTCGGCGGCGATCTCGCGGATCTTCAAGGCCACGGCGTCGACGCCCTTGGCGATGCAGACCGGCGCCTCCATGCCGCGCTCGTATTGCAGCGCGACCGAGTAGTGCGTCGGGTTGGTGATGACGACGGCGGCCTTCGGCACGTTGGCCATCATGCGCTTGCGCATGCGCGTCTGGCGCACCTGGCGCATCTTGCCCTTGATGGTGGGGTCGCCTTCCGACTGCTTGAACTCGTCCTTGAGTTCGCGAAGCGACATCTTCTGCCGCTCGTACCAGCGCCGGTAGTTGAACAGGTAATCGGCCGCGGCGACCACCGCGAGCATCGCCACCACCGCGCCCATCAGCTTGAGCGCGAGCCGCAGCGTCAGCGGCAGGATGTCGCCGACATCGCTGCGGCCGAGCGCCATGATGCGGAAGCGCTCCGGCCACATCAGCGCGGTGAGCACGCCGCCGACCACCACGAGCTTGATCAGGCCCTTGAGGAAATTGGCGACCGCCACCATCGAGAACAGCCGCTTCAGCCCGGCAAGCGGCGAGATTTTCGACAGCGACGGCGTCATCTGCTCGAACGACCACACCATGCGGTGCTGGATCATGTTGCCGGCGAGCGCCGCCAGCATCAGCAGCAGAAACGGCACGGCGAGCGCCGCCAGCAATTCGAGCCCGATTTTCTCGAACAAATGCGGCAAGGCCGGCCCGTCGACCAGAATCTGCCCGGCATTGGCGATCAGGCCGCGCATGGTGGTCGACACCATCTTGCCCATGCCGCCGGAGAAGGTGGCGAGCACCAGCGTCGCGCCCGCAATCACGAACCAGGTGTTGACCTCCTGGCTCTTGACCACGTCGCCGCGGCGCAGCGCCTCGTCCAGGCGCTTTTGCGTCGGGTCTTCTGTTTTCTCGGTGTCGTCCTGGTCGGTAAACGACATGGGATCACGCGTGCGGCGCCAGCGCGCCGAGCACGCCTTCGAGGTAGCCGACGAAGGTGCCCATCATGGCGCCGATCACCAGCACCAGCAGCAGCAGGCCGAGCAGGATCGACAGCGGCAGACCGATGAAGAACACCTGCATCTGCGGCATCAGCCGCGACAGCACGCCGAGGCCGAGATTGAACAGCAGTCCGAACACCAGAAACGGCGCCGACAGCTGGATGCCGATGCGGAAGGCGGCGGCCACCACCTGCGTGACGTGCTTGGCGACGTCGCCGGACAACGGCACCTCGCCGGGCTCGAACAGCGTGTAGCTGTCGTTGAGCGCGGCGATGATGAGGTGATGCAGGTCGGTGGCGAAGATCAGGGTGATGCCGAGCACGGTGAGGAAATTGCCGAACAGCACGCCCTGCTGGTTCTGCGTCGGGTCGACGGCGGTGACGAAGCCGAGCCCCAGCTGGTTGGCCACCACGAAGCCCGCGACCTGCAGGCCCGAGATCGCCAGCCGCGCCGTCAGGCCGAGAACGGCGCCGACGATGATCTCCTCGATCAGCATCACCAGAACCGGCGCCAGCGTGTTGAGATCGACGGTGTAGGCCTTCTGGTGCGCCGGCAGCAGGATGGCGGTGAGCGTGAGGGCAATGGCGAGCCGCACCCGCGCCGGCAGATTCTGCTCGCCGATCGCCGGCACCAGCATGACCATGGTGCCGATGCGCGCGAAGGTGAGCAGGAAGGCCGCCGCCAGCGCCGGCAGAAAGGAGACGTCGATCGTCATTTTCTCTCCGCCGCCATGCCCGGCCTGGCGCCGGGCGTCCACGCCTTTCTTGCCAAGGGAAGAAGCAAGACGTGGATGGCCGGGACCGGCCCGGCCATGACGATCCCTATCAGCCCGACGCGATACGGGCGGCGATGCGCAGCATCTCGGCGTGCAGCTTCTCGGCCATGAACGGCAGCGTCACCAGGAGCGCGACGAAGATCGCCAGGATCTTCGGCACGAAGGCGATGGTCATTTCCTGGATCTGGGTCAGCGCCTGCAACAGCGAGATGGCGACGCCGACGGTCAGGCCGACCAGCATCACCGGGCTGGAGACGATGATCAGCGTGTAGATCGCGTCGCGCGCGACGTCGAGAACTTCCGGCCCGGTCATAACCCCTCCTCTGGCATGCGCGGGCTTGACCCGCCCATCCATCTCTCTTCGCAGATGGATTGCCTGGTCACGCCGCTGACGCGGCGGCCCGGCCATGACGCTGAAAATCTCATATCGGCATCTTCATGATGTCTTCGTAGGCCTGGATGACGCGGTCGCGCACCGCGACCACCGCATCGATCGCCACTTCGGTCTCCGACACCGCGGTGACGACGTTGACCATGTCGGACTTGCCGTTGGCGAGCGCCCGCGTCTGGGCATCCGACTTCTGCCCGAGCTCGTTGACGGAATTGAGCGCTTCCTTGAGCACCGCGGTGAAGCTCGTCGCGTTCGCGGCATCGGCGGCTTGCGCCGGATTGCTCAGGAGCTTGGCGGCCGCCGTATAGGCGCCGATCGCGGTAACCGGTGAGGCCATAGGCTATCCCCTCAGGCTTTGAGAATGTCGATGGTGCGCTGGATCATGCGGCGCGTGGCGGTGACGACGTTGATATTGGCCTCGTAGGAGCGCTGCGCCTCGCGCATGTCGGCCATTTCGACCAGCGAATTGACGTTGGGGTATTTGACGTTGCCGTTCTTGTCGGCCGCCGGATGGCCGGGCTCGTATTTCAGGCGAAAGTCCGACGTATCGAGCTGGGTGCGGCCGAGCTCGACCACCTGCACGTCGAGCGAGCGGTCGAGCTCGCTGACGAAGGTCGGCACCTTGCGCCGGTAGGGCTCGGAACCGGGCGACGACGGCGTCGAATCCGCGTTGGCGATGTTCTCCGAGATGATGCGCATGCGGCCGGCCTGGGCCCGCAGGCCGGAAGCGGCGATCGCCAGCGTCTTGATGAAGTCCATGGCCGGCCTCCGTCAGCTCTTGCCGAGCGCGGTTTTGATGAGCTTCAGGCTGCGCGTGTAGATCGCGGTGGCGGCCTGGTAATCCATCTGGTTGGCGGCGACGTTCATCATCTCCTGCTCGAGATTGACCGAATTGCCGGTTGGGCCGACCTCGGCATTGGCCTTGGTCTGGCTGCGGAAGGGCTCGGGCTTGGCGCCGAAGCCTTCGAGGTGGCCGCTCTCGGTGCGCGTCAGCGACACGCTCGACACCGTGGCCGGTGACACCTCCGCCGGCGTTTCGAATTTCAGCGGCGCCAGGTCGCGCGCCCGGTAGTTGGGCGTGTCGGAATTGGCGACGTTCTCGGCCAGCACCTTCTGACGCGCCTGCGCCCATTCGAGGCGCGTGCGCAGCATCGAGAGGATCGGAATGTCGGTGATGGCCATGGCCGCCTCTTAAGAATTGTCGGCCGCGGGCTCGCGCCGACTAGGCAGACTTTGCCGGGCGCATGGTTAATGGCTGGTAAAAGAATAAGGCCGGACGATCGGACGGCCACGGTTTCACCGCGTTCGGACGCTAAAAGCATCCCCGCGGCTGGAGAAATGGCTTTATTTCTTAACAGTCTGTTAGTATTCGAGGCCGCAAATTGCGCCCGCGGAATTAACCATTTAGGCGATTCCCGCCTGAGCGGCGCGGGGGGCGAAAACGGAGTGAGTTGATGGATTATCTGTTCGGCACAAGTCTGCCGCTAGCCGCGCGCTTCTTCATCGCCTTCCTGGTGGTGCTGGCGCTGATCGGCTTGACCGCGTGGCTGGTGCGCCGCTTCGGCGCCAATCGTCTCGGCAATACTGCCCGCGGCCGTCAGCCGCGGCTCGCCGTGATCGATGCCGCCACCGTCGACGGGCGCCGCCGCCTGGTGCTGATCCGCCGCGACAATACCGAACATTTGCTGATGATCGGCGGCCCGACCGACGTCGTGGTCGAGACCAATATCGTGCGCGCAGCCGCCGCCGCGGGCGTCCGCGAGCCGGCGCGCGTCTCCATGACCGCGGAGACCACCGCGCGCCTGGCGCCGGGCGTGGACGCGCCCTGGCCGCAGCCCGTCGCCGAGCCGGCCGCGCCGATCGTGCCGCCGCGCCGCTCCACCGCCACCGAAGAGCCTTGGCTGCCGCCGGAGCCGCCACGGCCGCGCCCGGCCGACAGCCTGACCGGCCTTGCCGCCGAACTGTCGTCCAAGCTCGGCGCCGCCGATATCCCGCCGCCGCCGCCGCGCGAGCCGCGCACCGCGGCGGCCCCGCCGGTTGCGCCACCGCTGCCAGAGGTGCCGACAGCTGCGCCGCAGACCGATCGCAACCTCGCCGAAATGGCCCAGCAGCTCGAAGCCGCCTTGCGCCGCGCCCCGGTCGCGGAAGGCCGCCCGCCGGTCACCGACCCGCTGGCGGTGCCGCCGACCGCCAAAGTGGCGCCGCGCCCGCCCGCGCCCAAGCCGCGAACGGAGGCAAAGTTCGAGCCCAAATTCGAACCCAAATTCGAGCCGAAATCCGAACCCCGGTTCGACGCCAAATTCGATTCAAAGTTCGACGGCAAGTTCGAGCCGAAGGCCGAGCCGAAATTCGACGTCAAGCGCGAATTGCGGCCCGAGCAGAGATTCGACTTCAAGCCGGAAGCGCCGACGGCGCCGGAAAAGAACGTCTACGACAACCTCGAAGAGGAGATGGCGAGCTTGCTCGGCCGTCCTTCCGACAAATCGTGACCGGCCGCTTCGGCCGCCGCGTCCGTCTCGCGACGGGGGTGGCCGGAGTAGCAACGCTGATCGCGCTGACGGCGCCGGCCGCAGCGCAGGACGTCAGCATCAATTTCGCCCAGGGCACCGGGCTGACCGAGCGCGTTCTGCAGATGATCGCGCTGCTGACGGTGCTGTCGCTGGCGCCGTCGATCCTGGTCATGATGACCTCGTTCACGCGCATCGTCGTAGTGCTGTCGCTGCTGCGCACCGCGCTCGGCACCGCGACCGCGCCGCCCAATGCGGTGATCGTGTCGCTGGCGCTGTTTCTGACCGCCTTCGTCATGGGGCCGGCCTTGCAGAAGGCCTATGACAGCGGCGTGCGGCCGCTCATCGCCAACGAGATCACCGCCGAGCAGGCCTTCGAGCGCGGCTCGCAGCCGCTGCGCGCCTTCATGCAGAAGAACGTGCGCGAGAAGGACTTGAAGCTGTTCGTCGACATGGCGCACGAGGCGACGCCGGAGAAGCCCGAGGACCTGTCGCTGCGCGTGCTGGTGCCGGCCTTCATGATCTCCGAGCTCAAGCGCGCCTTCGAGATCGGCTTTCTGCTGTTCCTGCCGTTCCTGATCATCGACCTGGTGGTGGCGTCGGTGTTGATGTCGATGGGCATGATGATGCTGCCGCCGGTGGTGGTGTCGCTGCCGTTCAAGCTGATCTTCTTCGTGCTGGTGGACGGCTGGAGCCTGGTGGCCGGCTCGCTGATCCAGAGCTACGGCACGTAAGGTTTGTAGGGACAGCGCCTCTGCCAATGCCTCGCATTTTGCTAACGCTCATGCGGGCTACGGGCTGACGAACAAGCGACATTCCGTAGCCCGGATGAGCGCAGCGAAATCCGGGAGCGGCGCGCAAGGGCCCCGCATTTCGCTAACGCTCATGCGGGCTACGATTTTATTAGGGCTCGCCGAACGCGCCGCTGCTTCTTCGTGCTGGTGGACGGCTCCTGGTGGCCGGCTCGTTGATCCAGAGCTACGGCACGTAAGGGCCAAAAAGAAACCCCGCGCGGCGTCACCGGCGCGGGGCTTCCCGGAACCTGCCGTTCCTTGTCCGGTCTCGATGTTTGGAGGTTCAAGACGGACCTCCCGCATCCTTATCCGCGGAATGTGGCGAGCGCTTGATGGCGCGCCGGGAACCCGCAGAAATTCCCCATTTACGCCCGCATTTGGCCCCGAACGGATGCGGGTATGCGGTGCCATGAACCGCAGTCTCATCCTCGGCATCGTCGGCGCCGCCGCCAGCGCAACGGCCGCGCTCGCCGCCGATCTGCCGCCGCGTCCCGCTCCGCCGCAGTACTACAACGCGCCGGCGGAATTGCACTTCAGCTGGTCCGGTTTCTACGCCGGCATCAACGGCGGCTATGTCTGGGGCCAGTCGGGCTGGAGCGATCCGGCGGTCGGCGCCAATTCCGGAAATTTCAGCACCTCGGGCGGGCTGGTCGGCGGCCAGCTCGGCTACAACTGGCAGACCGGGCAATTCGTGCTCGGCATCGAGACCGACCTCGACTGGCTGGGCGTCACCGGCAGCAGGTCATTGCCCGGCAGCGTCTGCGTCGCCGACGGCGGCGGCTCCTGCAAGACCGAGCAGAACTGGCTCGGCACCACGCGGGCGCGGCTCGGCTATGCCTTCGACCGCTGGCTGCCTTACGTCACCGGCGGCGTCGCCTACGGCAACATCAAGGCGGTGCAGCCGACCGGCACGTCATCGGCCACCAATGCCGGCTGGACCGCGGGCGGCGGCGTCGAATACGGCATCAACCGCAACTGGAGCGCCAAGCTCGAATATCTCCACATCGATCTCGGCACCGCGACCTTCATGGGCGCGGCCTCGGGTACCAACACGCTCGGCGTCACCGCGGCCGACGACCTGGTGCGCGCCGGCATCAACTATCACTGGTGACGTCGGCCGCGCGGATCAGTCGCGGAAATACGACGGCCAGCTTCCCGCCGAATTCGAATAATACGGCACCTCGAGTTCGCTCGACCGCCGTTTGGATTTGCGCGACGGCGTGCCCTTGTAGAACGGATTGGGCCGGCAATCGCCGCCGATGCCGCTGACGGTGGCGCGGCACTGCGCCAGCGTCGAAAATCCGCAATTGCCGCCGCCGAAGTTGCCGCCATAGACGGCGCACCACGGATACTCGATATGCTGCTGCGCCATTGCCGACGGCGCCGCCAGCGCCGACGTCGCGAGCGTCAAGATCACCACGTGCCTCAGCCGCATGAGGACCTCCCGTGCGTTTGTTCAGCCCGGGCAGCATCGGCGCTGCCGCACTATTGCGCAAGCCCCGGAACCGCGCCGGGGCGCACGCGGAGGGCCGTCATTCCGGGGTGCGCGCGCAAAGCGGGTCCGGCGCTAGGCGCCGTCCCGGAATGACGAAGCCGGGCCGGCGACGCGCAACCCGTCATAGCGATCAGCGATAGGCCGGGCGCGGCCCCGCCGAGCGCACGATCGGCCCGCTCGGGCTCGGGATCGAGCCGGTCGGCGCCGGATCGGCCTTGTGCGACGGCGGCAGGGCCGAGGACTTGTTGCCGGGCTTAGGCTCCGACTTGGTTTCGGATTTGGTCTCAGGCTTGGCTTCGGATTTGGTTTCGGACTTGGCTTCGGATTTGGTTTCAGGCTTGGCCGCGGGCCGGGCGCTGGCCGCCTTGTCCGGCGCCGGCGTGTTGCCGGCGGGCGCAGGCTGCGCCTTGCCCTCGCCGTCGGTGACCGCGCCGGTATCCGGATAGCGCGCGCGCATGTCGCGCAGGAAGGCGTCGAGCGTGTCGACGCCGGAAACCGCCCGCGCCACGTCCTTGAACTCCTTGCCCTCGCCGCCGGTCGGGGCGCTCACCACCTCGAAGGCGTGGCGGTCCGGCGTCTCGGCCATCTTGGCCGTGTATTTCTCGCGCAGCCGGCCGAGGCCGAGCGGCTCGTCGCCGAGCGAATAGCCGATCGCGGCGCGCAGGATGTCGACGCGCTCGGCATCCGACAGCGGCGTGAATTCCTTCCAGCGCTCGCCGTAGAGCAGCTCGATCTGCTCGGCCGCCTCGCGCCATTTGCGCGCCGCCCACAGGATATCGGCGCGCAGGCGGACCGCCTGGCGGCCCTCGATGCTGCCGACGATTTCGAGCGCCAGATCGTGCCGGCCGGTCTCCGACAGCGCGCGCGCTTCGAGCAGCAGGCGCTGCTCGCGCAATTCCTTGGCAAGGCCCTCGGTGCGCGTCGCGCGCAGGGTGGCGAGCGCGCGGTCGGGCTTGCGGTTCGTCAGGTAAATGGTGGCAAGGCGCGTCGCCACCTGGGCACGCGCCGCGCCCTGCAGGCGGTTATCGATCTGGTGCTGCAGGAGCTCGGCCGCCTGATCGAGCAGGTCGACCGCCACCAGCCGGTCGGCGAGCTTGCGGATCATCTCGTCGCCGCGGCGGCCGATCGGCGTCAGCTCGCGATAATCGTAGAACAGGCCGAGCGCCTCGACCGGCGGCAGCGCGTCGCTCTTGCCGCCGAGGAACAGCGCCTCGAAGCTGACCGCCGCCTCGTCCTGGATCTTGCGGGTCAAGTCGCTGTCGGGGTGCGCCAGCATCGCCGTGCGCATGACGTGGAAGGCTTCGCGGTAGCGGCCGTCCTCGGTGTAGAGGTGCGCGAGCAGCTTCAGGCCCTCGACCTCGGTCTCGTCGCCGCGCCAGATCGTCGTCAGCGTCTCGAGCTGATCGACCACCTCCTTGCGCGGCATGTCGCCGAGCGCAAAGCGCAGCATGACCTCGTGCAGGCGCCCGGCGGCGGCTGAGCGGCGGTCGGCCGATGCGGCGGCGGCGCGGTAATTGGTCAGCGCATCCTCGTTGCGGCCCATGCTTTCGGCCATGCGCCCGACCAGGACGGCGACGGCGGGCGCGTCCTCGTCCGGCACGCCGATGGTCTGCAATTCGTTGAGCACCTTGTCGGCGCGGGCAAAGTCGCGCACCTCGATCGCGGCGCGCAGGGCGTAGCGCAGGCCCATGCGCTGCAACTCGATCGGCAGCGCGCCGAGCGCGGCGTCGACATCCTTGAAGCGGTCGTGCGCCTCGGCCCACTTGCCGAGCCGGGCATAGGCCACCGCGCGCCACAGCGGCGCGTCGAGCTGATTGCCGACCTGCGGATTGGCGAGCGCCTTGAGCGCCTCGTCCGGGCGGTTGAGCATCACGTCGGCGATGGCCTTGAGCACGGTGCCGGTGATGTCGTCGGCGCCGCGCTCGTCGGCGAGCGTGACGTCGAGCACGGCGAGCGCTTCCGCCGACATATCGCGGGCGAGGTAGAAGCGCGCCAGGTTGAGCCGCGCCGCCCGGCGCTTCTGCGGCGGCGCCATGGCGGCCTCGCCGATCAGGTCGGACTGGCGGCGGTTGAAGTCGGCGTTGCGGTCGAAGCCCCAGAGCTGGGTGTCGAAGGTCATGGCGCGGAACGACGGCGCCACCTGCTGCTGGCCGATCGCGGTCGGCGATAGCGCGAGCCCGAGCGGCCGGCTCACCGTGAGCTTGTCGGCGGCGAGCTCGGCGGACAGGTCGTCGGCGAGCGGCTGCAGCACGATGCCGTGCGCCGACGGCAGCGCCCGCAGCTCGACGAAATTCTGGCCCTTGAGGAAACCGCGCGCCGGCGCCAGCGCCGTCACCACCATCAGCCGGTCGCCGACCGCGGGATCGGTGAGGAGGTGCGCCTTGCGCGGATTGTCGAAGGGGATGGCGATGCTGGCGCGGTTCTTGCCGGCGATGCTGCGGGCGATGGCGAGCTGCTTGGTCGGCGCCATGACGCGGTCGCCGACGTCGACGATCCAGGCCGGACCGTCGTTGAGCACGCCGATGAGTTGCGGCCGCTTCAGCCGCAGCCGCACCACGGCGGCGCCGTCGAGCCGGTCGAAATGCGCTTCGCGGATGGCATCCCCGGCGTCGCGCCTGAGCACCGTCAGATCGACCGGCGCCTCGCTGTCGAACACCAGCCACAGCATGTCGGCGCGGCGGAACACCGCGGCCGGCGTCGGCGCGGCGAAGGGGAATTCGACGCGCATGCCGTCGCCGGATTTGTGCAGCACCGCCCGCACCGCGGCATGCGGATCGGGTGGCGGGCCCTTGGCCTCGACGGGCCTGGTCTCGGCAGCCTTGGTCTCGGCAGCTTTGGGCGCGGCGGCGGGCGCAGCCGCGGGCACAGCCGCAGGCTCTGCCGGCGGCTGTGCTTCGGCGGCCTTCGCTGCGGCAGGCGAAGCCGCATGAGGGGCCGCCGCGACGGCAGGTTTCGTTTCAATGGCGGGCGCGGGCTTTGCCGGCGGCAGCGGCGCGGCGGCAAGCGTCGGCGCCTGCGCCGGCGGCGCGGCCTTCGGCGCTTCGGGCAGGGGCGGCTTCTCGGCCTGCTTCGGCGCGGCCGGCGGCAGCGGCGGCTGATCGATGAGCGGCGGGTCGGCCGGCTTGTCGGCGGGCGGCGGCGTCACCGGCACCGTCTCCGGCGCGGCGATGGTCGGCGCGGCTTCGGGCGCGGCTGCCGGCGCGGACGCCGGGTCCGCGGCCGCCTGCTTGGCCGGCGCGCCGTCGAGGCCGACGTCGACGACCATGCCGCGGTCCTCGTGGAAGCTGCGCACCTTGGGCGTGCCGTTGAGCACGAAATTGATCGCGACCTGGTCGTAGTCGATGTCGGCCTCGATCGACTTCAAGGTCGGCGGCAGCGTCGCCACCGCGTCGGCCAGATCCCATTTGATCTGCCGGTCGAACGTCAGCACGAATTTGCCGTCGTGCTGGTCGGGCACGACGTTCACGCCGTCCGGCACTTCGAACACATAACGAATGAAGGTCGGCTGGCTGGCCACGCGCACGCGGATGGTCGGCGGCTTGCGGTCCTTCTCCGCGGTCTTCTGGCGGTGCAGCTGGCGTTCGGCCTCCTGGGCGCGGCGCGCAAGCTCGGCGATGACGTCCTGCGGCAGGCCGGGCATCACGCCGGTCCAGGTCTCCGGCAAGAGGTCGACGTAATAGCGCTCGGCGGCCGGGATGGTATTGACCTTGACCTTCTGCGTCAGCGCGATGCGAATGGCGGTGCCGTCGGGGTCGAGGCGCGCGACGCTGATCAGCCCGCGCGAGTCCGTGCTCAAGCGGTCGACAGAGACGGCGATCGGCTTCTTGAACTTCACCACCATGATGGGAAAGCCCTGCCGGATCGAAGCGGGGATTTCCTGATCGAAGCGGAACGCCAGGCGGATGAAGCCGCCGTCGTTGAACACGCTGAGCTCGCCCGGGATGCGGTCCTCGGCGCGGGCGCTGCCGGCAAAACCGAGCGTCAGCGCGATGAGCAGCAGCGCCTCGAGCACGACGAAGACCGCAAGCACGCGCCGCACCAGCCGCGGCTGCGGCCGCGCGTCATGGGTCCGCATTTCCTTGAAGCTGATCAGCGAGGCGGTCATAAAGCCGTTCCACCCGGCCAGGACTGCCGGTCGCGACAGCCTATGAATTGGCGTTTAACGGAGCGTTAACCCTGACGGTCAGGACGCCGGCTTGCCCTCGATTTTCGGCAGCTTGTCGGTGGGCTGCGAGCCGGACTGGCCGCGATTGGCCAGCTCGACGGTCAGCTTCTCGGCCGCCTCCGGCGACATGTTGGCGAGGATTTCCGACATGGTGCGCGGGTTCATGTGGGTCGCGACCTGCACGAGGATCTTGAGGTCGAGCCGGTCGAAGATGCGCGCGGCCTCCTTCGGCTTCATGTTCTCGTACATCGCGACGATGGTCTTGAAGCGCTTTTGCTCGGCCTCGTCGCGGCTGCCCATTTCGGTCTTGACGCGGGCCTCGACGTCCTTGAGCTCGGCGACCTTGGCTTCGACGCGCTTCTCCGCCGCCTTGAGCAGGTTTTCGCGCATGTCGAGCTCGCGGTTGCGGGCCTCGAGCTCCTCACGGCGGCCCTGCAGGCTTTCGAGGATGGCGCGCTCGCCCGACGAATTAATATGGCCGGGCTCGATCTTGCCGGAGAGGCCGGCGACCTCGACCTTGGTGCCGTCCGGCGGCTTGTCGCTGGTCTTCAGGGGCGGGCCGGCGTTCTTGTCCTGCTCGCCGACCGAGCCGGTGACGTCGTCCCTGCCCGGGCCGTTGAAGTTGAACATCTGCTGCGCCCAGGGCCGCTTGCCGGCGGGGGCGGCGCCGTCACGGCCGTCGGCGAAGACGATCTTGGGATAGTCCGGAACGCTCTCCGGCGCGGCGATGGTCAGCCCCGGTTTGTTGCGGTTGTCGAGACGCTGCGCCAGCGTATAGCCGCCGTCGAACACCAGGCCCGAGACTTTGAGCGCGAACAGGCTGACCGTCGCCAGAAGCACGATCGGCAGCAGCCGGAAGTCGCGCGCAAACCGCATCATGCGGCAAGGCCGGAGAGCCGCGCCCGCGCGCGCTCGGCGAAGGCCTGCGCCGCGGCGGCGACCGCCTTGGCGTCGGGCACCTTGGGCTCAGGCTCGGGCCGTCCCGTCCCCGCCCCGGTGATGCGCTTGAGCCGCTCGAGCAGCTGCTCGCCGGCGGTCAATTGCTCGTCGAGCTCGGCCGAGACCCGCTCCATGCGCTCGATGCGCCCGGCGATATTCTGCTCGCCGTCCTTCATGGTGGTCTTCAGCCCGGCGATGGCGCGCTCGGCGATTTCAGTGGCGGTGATCAATTCGGAAATGGTTGCGCGCAGCGTCTGCTCGTCGGCCTTCAAGAGGCGAAGCTGGCGGTTGAGCCGGACGCAGTACAAAATCGTCAGCAGCAGCAGCAGCGCGACCATGATCTCGACGACATATCCGTAGTTCATGGTGCGTCCATCCGGTTGGTGGGCTCGTCGGCCTTCTCGAACATGGCGAAAGTGGTGCGCGGGCGGCGCAGGGCCTTGGCGACCCGCACGGCGACGCGGTCGCCGACCTTGCCCATGCGGCCTTCGGTCAGGGTGACGTCGCCGCAACGCACGTTGACCAGCGCGTCGGGCTTGATCTCGAGCGTCAGCGTGTCGCCGACCTTGAGATTCATCATCTGGCGCAGCGGCAGCCGCGCCTCGTAGAGCACGGCGTCGACGCCGATCTGCGCCTGGCCGATCTCGGTGGCCAGATGGCCTTCCCAGATCGGGTCGCGGCCGAACTTCTCGCCCATGAACATCTGGAGGAGAACGGCACGGATCGGCTCGATGGTGGCGTAAGGCAGCAGCAATTCGATGGTGCCGCCGCGGTCTTCCATGTCGATGCGCAGGCGCACCAGGATCGCGGCATTGGCCGGCCGCGAGATCGCGGCAAAGCGCGGATTGGTCTCGAGCCGGTCGATGTTGAACTTGACCGGCGACAGCGGCTTGAAGGCGAGCTCGGCGTCGGCGAGCACCACCTCGATCATGCGCTTGACCAGGTTGGTCTCGATGGTGGTGTAGGGCCTGCCCTCGACGCGCACCGTGTTCTGGCCGCGCCGGCCGCCGAGCAGAACGTCGATGATTGAATAGATCAGGCTGGAATTGACGGTGGCGAGGCCGAAATTGTCCCACTCCTCGGCCTTGAACACGGCGAGGATCGCCGGCAGCGGGATCGAGTTGAGATAGTCGCCGAAGCGCACCGAGGTGATGCGGTCGAGCGAAACCTCGACGTTGTCGGAGGTGAAATTGCGCAAGCTCGTCGTCATCAGCCGCACCAGGCGGTCGAAGACGATTTCCAGCATCGGCAGGCGCTCGTAGGACACCATCGCCGAGTCGATGATGGCGCGGATGCCGGAATTGTCGTTGAGCGTCACGTCCGCCAGGCTGAAGCCGAGCAGGCTGTCGATTTCTTCCTGGTTGAGGATGCGCTCGGCGCCGCCTTTGGCGCCCTGGAAGCCCGAGCCGTCGTCGACCATCGCCGCCCACTGGGCGGCGGCTTCATCGACGCCCGGCGTCGCAGCCGCGGCGGCGGCCGCGTCGGTCGTCTGCGCGCCGGCGTCCTCTTCGAGCGCCAGGCCCCATTCGGCCGCCAGCGCGTCCTGATCGATTTGTTGGTTCAGCGCCATGGGCGAAGCGTCACTGGACGACGATTTCCTTGAACAGCACCGCGGTGATCCGGTTCGGCGCCACGGCGGCGTTGACCCGGCGCGTCAGCTCTTCCTTCAGGCGGTAGAGGCCGGCGGAGCCGTCGAGATCGGTCGGCCGCAGCTCGCGCAAATAGGTCTGGAACGCATCCATCACCCGCGGCATCAGCGGCTGGATCTCGCCCACCAGCTTGGCGTCGGGCAGTTCCAGCACGATCTTGACCTTGAGATATTGGGTGCGGTCGGTGCCGGCATTGGAGAGATTGACCAGCACGTCCGGCAGGTCGACGAAGGTCGCGGGCTTGCCTTCGGCCTTCGCCGGCTCTTCGTGTCCGGCTTTCTTGAAGAAGAACATGTAGCCGGCGGTACCGCCGCCGCCGATGACGGCGATGCCGGCCGCGGCCATGATCATGACCTTGAGCGACGGCAGGGCGAATTTCTTTTTCGGCTTGGCGGCCGCCTGTTCGGCTTCCTCGTCCGGCTTGTCCTCGACCTCGGCCTCTTCCTTCTTCGGCTTGGCTGCCATGCTGACCCCGATTGCAACGTGCCGGGCGGTGCGCGCGACATCTCGAACGATGCCGCGCTGCGCTCGAAGCCCGCGCTTCCCCTGGAGGCCGAAGGTAGGTCGGTATGGTTAACAGATCATTTCCCGTGCCCCCGAAGCCGGCAGGTTTTGCCGGGTCGCGGCCGATTTTGCCCGCAGCTGCGGTCCGCCGGTCACCGGTAAGGCATTGATCTGAAACAATTTCTTCTTTGGCACGGCGACTGCAAAGCACCGCATCGGGACGCGGCTTGGGAGAGCCGCCCCACCAGTTGCCCGCAACGATCCGGCCTCGGGAGGGCCGGCCGCTGCGGGATCAAAGGGGAGACTGCCGATGCAGAACGGACTTCTCGTCGGGCTATCGCGCCAGATGGCGCTCAGCCGCGAACTCGACGTGGTCGCCAACAACATCGCCAATCTGGAGACCGTCGGCTACAAAGCCGATGGCTCGCTGTTCGAGGAATATCTCGGCTCCGCCGCCCGTGCCGGCGACGCCAATTCGCGCGTCAGCTTCGTGCTCGACCGCGGCCTCTGGCACGACATGAGCCAGGGCCCGCTGCAGCGCACCGGCAATCCGCTCGACGTAGCGATCGACGGCGACGCCTTCCTGGTGGTGCAGACGCCGCGCGGCGAGCGCTACACGCGCAACGGCGCGCTGCAGATCAACGCCAGCGGCCAGCTGGTGACCAATGACGGCAATCCGGTGCTCGGCGATTCCGGACCGATCGCCTTCCAGTCGACCGACCGCCAGGTGTCGATCAGCCGCGACGGCACCATCAGCGTGCGCGAGGGCAATTCGAAGGTCGACTCGCTGCGCGGCAAACTGCGGCTGGTCAAATTCGACAACACGCAACCGCTGCAAAAGGACGGCAGCAGCACCTTCGCCGCGCCCGACGGCGTGCAGCCGCGCCCGGCGACCGACGCCGGCCTCGCCCAGGGCGCGCTGGAAAAATCCAACGTGCGCGGCGTCGTCGAGATGTCGCGCATGATCGAAATCACCCGCGCCTACACGCAGATCGCCAGCATGCTGCAGCAGCAGAGCGATCAGGGCACGCAGGCGCTCGACAAGCTCGCCGACGTGCCGGCTTGATGAAAGGGAGTTGAATCCATGCGCGCGCTCTCGACAGCGGCAACCGGCATGATGGCCATGGAGCTCAATGTCCAGGTCATCGCCAACAACCTCGCCAACATGACGACCACCGGCTACAAGCGCCAGCGGGCCGAATTCCAGGACCTGCTGTACGACCACGTCAGCCGCATCGGCACCCAGACCTCGGCGCAGGGCAACATGCTCCCGGTCGGCATCGATCTCGGCTCGGGCGTCAAATCGGTCGGCACGCCGCGCCTGATGACGCAAGGCACGCTGACGCAGACCGGCGGCTCACTCGACATCGCCATCCGCGGCGACGGCTTCTTCAAGATCCAGCTGCCGGACGGCACCTTCGCCTATACCCGCGACGGCTCGTTCCAGATGGACGCCACCGGCCGCATCGTCACCGCGCAGGGCAACGTGGTGCAGCCCACCATCACCATCCCGCAGAATGCGACCGGGCTCACCATCAACGCGCAGGGCCAGGTGTCGATCATCCCGCAAGGCTCGACCACGCCGACCATCCTCGGCCAGCTCACCCTCACCCGCTTCGTCAACCAGGCGGGCCTGCTGCCGATCGGCGACAACATGTATACCGAGACACCCGCCTCCGGCACGCCGCAGGACGGCAATCCGAGCACCGACGGCGCCGGCGACCTGCAACAGGGCAGCCTCGAGCAGTCGAACGTCGACTCGGTCACCGAGATCACCAACCTGATCGCCGCGCAGCGCGCCTATGAGATGAATTCCAAGGTGATCACCGCGGCCGACCAGATGCTGCAATCGACCTCCAACCTGATGCGCTGAGGCCGGGCCATGACACGCAAAATCGCCCTTGCTCTCGTTACCCTCGCCGCGTTCGCGCTGCCCGCCGCCGCGCAGACGCTCGCCGCGCTGTCGCCGGCGCATCCGAAGCTCAAACCGGAGGCCGTGGTCACCGGCGATGTGGTCCGCGTCGGCGATCTCGTCGCCAATGCCGGCATCATCGCCGACGTGCCGATCTTCCGCGCCCCCGATCTCGGCGCCACCGGCACGGTTTCGGCCGAGGCGGTCGCCGAGGCGGTGCGCCAGCACGCCCTGGTCGGCCTCGATACCGCGGGCTTGAGCGAGGTGACGGTGACGCGGGCAAGCCGCGCCATCCCGGCCGAGGACATCGAGCAGCGCATCGCCCGCGCCATCGCCGCGCAATTTGCGCTCGGCGAGGCCAAGGATATCGCGCTCAATTTCGACAACGAGCTGCGCACCGTGCATGTCGAAGCCGGCGCCAGAGGCGAGCCGCGGGTGGTGCGGCTGAGCTACGACGCCCGCAACGGCCAGTTCTCGGCGCTGATCCAGCTTCCCGCCGGCGCCACGGCGCGGGCGCTGCGCCTCACCGGCCGCGCCATGGTGACGACGCCGGTCGCGGTGCTGACCAATCCGATCGAGCGCGGCGCCGTGATCAAGGACAGCGACATCACCATGGAACGCCGCGCCCGCGCCGAGGTCGGCCGCGACGCCGTCACCGACCGCGCCCAGGCCGTCGGCCTTGCCGCACGCAACGCGCTGGACGCCGGGCGGCCGCTGCACACTTCGCAACTGATGCGGCCGGAGACGATCCAGCGCGGCGAGCAGGTCACGCTCATCTATGAAGTGCCCGGCATCGTCCTGACCGTGCGCGGCAAGGCGGCCGAAGGCGGCGCCGAGGGCGACATGATCTCCGTGCTCAACGAGCAATCCAAGCGCACCGTGCAGGGCGTCATCGTCGGCCCCGGCCGCGTGCTCATCGACAGCCGCGGGCCGCGGATTGCCGCCAATCTGCCGCCGAGCGAACCGGCAGCCGAAAGCAAGCACTAGAGCGCCGCATGCTCCGAAACGTCACCGCGCAGGACGCGCCCATTGTGAAAGTGAATGCGATGACTGTTGGCAAGCTTACGCGTCACGCCGTGCTGGCGGCACTCGCCGCCTCCCTGCTCGGCGGCTGCGCGGCGATCGACCGCCTCAAGGACATCAATCGTCAGCCGCCGCTGTCGGCGGTCGACAACCCGACCAGCCGGCCCGGATACAAGCCGGTGCAGATGCCGATGCCGGCGGCGCAGCCCGCCTCCTACAATCCGAACTCGCTGTGGCGCAACGGCTCGCGCGCCTTCTTCAAGGATCAGCGCGCCCACCAGGTCGGCGACATCCTCACCGTCAAGGTCAACATCACCGACAAGGCCATCATCGACAACGAGACCAAGCGCAGCCGCGACACCAAGGAAGACTCCGGCATCGACAATTTCTTCGGCCGGCCGAAGGTGCCGATCATGAACACGCCGATCCCGACGCGCATCTTCACGTCGGACTCGACGACCTCGACCGACGGCAAGGGCTCGGTCAACCGCTCGGAAGCCTTGACCACCAACGTCGCCGGCGTGGTGACGCAGGTGCTGCCGAACGGCAATCTGGTGATCGAGGGCAAGCAGGAAATCCGCGTCAACTTCGAGATCCGCGAATTGATCGTGGCCGGCATCGTGCGGCCCGAGGACATCGAGAGCGACAACACCATCGATTCCACCAAGATTGCACAGGCGCGCATCGCCTATGGCGGACGCGGCCAGATCACCGATGTGCAGCAGCCGCGCTATGGCCAGCAGGTGCTCGACGTGCTGCTGCCGTTCTAACAGGGATCAGTGGTCAGTAGTCAGTGATCAGCAAAAATGGGGACATGTGTCAGCGCTAGGCAACCGGCATTTGCAGTTCTGATGCCTGATTACTGACGACTGTCCCCTGGTGCTCCCGCGCCGTTTTCGTCTCGCGAGCGTCAACGGCGTCAACGACGCGGCCCCCGGCAGCTCCCCAGCCGGGGGCCGCGTGATTTTTCAAGGATCAGGGGCTCGGTTCCGCCGGTCTCATCGGTGCATTGCAGCGTTTTTGCCGCCAGCGGTAACAAGCCTGCCCGGCCTTCAGGTCGAAAAAAGAGGCCGCCGACCGGCGGCCTCTTCTGCATTTGCGCAGCGGCTGTCGCGGATTACAGGAAGAAATCCGCGTGCGTGAGCTTCACGACGGTATCGACGTGGATCGCGAAATCGGCCTGGCCGTCGCCGGTGATGTCGCCCTGCACGAGATAGCCGCCGTCGATCTTGGCCTGCGTCAGTTCGCCGGCCTGCCCGGTGAACGCCGAAACCAGGCTGAACGGATCGTGGTTGCCGCCGGGGATCGCATCGATCTGGCTGAGATCGATATGGTCGCCCTGATCGGGACGGAAATCGAAGATCTGGTCGGGGCTGCCGGTTTGCGGCAGCGAGTCATTGATGTTGGTGAACACGAAGGTGTCGGCGCCGTTGCCGCCGGTCAGTTCATCATGGCCGGCGCCGCCGACGATGACGTCATTCCCGTCACCGCCTTTGATCTGGTCGTTGCCGGCATCGCCGTAGAGCGTGTCGGAACCGGAGCCGCCGGTGATCTTGTCGTCGCCGGCATCGCCGTGAATGCTGTCGCCGAAGTTGGTGGCGAGCGGCTGGCCGGACGCCGACTGGTTGACGTTGATGATGTCGTCGGCGGCCGTACCCTGGATGGTCACGCCCTGGCTGCCGAAGTTGAACAGGTCGAGCGTCTGATCGGCGAATTTCAGGAACTCGACGCCGTTGAGGGTGTCGGTGCCGTCGGGCGAGCCCGCCGTCAGGTCGCTCACCTGGAAGACCCCGGTGCTGAGATTCGTGACCTGATAGTCGGCGGCATTGCCGTTGAACGCCGCGGTGTCGACGCCGTCGCCGCCGGTGATGTGGTCGTTGCCGCCGCCGCCGGTCAGCACATCGTTGCCGGCGCCGCCGTCGAGCGAGTCGGCGTTGACGCCGCCGGTCACGACATCGTCGCCGCTGCCGCCGTGATAGTCGAGGCTCTCGACGTTCTGCACGGTGGTGCCGTCGGCAAGCGTCTGGCCGAACGCGACGGTCTCGCCGACGCTCGAGGCGGAGCTGTCGATCTTGAGAGTATCGAAACCGGCTCCGCCGTCGATGTGGTCGAGGGCGCCCGCGTGGTGCTGGATGGCGTCGTCGCCGGCACCGCCGTTGACGATGTTGTTGCCGGCGCCGCCGTCGACGGTGTCGTTGCCGTCGCCGCCGTCGAGCTGGTCGTTGCCCGCGCCGCCGAGGACGACGTCGTTGCCGGCGCCGGCGAAGACGACGTCGTCGCCGCCTTTGGCGTCGAACACCTCGCTCGCCGAGGTGCCGGTCAGGTTGTCATTGCCGTCGGTGCAGGGAACATCGAGCACGACGCCCGACGAGGGAGTATTCGTCGCCGTCATGTTCGAGATGAACAGGCCGCTGTCGTAGATATGGTCGCCGGTATCGGCGATGCCGATCTCGATGGTGTTCACGCCCTGGTGCACCGGAGCAAAGATGCTCAGGACGTTGCTGACGCCGTCGTATTCGATCGGCAGCGTGCTGGCGACGCCCGGCAGCGCCGCGCCGCCGAAGCTCGGCGTATCGAGGTTGCCGGTATTGTCGACAAAGTAGTTGGCCGCCAGGTTCGAGCCGATCACGCTCAGCGGCGCCATCGGATCGTTGTTGAAGTAGGCGACGTTCTGGCCGTTGACCAGCACGACCCCGATATCGACGAACTGGTTGACCCACTCCGGGAACTCGTCCGAGCCGAACACCGCGTTGAACTTCACGCCGGTGATCGTCGGATCGGTCACCGTGAAGGAGAAGCCGATCGTGGTGGCGTCGTAGGACACAGTGTTGAACACAGTGTTGACCACGGCGTCGAGCGCCGGATCGCCGGGCATCGCATTGTCGACGCCGAAATAGCCGACCGTGTTGCTGGTGGCCGGCGTGGTGCCCGACGTAATGAGCAGGCCGGGGCCGATGCCGAGCTTGGTCAAACTGCCGTCGTAGAACATGGCCGAGCTTGCGCCCGCCGTCATGGTCAGGCTGGCCGGGTCGATGGCGATGCCCGGCTGATTGCCCAGGATGGAGCCGGCGATCTGGCCCGCAAGCGCTCCGCTCTGCGCCGGGTCGATCACGGTGAAGGGGCTCGCCGGGTTCGGCACGATATTGGCGCCGACGGTGAGATTGAACGTGTCGACGGCCATTGCACCGCTGCCGTCGGTCGCCGTGACGTCAATGGCGACGCTGCCGACGTCCGCCGCTCCCGGCGTGCCGCTGAACTGGCCGCTGACCGGATCGAACGTCAGCCATGACGGCAAAGGCGCGCCGCCGGCAAGACTGGCCGAATAAGCGAGGCTGTCGCCGGCATCGACGTCGGCGAACATCCCTGCCGGCAGTGTCAGCGCGAAGGGCGTGCCGTCGGTCGCCGTCTGGTCGGTCAGCGGGCTTGAAACGGTCGGCGCATCGTCGGCGCCGGTGACGGTGACGTCGATGACCTGGCTCGCGGAGCCGTCCGCCGAGGTCACGGTCAGCGCATCATGCACCACATCCGTCGCCGACAGCGACTGGGCGGCGGCGTTGTCGAGCGCATAGCTCCAGTCGCCGGTCGCGGCATCGAAGCTGAAGTTGCCGTGCGCGCCGGCAAGCGAAGCCGGCGCCTGAAAATGCGCCTCGCCGGCATCGACGTCGCTGACCGCGAGTTTTCCGCTTGCCGTGAGCGTGCCATCCTCGGCCACCGCGCCGGCGCTAACGCCGCCGATCGCGGCCGCGTCGTTCTGGCCGGCGACCGTGATGGTCGCGGTCGAACCGGCGGTGCCGCCGAACTGGTCATGGGCGGTGTAGTTCACCACCACGTCCGCCGTCTGCCCCGCCGCCAAATGATCGAAGTCGGCGCCCGGATCAAAGACCAGCTTGTTGCCCAGCACAGTCGCCGAGCCTTGGCCGGCCGGCGTCGAGACCGCCGCCAGGGAAAGGCCGGTACCGGTATCGTTGGCGAGAACGTCCACCGTGACCGGCTGGTTCTCCGTGGTCGAAGACAGGTCGGCAGCCGCCTGGATGACGGGGCCTTCCTGCGTGCCGGCAATCGCGATCGTCACGGTCTCGACATCGTGGCCGCCGAACTGATCGGCGACCTTGACGGTGAACGTATCGGTGACGGTCTGGCCCTCATTGAGGGCCTGCACCTTGGCCGAGGCGTTATTGAGGGTGTAGGTCCAATGGCCGGTTTGATCGACGGCCAGCGTGCCGTAGGCGCCGATGCCGTTGTGGCCGACCGACCACGTCATCGCCGCGCCGTGATCGGGGTCGCTCGCGGTCAGCTGGCCGCTCGCCGCGAGCGTCACGTCCTCCTTGACCGCGCCCGTCGCCGACCCGGAGATCACCGGACGGTCTTCGGTGCCGAGCACGTTGACCGAGATCACCTTGGTCGCAGAGGCGCCGAACTGGTCGGTGACCTGGACGGTGAAGGTATCGACGGCTTTCTCGCCGGGGGCCAGCGCTTGCACATTGGCGGCGGCGTTATCCAGCGAATAGGTCCATTTGCCGGCCGGATCGATCGACAAGCTGCCGTAGTTGCCGGACGGCGAACCGGCAAGCGACCAGCTCAACACGGCGCCATGATCGAAGTCCTTGGCCTTGACTTGCCCGGACGCCGACAGGTCGAAATCCTCGTGGACATTGCCGACCGACTGGCCGGGCAGCACGACCGGGGCGTCATTGGCGCCGGCGACGTCGATCTCGAGCTTCTGGTAGGCAAACGCGCCGTTGCTGTCGACGACCTTGGCGACAAAGGTCTCGGTCGCGGTTTCGCCCTCCGCAAGCGCATTCAGCTTGGGCGAGGACTGGTTGAGCAGGTAGCTCCAGTGGCCGGACTTGTCGACGGAGAGCGAGCCGTAGAGACCGGTTCCGCCGCCCGCGACCGACCAGCTCAATGCGGCGGTCGGATCGCTGTCGGTCGCGTCGAATTGACCGGCAATGCCGAGCTTGTCGTCTTCGGAGATTTCCCAACCTTGAGGGGCCACAACCGAGATCTTGGACTTGGTCGCGATCGCCATGACACGTGCCTCCAGTGGATTGCTGGCGCACGCGTAACAGTCTCACCTGAAACCAACCTGACAGGCCGCGCTTTTTGTTTCTGCAAATGCCTCGCAACAGCCCGGAAAACCTGCGATTTCCGGGGCCGGCCAGCGGCCGAAAAGACACCGGCGCTTGATCTAAATCAGGGAGCGCGCCGACGATTTCTGTCAAAATTTTTTTGTTTCAGATTGCGTTCAGCTTGGCGCGCTATCGCGCCATCGCATTTTGCGAGGCGGCCATTCGTATCCTGCTGATCGAAGACGAGACCGAGCTGGCGACCCGAATCAGGAAGGCCCTGAGGGGCGCCGGATTCGTCGTCGACCATGCCGGCGACGGCGACAGCGGCTGGTACATGGGCGACACGCAGGATTTCGACGCGGTCGTGCTCGACCTCGGGCTGCCGCGCCTGTCCGGCCTCGACGTTCTCAAGCGCTGGCGCGCGGCCGGCCGCGACCTTCCCGTGCTGATCCTGACGGCGCGCAGCGGCTGGACGGAGCGGGTCAAAGGGCTCAATGCCGGCGCCGACGACTACCTGGAAAAGCCGTTCCAGATCGAGGAGATCGTGGCGCGGCTGCGCGCGCTGACGCGCCGCTCGGCGGGCAAAGCGAGCTCGCTGCTTCGCCATGACGGCATCGCGCTCGACGCTTCGGCCGGCATCGTCACGCGCGGCGGCGAGCCGATCGAACTGACCGCGAAGGAGCTGCGCATTCTGACTTATATGATGCACCATCCGGACAAGATCGTTTCGCAATCCGAATTGCTGGACCACATCTACACTTTCGACGAGCCGCGGCAATCCAACACGGTCGAGGTCTATATCGGCAGGCTGCGCAAGAAACTGGGCCACGAGGCAATCAGGACGATCCGCGGGCTCGGCTACCGCCTGGGGCCGGTCGATCATGCTTCGCAATAGCTTCCACGCCCGGCTCATCCTTGGCGCCGCCGTCTGGATATCCGTCGGCCTTGCCGTCAGCGGCTTCATGCTGTCCGCGATATTTCGGGACCTGGTGACGACGCAGATCGACCACGATCTGTCCGATCATGCCGAAGAGCTGGGTGCATTGATCGCCATCGGCAGCGACGGCAGGCCCGTGGTCAGCCGCAAAATGAGCGACCCGCGTTTCGCCGTCGCGGGCTCGGGGTTGTACTGGCAGATCGAACGGTCGAACGGCATGACCGCGCGCTCGGCCTCCCTCAACGGCTCCAGCCTGCCGCTCAGCGCCGCGGCGGCCGTTCCCCGCATAACCGTCGTCAATACCGCGATGGGACCGTTACGGCTCAATCAGCGGCTGATCGAGACGCCGCAACTCAGCGAGCCGCTGCGCGTCGGCATCGCCGTCGAAGTGCGGATCGTCGACCAGGAAGTGTCGGGGCTCAACAAGGCGCTCATTTTGTCGCTGCTGGTCATCGCCATCGGATTGACCGGCGCCGCCGTCATCCAGGTGAACTACGGCCTCAAGCCGCTGTCGCGGCTGCGTCACGAACTGGTTGCCGTGCGCGCCGGCAAGACCGAGCGGCTACCGGACGACCTGCCGGTCGAGGTGGCGCCTCTGATCAGGGACCTGAATTCGATGATCGCCACCAACAACGAAATGATCAGGCGGGCGCGGGCGCAGGCCGGCAACCTGGCCCACGCCTTGAAGACGCCGCTCGCGGTCTTGATGGACGAGGGCCAGCAGCTCGACACCGCGGGACAGACCGGCGCCGCGCAGGTCATCAAGCGGCAATGCACCCAGATGCAACGCCAGATCGACTATCAGATGGCCCGCGCGCGCGCGGCGGGCCGCGGCACACCGGGCGCGACAACGCTGATCGGACCGGCGATCCGCGAGGTCATCGCCGCGCTCAGCAGGCTGCATAAGAACCGCGCCATTCGCATCGAGTTTTCCGGCCAGGACGATCTGTCGGTGGCCTGCGACCCGCAGGACTTCAGCGAGATCATCGGCAATCTCACCGACAATGCCGCCAAGTGGTGCCGCTCGCGCGTGTCGATCTCGGGCGCCCGCAATGACGGCTCGATCTTTATCAAGGTCGAGGATGACGGCCCCGGAATCCCGGCCGAATTATCGGACAAGGTCTTCGATCTCGGCGAAAAGCTGGATGAGGCGATGCCCGGATCGGGGCTGGGACTGGCGATCACGCGCGAACTTGTGACGCTCTATGGCGGCAGCATATGGCTGGAGCCGTCCAGGTTCGGCGGCACGGCGGCCTGCCTGCGGCTGCCCGCCTTCGCGGGAGACACCTAGTCCTAATCCGGCGCCGGAGCGGTGACGTCAATCGTCGCGATAGACGCGCTCTCTGCGCTCGTGGCGCTCCTGCGCCTCGACCGACAAAGTCGCGATCGGGCGCGCCTCGAGGCGGCGCAGCGAAATCGGCTCGCCGGTCTCCTCGCAATAGCCGTAGGTGCCGTCTTCGATGCGGCCGAGCGCCTCGTCGATCTTGGCGATCAATTTGCGCTGCCGGTCGCGCGCGCGCAGCTCGATGGCGCGGTCGGTTTCGGAGGAGGCCCGGTCGGCGAGATCCGGGTGATTCTGGTTCTCCTCCTGCAGGTGCAGCAGCGTCTCCTTGGCTTCCTTCAGGATGTCCTCGCGCCAGGCCAGCAGCTTGGCGCGGAAGTATTCACGCTGCCGCTCGTTCATGAACGGCTCTTTGTCACTCGGCCGGTAATTCTTGGTCTTGGCCAACATCCCACTGACTCCCTGGTTTCTTCTTGTTGGTAGCGCAGAGCCACCCTCCCCCAGTGCGGCAGGCTTATATACGCGCAGCCTGGCCCGGACAATATCCGACGAGGCCGCCGGTTATGAGCAGATTTGGATGACGGTCCAGTGACTTAAGCCGTGCGGGCGCGCCGGCTCAGGGGGGCTTCGGCCCTAGCGGATGCCGGCTTTGGCAAGCTCCACGGCAACCCGCAGATTGATTTCGCCGAGCACCGCGTCGAGGCCGCTGTCGCCGCAGCCTTCGTCGAGGCCCTCGGCGGCCACCTTCAGCCGTGCCAGCGTCCCCCGATCCACGGTTCCATCGAGCAGGCCGAGCTTGAGGGAATCCAGCACGTCGAGCGCATTGCGGCCCCGGGCGACCGCCCGTTTCTTGCGTTCCCTGAAGTCCTCGACACCCTGCAAGGCCAGCAAAGCATCGACGGTGGAGATCGCCCGCAGTCCTGCGGCTGCGGCCGCATTGCGCGGCGCCTCCTGGTCGCTGACCTTGAACGTGCCGCCGGCCGCGCGCCGGGCAGCCGCCGGCGTCGCGGCGGCCGCTGCACCGTTGGCTCCATAGATGCGCATGGACAAAGGTCCCCGAATACCGATTGGAACCTGCGCCTTTATGGTTAACCGCGGGTAAAGGCCCCGGCAAAATCTGCCGCCCCGGCTATTCGTGCCTGTCGCCCGGGACCGCACCGATTAGGAAATCTCAGCATCGTCAGGCGTTTACGCGGAGCCCGCGGCTGGCACGGCCTTCGCATAACAAAGACCAGTCGCACGTCACATTGGGGAGCAGTGATGACGAAGACGTTCAAGGCCGCAGTGTTGGCGGTTGTTCTGGCCATGTGCGTCCCGGTGGCAGCCGGGGCGACGTCGCGCATCAAGGACCTCGCCAATGTCGAGGGCGTGCGCCAGAACCAGCTCATCGGCTACGGCCTGGTGGTCGGCCTCAACGGCACCGGCGACACCCTCAACAACATCCCCTTCACCAAGCAGTCGCTGCAGGCGATGCTGGAACGGCTCGGCGTCAACGTCCGCGGCCAGACCATGCGCACCGGCAACGTCGCCGCCGTCATGGTGACCGCCAACCTGCCGCCCTTCGCCACCCAGGGCACGCGCATGGACATCACCGTGTCCGCGCTCGGCGACGCCAAGAGCCTGCAAGGCGGCACGCTCCTGGTGACGCCGCTGCTCGGCGCCGACGGCAATGTCTACGCGGTCGGCCAGGGCTCGGTCGCCATCGGCGGTTTCCAGGCCGAGGGCGAGGCCGCCAAGATCGTACGCGGCGTGCCGACCGTCGGCCGCATCGCCAACGGCGCGCTGATCGAGCGCGAGATCGAGTTCAACCTCAATCGCCAGAACCAGCTGCGCATGGCGCTGCGCAACCCCGACTTCACCACCGCCAAGCGCATCGCCGCCGCCATCAACGACTATATCGGCGTGCCGACGGCGGAGCCGCTCGACCCCTCCACCATCGGCATCACCGTGCCCGACCAGTATCGCGGCAACGTCATCTCGCTGCTGACCGAGGTCGAGCAGTTGCAGGTGGAGCCGGATCTGTCCGCCAAGATCGTGATCGACGAGCGCTCCGGCATCATCGTGATGGGCAACGACGTGCGCGTCTCGACGGTGGCGGTGGCGCAAGGCAACCTCACCGTCACCATCACCGAGACGCCGCAGGTCAGCCAGCCCGGACCGTTCTCGCGCAACGGCCAGACCGTGGTGGTGCCGCGCACCCGCATCGGCGTTCAGGAGGACGGCAAGAAGCTCGCCATCGTCAGGAACGGCGTGTCGTTGCAGCAGCTGGTCGACGGCCTCAACGCGCTCGGCATCGGCCCGCGCGACATGATCGCCATCCTGCAAGCCATCAAGGCGGCCGGCGCCATCCAGGCCGATATCGAGGTGATGTGATGGCGGGCTTCGCCCTCTCCGCCCCCGGGCTGCAGCCGATCGACCTGGCGATCGCCGGGCAGCCGGCCCCGATCGCCGTCAACGCCGCGACCAAGGCGAAGGCCAAAGACGCATCGCAGAGCTTCGAAGCGGTGTTCCTCAACGCCATGTTCGAGCACATGTTCACCGGCATCGACGGCGAAGGCCCGTTCGGCGGCAGCGGCGCCACCAAAGTGTGGCGCTCGTTCCTCACCGACGCCTACGCCAAGAGTTTCGCCAAGGCCGGCGGCATCGGCATCGCCAACCAGGTCTACCGCAGCCTGCTCGCCACCCAGGAGGCCGGCTCGTGAGCGGCGACGCGCTCGCCGCGCTCGGCCGCGTCATGGACCAATTGGCCGAGACCATCGCCGAGGAGACGGCGCATGCACGGGCCGGACGCGTGTCGGCGGCCGCGCAGCTCAACGACAAGAAGCTCGAGCTCGCGCGCCTCTACGCCGCCGAATGCCAGCGCGCCAAGGCCGGGCTTGCCCACGCCTTGCCGGACGTGATCGCCGAACTGCGCGACAAGCACGCCGCCTTTCAGGCGCTGCTGCAGACCAACATGACGGTGCTGGCGACCGCGCACGCGGTGTCCGACGGCATCATCCGCGGCGTCTCCGGCGAGCTTGCCCGCAAGCAGGCGCCCTCGACCTACGGCGCCACCGGCCGCGCCAGCGCGCCGAGCGCCAAGACCAGCCAGCCGCTGGCGCTCAGCCGCACGCTCTAGGCGCTGATTTTTTCCGATTGCCTGGGCGCGGCACGCCGCGGCGTCATGGCGCCGGCCCGCCGCAGCCGCGTCAAGGAGGCATCGCCGGCAAACACGCTCTCGAAATGGGCAAGCGTGCCCTTGGCCGGCTTTTCCAGGAACGCCGGCGGCTCCCAGACGGCGCCCGGCGCGCATTGCGTCGCCAGATACCAGGCGGCCGGGTCGTCGCCGAGCGCGCCCCGGAAGTCGCAAATCTTCGGCTCCTCGCCGGCAAGGCCGAGCCACAGGATCATGAACTCGAGGGCCGACTGCGCCGCGGTGCGGTTCTGCCCGACGTCGTCCGCGGCGTTCTTCGAAATCTTGTCGCGCAACTCCGGCAGCAGCAGCAGCATCTGCAGCAGCGACACGCACTCATCGATCGACTGCGCGACAAAGCCGGTCTCGCAATCGCGCACGATCGCAGCCTCGGCCGGATTGTCCAGCACCACCGCCGCAAGCCCGAGCGACATGGCCTCGACCAGCGCGTTCTCGGCGGTGCCGTAATGACCGCGTTGCAGCGGATAGAAGAAGATGTCGGCATCGGCGAGCGCCGCCTGCGGGTTGTCTGTCGCACCGCAAAAAACGATGCGCTCGGGATGCTGCATGGCGCGCGCGCGGGCGGTCACCGCCTCCTCGGCAGCGCCCCATACCGAGACGCGGATATCGCCGCCGATCAGGCCATCGATAACGTCGAAAAATCCGGGATGCATCTTCACGAAATCGACGGTGCCGAGATAGGCGATCGCCGGCGCCCTGCCCTTCACCGGCCTGCGCCGCGGCGCGCCGGCAAAGCCGAAGCCGCTGTTGATGACCGCGAGCTTGCGCTTGGCCGTGTCGGGGAGCGCGGCGACGGCGGCCGCCGACAGCGACGCCTCGGTGGTGAAGGCAAAGCGTCCGGCCGCCTCGATCAGCCCGGCCGGGACGAACGGCGCCGCGAGCCCCGAAACGTGCGACCAGAAGGCCGCTCGCATTCGCGGCCATTGGCAGCGCGCCAGGCATTCGAACAGCCGCGGGTGGTTCCAGAACTCGAACTGCACGATGTCGGCCGCGCGCGCGAGCGAGGCGACGTGATCGAGCCCGTCGGCGACGATGACCCGCGCGCCTGACGCCTCGATTTTTTCGGCAAAGCGGCGGTCGCGCGGGGCTTCGAGCATGACGAAGGTCTGCTCGACGATGTCGGGCAGCGCGCCGCGCAGCGTCGCGTGCGCCTTGCCGACCCCGCCGCCGAGATGCGGCGTGACATGCAGGATCTTCATTCCGCCGCCACGGCCGCGAAGTTACGCTTGCTGCCGCCCGGCGGCTCGATATCGGGCACGGTCACGGCCCGCTTGAACTTGTCGAGCAGCGCGACGCGATGGGCGTCGATATTGTCCGGCAGGCAATGGCTGAGCTGGCCGCAATTGCCGCAGACGCCGTTCTGCTTGCGGCGGCCCTCGAGATGCTGCAGGCGCAACGCGTTCATCGCATCCGAATTCCAGATCTGCTTCATCGACTGGGTGCGTACGTCGCCGATGACCAGCTTGCGGCCCCAGTCGAGGAAGCACGACGACACCAGGCCGTCGGCGTTCACCGAATAGCCGTAGAAGATGTACGGGCAGGTGTCGGTATCGCCGATGTCCTGCTGGTAGATGCCCTTGCTGATCGTGACGCCGGTGTGCGCCTCGATGTCGAACTCGGGCCAGCACGGCGCGAAGTTCTCGACAAAGATGCGGTCGCAGTGATCGCCGAAGGTGTCGAAGAATTCCTGGCGCTGCGCCTCGGTGACGAGCTCGCCCGGAATCTTGACGACGATCTCGCAGGCGCCCTTGTTGGCGTGGAGCCATTTGACGTTGTCGACGAATTTGCGGAAGTCGAACTTGAAGCCGGTGAAGCGCAGATAGGTGTCCTCGGTCATGCCGTCGACCGAGATGTTGATCTTGTCGATGCCGGCCTCCAGGATCGGGCCCATGCGCTCCGGCGTGATCAGCGTGCCGTTGGTAGTGGTGTCGATGTAGTCGACGCGGCCGGACGTCTTGGCGTAGGCCACCATGTCGGCGAAGCGCTTGTTGAGCAGCGGCTCGCCGTCCTTGTACATGCGCAGCACCTTGATCGGCTTGTCGAACTCGGCGAGGTCGTCGATGATCTTCTGGAACACCTCGAACTTCATGACGCCCTGGTAGCGGCCGGTCTCGGCGATCATGTCGCGGTGACCGGTCGGGCAGAACGTGCACTTGAAATTGCAGGAGCTCGCCGGGTCGGCGAAGACGATGAACGGCGTCGACAGCGGGATGACCGTTTCGAGCGGCGTGCGTCCGGCGAGATTGATGCGCGGTTCGAGGCGGGCTTTCATGCCCATTGTCGTACAGGACAATGGTTAACAGGGGTTAACCACGGCACGGCCTCAGCCGCGCACGCCGACGACGACTGGCGGGTCGACCAGATTGTCGGGCCGCGCGCCGAAGCGCAGCAGGTCGCGGCGGCCGTATTCGTCGGCGATCTTTTCGGCGAACGCGCGCACCGTGACCGGCGCGGCCGAGCAGATATTGACCGGCCCCTGCACGCGGCCGAACGCCGTGGCCGCGATCATGCGGCCAGCCTCGCGCACGTCGAGGAAATCGCGAACCTGGCGGCCGCTCGACAATTCGGCCGGCTCCCCGGCCTTCAGCCGCGCCCGCAGGTAGGGCACCAGCCGGCGCGCATCCTCGCCCTCGCCGTAGAGATAGAACAGCCGGCACCAGGCGAATTCGACGCCGTGCCCGGGCAGCATTTGCGACAACGCCGCGAAAGCCTCGGCCTTCGCCTGCGCGTAGGGCGTCGACGGCTTGAGCGGCGTGTCGAGACTCAATTGGCCGACGCTGAGGTCATATTCGAAGCAGGTGCCGATGCCGATGAAGCGGCGCACCCTGGCGTCGATCGCGGCCTGCCCCAGCCGCAGCGTGCCCGACAGGCAGTCCCGGTTCTTCGGCGATTGCAGATAGTGTCCGGGCTCGGCGTACCACGCCGCATGGATGACGGTATCGACACCATGGCAGGCCTCGCGCCACCAGCTTTCGCTCTCGCTGAAGATATCCGCGCTGGCAACGACGCTTTCGGCGCCGGCCGCACGCTGCTCCTTGCCCCGCCGCACCACCGCACGCACGCTGGCACCGCGCTCGATCACCGCCCGCAGGACCTGACGGCCGACGAAACCGGTCGCGCCGGTGAGCAGGATCAAAGCAGCGGCCATTTGGCGTCCTTCTCCGAGACCTCGGCGACGGCGAGCGGCCATTCGATGGCGAGCTTGGGATCGTCGAAGCGCAAGCCGCCTTCGGCCTGCGGCGCGTAGAAGGCGCTCACCATGTAGAACACGGTGGCGCCGTCGCTGAGCGCCTGATAGCCGTGGGCAAAGCCTTGCGGCACGTACATGGTGAGGCCGTTGGCATCCGACAGCTCGGCGCCGAACCAGCGCCGATAGGTCTTCGAATTTTCGCGCACGTCGACGATGACGTCGTAGACCGCGCCCTTGACGCAGCGCACCAGCTTGACCTCGGCGTGCGGCGCGCGCTGGAAATGCAGGCCGCGCACGGTGCCGACCCGCGTATTGGTGCTGATATTGGCCTGCACGTAGTTCGGCTCGAGGCCGTGGTCGGCGAATTCCCGCGCGCAGAAGGCGCGGGCGAACAGTCCGCGTTCGTCGACGCGCGGCTCGAGGTGGATGAGATAGGCACCCGCCAGAGCGGTCGGCGCAAAGCGCACGGGCTAACCGGCCAGCTTTATGGCGGCGGGCGCGGCCGCGGCGCGGAATTCAAAGGCGGCAATGTCGGCCTCGCAGAGCGCGCGCGCAGCGGCGCCCTCTCGATGCGCGCGATACCAGGCCATCGTGCGCTTGACCGCCTCGATCAGGGTCCAGGCCGGCGCGACGCCGAGCACGCTTTCGGCCTTGGCGTTTTCGAGCGCGAGCCAGGCGGCCTCGTGCGGGCCGTCATCGCTCACCGCATAGTCGACCTCGCCTTCGCCATAGACGACACGCGCAAGCTCGATCAGATCGCGCACGGCGACAGCCCCGCCCGCGGCCGGCCCGAAATTATAGGCGCCGGCCAGGAGCGGGCGCTCCCACAAGTGCTGGGCCAGAGCGAGATAGCCGGCGAGCGGCTCCAAGACGTGCTGCCACGGCCGCACCGCCCGCGGCCGGCGCACCTGGAGCGTCTCTTTCGCCTGCCAGGCGCGGACCGCATCGGGGATCAGCCGGTCCTGCGACCAGTCGCCGCCGCCGATGACATTGCCGGCGCGGGCGCTCGCCACGGCAACGCCCTGCGCGGCAAGGAACGACTTGCGGTAGCTCTCGATCGCCATCTCGCAGGCCGCCTTGCTGGCGCTGTAGGGATCGTGGCCGCCGAGCGCATCGTCCTCGCGATAGGGTTCCGGCGACTGCAAGTCGCGGTAGACCTTGTCGGTCGTGATCATGACGGCGACGCGCACGCTTGCGAGGTCGCGCAGCGCCTCCAGCAGGTGCACCGTGCCCATGACGTTGGTCTCGAAGGTGACGCGGGGCTCGCGGTAGCTCGCGCGCACCAAAGGCTGCGCCGCCAGATGAAAGACGACGTCGGGCCTTGCCGCGCGGACGAGCAAGGCCACCTCCTCGCCGTCGCGGATGTCGCAAAAATGGCTGCGGCACAGCGCGTCGATCTTCGCCGCGCCGAAAAGATCGGGGCTCGTCAGCGGCGGCAGGCCGATGCCCGTCACCTCGGCGCCCAGACGATGCAGCCACAGCGTCAGCCACGCGCCCTTGAAGCCGCTATGGCCGGTGACCAGCACGCGTTTGCCGCGCCAGAATGCGGCGCGCTGCGTCAATGCCAGATTTTCCATGGCGCCTTGCCCGATGCCCAGAGCTCTTCCAGCATCGTCTTGTCGCGCAGCGTATCCATCGCGTGCCAGAAGCCGCGGTGCTCGAAGGCCATCATCTGCCCCATGGCGGCGAGCCGGATGATGGGCGAGCCTTCCCAGGAACTGTCATCGCCCTCGATCAGGTCGAGGCAGCGCGGCGACAGCACGAAGTAGCCGCCGTTGATGAGGCCGCCGTCGCCGCGCGGCTTCTCGATGAAGGCGGTGACCGCGTCGCCGTCGCGTTCCAGCGCGCCGTAGCGCCCCGGCGGGCGCACCGCGGTGACGGTGGCGAGCTTGCCGTGGCTGAGGTGGAAGTCGATCGCCGAGCGGATGTTGAGATTGCTGACGCCGTCGCCGTAAGTGAAGCAGAAGGCCTCGTCGTCCTTGACGTAGTCGGCGACGCGCTTGAGACGCCCGCCGGTCTGCGTGCTCTCGCCGGTGTCGACCAGCGTCACGCGCCAGGGCTCGGCCTTGCGCTGATGGACGATGACGCTGTTGTCCGCCATGTCGAAGGTGACGTCCGACATGTGCAGGAAGTAGTTGGCGAAATATTCCTTGATGACGTAGCCCTTGTAGCCGCAGCAGATCACGAAGTCGTTGGCGCCGTGCGCCGAATAGATCTTCATGATGTGCCAAAGGATCGGCTTGCCGCCGATCTCGATCATGGGCTTGGGCCGCAGGTTGCTTTCTTCCGCAATGCGGGTTCCCAGGCCGCCCGCCAGAATGACGACTTTCATGTCGCGCTCGCGATGAACCGTTTGGCTGAGAACGCAATCGCCACACCACGCCACCGCGCCGGCGCCTTGGCCGCCGCCGGTGCCAGAGCGTGATACCGCCACGGATATTAAGAAGCTGTTAACCGTGTTTTCGCCGATCCGGCGCGGCGGTTTCCGCCTGCGGCACGGCCGGCCGGCGATTGACGGTCGCGATCCAGAAGTCGAAGTAGCGCTGCGCGAACGGCGTCGAGCACAGCGCCATGAAGCCGCATATCTCGGCGAGCATGCCGGGAAACGACAGCTGACCGGTCGAGGCCAGCAGCTTGCGGTAGAGCGCCTCGGCCTGCTCCTTGAAGGGCGAGTCGAAGGCCGAGCGCCGGTGCTGGAAGCGCTGGAACATGGTGGAGAACCAGCGGTCGGCGATCGCCTGCCGCGCGCCGAGCGCGAGCTCCGGAAACAGATCGCCGTTGCGCGCCAGCACCGCCCCCTCGAAGCCGCACAGGAACCAGTGCAGGACGTTGATCGCGGGGTCGAGCCCGGCGTCCCTGTAGTAGGCGAGGTCGCGCCGGTGCGCGGTATCGGCGCGCTCCCACGGCCCCATGTCGTAGAGATAGAGCAGCCGCTGCAGCGACACGAACTTGCCGTTGAGCAGATAGAGCATGCAGACGATCTGGTCGTGGAACGACAGCATCGCCGGCATGCTCGCCATGAAGCCGAAGACGCGCCGGCAGACGTCGCTCCGCACCGGCGCGTAATGCATGATGTTCGGGCCGGTATAGGCGAGAAAGCCGGACAGCCGCATCACCGGGTCGTCGGCGTCGATGTCCTTGTAGCCCATGATCGCCGTGCCCTGGGTGCCTTCGACGGCATAGCCGCCGGTGATGCCGGCGACGGCGCGATCGGCCCCGATCGTCTCGATCATTCTGGGAATGGCGGCGATGGCGTGATCGAAGCAGAAGTCGTCGTCGGCGATCAGGAAGATGTAGTCGCCGGTCGCGAGCTTGAGGATTTCGGTCAAGTTGGTCAGCGCGTCGCACGGCTCGGCGGCGATAACGGTGCAGTTGTCGCGCCGGAAATGCGGCAGCAGCGCGCGCTTTTTGGCGTCGCCCGAATTGTCGCGGACGATGACTTCGACGCCCGGCCCGGCCCATGAGCAGGCCTGCGCGATCCTCGAGCACGCCAGAAGGTCGGCTCGGTTCGTTACCATCAGAATCGATAGCTGCACGGACCTCACCGCCGGCTGATCAAGCGCGCACCGCCGCTTTTATCTGATTCGTGGCATTGCGCGCTGGGCAAGCCGCCCCGGCGATGGCAAAAGAACATCGGCCGATTCGTTTTTACGAGCCGCCTTTGCCGCATCAGGCCCGATCCTTCCCCGCTCCGCCCGACGCCGATGAGGCGCGATCGCTGCTGGGCGAAATCGCGGCCGCGCCGTGCCGCCTGGCGCCGGTTGCGGCCGACCGGCCGCTGGCGCTCTACGGGGCGGGCAATCTCGGGCGGCTGGCGCGCGATTTCCTCGGCAGCGTCGGCCATGACTTGAGTTTCGTCGTCGACCGCAATGCCGGCGCGCTCGCGCAACAGGACTGGCCCGGCATTGACCTGTTCGCGCCGGCCGAGGTGCCGGACAAGGCCAAGCGTGAGACGCGCCTCGCCGTCGCCGTGGTGACAGCGCCCTATGTGCCGATCGAGCGCTCCCTGCTCGCCGCCGGCTTCGGCGACGTGGTGCCGTTTTACGATGTGTCGGAAAGCTTCAGGGACCGCCACCCGCTGTCGAACGGCTGGTTCGCGCCGCCTTTGTCGCGCCAGGATCGCGACTGCACGAGCCGCGTTCTCGCGCTGTGGCACGACGACATCTCGCGCGCGCAGCATTTGCAGTTCCTCGCCTGGCGGCGGCTGCGCGCGGAATGGTCGTTCGCGGAGGCGCCGCCGCCGGGGCAGCGCTTCTTCATTCCGGAAGTGCTGCGCGTTCTGCGCGGCGACGAAATCTTCGTCGACGCCGGCGCCTATGACGGCGTCGTCACACAAGGGTTCCTGCAGGCAACCCGCGGCGCCTGCCGGCACATCTTCGCCATCGAGCCCGATCCGGACAATCGCGCCCGCCTGCTCCACGCCGTCAACGGCGACACGCGCATCAGCATCGACGACTTCGCTCTCGCCGAGACCGAGGGCGAAGCGACGTTTCACGCCGGCCTCGGCTATGCCTCGCAGCTTGCCGAAACCGGCCGCATGAGGGTCGCGACCCGGCCGCTCGATGCGCTCGGCCTCTCACCGAGCTTCATCAAGCTGCATCTCGAGGGCGGGGAGCTTGCCGCCTTGAAGGGCGCGCGGCAGACGCTGCTCGCGCATCGGCCGATCGTGGCGGCGACCGTCTACCACAACGCCGACGGCATCTGGCGCACACCGCTCTGGCTGATGGAGACGCTGCCGGACTATCGCTTCCTGTTCCGGGCGCATTCCTGGTGCGGCACCGGCGCGGTCGTCTACGCGATCCCGAACGAAAGGGCCGCCTGAGCATGCCGCGGTTCGCAGACGACAGCCGCCTGATCTTCGATCTCGGCATGAACAACGGCGACGACACCGCCTATTATCTGACGCGGGGATTTAACGTCGTCGCCGTCGAAGCCAATGCCGCGCTGTGCGAACGCGCGCGAGCGCGCTTTGGCCGCGCGCTCGAGGACGGGACGCTGAAAATCCTTAACGCCGCAATCGCCGCACAGCCCGGCGAGGCGACCTTTTTCGTCAATCTCGACAACGATCATTGGAGCAGCCTCGACAGCGGCTGGGCCGGCCGCGACGGCAGCCGCTGCCGGGCGGTCGCGGTGCGCTGCGTCACGCTGCGCGAGTTGTTCGAGGAGTTCGGCGTGCCCTATTACCTGAAGATCGACGTCGAGGGCGCCGACCAATGCGCGCTCGATCAATTGCAGGGCAACGGCGTTCTGCCGTTTTACGTCAGCGTCGAGGATTGCCGCTTCGGCTTCGACTACATGGACCGGCTGGCATCGTGCGGCTATCAGCGCTTCAATCTGCTCGACCAGTCGACGGTGGCGCAGCTGAGGGATCCGCGCACCGGGCGCGCCTTTCCCGCCGGCTCATCCGGTCCGTTCGGTCCCGATCTGCCGGGACGCTGGCTGCCGCATGCCGAGATGCTCAAATTCTACGCCGCGACCGTGCGCGACCGGTCGGGCAAGCGCCTGGCGCCGAGAACGCAATGGTGGGACATCCATTGTGCGGGCGGCGCGGACCGCGCCTAGGCGGACGTCGACACCTTCAGGCCGGTCACGGTGTCGATCTGGGTGCCGTCGGGCATCGTCAGGATGTTGGTCTGCGTATTGAGATAGGAACCGTTGGCCATCTGGATGACGGAAGCCGGGTCGACATACCGCGCGCCGGTGGTGACGTCGTATTGCAAGCCGTCGGGCCGCGTCATGATGTTGCTGTTGGTGTCGATGGTCGTGCCGTCCGGGAGATAGATGACCGGATCGAGGACGTTTTTCACCTGCACCTGGTTCTGCGTCGCGCTGAGCGCGTCGAGCGTCTTTTGAAGCACCTCCTGCTGCCGCTGCTGCAGATTCTGCGAAGCAAGCTGCGCGTAGAACGCCGACGCATTGGTCAGGCTGTTCTGCGAAATGAGCGCGAAATTATTGGCGTTGGTCGTGCTCTGGCCGAGAAAGGAATCGATGCTGCCGTCGCCCGAGCTTGCGAGCGCGCCGAGAATGCCGCCCGCGGTCTGCGAATTCGCGATGGCGGTGATGGCGTCGTTCATCCACGACGCGGTCGTGCCGGTGCCGGTGCTGCCAGCGAAAAGCGTGGCGTAGTAATCGCTGCTCGAACTGCTGGCACTGATGACTGACGTCATACGGCGAAATCCCGATACAGCAAAGCTACCGCGTCACGCTTAACAAAGGCTGAAGGTTGCCAATTCGTTAATGCCGCGGGCGGCGCGGAACCGGAAACCGGAGTCGACTTGAATTCGGCGGCCGGCGCTAAGGCGGCGATAACTCATTAACCATGATCTTTTACGGCGCGTTTGGACGCATATGCGATGACACACGCCGATCCTCTGGATCGACACGTGTACTTTGCCAGTACGGCATATAGACCAGAAAGGTAGCGTAAGATGTCCGACATCGTGCTTTCGTCCGGCGTTCGGGCCAACCTGCTGCAGCTGCAGCAGACCTCCGACCTGATCACGCAGACGCAGACCCGTCTCGCCACCGGCAAGCGGGTTAACTCCGCTCTCGACAATCCGAACAACTACTTCACCGCGCAGGGCCTCGATAACCGTGCGAACGACCTGAGCAATCTGCTCGATTCTCAGTCGTCCGCGATCAACACGATCAATGCTGCCAACAACGGCATTTCGGCGATCACCAAGCTCGTGCAGTCGGCCCAGTCGCTGGTCAGCCAGGCTCAGCAGACCACCGACACGACGACGCGCGCGACGTTGTCCTCGCAGTTCGACTCGCTCCTGACCCAGATCGGCCAGCTGGCGAGCGACTCGGGCTTCAACGGCATCAACCTGCTCGGCGGCGACACCCTGACCGTCACGCTGGACGAAACCGGCAACTCGACCGTCAGCGTCACCGGCGTCGACTACACCAACGCCAACGCCTCTCCGCTGAGCATCGGCAACGCGGCGAACAACTGGGCGGCCAGCTCCGACATCACGACGGCGTCGACCGACCTGACCACCGCGCTCACCACGCTGCGCTCGGAGTCTCAGACCCTCGGTTCGAGCCTGTCGGTCGTCCAGATCCGCCAGGACTTCACCAAGGCGACGATCAACACGCTGCAGCAGGGCTCGAGCGACCTCACCCTGGCCGATTCGAACCAGGAAGGCGCCAACCTGCTCGCGTTGCAGACCCGTCAGCAGCTGTCGACCACCGCGCTGTCTCTCGCCGCGCAGGCCGACCAGAACGTGCTGCGCCTGTTCCGCTAAACGGACCGGCAGACGACATGAAACGGCGGCCTTCGGGCCGCCGTTTTTTTATCCGCCGTCGAGATATGGTTAACGGACGGTTAACGCCGCCGTTTTTAACCTGCCGTCAACCTTAACATTTCATGATCGGCCGCAGGCGATTGATCCCTTTTCAGGCAAGGAAACGGCCATGAGTGACATCGTACTTTCGAGCGGCGTGCGGTCGAACCTTCTGCAATTGCAGCAAACCTCCGACCTGATCACGCAAACGCAGACGCGGCTCGCAACCGGCAAGCGGGTCAATTCGGCGCTCGACAATCCGATCAATTTCTTCACGGCTCAGGGCCTGACCGTGCGCGCCAACGACCTCAACTCGCTGCTCGACAGCATGTCGACCGGCATCAACACGATCCAGGCGGCCAACAACGGCATCAGCTCGATCACCAAGCTGGTGCAGTCGGCGCAGTCGCTGGTCAGCCAGGCGCAGCAGACCACCGACACCACGGTGCGCGCCACGCTCGCCACCCAGTTCGATTCCCTGCTCACCCAGATCGACCAGCTGGCGAGCGATTCCGGCATCAATGGCGTCAACCTGCTCGGCGGCAACGATCTCACCATCACGCTGAACGAAACCGGCAATTCGACCGTCACCATCACCGGCGTCGACTACACCAACGCCAACGCCGCGCCGCTCAGCATCGCCAATTCCGCCAACAACTGGGCGGCGACCACCGACATCACCACCGCCTCGACCGAACTCACCCAGGCGCTGGTGACGCTGCGCTCGGAATCGCAGGCGCTGAGCTCCAACCTGCAGACCGTGCAGATCCGCCAGGACTTCACCAAGGCGATGATCAACACGCTCAATACCGGCGCCGACAGCCTGACGCTGGCCGACAGCAACGAGGAGGGCGCCAATCTTCTCGCCCTGCAGACGCGGCAGCAGTTGTCGACGACCGCGCTGTCGCTCGCGGCGCAGGCCGACCAGAACGTCCTGCGCCTGTTCAGATAAGGCAAAGCGGCGGATGGGCCTCAAGGTCGAACTCAAGCCCGGTGAGCGCCTGATCCTCGGCGAATGCCTCATCACCAACGGCGAGCAGCGCACGCGGCTGCTGATCGAAGGCCAGGCGCCGATCCTGCGCGAGAAGGACATCATGTTGCCGGCGCGGGCCGACACGCCGGCCAAGCGCATCTATCTCGCGGTGCAGCTGATGTACACCTCGCGCGACCCGCGCAACCACCACGACGCCTACTTCACGCTGATGCGCGAGCTGGTGCAGGCCGCGCCCAGCGCCTGGAAATTCATGTCGGCCATCAGCAATCACATCATGGCCGGCGAAATGTACAAGGCGCTCAAGAGCGCCAAGGAACTGATCGCTTACGAAAAGGAGTTGCTCGATCATGCAACACGCGGCGAAAACGTACGGCGCGATCGCCAAAAAGACCGGAAATCCGCGTGAGCTGGAAGCCGACCTGCTGCTGAACGCGGCGGCGAAGCTGCAGACCATCCGCGACGGCTGGAGCGACAAGCGCCCCGAGCTCGACGCGGCGCTGCACTACAACCGCAAGCTCTGGTCGATTTTCGTGACCTCGGCGACCAGCCCGGAAAATCCGCTGCCGGCGCCGATCCGCCAGAACGTCGCCAATCTCGGCCTGTTCGTGTTCAAGCAGACCATGACGGTGCTGGCCGATCCGAAGCCGGAAAACCTCGGCTCGCTGATCAACATTAACCGGCAATTGGCGGCGGGCCTGCTCGGCCGCGCCTGACGCCAGCGCCGGCAACGAAAAAACCGCGGGGCAAAACCCCGCGGTTTTTGTTTGCCGGCAGAGCCGACTATTTCAGATAGTTGACGAGGCTCGTCTGGAACAGCAGGGCGGTGGTCTGCATCGAGGCCTGCATGCGCGTCTGCAAAGCGAGGATCTGGGCGCCGACGTCCTCGTTCGACACGCCTTGGATCTGCTGCAGGAAATCGCTCAAGGTGGCGCTGGTCTGCTGGTGGCGATCCTTGGCCGCGGTGAGCGAGCTCTGCGCGCTGGCGAGCTCGGTCTGGATATCGGAAATGGTCTGGCTGCCGGGCGCGTTCATGTTCTGGGTCAGCCGCTGGTTCAGGGCGGAACTCAGATCCGGCGCATTGGGATCGCTGGGCGAGATGGCGACGGCGGCGAGCGTCGCCACGTTCTGCACCAAGGTGCGGATGCCGGTCTCATTGGCGCGCGCGCCATAGGAGACGACGAGCGATTGATCGACCCGCGCGGTCGCGGTGTCGCGCGCCGGACTGGCGCCGGCCTCGCCGGTGTACCAGATCACCGTATTGGCCGCGGTGCCGGCGATCATGCCGGTCGCAGTATCGAAAGGCGGGCCGTTGACGCGCTGCGGCGGGTTGCTGCTGTCGGCGTCGAAGAAGTCGTTGGAGGCCGCAACCGCGGAAGCCGCGGTCAGCGACGTGTCGGCAAGCTTGCCGATCGCGGTGTTGAGGGCGGCCTGAAAATTCGCGGCGGTCTGGGCGGTCGTGCCGCCGATGGCGAACTGGTTGGCGCCGGGCGGCGAACTGGTGGTCGCGGTCAGCGTCAGGTTTTCGCTCGAGCCGTCGGGCAGGTCGAAGCGGACGGTGATGGCGTCGCCATCGTTCGGATTGCCGCCGGAAAAATCGACCGACAGCGTCGCCGGCGCGCCGCTCGGACCGCTGACGGCGGCGTTGCTAAGCGAGGAACTGACCGAGGCGAGCTTGAAACCGAACGGCGAGGTATCGTCGGTAATGCTGACCGTGCTGCCCGCGGTTCCGAGCGTCAGCCGGCCGAGGCCGCCGACGCCGAGATCGGCCTGGGTGCGTTCCGAAATGAGCTGCTTGAGGCCGGCGCGTGCGCCGTCGCCGTTGAGGATGTGATCGAGCGTTTCCACCGCCGGCTGGTCGGTGGCGCGGCCGGAAAACAGGTAGCGGCCGCCCGACTGCGTGTTGAGCATGCTCAGCAATTGGTCGAGCGCGTTTTGCCCGGTCTGCTGCGCCAGCGTGACGCCGCTGCCGTTGACGCCGAGCGGGGCTTGCGCCAGCGCCGACTTCACCTGCGTCGCCAGGTCGGTCATGCTGCCGAGCGCGGTGTTCATCAGACCGATGCGCGTGCCGACATTGTCGATGGTATTGTCGTAACCGCCGATGGCGGCGAGCTGCGAATTCAGACTGACGGTGACGCCGCTGTCGAGGCCGAGCCCCGCGTAATTCGCCGATTTCTGGCCGGTCGACAGCTGACGCTGCAGATCGTCGAACTGCGCGCGCATGTCGACGAGCTGCTGGATGGCGAGCGCCGATTGGGCCGAGATCGGTGACAGGCTCATGACGTCCTCACAACTGCAACAGCGTGTCGAGCATCTCTTTGACCGTCGACAGCACGCGGGCGTTCGCGGCGTAGGAATTCTGCAAGACGAGGAGGTTGCCCATCTCCTGGTCGATGTTGACGCCCGAGCTGTCGTTGAAGCGCTGCTGCAGCGTCGCCAGCACGACGTCCTGGCCCTGCTTGAGATTGCTGGCGGCGTTGGCCGCCAGCCCCTGCTGGCTGATGACCTGCCGCAGGAACGTCGTCATCAAGCCGGAGAACGGCGCCGCGGCGGTTCCGATGCCGCTGTTCGGCGCAAATTGCAGCGAGGCATTGGTGAGCTGCTGCAGGATGAAATCCGGCCGCGTGCTGTCGCCGGCCGCGGTGCCGGACTGGTAGACGACAAGGCCCGACGGATCGGCGACCAGCGCCGGGTTCACGGCGATGCGCGCGGCGAGGCCGACACGTTCGGAACCCGCGGCCGTGATGGCGCCGGTATAGGGCGCGCCGCCGTCGGTGAAGAAGGGCAGCGCGGCGCTGCCGCTTGTGAGCGAGGTCGCGGTCTGGGTGGCGCTGACGGCGTTGACGTCGACGGTATTGGCGGCGCCGTCGTCGAGCACCTCAAGCGTCGTGCCGGACGGGTTGGACGCGGTCATGCCGGTGCCGGCGAAGGCGGCGTTGATCTGGGTGATGACGGAGGCAAGCCCGGCGGAAAAATCGATGCCGGCGACGGTGTCGTTGGGATCGAGGCTCGCCGAATTTGGCAGCGGCAGCACGGAAGGGTCGTCGACCCGGATCAGGGTCAAGGTATGCTGGGTGCTGGTCGCGGTGTCGGTATAGTTGACGGTGACGGTATTGCCGGCCGAGAGGCCGCCGATGTCGATGTCGAAGCCGTTCTGCGGGCCGACCGCCACTGCCGTGCCGGCCGTGGTGGTGTCCGACAAGGCCGACGCCATCGCCGACGCCATGGCGTCGAGCTGGTTCTGCGCCTGCACCAGATCCTGGTCGCGCATCTGCACATAGGCGGCGATGCTGCCGGAACGGATCGAGCCGTTGGCCAGCATGTCGACCGAATTGCCGGCGGGCGTCGTCAGCGTGACCGTGCCGAGCGTGGACTGCGCGGAATTGGCGCTCCACTGCGAGGCCGGCGTCACCGTGCCTTGCGCATTGAAGGACAGCACGGAAGCCTGGGTGCCGACCAGCTGAATGCCGGAATTGGTGAAGACGCTGACCTGGTTGTCGCTGTTCTTGATGACGCTGATATCCATCAGCTGCGACAGCTGGTCGATATAGGCGTCGCGCTGGTCCATCAGGGTCGCGGTCTCGCTATCGCCCTGCGAGCGGCCGAGAATCTGCTGGTTGAGCGCGGCGATCTGGCTAAGCGCGTTGTTGGCCTGCTCGACCGCGTTGGAAATGCCGAGCTCCGCGTCGCTGCGCAGGCCCTGGATCTGCGAGCTCGCCTGGTTGAGCTGTTGCGCCAGCGTCTGGGCGGCGCCGATCACCGAGGAACGCGCGGCCGGGTCGTCGGGACTGGTCGACAGCGCCTGCAACGCCGTCGTGAGGCTGTTGTAGACCGTCTCCAGCGCGTTGGCGGCTCCCGGCTGGCCGTAGACGTCCTGCAGCTGGCTGTACATCTGCGCCCGGGTGTCGGCGTAGCTGGCGCCCGAGCTTTCGGCGCGCAGCTGCCGCTGGATGTACTGGTCGAGCGTGCGCTGCACGTCGGCGATGCGCACGCCGATGTCGGTGCCGTTGCCGACGGTCTGGACCTGCTGGACGGTCTTGCGAACGTAGCCGGGCGTGTCGGCATTGGCGACGTTGCTCGAGACGAGCCCGATGCTGGCCTGGCTGACCTGGAGGCCGGACAGCGCGGTTGCAAGCGATTGCGTCAGGCTCATGCGCTAGTTCCGATCGCCGTCGATCCGCAACGCCCGAGCGCCGCTACCGGATGATGTTGAGCAGGTCCTGCGACATCTGGTTCGCGGTGGTGATGACCTTGGTGTTGGCGGAATAGGCCTGCTGCGTGACGATGAGCTTGGTGAACTCGGTGGCGATGTCGGCGTTCGAGCTCTCCAGCGACTGGCCGACGATCTGGCCGGAGGCGCCGGCCAGCGGCGGGCCGGATTCGGAGGTCTCCTGATAGGCGCCGCCGTCGAGGCTCTTGAGGTTGTTCGGGCTGTTGAAATGCACCAGCGGGATATAGGCGAGCGCCACGCTCTGGCCGTTCGAGAACGTGCCGGTGATGTCGCCGTTCTTGCCGACCGCGATGCCCTGCAGCTGGCCGGCGGCATAGCCGTTCTGCTGCAGATTGTTGACGGTCGAGTTGCCGCTGGTGCTGGCGAACTGGGTGATCGAGCCGACCGGCGTGTCGACGGTGAGATTGCCGATGGCATTGCCGTTGATCGTGACGTTGTTGAGCGTGGTCTGCGTGATCGGCGGGTTGAGCTGGCCGGTGGCGTCGAAGACGAAGTCGACCCCGGCGTTCTGCCAGGCCACCGTCGCGCCGGTCGCCGTCGAGTCGGTCTGGTAGAACAGTTCCCAGGTGTCGACGCCGCCATTGGCGACGCTGTCGATCTTGGCCCAGCGCAACTGCAGGTTCGCCGGACTGCCAGCGGCGTTGTAGACCGTGATCGATCCGCCGTCGATCGACTCGTCGACGAAGGTCGACACGTCGCTGCCGACCACGGTGCCGGTGCCGGCGACGGTCGGGTCGGTGCCGAAATTCGCCGGATTTAGCAGCTCCGAATTCGGCGTCGAAGAGCTGAAGGCATTGGTCACGGGCGTGGTCGGCAGATTGAGCGCGTATTGCAGTTGCGTCGTCGCGCTCGCCGGGAGGAAATTGCTCTGGAACTGCAGCGGCGCCGCGACGCTGCCGGTCGGGATGCCGGTGGTCGGGTCGATCGGCAGGCCCTCGAGGTAATAGCCGGCGCCGTTGACGAGATAGCCCTGGGCGTCGAGCTGGAAGTCGCCGCGGCGTGTATAGCTGTTGACGCCGCCGAAGATCGGGGTCGAGCCGCTGAAGGTCAGCGGCGGCTGCACGATGAAATAGCCGTCGCCGTTGATGGCCATGTCGGTGCCGACGGTCGCGCTCTGGATCGCGCCCTGCACGTTGTTGGTGGCAACCGAATAGGCGGTGACGCCGCCGGCGACCTGCTGGGATGGCACCGAAGCCGACGACACCAGATCGAGAAAGCTGGTGTTGATGTCCTTGTAGGCAATCGTCTGCGAATTGGCGATGTTGCCGGAGATATTCTGGATGGCGAAAGACTGCGCCTGCAAACCACCGACCGCAGCGGTAAGCGCATTAAACAGACCCATGGTTCCTCTCCACTGATGGGCATGGCCCATACGCGGCACAATCCCGCGCCAGCAACTGTCGCAATCCGCGTGCCAGCCTAATATCTATTATTTTTCAATATGTTACGTCACCGCCCACGGCCGGGACGGCGGCGCTTTCTGCCGTCATGCGGCAGATTTTGCCGGGCTCAGGCTGCGGCGTCCGGGGCGCGCACGGCGCGCTCGAGCAAATCCTCGAGCGCGGCGATGCAGGCGCGGTCGCGATAGACCTTGTGCTCGCTGGCAGCCAGCCGCTGGCGCAGCGAGCGCCGCTCTTGCGGATTGGCGGCAAGCCGCACCGCGGTTTCGACATAGTCGTCGAGCGTTGCCGCGATGGTGTCGGTCACGCCCATCATCCGCAGGATCGCGGCGCAGTGCCGGCCCCGCATGAACGGCGCCGCCAGCGTCACGATCGGCAGATGGTGCGGCAGGCTTTCCAGCGCCGAATTGCAACCCGACCAGCCGATGCTGTCGAGAAACACGTCGGCAAGGCCGGCGGCGGCCGCGAACTTGCTCTGGCTCATGCGGTCGAGAAACACGCAATAGTCGTCGGCGCGCAGCCCCGCCGCCGCAAATGCGCGATTGAGCCGCTCGCGGAACACGCCCGTGATGTGCGGGCCGCCGAAATGGCGCAGGAACACGAACTGGCAGTCGCCGGCACGACGCGCAATGCGCACGAAGACGTCGTCATATTGCGGCAGATACTTGAACAGCGACTGCGCGCTCCAGAACACCGTCGCCTGCGGCCGCAGGCCGAGCTCTGCGCGGCTGACGCTGACCGGGGTCCCCTGAATCGGCTCGTAATAGATCGACAGATTGGGCAGCCGCACCAGCTTTTCGGTGTAATAGGACTGCGCCTCGGGCGGCTCCATCAGATCGCTCGACAAGAAATAGTCGAGCGTCGGCAGACCGCTGGTTTCCGGGTGTCCCCACGAATTGCACTGCACCGGCGCCAGCCGCTGCGCCGCAAGCTGCAGCGACGCGGTGTCCATCAGCAAGCCGGGATAGATCAAGACGTGCGGCGCGTCGGCGAGAATCTGCCGGCGCCAGGCCGCGGTGTCGAAGATGCGGTGCACGAAGCGGTCGCACATTTTCGCCGCGGCGTCGGTCTGCTCGTCGTGCATGACGCCGATGTGGTAGCCGGTGACGTGGAAGCGGCTGCGGTCGAGCTGGCCGATCCAGCCCTTGATCGGAATCTTCCAGTTCGAATGGCTGTAATAGAAGCTGCTGACGACGCCGACACGGATGCGCTCGCCCGGCGCCGGCGGCGGCGGCATGGGCGCGGGCGGGAACTGCCGCGCGATCACGCGCGCGATCATGTCGCCGTAGACCTGCTGCAGCGGGCGATCGTCGGCGCCCTGGTAGGCGAGCAGAAACGGATGCCGGGTGCCCACCGCCTTGATGAAGTCGCCGGCGAGCCGTCCGGCCTCGATATCGCCGCTGAGCGCCCGCAGCTTGGCCTCGTAGGCGGCGCGGCGGCGCGGGATCTCGTCCGCGTCGCGATAGACCACCGGCAGTTCGGCGAAACAGTCGGCCAGCCGCGTCTCGACGTGATTGGGCCGCAATCTGAGCGCCTGGGCGAGGTCGGCGGCCGCCTCGTCGTTGCGGCTGAGATCGAGATAGAGCTTGCCGCGCTGGAACCAGGCCTCGGCGTCGTTCGGATTGACACGAAGCGCGATGCTGAAGTTCTCGACCGCGTCGTCGGGCCGGTCGAGGCCGAGCAGCACGCGGCCGCGGTTGCTGCGCGCCTCGGTGAAGCCGGGCGCAAGCGCAAGCGCGCGGTCGTAGCAGTCGAGCGCCTCCTGGATGCGGTTGAGCGCTTCGAGCACGGCGCCGCGGTTGTTGTGCGCCTTGACGTAATTCGGCCGCAGCGCCAGCGCGCGGTCGAAGCTCTTCAGCGCCTCGTCATAGCGGCCGAGCGTGCGCAGCGCGGAGCCGTGGTTGTAGTGCGCCTCGGCATAATCGGGATTGATGGCGATGGCCCTGCGGTAGCTGTCGAGCGCCTCCTCGTCGCGGCCGAGCGCGGCCAGGGCGGCGCCGCGGTTGTTATGGGCCTCGGCGAACTTCGACTTCTGCTTCAGCGCCGCGTCGAAGCTGTCGATCGCCTCCTGATGGCGGTTGAGCGCGTTGAGGATGATGCCGTAATTGAGCAGAACCTGCGGCGAGGGCTTGCGCGCGCGCATCGCGCTCGAGATCAAGTCCAACGCCTCGGCCGGCTCGCCCTTGGCGAGCTTGATCAGCGCCATCATCTGCAGGGCGTCGAAGTGGTCGGGCCGCACGGCCAGCACTTCGCCGTAGAGCCGCTCGGCCTCCGCCAACCGGCCCTGATGATGGAATTGCAGGGCCTGCTCGAAGACCTTGGCGACGTTTGCGGTTGGCGCTTGCGGCAACGGCTTCGGCATCTCGGACCTGACCGTCCGAGAGGTAGGAAAAACCGCTTGAGTCGTAAAGGCCTTACGAGCTGCCGGCGGCCGCCGCCGGCACGAATTTCAGCGACAGGCCGTTCATGCAGTAGCGCAGCCCGGTCGGCGGCGGACCGTCATTGAAGACGTGGCCGAGGTGGCCCTCGCAGCGCGCGCAATGCACTTCGGTGCGCACCATGAAGAACGACCGGTCGGTCTTGGTCTCGACCGCCTTGTCCAGCGGCTTGTAGAAGCTCGGCCAGCCGGTGCCGCTCTCGAACTTGGTGTCGGAGGAAAACAGCGCCAGCTCGCAGCCGGCGCATTCGAACGTGCCCTTGCGCTTTTCGTGATTGAGCGGGCTCGTGCCGGCGCGCTCGGTGCCGTGCTTGCGCAGGATGTTGTATTGCTCCGCCGTCAGGCGCTTCTTCCACTCGGCGTCGGAGAGATTGCGCCAGTCCACATCGGTCGTCGTCGTCATGGTCTCTGCCTTCCCAATGGTCGCCGTCAGCACGAGGGCCGTGCCGGACAAAAGCAGGCTGCGCCGGTCGATCATCAGCTGTTCCCCTTGTGCGCGCCCCAAATCTGCTCGAGGCGCTGATCGCGCCCGCAGTTCCAGCGGTAGAATTTGTACTTGGTGGGGTTCTTCACGTAGAAATCCTGGTGATATTCCTCGGCCGGATAGAAGGCGCCCGCCTTGTCGATCTCGGTGTAGACCGGCACCTTGAGCTGCGCCTCGACCTGCTTCCTGGACTCTTCGGCGATCTTCTTCTCCTCGTCGCTGCGCGCGAAGATCGCGGTGCGGTACTGGTGGCCGTAGTCGCAGAACTGGCGGTCCTGCACGGTCGGATCGATGTGGTGCCAGAAGTAGTCGACGAGCTTGGCGTAGCTCACCTTCTGCGGGTCGTAGATCACCCACACCGACTCGGCGTGGCCGGTGCCGCCGGCCGAGACCTGCTCATAGGTCGGATTGGCGAGCTTGCCGCCGGTGTAGCCCGAGGTCGTCGAGATGACGCCCGGCACGTGGTCGAAATCGCTCTCCACGCACCAGAAGCAGCCGCCGGCGAAGATCGCGACCGCCTGCCCCGGCGCCGGCTGCGGCAGCTTCGCCATCTCGGCGGCGCTCGCAAAGCCCAAGCTCGCCAGCACGAAAGCCAGGATCAGCAGCGGACGGTGCATGCGAAAACCTCCCGGGAGCCGCATCACATATACGCTCTGCGGCTCATGCCGTATTCAATTTGCTTTCACCCGATTATCACGGTTCCGCGACCTTGCCGCGGCGCGCCGGCCTGCCTAGTGTGCCGGCGAAAAGATGAGGAAATCCATGCGTTTTGAAGGCACCAAGGCCTATGTGGCGACCGACGATCTCAAGGTCGCGGTCAATGCGGCGATCACCTTGGAGCGGCCGCTCCTGGTCAAGGGCGAGCCCGGCACCGGCAAGACCGTGCTGGCGCTGGAGATCGCCAAGGCGCTCGGCGCCCCGCTCATCGAATGGCACATCAAGTCGACCACCAAGGCGCTACAGGGCCTCTACGAATATGACGCGGTGTCGCGGCTGCGCGACAGCCAGCTCGGCGACGAGCGCGTCAAGGACATCCGCAACTACATCAAGCGCGGCAAGCTATGGGACGCCTTCGTCGCCGACGAGCGTCCGGTGCTGCTGATCGACGAGATCGACAAGGCCGACATCGAGTTTCCCAACGACCTGTTGCAGGAGCTCGACCGCATGGAGTTCTTCGTCTACGAGACCGGCGAGACCGTGAAGGCGCGGCGGCGCCCGATCGTGGTCATCACCTCCAACAACGAGAAGGAGCTGCCGGACGCCTTCCTGCGCCGCTGCTTCTTCCACTACATCCGCTTCCCCGACGCCGACACCATGACGGCGATCATCGAGGTGCATTTCCCCGGCATCAAGCAGCGCCTGGTCGCCGAGGCGCTCAAGCTGTTCTACGAGATCCGCGAGGTGCCGGGCATGAAGAAGAAGCCCTCGACCTCGGAATTGCTCGACTGGCTCAAGCTGTTGATGGTCGAGGACATCGGCCCGGAAATTTTACGCGAGCGCGATCCGAAGAAGCTGATCCCACCGCTGCACGGCGCGCTGATCAAGAACGAGCAGGACGTGCATTTATTTGAGCGCCTCGCATTTATGGCGAGGCGCGACGGGCGCTGACAAGCAGCGCCCTATGTATTCGAGCGGCTCGCCTTCATGGCGCGGCGGGAGGGCCGCTGACGCCGGTTCGCGTCAGTCCGTTTCGTCCCGGCCGCGGCGGCCGAACTCCGGTGCTTTGGCGGGTTCCGGCGCCTCGAACTGCGCCGCCCGGTCGTCCGGCGTGACCGGCGCGACATGAGTCGCCCTCTCCTGCTCGGCCTCCGCGACCTCGGCGATGGCGGCGAGCGCCGCCTTCTGCCGTGCGGCGGCCGTGCGCTGCTGCTCGGCGCGCGCCGCCTTGCGCGCGGTCTTGCGCTCGCGCGCCCGCTCGCGATAGCGCGCCACCTCGTTGTCGAGGCGCGCCAGCGGCCGGCTGCCCCAGTAGAGCCCTTGGGCGATGGCGCGGCCGAGCCGCCCGCCGGCCCACACCAGTTCGTAAGGCGCAAACAGCCGCCAGGTCTCGTCGTTCTCGACGATGCCGCGCGCCACCAGTTCGCCCGCCATCGCCGTGGTGTTGAGGCCGTGGCCGCCGAAGCCGCTCGCCACCCACAGGCCCGGCTCGATCTGGCCGACCTGCGGCATGCGGTGGATGGCGCGCCCCAGCGTGCCGCGCCAGAAATGCGCCACCGTAACGTCGCCGAGCGCCGGAAAATTGCGCTTGATGTCGCCGACAAGCGAACGCGCGATGAACCGCGGCTCGGCGTCCCATAACCGCACCCGCCCGCCCCATTGCAGCCGGTTGCCGCCGATGATGCGGTAGTGGTTGTCGGCGCGCTCGGTGTCGCTGACCGCGCCGTTGTAGCGGATCACCTCGTTGAGCACGGGGATCGGCTCGGTCACCACCACGAATGTCGTGATCGGCAGCAGCGTCGCGGCAAGCTCGGGCATCAGGTCGCCGAGATGCACGTTGCCTGCGAGCACCACATGGGCGGCGCGCACCCGCGCTTCCGGCGTGTCGATGCGCTTGCGCACGCCGGCCGGGTCGATCGACAGCGCCGGCGTCTCCTCGAAGATGCGCGCGCCCGCCTTCTCGGCCTCCTGCGCGAGGCCGAGCGCATAGTTGAGCGGATGGATGTGAAAGGCGTTGGGGTAATGCAGCGCGCCGAAATAGCGCGGGCTCGGCAGCATCTCGCGCACGCGCGCCGTCGGCCAGGCCTCGACCTCGGCGCCGATCCAGCGCAGCCGCTCGACGCGCCGGCGCACGGCGTCGTCGCCGTCGGTCTTGGAGACGTGCAGCCAGCCCGCCACCGGGTCGACGCCCGGCATGCCGGTCTCGGCGATGGTGCGGCGGACGTAATCGACGCCCTGCTTCGACAACGCGTAAAGATGCTTGGCGTGATCGAGGCCGATGCGCTCGATGATGGTGTCTTCGTCCTCGTGGAAGCCCGGCAGCACGAAACCGCTGTTGCGGCCGGACGCGGCCCAGGCCACGCGCCCGGCCTCCAGCACCGCCACCGACCAGCCGCGTCTGGCGATCTCGCGGGCGACGGTTAAGCCCGCCAGGCCGGCGCCGATGACGCAGACGTCGATATCGAGCTCGAAATTCAGCCGGCCGCGCTCCCGGCTTGCAACCCGGGTGGCCTCGTACCAGCTATCGACTGTGGTCTCGCCGTCGCTCATCGCCATTGCCTTGCGGACCGCATGCTAAACTGCCGCAGATTCGAAATCGACCACCCCATCGGTCATTCATGCGCCGCCTGTTGCTGTTTCGCCATGGCAAAGCCGAACGCGCCATTCCCGGCGCGCCCGACCGCGACCGCGCGCTGATCGACCGCGGCCGCAAGGATGCCGCGAAAATCGGCGCCTATATCGCCAGCCATCACCTGATCCCGGACCGGGTGGTGATGTCGCCTTCGGTGCGCACGATGGAAACCTGGAAGGCCTGCGCCTCCGCCTTCAAGCAGGAGCCCGGCGCCAAGTCGGTGGAGAAGCTCTACAACGCCACCCAGCACGACATTCTCGCCGTCATCAAGGATACGCCGGCGTCGGCGCACACGCTGATGGTGATCGGCCACAATCCCGGGCTGCACGAGCTCGCGCTCATGCTGATCGCGGCCGGCGACGTCGAGGCCCGCGAAAGGCTGCGCGAGAAGCTGCCGACCTCCGGGCTGGTGATCGTCGATTTCGCCTTCGACGACTGGAACCGGCTGCATCCGCAGTCCGGGCGGCTGGAACGCTTCGTCAGCCCCAAATCGCTGGAAGCGGCGTCGAATTGAACGCTCAACCTCGGCGTTGAAACGTGTCATGATGCCCCTGTCGTTACAGCGAAGGGAGGGGCGCTGTCATGTACAAGCAGATCCTGGTGCCGGTCGATCTCGCCGACACCGAATTGGCCAAGCCTGCCCTGGCCGCCGCCTGCTCGATGGCGAAGGCGTCGGGCGGCTCGGTGCGGCTCGTCAACGTGCTGCCGATGACGCCGGTCATGCTCGCCGAGTACGTGCCGCCGGATTTCGACGTGCAGCAGCGCAAGTCGTCGGAGGAAGCGCTCGCCATCGTCGCGCGCGAATGCGCGCTGGACCCTGCGAAGATATCGTTCACGGTGCGGCAGGGCGGCATCTATCACGAGGTGCTGGAGGAGGCCAAAGCCTTCAACGCCGACCTCATCGTCATGAGCTCGCACCGGCCGGCGATGCGCACTTACTTTCTCGGCTCCAACGCCGGGCACGTGGTGCGCTACGCCAAATGCTCGGTGCTGGTGGTGCGGCAGTAGTTCACGGCTTCGGCAGACGCCGGGCCTGCATCCTGGTCGGCTGGAACTCGCGCCGCGCGCCCCTGAGCGAGGGCCGAAAACGACAGGCGTGGTCCCCACGCGGAACCGCGTAAGCCGCGCTCATGACGATTTCTCCCGACAATTCCTTGCTTTGCGCCATTAACCATGATGGATGTGAGCGTGAAGCGGCGCGTAACGAGGCGCGTCCGCGTGTTCCCATGCGCGACGGTATATAATATCTTAAGCGCGCAGAGCTTGTTTCCCGTAGCGTGGGGTTGGGAGGCGTTTTCATGGCTAAGTTGACCGATCTGTTCGGCCGCAAGGGCGAACCGGGCGCGTTGTCGCCGCGTCCAGCGCAGGGCAACGGCAACGGCGGACACATCAGCGTCGAGAGCCTGTCCGACATCGGCTCGCGCATCGGCGAAGAGAACGAAGAACTGCGCAGCCTGCTCACCGATACCGGTCGCAAGATCGGCGAGCTCGACGAACTCAAACAGGCCTTCGACAAGCTGGTGGCGCCGTTCAATTCCACGTTGCGCGCGCTCGAGCAGGAAAAGTCGCAGACCGTCACGCTGACCGGCATGCTGGATGAGGCGCGCGCCTCCTACGAGACGCTGCGCGCCGAGTTCTACCAGATCGAGCGCAAGGCGACCGCGCTCGAAGCCGAGGCCGAGCGCCTCAAGGAGGACCTCGAACTGTCGCGCGAACAGGGCCGCGCCCTGGAATCGACCCGCATCGAACTGTCGAACGAGATTTCCGCCCGTGCCGCCCAGATCGCCGAGCTCGAGCGCCAGCTCGCGCAGGAGACCAGCCAGCGCCGCACCCTGAGCGAGGGCCGCCGCACCCTGCAGGACCAGATCGACGGCGCGGAAAAGCGCATCGTCGAGCTTGAAGGCGAGCTTGCCGCCGCGCGCGAGAAGCTGGCGCTGCTCGAGGACGAAAAGCGCTCGCTGCAGATGGCGGTCGACCAGGGCCTCAACGAGATCGCCCGTCTCACCCGCCGCCTCACCGAGAGCGAGAACACGCTGACCGCCACCCGCGCCCAGCTCGGCAAGGTGGAGGCGAGCTTCGCCGAGGCCTATGCCGAGCGCGGCCGCCTTTCCGCGGCGCTCGACGAGGCCAAGGAAGCGCACCAGTCCGAGCGCAATTCGCTCAACATGCGGCTCGACGCGCTGCAATCGCGCGCCGCCACCGCCGAGCGGCTGCTGGCCGAGGCGCGGCAGAACCTCATCGCCCGCACCGAGGAAGTGCGCGCCTTCGACCGCAAGTCGGTGGAAGCAACCATCGCCCGCAACAATTCGGAGAAGCGCCTGGCGCAGATCGAGGCCTCACACGAGGCGCGCGAGCGCCAGATCAAGGACCTCGAGAACGCGCGCGCCGCGCTGTCCGAGCGCAACAACGCGCTGACCAAGACCCTGAAGACGCGCGAGACCGCGCTTGCCCGCGCCGAGGAAAAGATCGCCTCGCTCACCGAGCGCAACGCGCATCTGGAGGCCGACGTCCAGGTCTCCCGCACCAGCATCGAAAAGCGCGTCGAGGATCTCAACGCCGCGCTGCAGCGCGAGCGCATGGAACGCGCGGTGGTCGAGGGCGCGCTGGAAGCGGCGCGCAAGGACAACTCACGTCTGCAAAGCGAGGTCGCGGCGCTGCGCTCGACGCTGCGGCGCGGCGCCCCGCTCGCGCCGCCCGCCGAAGAGGGCGAGGCCAAGCCGCGCAAGGCCGAGCCGGTTCAGGCCGTGCCCGCCGCCAAGGCGTAACGGTCGCAATCGCCGGCCGCAAACCGTGGAACGCGGGACGCAAGTCCCGCGTTTTCGTTTGCATCGACGAGGCCAGACCATGCCGAGCTATCGCGTGACCGCCGCCGCGCTCTTTGCCGCGCTCAGTTTGCCGGCGCTCGGCCAGCAAGGGTCCCCGCCCGCACCGGGCTTCCTGCAAAGCCAGGGGCCCGGCGACTGGCGCGGCAGCAGGCTGATCGGCGCCATCGTCTACGATACCGACAACGCCTCGATCGGCGAGATCACCGACGTGCTGATCGCCGGCGACGGCACGGTGCGTGCGGTGGTGGTGGGCGTCGGCGGCGTCGCCGGGCTTGCCGACAAGGACGTCGCCGTTCCCTTCGCGGCGCTCAGGATCACGCCCGGCGCGGCGCCGGGCATGATCGACAAGATCACCGTGGGCTATTCAAGGCAGCAGCTCAACGAGGCGCCGCGCTTCGCCTTCGACGAACGGCTGCGGCCGCAGACCAGCGGCACCGGCAGCGCGCCTCACCAGTGATCGCCGCAGGCCTTGAGCACCGGGTCGACGGCCTTGCGGAAATTCTCCACCGGGAAGACGCGGGCGAAGTCGCCGACGCTCAATTTGAACCAGCCCTTGGCCTGCGCCATGGTCCACAGATCGAAGGTCGGGTCGTGCTTGAGCACGACCTGCGTCGGCCCGGTGATGAAGCCGCCCGAGGGCGACGGCTCCTGACCGCTGTCCGGCAGGGTCATCACGTCGATGCCCTGCCCGGCCGTCCATTTCGCCTGCGGCAGCTCGAAGGCGATGGACAGGCTCTTGTCGCCGGTGCGGCAGATGATCGACAGCTCGGCGCCGTCATTGTGCTTGAAGCTGGCGATGATGCTGTTGTCGGTGGGCACCGCCTCGGTGCGCCATTCGTGCTTGGTCGGCGGCAGCGGCACCGGACGGATCGATTGCGTGGTGAATTGTTCGGCGCCCGCGCCCGATGAAACGATCAGGGCAGCCACTGCGGCGGCAAAGGCAAGTCGCATAGGCAAGTCCCCCATAACCCACCCCGACTCGCTTCACTGCATCATCCGCCTCGGCCAGGGTCAAGCGGGCCTTAACGCCCGGGCGGCATAATCCACGCAGATTTGCGTGTTTATTCGACGTCTGAAATCGAATTTTACCGGCCCGGCCGGCCATTGAGCGGTGGCGCGGCGGCCGCGCCCGGGAGCCGAGGTGCCGGGCGACCTCCGCTCGCCAAGCCGCCCGCACCTCTTGCCAATCGAACGATCGCGGCGGGAAGATCGGGACCGAGCCGGCTTGACCCGGCTCTTGGCAAGTCCGGGGCTCAGCCGGACGGGAGGAGACGAAATGTTGACACGACGAGGTTTTGCCGGCGTCGCGACCTGCTGGATTTGCGCGACGACGACCGGTTTCATGGCCACGGATGCCTCGGCGCAAGGCGCGCCGGCCGCAACGCCGGGGCTCAAGCGCAAGGTCCTGTCGCAGACCGACGGGCCGGCGCCGGGCTACACGACCATCATCGCGGAAGTGGAAATTGAGCCGGGCGTGATGGTCGGCCGCCACACGCACCCCGGCATCGAATCCGGCTACGTGGTGGACGGCGCCATCGACCTGCCGGTGGAAGGCCGCCCCACGGTGTCGCTGAAGCCGGGCGACGGATTTCAGATCCCGCCCAACACGCCGCACGCCGGCGTCAAGAACGGCGGCAAGGCGACCAAGATCGTCAGCACTTACGTGGTGGAAAAGGGCAAGCCGCTCGCTTCGCCGGCGTGACACGCGCGCTTGCGGCTTTCAAAGAAGGAAGGCCGCCCGTGAGGCGGCCTTCTTTATAGTGGGACCGTGGGTGGCTTACGCCCCATCACCGCCTATATGAACGCGATGCGCAAGCTCATCTGGTTCACGCCGCTGTTCGCGCTGCTCGCCGCCGCGCTGTGGTTTGCCGCCGACGCCTGGGTCCATCTTGGCGGCGATGCCATCCCGCTCTACGGCTGGTTCGCCATTGGCGGCGGCGTGTTCTTTTCGCTGCTGGTCGGCGGCGGGCTGATGGCGCTGGTGTTCTACTCCCACCGCCACGGCTATGACGATATCGGCGGCGGCGACGGCCAAAAGCGCTGAAATTCGGCACGATCCGGAATGGCTGCCCGGCGCCTTAAGCCATATCGCCGAGCCGCCGGAGGCGCTATCAATGCGCGCCGTCGCCAACCGGATCACGCCATGAGCAAGACCCTCGTCCAGGAACAATTCGGCAAGACCGCCGCGAGCTACCTCACCTCCGCCCCGCACGCCAAAGGCGCAAGCCTGGAGCGGCTGGTCGCCCTCACCGCGCCGCAGAAGACCTGGCGCGGCCTCGACGTCGCCACCGGCGGCGGCCACGTCGCCTATACCTTCGCGCCGCATGTCGAGCGCATGTGGGCGACCGATATCACCCAGGAAATGCTCGACCTGGTGCGCGGCGAGGCCGCCAAGCGCGGCCTCAAGAATATCCGCACCGCCTACGCCAAAGCCGAGGCGCTACCGTTCGAGGATCAGAGCTTCGATCTGGTCACCTGCCGCATCGCCCCGCACCACTTCGATTCGATCCCCGATTTCCTCAAAGAGGTGCACCGCGTGCTCAAGCCGGGCGGCGTCGCCGCGATCGTTGACAATGTGGTGCCGGCGGGCTCGACCGGCGACTACGTCAACGCCTTCGAGCGCTTCCGCGACCCCAGCCATTTGCGCGCCTGGACCATGGAGGAATGGCGCGACGCCTTCGGCAAAGCCGGCCTCACGCTCAGCCACGAGGAGCAGATCTACAAGCAGATGGAATTCAAGAGCTGGGCGGCGCGCCACGACGCCAACATGCAGAATTTCCTGCGCGCCATGCTCAAGGAAATGACGCCGGAGGTGAAGGCGGTGCTGGAGCCCAAAGGCAGCGGCGACGCCCTCACCTTCCGACTTTGCGAGGGCCTATTCATCGCCAAGCGCGCCTGACCGAGCAAACGCCTGCGCCTTGCGGCGCCGGCGGCTCGGCAATATGCGCGGGGCTAGTGGATGTCCATGATCGCGGCGGTCTGCACGGCGGCGGGCCTGGCGGCCGCCTTTTTCGTTGCGGCGCGATGGGCGACGCGCACCGGCTTTTCGTCGGGCGCCCAGAGCCAGCCGTTATTATAGGCCTCGTTCACCAGCCAGGCGCCGACGAAGGGGACCAGGCAGGCGCCGATGATGATATGGGCTTCCCGGTATTTGAGCGGCCGATTGAGCGCGACAGTGGCAACCATCGGCGCGGTCACCACACAGCCCATCGTGGTGCCGATGGCCACCGGCGCCACCGGCTTGGCCATGGCGATGGCGGCGCCCGTCCAGGCTGCGCCGACCCAGAAATTGGTGGCGTCGATGGTCGGATCGATCGGCTTGTTCTGACCGGCCTTGGCCGCGGGAGCGGCAACGACAAAGGCCGCGACCGCCGCGGCCAGCACGACAAACTTACGGGTCATTCCTGATCTCCCTGGCCGACGGCAGGCGTCGGACCATGTGTTCCTTGCGGGGCCTTGTTGGCAGCGGCAGCGAAAGGCAAAGGCGGGATTGGCTGATGGGGCCGGCCACAAGAGTTAACCACAATTTTGCACCCGGCCAACAGCCGTTCGGCCATGCCTTTCGTGCGCCCTTGGTGAGCGCGCCACGCACCGCTTGCGGCCCGGGCCGCGGCTTTAAGCCATTGATCGGCCGACCCGTTTTACGGTTAACCACCCGTTTACCACCGCCATTCAGATTCCGTTAAAGAACGTTTTTTTCAGTGATTCGGCGTCGCTTTCAGCCGGGCGGATCGGCGCAAGGGGGTCACTGTCATGAGAAAATTCGGGGCATTCCTCGCCCGCAAGCCCGCAACGCCAGAGACCGCGGCCGAGGCCGCGCCGGCTGCGGCGACGACGCCGCCGGAGAACCCGCTCGAACTCGACGAGGAGCTGTTCTCCGCGATCGGCGCCCAGATCGGCGGCGAGAACGAGACGCTGCGCAACCTGCTGCTCGACGCCAACGCCAAGATCGGCGAGCTCGACATCATCAAGGACGCGGTCGGCAAGCTGGTCGACCCGGTGAGCAAGACGCTGCGCGCCATCGAGGCGGAGAAGTCCGAGAAGCTCGCGCTGCAGAGCGTGCTCAACAATACCCGCACCGCCTACGGCAAGCTGCGCAACGAGCTCACCGACACCGAGAAGAAGCTCGCGGCCTCGCTCAGCCAATGCGAGGACCTGCGGCACGAACTCGCCAATACCCAGACGCTGCTGCGCACCGCCGAAGCCACCCGCGCCGAGATCGCCATCGACATCGCCGCGCGCCGGGCGCAGATCGCCGACCTCGAAGCCCGGCTCGCCCAGGAGACCGGCGAGAGCAAGGCGCTGCGCGAGGAGAACCGCAGGCTCGACGAGCGGCTTGCCGCCGCCGACAAGCGCCTGATCGCGCTCGAAGCCGACCTCAACAATGCCCGCCAAAAGCTGCTGATGGCCGAGGACGAAAAACGCGCGCAGCAGGGCCTGCTCGACAAGGGCGCCGCGGAAGCGGCGCGTCTGTCGCGCAAGCTCGCCGAGACCGAGGCCGCGCTCAACGCCGCGCAAGGGCGCCTGCGCCACCTCGAAGCCAACTTCGCCGAACTGTCGGTCGAGCGCACCCGGCTTGCGGCGGCGCTCGACGAGGCCAACGAGCGCAGCGAGCACGAGCGCGCCAATCAGCGCACGCGCTTCGAGGCGCTGCAGGCGCGCGCGGCGGCGACCGAGAAGCTGCTCGGCGAGGCGCGCGAACACCTGATCGCCCGCGCCGAGGAAATCCGTGATTACGACCGCCGCATGGCGGCGCTCGGCCTCGAGCGCGACGCCATCCAGGCGCGCGTGACCGACCTCGAATCCGACCGCATCCGACGCGAGTCCGAATTCAAGGAGCTCGAGCAGGCCTATGCGACGCTGAAGGACCGCAGCGCCGCGCTGGCGCGGGCCTTCACCGCCAAGGAGGCCGCCCACGAGCGCTCCGAGCAGACGGTGGCGGCGCTCGCGGCGCGCGTCGAGGCGCTGGAAATGGCGCGCGCCAACGACAAACTGGCGGCCGAGCAGACCATCGAAGAGCTCACCGCCGCGCTCAAGCGCGAGCAGCTGGAGCGTTCGGTGGCGGACGGCGCGCTGGAGACCGCGCGCAAGGACTTCGCCCGGGTGGCGCGCGAGGTCATGGCGTTGCAGCGCAGCCAGACCGCGCTGGAGGCAGCAAGCCAGCCGCGCGCCGCCAACGCCGCCTGACACCGCGTCAAGCCGCAACGACCAGCGCCGCCGGGCCGCAACGCCCGGCGGTTGCTTTTTGTCGCAGGGCGGCCGCGGCGCCGATTGATCTAGCGCAATGAGCGGCCGGTGCCCGTTACGTTAGGCGTTGGCTGCCATGCCTCGGCAGGGTCCCTCGGGTTCCGCGCCATGCCGTATCGCCTCAACATCGACCTGCCCGCCAGCGTCCGCGCGCATCTGCCCGATCACGCCCAGGACATCTACCGCGAGGCCTTCAACCACGCCTTCGCCGCCCATGCCGGCGAAACGGACCGCGAGCAGCGCGCGCATAGGATCGCCTGGGCCGCGGTGAAGCGCTCCTACGAGAAGGCAGGCGCGATGTGGGTGCCGCGCGATGGCTGAACCGGTGGACGCTGCCATGCTCGCCGAGCGGACCGTGCCGCGGTACACGTCCTACCCGACCGCGCCGCATTTTTCGGCCGCGGTCGGCGCCGGGACCTATGCCGAATGGCTGAGCGCGCTACCCGCAGACGCCACGCTGTCGCTCTACATCCACGTGCCGTTCTGCACCGAGCTGTGCTTCTACTGCGGCTGCAACACGCGCGCCGTGCGCAAGCGCGAGCCGGTCGAGGCCTATGCCGAACGGCTGATCGAGGAGATCGCGCTGCTCGGCGCCTTGCGCGGCCGCAGGGTCACGCATCTGCACTGGGGCGGCGGCACGCCCTCGATTCTCGGGCCGCGGCGGCTTAAGACCATCGCCGCACGATTGGCGTCGCTGTTCGATCTGTCCGCGCTCAAGGAACACGCCATCGAGCTCGACCCGCGCCGTCTCGACACGCCGCTCATCCGCACGCTGGCCGAAATCGGCGTCAGCCGCGCCAGCCTCGGCGTCCAGGATGTGTCGCCGCGGGTGCAGCACGCCATCGGCCGCATCCAGCCCTTCGAGCTGGTGGAGCGCGCCGCAGGCGGGCTGCGCGACGCCGGCATTGCCGCGCTCAATATTGACCTGATGTACGGGCTGCCCGAGCAGACCGCGCGCGAGGTCGCGCGCAGCGCCGAACTCGCCGCTTCGCTCGGCCCCCAGCGGCTGGCGCTGTTCGGCTACGCCCACGTGCCCTGGTTCAAGACGCACCAGCGCCTGATCGAGGAGGCCGCCCTGCCCGGCGCCCGCGAGCGGCTCGTTCAGGCCGAGGCCGCCGCCGAAACCCTGTGCGGCCTCGGCTACCAGGCGGTCGGCCTCGATCATTTCGCCAGGCCCAACGATGCCCTCGCCGTCGCCGCGCGCGACAAGCGGCTGCGGCGGAACTTCCAGGGCTACACCACCGACGACGCCGACGCCCTGATCGGCATCGGCGCCTCCGCCATCGGCAGACTGCCGCAAGGCTTCGTGCAGAACCCGCCGGATGTCGCGGGCTATTCCCGCGCGATCGCAGCCGGCCGCTTCGCCACGGTGAAAGGCATCGCGCTGTCGCACGACGACCGCCTGCGCGGCGCCATCATCGAACGGCTGATGTGCGATCTTGCCGTCGACCTTGACGCCTTCGGCGGCGCCACCCGCTTTGCCGCCGAGCGCGGCGCGCTGGCACCCCTCGCCGCGCAAGGCCTCGTCGCCATCGACGGCGCGCGCATCGCGATGACGGCAGCAGGCCGTCCCTTCGTGCGCCTCGCCGCGGCGGCCTTCGACGCCTATCTCGCGGCAAGCGCCAAGCGGCATTCGCCGGCGGTGTAGCCGAAAACAAAGAAGGGCCGCCCTTGCGGGCGACCCTTCCATTGTCAGGCCGTGGCCCGGTTGCGCGGGTGCTTCTTCTGCCCTGCGCGCGTGAGCCGGTGATGGGTTAGATCACCCGGCTAGTCACCTGCTGTGGACCTCGGCAGAGGCGAGGATCCAGTTCACGTATGCCGGCGACCGCGGCGATAGACAATGAGACACTGGATCACCTCCTTTCGGTTGTTAACGGTGGGACCACTATAGAGACGCCGCGGCGATTCGAAAGCGCCGCTTGCGCGCTTGTGCCATTTTTGACACAATCTATTCTTAATGATAGATCGTTCGAAGAAGATCACCGGTCGCTTTTACGCGGCCCCGAGCGGACGCCGGCCGGTCCGTGAATGGCTGCTGGGCGTTTCGAAGCAAGACCGCCGCGTGATCGGCAAGGACATCCAGAAGGTCGAGTTCGGCTGGCCAATTGGAATGCCGTACTGCCGTCCACTCGGCCGAGGGTTGTGGGAAGTGCGTAGCGATCTCGCAGGTGGCCGCATCGCGCGAGTCATCTTTTGCATTGTCGGCGGCGAGATGGTGCTACTGCACGGCTTCGAGAAAAAGTCTCAAAAGACGCCGACTCACGACATCGAACTGGCGCTGAAACGGAAACGGGAAATCGAGAGATGAAGAAAACAGTTCGCAAAAAGAAAAAGGGATCGATCGATCGCAGCGAGAGCTTTGACGAGTTTCTCGCGCACGAAGGCCTGCTGGCGGAAACCGAGGACGCGGCGATCAAGGAGATCATCGCCCACCAGATCAAGGTGGCGATGGACAAGAAGGGCCTGAGCAAGACCGCGATGGCCGCGCGCATGAAGACCAGCCGGCGGCAACTGGATCGGCTGCTCGATCCGGCCAATCCGTCGGTGACGCTGGCGACGCTGCGGCGGGCGGCGAGCGCGGTGGGGAGGAATTTGCGGGTGGAGTTGGAGTGACCTTGTAGCCCGCATGGAGCGAAGCGGAATGCGGGTTGCCGTTCGGCGCGCTCAGCCCAGGATTTTGCTTCGCTCGTCCGGGCTACGCCCCGCTCGCAAGAAAATTGATCACAAAGCGCCGCGCATCACCTAAATCGAATCTCCGCCCATCATGGAATAAGGAACCATCATCGCCGATTGAAAATGTGTATGTGAAACCGGTGCACTTGTTTTTGACCGTAATGTATGAGCCCGTGTAACTCACAATTGCAAAAACCATGTCCGCTTCCCTCTTTTGAAGCCAGGAAACAAAAGCGCATAAAATTAAATACCTCGTTAACGTTCGCGGAATTTTTCCCCATCACCTCACCAGCCCCCGCATCGCGCGATCCAAGCCCGTCAGCGGATGAATAAAAAGACGCCGCTCATTTCTTCTCGCCGAAATAAAATCCCGCGACCGCGCCGACGAGGCCGACCGTCGGTGTCAGCAGCATTTCGACGACGACCTTGATGTGATCGATGCTGACTTTCGTGTCCGGCCATTTCGCGATGATGACTTCAATGACGAGGAAAATCACAAAGACGAACGCGACGATGCTGACGAGCGTGCCGACGAGCAACAATGCGATCTGGCCGCGCTTGGTCTCGCGGTCGGGCGTCGGATCGTAGGGCGCGAGCCCAGGTTTCGGTTGGGGCGCGGTCGGCGGTCTCGGTTCGACTTTTGTGAGATCGACGGTTCGTTCGGCACCGGAACTATTGTCGTTATCGACCGCGGCTGCCCCGGCCCGGGAATCATACGGGATCAGCCTTGGTGGCGGCTGTTGCCCCTGCCCCGGTGGCAAGACCGCTTCGCCTGTCAAATCGAGATCGGGCATGGCCGGGATCCTCGTCCCGGCCATGATAGCGAATTTTAGCGGAATACAACCTGCTTGAGCTTCTTATCGGCATCCTCAACCAGAACTTTGCCGTTGTTGGCGATCACTTCTTCCAAGAAACCCTCGGTTTCGATGGCCCGGCGGAGGATTTCGGTCATCGTGGTACCCCGCTTGTCGGCCAATTGACGCAGAAGCGCGACCGTCCTTTCGGGCAGATTTGCGGAAAGCTTGACGATTCCGGTATCCCGAGCGCCCGAATTGGCAACATCGCTCATGTCATCCTCCATATCGGATATGGAATAAATATATGAATAAATATACATTGCAGGAGTATTTCGTCAACCAAGAACTTTCACTTACCTCACCAGCTCCCGCATCGCCCGATCGAGCCCTTCCAGCGTCAGCGGATACATGCGCCCGCCCATCAGCTGGCGCACCATCTTGATCGAATAGGTGAACTCCCATTCTCGCTCCGGCACCGGGTTGAGCCAGACCGCCGCGGGATAGGTGCGCGCCACGCGCTCAAGCCACAACGCGCCCGGCTCCTCGTTGAAGTGCTCGACCGAGCCGCCGGCCGCCGTGATCTCGTAAGGCGACATCGAGGCGTCGCCGACGAACACCACCTTGTAGTCGTGCGGGTAAGTGTGCAGCACGTCCCAGGTCGGCGTCGTCTCCTGGAATCTGCGGCGGTTCTCCTTCCACACCCGCTCGTAGAGGCAGTTGTGGAAGTAGAAATGCTCCATGTGCTTGAACTCGCTGCGCGCCGCGGAAAACAGTTCCTCCGTCGCCTTGACGTGCCAGTCCATCGAGCCGCCGATGTCGAAGAACAACAGCACCTTCACCGCATTGTGCCTCTCCGGCCGCATCAGGATGTCGAGATAGCCCTTGTGCGCGGTGCCCTTGATGGTGCCGTCGAGATCGAGCTCCTCCGGCGCCCCGGTGCGGGCGAACTTGCGCAGCCGGCGCAGCGCGATCTTGATGTTGCGGGTGCCGAGCTCGACCTCGTCGTCGAGGTCCTTGAACTCGCGTCTGTCCCACACCTTGACGGCGCGGAAGTTGCGGTTCTTGTCCTGGCCGATGCGGATGCCTTCCGGATTGTAGCCGTAAGCCCCATACGGCGACGTGCCGGCGGTGCCGATCCATTTCGAGCCGCCCTGGTGGCGGCCCTTCTGCTCGGCGAGCCGCTTGCGCAGGGTCTCCAGCAGCTTGTCGAGGCCGCCCATGGCCTCGATCTGTTTCTTCTCCTCGTCGGTGAGATATTTCTCGGCGAGCTTCTTCAGCCACTCCGCCGGAATCTCGGCCTCGGCCGCGTCGGACAGCAATTCGAGGCCCTTGAAGACGTGGCCGAACACGCGGTCGAACTTGTCGAGATTGCGCTCGTCCTTCACCAGCGTCGCGCGCGACAGGTA
>DASRGB010000090.1:0-60656 GCA_035651255.1 Pseudolabrys sp.
AAAATCCTCCGACGCGCAAGCGCGACGGAGGTCGACGAAGCCTCGACGTCGCGAGGTGTCGAGGCCCGTGGGTCCGATCGGACCCACAGGCGTCCCGCGCGCCCTCGGTACTTTTCAAGGGCGATGCGGATGGGTTGGGACGACGGCCTCCCCGGGGCCGCACAAAGAATACGGGCGATGACGCATGTCAAAAATTCCCCGTCATTCCGGGGCGCGAACGTGAGCGAGCGAACCCGGAATCCAGAGCGACACGGCGCAGTTTATTTTGTGGCCCAGGATTCCGGGCCCGGCGCTTACGCGCCGTCCCGGAATGGCTCAATTCTTCCGCCGCAACACGTCGCTTTTCGGCGGCTGCCAGTTCTGCGCTTGCTCGTAGCGCTTGGCGTAGCGGTAGAAGGTGCCCTCGAAATTGCCGAAGGCGATGACAAAGCCGGCCCAGCCGTCGATGAAGCCGAGCTTGAAGATGTAGTGCTTGAGGAACGACCACAGGCCGTGGCCGAGCGCGCTCGCCATGGTGACGCGCTTGCCCGCGAGCTTGGGCACGCCGAGCGAGGAATAGCGGTTCATCTTCTTGATGACCTCTTCCAGATTGCGGAAGGGAAATTGCCAGACCGCGCTCTTGATTTCGCCGACCGGCTTGCCGCTCACGTTCTCCCAGCCCTCGTGCACCGGTTCGAGCGTGTAGCGCATCGCGCCCTTGCGGAAGAGCTGCGGCTGGCGGAAATTCGGATACCAGCCCGAGCCCTTGATCCAGCGCCCCATCATGTAGCTCTTGCGCGGCACGCGATAGATGTCGTGCGCAGGCTGGCCGGCGATCAGCGCCAGGATCTCGTCGCGCACCTCGGCGGTGCAGCGCTCGTCGGCGTCGAGGCTGAAGATCCAGTCGTATTTGCAGGCCTCGATGGCGCGATTGCGCAATTCGCCGAAGCCGTTGAACGGCACCTCGACCACGCGCGCGCCCAGCGAGGTGGCCAGCGCGGCGGTGCGGTCGGCGGAAAACGAATCGACCACCACGACCTCGTCGGCCCACAGGACGCTCGCCACGGCCGCCTCGATCTTTTCCGCCTCGTTATAGGTCAAAATATAGGCTGATATCTTCTGCATGGTCGGCCCTGTCCGTTGCACCAAGTTATCATCGGCGCGGGGGCGCGCCCTAGGGGTTTGTCGCGGCCGGGGAGTTCGGCTAAAGCCTGCGCCTTGAGGGGCGCGCGAAAAGGCCGCAATCGCATCGATGGATCAAGCCGTGACCAGCGCGCAGGACAAGGCGAAGGAAATCGAATTCTTCGACCGCTTCGCCGAGGCCGACGACTACGATGTTTTCCAGCCGTCGGCCAAGGAGCGCATCATCGACGCCTTCGTGCGGCTCTCGGGCCTTGGCCCCGGCGCGCGCGTGATCGACGTCGGCTGCGGCTCCGGCGCCTTCACCGAGGTGCTCAGCCGGCGCGGCTTTCAGGCTTCCGGCCTCGACATTTCCTCGAAGCTGATCGCGCTGGCGAAGCGGAAATTTCCGGCCATCGATTTTTACGAGGGCGACGCCGAGCGCCTGCCGTTCGATGCCGGGCGTTTCGACGGCGTCCTGCTGAGCGGCCTGATCCACCATTTCCCCGATCAGCGCGCGCTCGCCGCGGAGGTGTTCCGGGTGCTCAAGCCGGGCGGCCGCTTCGTCGCCTTCGATCCGAACCGCATGAACCCGTTCATGTGGCTCTACCGCGATCCGTCCTCGCCGTTCTACAGCCGCATCGGCGTCACCGAGAACGAGCGCCCGATCCTGGCGCGGCGCGCCGCCGATGTGTTCCGCGACGCCGGTTTTCGCGTCGGCACCGACTATCTGGCCGGGCTTGCCTACCGCTACGTCGCTTCGCCGCGCACCCGGCTGGTGCTGCCGGTCTACAACGTCATCGACAATGTCCTGTTCACCTTGCCGGTCATGAAGCCGCTGCGCCCATTCGTGCTCACCAGCGGCGAGAAGCCGCGATGACGGGAGCGCCGACGCCGTGACCGGGCTCATCTCCGTCATCGTCACGACCTACAATCGCGAAGACGCGCTCGACGCCGTGCTGCGCTCGCTGGCGACGCAGACCGACCGCGATTTCGAGGTGATCGTCGCCGACGACGGCTCGCGGCCGCCGACCAGGTCGGTGGTCGAGGCGTGGAAGCCCAAGCTTGGCCGCCGCCTCGAGCACGTCTGGCACGAGGATGACGGCTTCCGCGCCGCCGAGATCCGCAATCGCGCCATCCTCGCCTCGCGCGGCGACTACGTGATCTTCCTCGACGGCGACTGTATCGCGCGTGCCGATTTCGTGGCGACGCATCGCCGCCTCGCCGAGCCCGGTTGGTTCGTCACCGGCAATCGCGTGCTGCTGTCGCGCGAGCTGACGGCCAAAGTGCTGCGCGAGCACCTGACGCCGGAGACATGGGGCGTCGCCGCGTGGCTCGCCGAGCGCCGGCGCGGCGGCGTCAACCGCCTGACGGCGCTGATGCGGCTGCCGCTCGGCCCGCTGCGCCGGCTGCGGCGGAACGCCTGGCGCGGCGCGCGCTCCTGCAATCTCGCCATCTGGCGCGCCGATCTGACCCGGGTCGACGGCTTCGACGCCGACTACCGCGGCTGGGGCAAGGAGGATTCCGACATCATCGTGCGGCTGCGGCACGCGGGCGTGCGCCGCAAGGACGGCGTGTTCGCGACCGGCGTGCTGCATTTGTGGCACGCCGAGGCCGATCGCGGGGCGCTCGCCGCGAACGAGCGCAAGCTCGCCGGCATCATCGCCGGCGACGACATTCGCGCGCGCCGCGGCCTGTCGGCGATGCAGGCGGCGCCGGCGCAGGCGGCATCGCCATGATCGCCGTCGACCGCGACAAGCTCATGCGCCTCGCCGACGGCCTGATGGTCGCGGTGGCGGTGTCGCTGCCGTGGTCGACCTCGGCGACCGGCATCCTCCTGGTGCTGTGGCTGCTCGCGCTGATCCCGGCGCTGGCATGGCCCGCGGTGCGCAGCGAGTTCACCACGGCGGCCGGCGGCCTGCCGGCGCTGCTGACGCTGCTCGGCCTGCTCGGCATGGCCTGGGCGGTGGATGTCAGCTGGGCCGAGCGCTGGGATGGATTGGATTCGTTTCTCAAGCTCGCGGTGATCCCGCTGCTGTTCGTGCAGTTCCGCCGCTCGGCCTGCGGGCTGTGGGTGTTCGGCGGCTACCTTGCGTCCTGCCTCGCGCTGCTGGTGGCCTCGACGCTGGTCGAGTTCGTGCCGCCGTTCACGGCGATCCCGATGCACGGCGACTGGGTGCTGGTGAAGAATCCGGCGACGCAGAGCGGCGAGTTCATCACCTGCGTGTTCGGCCTTCTGTATCTCGCGGTCGAATTCATCGAGCGCCGGCAGTGGCTGTGGCTCTGCGCCGCGCTTGCCGCCGTCGTCGGCCTGCTGGCCAACGTGTTTTTCATCGCCACCGGGCGCACCGCGCTGATCGTGGCGCTGGTTCTGGTGATCGCCTTCGCCATGACCCGGCTCGGCACCAAGGGCAGGGCGGTTCTGTTTGCGGCCACCGTGCTTGCGGTGACGGTGGCCTGGGTGTCGTCGCCCTACCTGCGCCTGCGCACCATCTCGGCCTGGGGGGATCTGATGCGCTACGAGCGGACCGACGCCCGCACCTCCTCCGGCGAGCGCGTTGAGTTCGCCAGGATGTCGATCGCGTTCATCCGTTCGGCGCCGCTGATCGGCCATGGCACGGGCTCGATCCAGTCGATGTTCCGGCAGGCCAACCTCGGCAGAACCGGGCCGATCCGTTTTGCCTCCACCAATCCCCACAACCAGACCTTCGCGGTGGCGATCCAGCTCGGCCTGCTCGGCGCGGTGGTGCTGTGGGCGATGTGGATCGCCCATCTGCTGTTGTTTCGCGGCACGGGGCTTGCCGCCTGGGTCGGGCTCATCGTGGTGGTGCAGAATGTCGTCGGCTCGCTGTTCAACTCGCATCTGTTCGATTTCGTGCAGGGCTGGGTCTACGTGGTCGGCGTCGGCGTCGCCGGCGGCATGATGCTCAGGCAGCGAGCCGCGCAACGCCCGGCCGCCAGGCCATGACCGCGCCGCGCTTGGCGTTGCGCGAGGATGCGCGCATTCTGGTGATCGCGCTGCGCCGGCTCGGCGATGTGCTGTTGACCACGCCGCTGATCGGCAGCCTGCGCCGCGCCTGGCCGCGGGCGCGGATCGAGGCGCTGGTATTTGCCGACACTGCCGGCATCCTCGAGGGAAACCCCGATCTCGACGGCATCGTCACCATGCCGGCGCGGCCGAGCGCGCTGCAAAGCGCGGCCCTGGCGGCGCGGCTCTGCAAACGCTACGACCTTGCCGTCTCGACGCAGTCCGGCGACCGCCCGATTTTTTTCGCCGTTGCCGCCGGCCGCCGCGCGGTGGCGCCCGTCGAGGCGAGCTTGAACGGGCGTTTGAAGCGGGCGCTGCTCCATCGCAGCGTTGCCTATGTCGGCGGCGTGCACCGCGTCGAGGAGATGCTGCGGCTTGCCGACGCGCTCGGCATCGCGCGCCTGCCCGGGGTCGTCGCGCCGCGGCCGCGCGCGATCGCATCGCCGCCCGACGGCGGTTATGCCGTCATCCACGCCGCGCCGATGTTCCGCTACAAGCAGTGGACGCAGGACGGCTGGCGCGCGCTGGCGGCCTCGCTCGCCGGGCGCGGCCTTGCGGTGATTGCGACCGGCGGCCCGGCCGCGGCGGAGCGGCGCTATCTCGACGGCGTCTGGCACGGCGTCGCGGTGCGCCGGCTCGACGCGCAACTCGACTGGCCGCAGCTTGCCGGGCTCCTGGCGAAAGCGCGCGTCTATGTCGGCCCCGACACCTCGGTGACGCATCTCGCCGCCGCTGCCGGCTGTCCGACGGTCGCGATCTACGGCCCGACCGATCCGCGGCTCTGGGGACCGTGGCCGGCCGGCGGGCTCGATGCGCCGTGGCACGCAAGCGGATCCGTTCAGCGCCGCGGCAATGTCTGGCTGGTGCAAAATCCGCTGCCCTGCACGCCATGCCAGCTCGAAGGCTGCGAGCGCAATTTGGAAAGTCACAGCGCGTGCCTCGACGAGCTGACGGTCGAGACCGTGATCGACGCTGTCGGGCGCGCGCTCGAGCCGCAGGCGCGTTGAGATTTTCGTCCGGCGTGATTCGCGATGCGGCGCAGTGAAGCAGGCGCTCATGGCGCCGGCGCGAAGGCTCCGTAAATTCCACAGTGCGCCGCATAAAATTCACGTAGAAGCGCCGTTTCGCCGAAATCAATTTTTACAATTCGGCCAAATTTTCGATTTAGCCGAACGCTCGACTCTTGCCGCGGCATTGCCGCGGTGGAAATGTCGCATCAAGGAGAAACTGCAATGACCGATTCGTGGCTCGCCATTTTAGTCTTCGGCCTCGCCTGCGTGCTGTGGTGGCGCATGGACCGCCTCGGCCGCCAGCTCGAGGCGGAGACTGCGAGCATCCGGGCCGAGCTCGCACCGAATGACGATCGCAAGCGCGAGATTCTCGCCGAGTGGATCGAATCGCAAAAAGGCGCGGCAAAAGAGCGGCTCTATTTCTGGCTGGCGTGCGCGCTGGTCGGCACCGCGGCGATCGCCGGCTGGCACCTGTTGTCGCGCACCTAGTCGGCAACGCCCAGGCAGCGCAAGACAGCGGGCTCAGCGCGCGCTCTCGCTGGCGCGTCGGCGCAGCGCCGCATGAACCGCCTCGGCTCGCTTGAGGACGTCATCCGCAAAGATGGTCGCATCGTAGGTTCTAGCCGGGCGGATGCCGGCGGCGAGTTGCCTCATCGCGACGGGAACGTCGAGCCGCTGCGCCAGCCCCGACAGAGTTCCGGACGGCGTCTCGCAAAAAGCATCGTAATCGAAAAGAATCGTCGCCGGCTCGGGCTCCGCCAGGATCGCCTGATAGACCGCGATCCAATACTCCAGCCAGTATTCCGGCTCGGACGGATTGGCGGTCGGCATCGCAGCGCCGAAGGCGAACGGGCGATGGTCGAGGCCGAACTCATAGTGCCCCAGCCAGCCCATGTACTGGCGGACAAATGGATCGTCGGTCTGCTGCTTGCGAAAGCCCTGATGCTGGCGCCACAACGATTGCGCGTGATCGGCCGGCCGGCGAAACGGCACCACGATCGCGGCGTCGTGAAAGGCCGCGCGCAGCGCGGCGAGGCGCAGCACGTTGTTGTTGTTCTTCGACAGATAGCGCGTCTTGCCGCCGCCGGATGCCAGGATCGCGGCGATGTATTTGCGAAACCGCGCAATCGTTTCATCGTCGGCCGAATGGTGCAGCAGCCGGTCGGGCCGCAGGTAGTCGTCACGGGCAAACGTCAGCCAGAACACCTCGTCAAAGGCTTCCGGGCTGTCGAAGCTGACCGAAAGGCCGTCCTGGTGCGCGCGCTCCTGCTCGACCGCGACGGCGCCGTGCCGCCGCGTCAGCCTGCGCCAAAGCCGCGGGGCGAGAACGAACGGCATGTCGCGATAGGTCAAGGCCTCAAACGCGCCGCTCGCATAGAGCGTGCGAAAGAGGATGCTGGTGCCGGCGCGCGCCAGCCCGCAGACGAAGACGTGGTTTCCGCCGCCCGCGGCGACGCTGTTGTCGAGCGGCTGTGTGGCCTGCCCGGCCGACTGGTCGAGATCGAACGACACGTCGCGAATGGCTGCCGATCCGAGCGCGAAGCGATGCAGCAGGCGCGCGCCGGCGCCGTAGTTGCCTGACGCTGCGGCGTGGTTTGGTCGCCAGTAGGCATAGAGCGACCCGCCGATCAGCGCCGCGACATTGAGCGGCCAATTCAGGAACAGCGTGGAATCGAGCGAAACCCGCATGGGGGCGAGGGCCGCGGCAATCAAGGCAAAAGCGGCCAGAGCGGCAACCAGCTGCACCGCCGCGATTGCCGTCGCGCGCAGGATCGCCAGCGAGTAGGCCGGGATCGCGCGCTCCTTCCAGTGGTCGGAGATGCGCGACGACCTCAGGACCGCGGACGCCTGCCGGCTCAGCCGCAGCAGCTCGTGCAGCCGACGCGGCGTTCCGGCACGAATGAAAATCTCGACAAAGCCGATCGCGCCCGCAAATCCGGCGACCGCGTAGGCCAGCTCAACCATTGGCCTGGGGCGAGCCGGCGTTCGGTTTGGCCGGCGCGTCGGCCGATTTCTTCTTCTTGAAGCTGCGGATCAAACGCTTGAACGGATACCAGATGAGGCCGACGACGGCGAGAAAGCCGGAAAATATGACGGCGAGGATCATGCCGACGGCGCCGAGGCCGAGACCGGGCCCGACATAGGCCTGTGCCGCGGTCGGCAGCGCCAGGAGGGCGAGCAGGAATGCATAAGCGATCAGTTGCATGATGGCAGTCCGTCCTTGCCGAAATAATCGGGCGGCAGATAGCCCGCGTCCAGCACGATCAGGGCCTCGGTCGGACTGTAGCGGTTTACGAAATCGAAGAGAATACGGCCGTCCTTGTCGACCCAGAGCGCACGGCCTTGATCGTAGGACGACAGCAGCAGCGAGCCGTCATCCATGATCGTGTGCTTGCCGCCGATCGAACCGTAGAAACTGTATTTCTTGCCGTCGAAAATCGTCTGCGGCTTGGCCGACGTCAGATCGTAGCGCACGATCGTCGAATAGTGCTGCTTCTTGTAGAGCCGATTGTTGTAGACCGTGATGGTTCCGTCCGGCTGCCAATCCGGGTCGTGCTGGCCGGAAGTGTAGGCCTGCGTCCACCATTTCAGCTGCAGCGTGTTCGGATCGATCACGTAGACGAGGTCGCTGTGACGGTAGCTGATCAGGAGGTCGCCCGGCTTGAAGCGATCGCTCTTGGCGGTCGCCGGGAACGGCTCGACGTCGTTGATGTGCCAGGTATCTTCGGTGTCCTCCTGGCGCGTGATCCAGAGGCCGAAAATGCCGAGTTCCGGGTCCGCCGCGTTGTGCACCTGGGCGAGCGGAACGGTCCGCTCAATGGTCATGGTCTTGACGTTGACGAGCGAGAAGGCGTCTTTGTTGCCGGCCGATCCGGCGACGTAATAGCGATCCTCGTCAAGCGGCTCGATGGCATGGTGGAATTCGCCGTGGATGGAGCCGAGCCACTGTCCGCAGGCGTCGATGTGGTAGATCGGGCCGTAGTCGGCCGCCGAGAAAAAGCTGCCATCGTGCCGGAACGCGAACAGATGGTGATGGCCGTCCTTGAGTTCGCGATCGGGAATTTTCCAGTACCTGACCAGTCGGCCTTCGGTCGTCATCAAGAGGACGCCATTCATGGCATCGGCGAAATCGAATTTGCCGACGATGTAGATGTAGCCCGGCCGGTTGTTCGGCGCCGCGGTGATGACCGGCGCGATGCGCCGGTTGGCAAGCGGCAGACCGTCGACCGGGTGGAAGTTTTCCGAGCTGTCGGGCGTGTAGCGGTGCAGGAACCGGTCCGGGCGCACGCCGGTGTCGCTCATCAGCTTCTGGAAGATGCTGGTGTGCTCGTCCCGGTAACCCTGGACGAAACGATAGATGTCCCGGATGTACAGGAACGGCCAGACGCGGGTTTGCACCACGAAGGCGCCGGCGACAAAGCCGACCAGGAGCAACAGGTAGGCCGCCGCGACCGCTTGCACGAAACGCATTAACCTACTCCCGCTCCCCGGCGCGGCGCTCTGGATGCCATTATGTCGGCTGCAAGGCAAATTAAACTTCAGGCCGGAAAATCCGCCGGCGCCGTTGCCGTCTTTGCGGCGATTGTCTAGACATTGGCGCCCCCGGCCTGACGGGATAAACCGTTGAAACAACCGCGGTTGACGCTGGCGCAAGGACCGCTTGCCGGATTGTTCGGGCATGGGACGCTGGTCGCGCTTGCGATTTTCATTGCCGTCAATGCGGCCATTGCGGTTTTCACCGTCCAAGGCGCCGTGCTTGAGCACGGCTCCGACGTCGGCACGTGGTATCGGCCGGCGCTCGGATTGCTGAAATACGGCGGCTTTGTCGACCCGGACGATCCCTCGAAGTATCTCACGATCAGGCCGCCGTTCTATCCGATGTTGATCGCGCTGTTGCTGCGCGTCACCGGGACGCTGTGGAGCCTCGTCGTCACGCAGCTCGCGCTGCTTTTCGCGACGGGACTCGTGGCGCGGGCAATCACCGAACGGCTGCTGCCAGGCTATGGCTGTCTCGTGATGCTGCTTGTTGTCTTCAACCCAAGCGCCATCGGCGTCGCCCATGTGCTCGGCAGCGATACGCTCTACGCATTTGTTTTCGCGTTGCTGTTCTGGGCCGTGGTCGAATTTGCCTACCGGCCCGCGTGGCGTCCGGCGCTCGCAACAGGCGCGCTGCTCGGAGCTTCGCTGCTGGTGCGAAATCCGCTCGAAGCCCTGCTGCCGCTGTGGCCGGTCGTCATGACGGTGCTTGCCGTGATCGCGGGCGGCCGGAACCTCTGGACGCGCGCTCTGCTGCTGGGTATCGCCGCGACCGTGCTTGCTTACGCGATCACAGTTCCCTGGATTGCCTATAAATACCGCGCCAATGAGGGCTTCGACCTGACCTCGCAGGAACAGAAAGCCTGGTTCCTGCGCAAACAGGTCGTCTACCTCGAGCACTGCCGCAGCGGCCTGCCCAACAACCTCGCCCGCGACAACCGGACCGAGGAGCGCAAGGCGCATCTGGCGGAAATCCCCGGCTTCGAGCGGATGACTGAACGCCAGCAGGCGAACTATGTCATCAACGACTCGATTGCCCGGATGCGAACCTACTCGGTCCGCAATTACGTCTGCGCGCTCACCTCGGGCTGGGCGCTGATGTATGGCTCGCCAGGGGTGAGCAACTTGTCGCTGCTGTTCGGCGAGGTGAGCCAGGGCACCATCGCCTATCTCCGCTGGAACAGGTTCGCCGAGTATTTCCGCAAAGTGCCGCCGGCGACCATCGTCATCACCGTCATCGGCCTCGCTTATGTGATCCTGGTAAGGCTTCTCAATCTGTTCGGCGCCATCGCGATGGTGCGTCGCCGCGCCTGGGTTCCGCTGCTGACGATGTTCGGCGCGATGACATACTTGACGCTGATCATGCTTTTCAACGGCGCCGCACGCTTCCGCCTGCCGCTCGACCCGTTGCTGTTCATCATCGCCGCATATGGCGTGGCCGAGTTGCGCGAGCGCTGGTTCAAGCCCGCTTCCGGCTGAGGTCGCGCAGCAAAAGCCAGACGACGGCGCAGCCGGCCGCCAGCGCGGCGGCTTGGCGCCAATGCGAGGCTCCGAGGCTCAGGGCGGCAAGGAGTGCCAGCGCGATGTTGGCGCCGAAGACGCGGCCGACGATCTGAGTGACGCTGAGGCCGAGATCGCAGGCGCGCTGGTAGAAGTGGCTGCGGTGCGCCTGCGTCACCGGCTCGCCCGCCGCCAGGCGGCGCACCAGCGTGAGCCCGGTGTCGGCGAGATAATAGAGCGGCAGCAGCAGCGCCGCGGCCAAATGGCCGCGTCCCGCCAGCAAGATCAGCAGCCACGTCAGCAGCAGGCCGATCGGCAGGCTGCCGACATCGCCGAGGAACAGCCGCGCCACCGGCTTGTTGAACGGCGCGAAGCCGAGCATCGCGCCGCACAGCACGATCGCCGTCAGCGCCGCCTGCGGCGGCAGTTCGCCGGCGATGCCGAAGACGGCGAGCGCGGCGGTGACGGGGACGACTTCGGCCACCGTGATCCAGTCGATGCCGTCCATGAAGTTGACGAGGTTGACGAACCAGACGCCGCCGATCAGCAGCAGGACGCGCTCCAGCCACCACGGCATGATCGGAACGATGCGCAGCGTGGCCGGCAGCACCGCAATCACGACGGCCACGGCGGCCGCCTGCAGGATGAGGCGCGGCGCAGCTTCCAGCGGGCGGACGTCGTCGGTGACACCGACGATCGCCAGTCCGAGCGTCGCGGCGAAGGTCAGCGTCAGCTGGCGCGGATCGTCAAACAGCGACGGCAGGAACACCAGCAGACAAGCGACGACGAGCGTGCTCGCCCCGATGACGGCGATGCCGCCGCCCTGCGGCGTCGGCGTGGCATGGGAGGAGCGTGCATTCGGCCGCGCCAGGGCGTAGCGCGCCAGAAACGGCCGCAGCAGAAGGATCAAGACGGCGCTGACAATGGCGGCGGCCGCCGCCGGCAGGACGAGTTGTTGCGCAGTGACGGTCATGCCTTCAAGCCGTCCGCGTCAGCAGCGTGTCGTAAAGCTTCACGATGTCCGCACCCACGCGCTTGCTGGAAAACTCGCGCTCGACCAGGTCGCGGCCGGCGGCGGCGAATTTGGCGCGCGTCGCCGGTTCCCGGGCCAGGCGCTGCGCAGCATCGGCAAGGGCTTGCGCATCGTCAACCGGCACCAGCAAGGCATTCAGGCCCGGCCGCGCAATCTCGCGACAGCCGGGCACGTCGGTGGCGATCAGCGGCCGGCCGCAGGCGGCGGCTTCGAGCAGGCTCAATGGCAGGCCCTCGCGACGCGAGGGCAGCACGGCGATGTGTGCGCGCGCCCAGATGCTTGCCACGTCCGCCACGTAGCCGAGCACCGAAACGGACGGATGCTTGCGCCAGCCCGCGATCTCGGCGTCGGGGATGGATGCCGGGTTGGCGGGGTCGGCATCGCCGCAGATCAGCAGGCGGACGCTGTCGCCGCGCGCCTCGAGCAAAGTCTGCGCCGTGACCAGCGCGCGCAGCCCCTTGTCGTCGAGCAGGCGCCCGACATAGGCCATGGTCACCGGGCCATCGGGTTCCGGCAGCGGGCGCAGCCGGTCGGTGTCGACGCCCGAGCCGGGAATGAGAAAGATGCGCGACGCCTCGATGCCGATAGCGGCCATCGCGGCGCGGTCGTCGGGATTTTGCACCAGCACCGCGGCGTGCCGGCCGCCGAGCAGGTGGCGAAGAAACGGCCGCAGCAAAGTGCGCACCAGCCAGGCCTTCGCACTGGTCGAGGTGAACGCAAAGCCCATGCCGGCAAGCGCCGACAGCCGGCGCAGCCGCAGGCCCAGCGCCGCGAGCGAGCCGACGACCGAAGGCCAGAACGCGACCTGGTGCACGAGGTCGGGGGCGAGGCTGCGATAGACGCCGCGCACCTCGGCGACCGCGCTGGCAAAATGAAGCGGGTTCATGCTGCCGCGCCGCCAGCCGAGCGGGTGCAGGACGAAGCCCTCGGCGGTGATGGCGCCGCTGCCGTTCACCACGCGGGTGGCGACATGGACCTCGTAGCCGGCGTCGCGCGCCGCGCGCGCCATCGGCAGGCGGTGCGACAGGAAATACCAGTCTTCCGACACGAGATAGAGCAGGCGGCGCGCCGCCGTGGTCTTGGCCGGCGCCTGCATCACGGATTGAGCCACCGCTCCGACCAGGCCCGCAACATCAGAATATTCCAGAGTGCGGTTGCGTTCTGCTCGCGATTCGTCAGGTGACGTTGCCACAGTGTCCGCACCCCGCCAATGTCGAGCAGGCCGTCAGTGGCGAGCTTGTCGGGCGCCAGCAGATCTTCGGCCCAGCCGCGCAGCGGGCCGCACAGCCATTGGCCGAGCGGCACGGAAAAGCCGCGCTTCGGCCGCTCGGCCATGGCCGGCGGCAGGTAGCGGGCGAACACCGATTTGAGCAGCGCCTTCGGCTCGCGCCCGCGGCGAAGCGGCGCCGGCAGCGACCAGACGAATTCGACGACGCGGTGATCGAGCAGCGGCTCGCGCGATTCGAGCGACACCGCCATGGAGCAGCGATCGACCTTGGTGAGGATGTCGTCGGGCAGGTAGGTCGCCATGTCCTGGGCCTGCATGCGCGACACGAGGTCCGGCAGATGCGCGGCGAGCCGCTGCGGGCGGAGCGAGCCCGCGGCGCCCGGCACGAGTTCGGTCTGGTCGGTGCCGACGATGTCGATTGCGGCAGCCGCCTCGTCGCTATCGGCGGCGCCGAGCGCCGCCGCAAGCCGCCGCCGCTTTTCGCCGATGCGCTGGGCGCGGCCGCGGTCGAGCCCGATCATGCCGGCGCCGGCGGCGAGCGCCCGTTCCGGCATCAGACGCAAGGCGCCGCCGAACGCGGCGCGCAAGCCGCGCGGCAGCATGCCGACGCGGCGCCAGGTCGCCGCCAGCATTTCATATTTGGGATAGCCGCCGAACAGCTCGTCGCCGCCGTCGCCCGACAAGGCGACGGTGACGTGCTGGCGCGTCATCTGCGACACCAGGTAGGTCGGCAGCTGCGATGAATCGGCGAACGGCTCGTCGAACCAGTCGGCGATGTTGCCGACCAGCGGCAAGGCGGACTTCTCGTCGAGCATGAGCTCGGTGTGCTCGGTGCCGAGCTTGCCGCCGACCTCCCGGGCGTAGGACGATTCGTCGTAGGCCTGCTCGCGAAAGCCGATGGTGAAGGTCCGCACCGGACGGTTCGAGCACGCCTGCATCAGAGCGACGACCGTCGAGGAATCGAGCCCGCCGGACAGGAAAGCGCCGAGCGGCACGTCGGCGATCAAGCGCTGGCGCACGGCCTGCAGCAGAAGCTCGTTCAGGCTCTCTGCCGCCTCATTCGCGCTCATGTCACGGCCGGGCTGGGCGACGACCTCGCTCAGCCGCCAATAGGGCGCAATCGACGGCTCGCCGCCGGCGGCGACGGTGAGAATGCAGCCGGGCGGCAGCTTGTGCACGCCGCGGAAGATGGTGGCCGGGGTCGGCACATAGCTGTAGCGCAGGAAGGCGGCGACCGCCTCGCGGTCGACCTCCTTGCGGAACGACGGATGCGCCATCAGCGCACGCAGCTCGGAGCCGAACAGCACGGCGCCGCCGCTGATCGTCCAGTAGAGCGGCTTCACCCCGATCCGGTCGCGCACGAGATGCAGCGTGCGGCTCTGCCGGTCGAACACCGCGAAGGCGAACATTCCGGCAAAGCGCGTCACCGCCTGGGCGACGCCCCATTCGCCGAAGGCGGCGAGCATGACTTCGGTGTCGGAGGTGCCGCGGAAGACGCGGCCGCGCGCTTCCAGTTCGCGCCGCAGCTCGCGGAAATTATAGACCTCGCCGTTATAGGTGATGACGTAGCGGCCGTCGGCCGAATGCATCGGCTGCGCGCCGGTTTCGGTGAGGTCGATGATCGCCAGCCGCCGGTGGCCGAGGCCGATACCGGCTGCGGCGTCACCCCAGGCGCCGCGCCCGTCGGGCCCGCGGTGCGCCAGCGTGTCGGCCATGGCGAGCGCGGTTGCCGCGGGGTCGCGCTCGCTGCCGCTGAGGTGGAAGACGCCCGTGATCCCGCACATGTGCCGCGCAGCACCCTGAAAAGCCGCACCGGAACCTTGTTGCAACGCTCCGCCGCTTAACCAAGCCGATGGACCGGCTGTCACTGTCGCCGTGACTTACCATAGAGTTCATGCTATGAACACCACAACAGGTTTCCACCGAGCAGAGTAAACGCGTGGCCAGGACCCCGCACACCGGAAAAGACCAGGATTCGTTCGGCGACCAGGACGAAATCCTCCTCGGCGTGCTGACCGCGGTCGAGCGCGACGCCAACACGTCGCAACGCGGCATTTCGCGCGAGCTCGACGTCGCGCTGGGCCTTGCCAATGCCTACCTCAAGCGCTGCGTCCGCAAGGGCCTGATCAAGATCAAACAGGTGCCGCGCCGGCGCTACGCCTACTATCTGACGCCGCAGGGCTTCATGGAGAAGTCGCGGCTCGCCGGGCAGTATTTTTCCGCCTCGTTCACCTTCTTCCGCCGCGCCCGCGCGCAGATGTCCGAATTGATGCGCGACTGCGCGAGCCTCGGGCGCCGCCGCATCGCCTTTGCCGGGGTGTCCGATCTCGCCGAGGTGGGCGTGATCTGCGCGCTCGACTTCCCGGTGCAGATCGTCGCGGCGATCGAGCCGTCGCGGGCAGGGGAGACGTTTTGCGGTCTGCCGGTGAAGGCGACGCTTGCCGACTGCGGCAAGGTCGATGCCGTGATCATCACCGAGCTTGCCAAGCCGGAGGCGGTCTATCGCACGATCTCGGCACAAGTCGACGGCGAGCAGATCCTGGCCCCGGCGCTGCTGCGCATCGCCTTGCCGAAGACGTTTGCTTCCGCGCCACGGGCGGCCGAATGAAACAGTGGTTTGCCGTTTACACTCAACCACGCAAGGAAGACGTCGCCGTCGAACATCTTGGACGGCAGGGCTTCGAACCCTACTGTCCGCGCTACCGCAAGCGGCACAGCCACGCCGGCCGCGTCAGCCTCGTCGCCTCGCCGCTGTTTCCCCGCTACGTCTTCGCCGCTTTCGACCCCGACCAGGCGCGCTGGCAGGCGATCCGCTCGACGCGCGGCGTCGTCGATCTCGTCAGGAACGGCCTCGATCCGGTGCCGGTGCCGGAAACCATCTTGTCGGAAATCCGCGCACGCGAGGACGAGGAGGGCTTCGTCCTGCTCGGTAACCATTTGCGGCTGGCGCGCGGCGACAAGTTCAGCATCGCCGAGGGACCTTTCGCCGGTCACGTCGCGATCTTCGAGGCCAAGCGCGATTCCGCGCGCGTGATCGCGCTGCTGTCGCTGCTCGGCGGACAGATCGTCGTTAATCTGCCGCCGCGCGCCGTCGCGCCGATCTCCTGAGCGGCCGCCGCGCTCTGGCATTAATTATTTACACCGCCGATTCCGCCCGAAACCTTGACCGGACGGGGCTTAGTGTTCATAACATGAACGAGATGGCCACGCCAACTGCGGCATCCGTTCCTATGGCCAGACCGACTTTGGGGGAGGCGTTTTTCACCCAAAGTGCGGTAGCTATTGCGGCGATCGGCGCCGCCATGTCCCGCCCCATCGCACCATGATGCTCGATCTCTGGCCGCCGCGCGTGCTCAGGCACGTGCTGCGCCCCGGCGAAAAATACGGCGCCGGTTCGCGCACGCTCGACTACCTGCGCCTCGCGGTGGCGCCGAAGCACAAGACGGTGCTGGTGGCGACGTTCCCGAAATCGGGCTGGAACTGGACCGCGGAGGTGCTCGACTACTGCGTGACGCGTCACTTCACAGGCCGCTACGAGGTGACCTACAGCGGCGAGGGCACGCTGAAGCAGCGGCAGAAGACGCCGCCCAGCGTCTTCTCTCCGGCCGACTCGCGCTCGTCGCGGCGGCCGACGGTGCGGGCGCTGTTTCCTGAAGTCGATCTCGATTACTGTCTGCACACCCACAGCGGCTGGCACCAGTCGCCGCTCGCCGGGCTCGATGCCGCCAAGACCGTGCTGGTCGTGCGCAGCATCCCCACCACGCTCTACTCCTACTTCCGCTCGCGCCGCGGCAAGTTCGCGACCTTGCAGGACTGCCTGGACGACGGCGCCCTCGACCGCATCCTCCGCTTCTATAATTCGTGGGGCGATTTCTGCGCCCGACCCAGCGCGCGCTTTCGCGTATTCCGCTACGAGGACATGCGGCGCGAGCCGGTCAAGCAGTTCCGCGCGATGTTCGAATACGTATTCGGCTTCGATGTCGGCGAGGTGATCGTCGCCGAAGCGCTCGACTTCTACAGCTTCGAAAAGCAGAAGGAGCGCGAGTGGCGCTTCAGCGGCGACGAGAACCGCCATTTCCATTTCCGCGGCGCCCTCGATTACCGGGACATGATCGATCCCGCGACGATGGCCAATATCCGCCGCGCCCTTGCCGAGCGGCTGCGGCATGATTTCGGCTACGACTACGCCGAAACCGTGCTGTCGGGAGCCGTCTTGGCGTGACCATGTTGGTGCCTGTGCCGACGCCTGCGGTGACCAGATGACCGGCTCTGCGGCGCTCGACCGCCTGATGCCGTCCGCCGCTGCGCTCGACCGGCTGGTCTATCTGGTCGGGCCGGTGCGCGGCGGCACCACCATCATTCACCGCGCCATGAACGTGCATCCAAAGGCGATGGTGCTGCCGCAGCTCACGCATTTCATGCAGCATGTTTGGCGCTACCGCCGCCAGATCCACGAGCGGCTGCTGCGCGAACTCCTGCGCATGCCGGAATGGTGGGAAGAGCGCGCAATTCACAAGCGTCTCGGCGACGAGGGCTATGCCCAGTATCTGCGCATCGTCAACCGCGCGTTCGCTCGGCGCGACCTGGCCGAAATGTACAAGCTTTACCCGATTGCCTATGCGCTGACGCCGGCCTTCGACAAGAATCCGGCCGACATCGTTTGCTGGCATGACAAGCATAATGACTGGCGCCACCTCGGCACGTTGGCGCGTGCATTTCCGTCGGCCAAGTTCCTGTTCATCGCCCGCGACCCGCGCAGTGTCGCGCTGTCCGCAGCCCTGCGCACCGCGACGATGGCCGGCGAAATCACCAAATACCCAAATCGCGGCGATCTGATCGGCATGGCGCTGTACTGGCGCTTCCTGCTGCAGCGCTGCCTTGCCATGACGGAACGCTATCCCGAGCGCTGCATGGTGGTCCGCTACGAGGACTTTCTTGCCGCGCCGGCAGCGACGCTGAACCGCATCTTCGCCTTCACCACCGGCGAAACCATGCCGCCCGAGGCCATCGACCGCGCGCTTGCCGGCGTCAGCGGCCGCGCGACCAATACCGGCGAGCGCTATTCCGGCGTCGACCAGGCTCCCCGCGAACGCTGGAAAACCGCGCTCAACGCCGAGGATGCCGACCTGGTGGCGCAATTGACGGGGGCGACAGCGCGCAGGCTCGGCTATGACATCGCGCCCGAGAGCAGGCTCGGCGCGTTTCGCAGCATCCGCGGCATTGCCGGCACCGCGCGCGTCAAGGCGCAGCTCAAGCTTCTGCTCAGCGAGGCCTATGAATTGCGGCTGAGGCGCTCCGATTTTGCGCCTGTGAAGCCTGTGACGGCAGCCTGACGATCATGGCCCGCGCGCTGACCATCGTCACCTATCATTACGTCCGGGACGCTGAGACAAGCGCCTTCCCCCGGATCAAGGCGCTGCCGGTCGCGGCGTTCCGCCGCCAGCTCGATGCCTTCGAACGGGAGTTCACGATTGTCGACCCGCAGCAGGTGCTTGACGCGGCGAACGGCGCCGAATTGCCGGACGGCGCTCTGCTGCTGACCTTCGACGACGGCTATGCCGACCATTACGACACCGTGTTTCCGCTGCTCACCGAACGCGGCCACCGCGGCGTCTTCTTTCCGGCGACGCTGCCGCTCGCGGAAGGCCGCGTGCTCGACGTCAACAAGATCCAGTTCATTGTCGCGGCGGTCGCCGATCATGGCGCGCTGGCGCAGGCCGTGCGTGAGACCGTAAACGCGCACCGCAAGGATTGCGGCCTCGCTGCGGCCGAAGTCTACTGGGCGCGTTTCTCCGGGGCCTCGCGCTATGACGGCCCGGAGACGGCCTTCGTCAAGCGCATGCTGCAGAAGGGACTGCCGGCGCCGCTGCGCGCCCAACTGGTCGACGAGTTGTTCCGTCGCCACGTCACCACGGACGAGAAGAGCTTCGCCGCCGCGCTCTATGCCGGCGCCGGCCAACTCGGCGAGATGCGCGCGGCCGGCATGCATATCGGTTGCCACGGCCACGCCCATCGCTGGCTCGACACGCTCGACACCGGCGAACAACGCCGCGATATCGAGACCGCGCTCGGCTGGCTCGGACAGTCCGGCCTCATCGGCGAGCGCTGGATGATGTGCTATCCGCATGGCGCGACCGATGACCGCGCCGCAGCTTTGCTGCGCTCGCTTGGCTGCGCGCTCGCCATGACGGTCGCGCCCGCGCGCGCCGACCTCGATCAGGATCTGATGCGGCTGCCGCGCTTCGATGCCAACGATTTCGCGATGAACGCGGCCGGCAAGGCCGCCGCGCGGTCGCTGCCGGTGAACTGATGACGCAAGGTGAGACGATACGGCAAGCCGAGCACGGGCAGCTTCCGTGCCTGCACATCGGCTATGCCAAGGCTGCTTCGACGACGTTGCAGGCGCACTTCTTCGGCGGCCATCCCGGGCTGTTGAACGTCGGTCGGCCGGACCCCGAGCCGCTGGTGCTCGAATCGATCCGCGCGGCGCTGGCTGCCGCCGACACCGCCGCGCGCGGCAAGGTCGGCTTCGACGATGCAAAATACCGCGCCGTCTGGCAGCAGCAGCTTGCGCGCGCGGCGCGCAGCGGCAAAGTGGTCGCGTTCTCGCACGAACGCCTGACCAACCCGTCGTTCTACCGCGGGCCTTCCGACACCACGCTGCCGGAGATGCTGCGGGCCATGATCGGCCCGTGCCGCATCATCATCATGGTGCGGGACCAGATGCGGCTTCTGGAGTCCTATTATCTGCACAAGTGCAAGATTTCGGCCTACCGGCCGCCGGGCCAGTGGCTGGCGGAGAATTCCGACGAGTTGCTGCCGATGCTGCGCTACGATGCGCTGGCGCGCTCCTACGGTTCGGTGTTCGGAGCCGACAACGTCGGCGTGTTCCTGTTCGAGGAACTGCGGGACGATCCGGCGGCTTTTGCGCGGCGGCTGTGCCGCTTCGTCGGCGTCGACGAGGAGGCGGGCGTCGCGCTGCTGCAAGGCAAGCGCGAGAACGTCCGCCGCAGTTCGCGCCTGCTCTGGTATGCCGCCATTCGCTCGCGCATCCTGCCGCAGGCTCATTTCTCGGCCATGCTGCCCGACGCCGTGACGGCATGGTGGAAGCGGTTCCTGCAGGGAGGCGGCAAGGCCGAAGTCCGCTTCGCCGCGGAATGGACGCGCAAGCTGGAAACGCTTTATCGTGATTCGAACGCGGCGCTGGGCGCCCAACACGCGCTGCCGCTCGAGCGCTTTGGCTACTGCATCTGATCGAGCAATTTCGCCTGCAAGGAGGATGACGAATATGGAACTCGAAAACGCGCTCTACTATTACGGCATCCAGGCAAAGCTGCCATATTCGCTCCTCAAGGGCGTCGCCGAGGCCGGCGATCTGACGCGGCAGCCGCTCGACGTGTGGCGGCGCAGCCAGGTCGCGCGGCGGATGCGCCGCAATTCGAAGTGGCGGGGCTTCATGCCGCGCGAAAAGGGCTACGCCATCTTCGACAAGAGCTCCATGCCGGGCGTTGAACGCGTCGTCGCCGTCTGCCGCAAGCTGGTCGAGGAGCGCCGCGACAACGGTCCGAAGCGTCGCGAGAAGAACCCCTTCACGTTCTACGAGAGGCCGGAGGATTTCGAAAACAATCCCGAGTTGCTCGACTTCGCGCTGAGCGACCCGATCATCGAGACCGTGTCCGACTATCTCGGCTTTCTGCCGCAGCTCAAGTCGATCGGGCTGTGGCTTACCCAGCCGCTGCCGAAGGACCTGTTCGGCAGCCAGCTGATGCACCTCGACCAGCCGGAAGTCGGTATCGTCGGCGTCTTTATCAACGTCAGCGACGTCAGGCCCGAGAACGGTCCGTTCTCGTTCCTGCCGGCCGACCTGTCGCGCCGTGTCAACGACGCCGTCAATTACCCGAAGCGTTACTACTGCGACGACGGCCGCGTCACCGACGAGGAGGTGTTCAGCGTGTGCCGCCCGGAGGACGTGAAGTCTCTGGTCGGTCCTGCGGGCACGGGCGGGTTCGTGGACCTGTCGGCCTGCCAGCACTACGGCAGCCGCTGCTCGAGCGGCGAACGCATCATCTTCGCCATCAAGTTTCAGAAAGCGCACAAGGCTCGGCACGAAGTCAGGCCGTTCTTTCGGCGCTACCAGGACAAGGTTGAGCAGCCGCGCAGCCTCGTCATCACCTGACGCCGAACGGCGCGGCACCAGCGAAAGCAACCCATGAACCTTGTCAACGCCCTCAGAGTCGCGCGATCCCGTCTCGGCAGGGTGGCCGCGTCGGCGCAACCCGTGGCCCGGGAAATCTCGACGCCGCGGTTCGACATTCAGGCGAAGGCCAATCCGCGCTGGGCCAGCTCGCAGCGCGGCTCCCGCGTCACCGTCGAGCGGGTGCAACTGTTCGACCCGACTTCGAAGGTGTTCGCCATCGGCAGCTGCTTTGCGCTCGAGATCCGGGCGGCGCTGCGCGCCCGCGGCTACGAGGTGTTCCCGAAATACAAGGATGTGTCGTTCGATCCGCGCTCCCAGAAGTTCGCGAAAATGCCGGAGCGCGACAGCATCAACCATTACGACACGTTCACGATTCGCCAGGAGTTCGAGCAAGCCTTCGCCGGCACGCATTACGGCGAGAAGGACTTCATCGTCCACAAGCACAAGCTGCAGAACAGCTTCGAAGTCGGCGGCCGCGAAACCTGGCGCGATCCTTATCGGCGGCAGATTCTGGCGGCAACCAAAGAGGGTCTGCTCGATCTCAGCGGCCAAATCGACGATCGTATGCGCGAGGGCATTCTCGAGGCCGACGTCTACGTCATCACCCTCGGCTTGATCGAAACCTGGCGCAACAAGGCGAACGGCCTGCACATCTGTCCGCTTCCGGATGTCGGCCGCGATCCGGCGCTCGCCGACATTGAATTCCATCTGTCCGATTACGCCGAGAACTACGAGAATCTGAAGCGCATCTGCAGCCTCGTGCGCAGCCGCTTTCCGTCGAAGCCGATCGTGCTTTCGGTGTCGCCGGTTGGGCTGCAACGCACCTTTACCGGCCGCGATATCGTCGTCGCCAACCTCGAAAGCAAAAGCATCCTGCGGACGGCCGCCGGCCAAATCTGCCGCGAGTTCGAGCACGTCCATTACTGGCCGTCCTACGAATTCTGCATGAGGGGCGATCCGTTCAAGGACGATGGCCGCCACGTCACCGAAGAGGCCGTGGCGGCCATCGTCGATGCATTCATCTCGGCTCACGGAGCCGAATGACGGCAACCCGCCGTCTCGCGCATAGCAATGTGGCAATTCGTCAAACGCGCCCAAGCACTCGGACTTAGCGTCCGCGTCGCCGCGGCTCTGCTGGTGCTGAACGCGGGCACGACGCTGCTCGAGGGCTTCGGCGTGGCGATGTTCCTGCCGATCCTCCAGTTCATCGAGGCCGGCGGCGACCAGGCGAAGCTCCTCGCAACCGGCCGCTACTGGCGCGTCATCGTCGATACCCTGCACGCGCTCAATCTGCCCTTCGACCTGGCCATCCTGCTGTGCGTGAGCTTTGCCGCGTTCCTCGGGCGCCAGGCCTTCAAGTATTTCTACCTTTGCTACATCGCCGGGCAACGGCAGCACGGCGCGCATTTGCTGCGGACCCGCATCTTCAACAGCTACATCCGCGCCAAGGCGGCGCATCACGACCAGGCGCTGCTCGGAGAACTCATCAACGAAGTCAACGTCGAGTTGCCGCGGGGCATCAACGCGCTCTACGGCACGGTCAATCTCGTCGGCACCTTGATGCTGGTTCTGTTCTATCTCGCCAGCCTGATGTCGTTGTCGGTCTGGATGACCCTGATTTCAGGAACGGTTCTGTCCGGCACGGCGCTGGTATTGCGCCGGCTCATCAAGAGCAGCCAGCTGACGAGCGAGTCGATCACGCAAGCTAATCAGCGAACGTCCGCCTTCCTGATCGATCGCCTCCGCTCCGTGCGCTTGATCCGGCTGTCGCGGACCGAGGCGGCCGAGCTTCAATACCTGACAATGCTGAGCGCGCAGCAGCGCGACAATGAGCTGCGTCTGCGCCAGCTTGCGGCCTCGATCGAGGTAGCGACCGAGCCGACCGCGCTTTTCGCCGCGCTGGTCATGCTCTATGTCGGCTACACGTTCCTCGGCCTGAGTATCAGCATGCTCGGCCTGTTCCTGCTCATCCTGCTGCGGCTGCTGCCGGCCACCCGGGCGGCGCTGACCAACTATCAGACGGTCGCCGGGCAGTGGGCGAGCCTCAAAATCATCGAACGCCGCCTTGCCGCCATGCGCGAGGCGCGCGAATCCAAGGGCGGCGCGCTGACGCTGACGACGCTCGATCGCGCCATCCGGTTCGACAACGTCTCGTTCACCTACGCGGACGGCACGGCGGCGCTGTCGGGAATGAGCTTTGAAATTCCAGCGCGCAGCATGACGGCGGTGGTCGGGCCGTCAGGCAGCGGCAAGTCGACCTTGATTGATCTGCTGCCGCGGCTGCGCGATCCCGAGGCCGGAACGATCACTTTGGACGGCGTTCCGATCAGCGATTTCTCGATCGAGAGCCTGCGCGCCAATATCGCTTTCCTGCCGCAGAAGCCGAACATTTTTGTCGGCACGATCGCCGACCACATCCGCTACGGCCGCCCCGACGCCAGCGACGAGGAAGTCCGCAGCGCCGCGCGCCTCGCCGGCGCCGCCGAATTCATCGAGCGCCTGCCCGACGGCTACCAGACCCGGCTGACCGAGGAAGGCTCGAACCTTTCCGGCGGCGAACGGCAGCGGCTCGATCTCGCCCGCGCCATGCTTCAGCGCGCCTTGATCTTGATTCTCGACGAGCCGACGAGCCAGCTTGACGCCGCGAGCGAGGAACGGTTCCGCGAGGCGCTCAATCGCATCCGCACCGAAACGGACACCACCCTGATCGTCGTCGGCCACCGGCTGTCGACAGTCAAAGATGCCGACCGCATTCTCGTTCTGCATCGTGGACGCGTCGCCGAAAGCGGCAAGCACGCCGAGCTTTTGGCGACCGGCGGCTGGTATGCGAGCGCGTGCCGAAAGCAGCAATTCTCCGATACCGTCGATGAACCGATCGTCGCCTAGGCCGATGAGCAGTTCGACCGAAACCGCCGACCGCCCGCAACGCACCGGCCGGCGCGCCGAAGCGCGGCCCTCGGGGCGGCCTGGCGGGCAGGGCGCTACGCATGGTGTCTTTGACGCGCGGGTGTTCGCCGATGTCGGCATGATGCTGACCCGCACGCGGACGCAGCTGTTTCCTGCAATGGCGGCGCGGCTCGCGGAGCGCTACGGCAGCCGCATTCATCTTTACGTCCGCAGCGAGGAGGAGCTGGGAGGCTTCCGCAACCTGGCCGAGCCGGACTATGTCGATTCGATCGCGGTTGCCGCCGACCCGGCCGAGCTCACGCTCGATCCGGTGGCCGACCGCGACGCGCTGCTGCGCGCGGCTGCGGCGCTCGAGCGGCGGATCGGCGTCAGCTACGGCCAACTCGCCATGAGCTCGCGCGCATTGAGCCGCGGCTATTTCAACGGCGCGATCTTCCACGGCAAACCTGACTATCTCGCCAAGACCGACGATCTGATGATCCTGCAGGCGCAAGTGCGCACCTTGCAGTTCTGGGACCGGGAGATTCTGGCAAAAAACATCACGCTGCTGCTCGATGCGGATATGTACGCGGCTGTGATGTGCCGCGCCCATGACGTGCCGGTGCGAATTCTCGAGCCCGGCCGTTACGGCAATCGCATGATCTGGTCGGTGAACGAGCGGCGCCATACGCCGCAGATCGCCAAGGCCTACGCGACGGTGCAGAATGCGCCGGAGCCCGACCTCGCCAAGCCTTATGCCGCGCCTTTGACGAAATACGCGCGGTTCTGGCGCGAGCGCGGCACGCTGTGGCGGGCGCTGTTTGCGACGGCGACCGGCCTTGCCTATGGACTGTTCTACAGGTTGCGCGCCTACAAGGTCGCGAAAAAAATATCGATTTGGGATCGGGTGACGGTGCCGCTCAAGTTCTATGTCCGCACGCGGCGGGCAAAGCGCGCCTGCAACGTGCGGCTTGCCGATCTTGAGGGCCGGCGCTTTGCCTATTTTCCGATGCACAAGGAGCCGGAAGTCTGGAACATGATGCGCTCGCCCGAGTGCTTCAACCAGTTCGCCGTCGTCCAGGCAGTCAGCCGCGACCTGCCGGCCGGCACGCTGCTGGCGATCAAGGAAAACCTGTACAGCACCAGCTTCCGGCCGCCGTATTATTACGATCAGCTCAAATCCCTGAACAACGTCGTGCTGCTCGATTTGCGGGAAAATTCGATCGATTGCATCAAGCAGGCCGCCGTCACCGTCACCATCAGCGGCTCGGCCGGAATGGAAGCCGCGGTTCTCGGCAAGCCGGTGATCGCATTCGGGCGGCAGACGGGCTACGGCTTCCTGCCGCACGTCAAGACCGTGACAGACGACATCGATCTTCGCGGCTATTTGCGCTGGGCCTTTGACGGCGACTTTGACGAAGCGCGCGCGCGGCGTGATGGAGCGCGTTATCTCGAGGCGGTGCGACAGGCCACTTTCGATGCCGGCAAGTTCCGGCTGGTCCGCGACAAGACGTCGGGCGCATCGGACGACGTCGCCGAGCGCGCACTCGAGAATTTGATCGAGAGCCTCGACCAGCCCTATACCGACGATCCTGCGCCGGTGCGCTGAGATGCTAGGCGGTGTTTTCGGGGTTCTGCGAGCGGATCAGGTCAAACAGCGGCCCGTGTCCGCGCCTGACGATTTCGCCGCGCAGCGCATCGGCCTCCTCGGAGCTCACCAGGCTTCGCCAAATCCCGAGCCGGCTGTCCTGCAGCGGCTCGCGCAGCCGGGCGAGGGTGGTGCTGGATTTGCCGGTGACGGCAAGCACGCGGGCGAAGTCGTCGTCGCGGCCGCTGAATTGCGCGACGGCCGGATCCCAGGGCTCGCCGATGAAGGCGATGACCTTTTTCATGGTGTCGGCGGGATGAAGGATCAGCGATTCATAGCGGATTTCGGTGTAGCTGCCGCCGTCGAGGCCGAGCTCTTTGGCCTGGCCGATGCCGCCGGCGACGAAGCGGCACCACATGTCGGGAAAGGCCGCCGCCCAGTCATGGCGCTTGGCCTCCTTGATGGAAGCGAGCACGTCGAGCGGCTCGCGCACGACATGGATGATCTTGGCCTGCGGCCAGCCTTCGACGATGCGGTCAAGATGATAAATATTGCCGGGTGTCTTCTCGCACCAACGCGACTTGCCCTGGGCGCGGGCGAATTCACTCATCAGGCTGTCGAGGAAATCGTAGACGCCGGCGCTGGCGTCGACGATGCGCGCCATGTTTGCCGGGCTGATGTCGAAATAGCGTCGCAACCGCTCGACCTTCGCGGCAAATTCGTCGCTCTGCCGGGCATCCCAGTCGAGATCGAACCAGTAGGTCTCGAGCCCGGCCGCGATGTTCGGGTGCTGGCCTAGCATCGCGCGCAACAGGCTCGTGCCCGACTTGAACAGTCCGCCAATGAAGATCGGTGCCGAACGAGACATGACGCCTCTGTCTGCGGCGCGCCCCGTGCAAAATCGGGAGCCGCGCGGTCCTGATAGGATGCGCGCGCAGGACCGTCAACAGACGGGAGCCGCGGGTGCGGCCCCGCAGGCTGCTCATCTGCCGCGCCGCTTCATGGTTCTCACCGGCAAGCGCGGCGGTTTTGGCGCCATGAAGCCGATGCTGCGCATGCTGCGCGACGATGCCGAGCTGTCCTTGCAGCTGGTGGTGACCGACCAGCACGTCAGCGATCGCTTTGGCCGGACCATGCGCGAAGTCGAGCGGGAGTTCGAGATCGCCGCCGCCGTCGACCTCGAGCAGGCCAACGACACCGCGCTTGGCCGAGCGCAGGCCATGGGCCGCTGCGGCGACCGCATGGCCAAGGTGATCGACGATCTCGGGCCGGACATCTGCCTTCTCTACGGCGACCGCGGCGAGGTGCTGGCGACCGCGATGGCGGCGACGCTGCTCGATGTGCCGATCGCCCACATCCAGGGCGGCGACGTCAGCGGCTCGCTCGACGAGAATTTCCGCCACGCCGTGACCAAGCTCTCCCACCTGCACTTTCCTTCAATTCCGTCGAGCGCCGAGCGCATCAAGGCGATGGGTGAGGAGCCTTGGCGTATCCATGTGGTCGGCGACAGCCATCTCGACGGCATCTTGGCCGGCGATTACGCGCCCGGCCGCGAGGTTGCGGCAAAGCTCGGGCTCGACGCGTCGCGTCCCGTCGTCGTCGTGCTTCAGCACTCGGAGACCACCGAGCCTGAGCGCGCCTACGACCAGATGCGGGAGACGCTGCTGGCGGCCCGCGACAGCGCACAGCAGGCGGTGGTGATCTACCCGTGCTCGGATCAGGGCTACGAGGGCGTCATCGCCGCCATCAAGGAGCTCGCCTTGCCGCCGCAGTTTCAGGTCCACGTCAACCTCGATGCGCCGGTGTTCTGGGGGCTCCTGAGCATCGCCTCGGTGATGGTCGGCAACTCCTCGGCGGGCCTGATCGAGACGCCGACCTTCCGACTGCCCGCGGTCAATGTCGGCCGCCGGCAAGAAGGCCGCCTGCGGGCGGAAAACGTGATCGATGTGCCGCACCAGCGCGCTGCAATCGCCGCGGCGATCGAGCGCGCGCTGCACGATGGCGAATTCCGCGCCGCGGTTGCCTCCTGCCGGCAGCCTTACGGCGACGGCCATGCCGGCAAGCGGATCGTGGAGATCGTCCGCAATACGCCGATCGACCGGAAGCTCCTGGTCAAGCGGATGACTTATTGAGCATGGCCAAGCCGGTCGCGCTCTACTACACCATGATGCGCTACCAGCCGCAAAACCGCGCCTTGCTCGACCGGCTGTTCACCGTCATCGAGCGCGCGACGCCGGCCGATGCCACGGCCGAAGATCTGGCGCGCACGCAGGTCCTGTCCGCGCCGCTCGGCTACAAGGTCGACGCGTCGCGCATGGCGGCCTGTCCGAATCTTCGCGCCATTCTGTCGAACACGACAGGCGTGCCGCATATCGACATGAAGGAAGCCGCTCGCCGCGGCGTCGCGGTCTGCGCCCTGCATGATGAGCAGCAATTTCTGGAGTCGATCACGCCCACGGCCGAGCATACGATTGGACTGATGTTGGCGGCGTTGCGCCGGCTGCCGGCCGCGCACGCCGCCGCGTCGGCCGGCCGTTGGGATCGCCGGCCCTGCGGCGCGCCCGCAATGTGCTCCCGTCTGTCGCTCGGTCTGGTCGGCTATGGCCGTCTCGGGCGCAAGGTCGCCGACGTTGCCCGTGCAATGGGCATGTCGGTCGCCTGGTTCGACCCTTATGTGCCGGGCGGCATGGCCAAGATCGAGGAGCTCGCGCGGCGCAGTCACGTTCTCAGCATCCATGCGGTCGCCAACGCGGAGACCGCCAAACTGGTGTCGCGGCGCGTGCTCGAAACGCTGCCGAAGGGCGCCGTGGTCGTGAACACTGCGCGCGGTGAAATCCTCGATACCGAAGCGCTGGTCGATCTGCTCGAGTCCGGCCACCTCTGGGCCGCCGCGCTCGACGTCGTCGACGGCGAATATGAGCCGGACTTTGCCGCACGTTTCGCCGACAGCCGCGTTGCGCGTTACGCCCGCAGCCATGACAATCTGATCCTGACGCCGCACATCGGCGGCTCGACCGTCGATGCCTGGTCTGAGACCGAGCGGCGGGTGATCGAGAAGGCGGCCGCTGCCGTCGGCCTGGTGGCGGCATGACGGCCAGCCGGATTTCCGCCTGGGCCTTTGTGCCGGCGCGCGGCGGCTCCAAGAGCATCCCGCGCAAGAATCTCGCCCTGATCGCCGGCGTTCCGATGCTCGACTACGGTGTGCGGGCTGCGCAAGCCGCGCGCTGCTTTTCCCGCATCGTCTGCTCGACCGATGACAACGAGATCGGCGCCCACGCCCGGACCCTGGGCATCGACGTCGACCGGCGGCCGCCGCATCTTGCCGGCGACGACGCGCGGGTTGCCGACGTGGTGCGCGAATTTCTCGGACGGATTGCCGCGGCCGACCGCCCCGAGGTCATTGCCCTGGTGCAGCCGACGAGCCCGTTCCTGCTGCCCGACCATTGCCGCCGGCTCATGACGGCGATTGGCGCCGAGCCGGCCGCCAGATCGGGGCAGACGGTGACGCCGGTGCTGCACAATCACCACGCCTTCAACCAGCGGATTGTCGAAGGCGGCCGCGTTCGCTTCCGCTTCGCCGCCGAGCGGGCCGAAGCATACAACAAGCAGAAGAAGCCCCGGCTCTTCGTGTTCGGCAACCTCGTTGCCGCGCGCACGCAGGCGCTGCTCGACGGCCTCGACTTCTTTGCCGAGCCTTCGGTCGCGGTCGACGTGCCGCGCCACTACGATCTTGACGTCGACACGGCCGAGGATCTCGAGATCGCCAATGCGCTGGTCAGAACCGGCGCGGTCGATATGCCCCATATGCATGCCGGTGCGACCGCCTGAAGGCAGCGCGTCCGGCACACCGCTCCCAGACATCAAAAACAAACTGAGAAGGGATCTATGAGAGTTCTTGTTCTTGGCGGCGACGGCTACCTCGGTTGGCCGACAGCGATGTATTTCTCGGCGCGCGGTCACGAGGTGACCGTCGTTGACAATATGATCAAGCGCTATTGGGAGGCCGAGGTCGGCGTCGAGCCGCTGATCCCGACGCGGCCCCTGCAGACGCGCGTCAAGCGATGGAACCAGATCTCGGGCCGCGACATCGGCATTTTCGTCGGCGACATCGCCGAAAATCACCGCTTCATCTACGACGTCATCGAGCGTACCCGGCCCGAAGTGGTCATCCACTATGCCGAGCAGCCGTCGGCGCCGTTCTCCATGCTCAACCGCGCCTGCTGCGCGCAGACCCAGCACAACAACGTCATCGGCACGCTGAATGTGCTGTTCGCGATCCGTCATTCCTGTCCGGACAGCCACATCGTCAAGCTCGGCACCATGGGTGAATACGGCACGCCGAACATCGACATCGAGGAAGGCTGGCTCGAGGTCACCCATAACGGCCGCAAGGACCGCGTGCTGTACCCGAAGAAGCCGGGCTCGTTCTACCACCTGTCGAAGGTGCACGACTCCCATAACCTCGAGTTCGCCTGCCGCATCTGGGGCACCCGCGTCACGGATCTGAATCAGGGCGTGGTCTACGGCATCGACACCGACGAGACCGGTCAGCACTCCGATCTCGCCACCAGCTTCCATTACGATGCCGTGTTCGGCACCGTGCTCAACCGCTATATCGCCCAAGCCGTGCACGGCGTGCCGCTGACGGTCTACGGCAAGGGCGGACAGACCCGCGGCTTCCTCAACATTCGCGACACCTTGCGCTGCGTCGAGCTGGCCGCGCTTAACCCGCCCGCGGCCGGTGAATTCCGCGTGTTCAACCAGTTCACCGAGCAGTTCTCGGTCATGGAGCTTGCACGGCGCGTCGAGCGCGTTGCAGGCGCGCGCGGCCTGAAGACGAAGATCGACCACATTCCCAATCCGCGCGTCGAGGCCGAGGAGCACTACTATAACGCCAAGCACTCCAAGCTTCAGGATCTCGGCCTCAAGCCGCATCTGCTGAGCGACGAGGTCATCGGCCGCATGTTCGACGTTGTCGAGCGGCACAAGGACCGCATCGACAGCGACGTCATCCTGCCGTCCATCAAGTGGCAGCAACGGTGAGCAGCGCTTTCGCCGCCGGTTTCACGATTGAGGGCCGCGCCGTCGGTCCCGGGCAGCCATGCCTGATTATCGCCGAGGGCGGCGTCAACCACTTCGGCGAGATCGACAAGGCGATCGCGCTGGTCGACCTCGCAGCCGACGCGGGCGCGGATGTCTTCAAGACGCAGCACTACCGGACCGACGTGCTGGTGGGGCCTGCCGCGCCGCAATGGCGCGACCGCCTGCGCAGCAAGGAACTGCCGGACCGGGCGATCGCCGCCATGGCCGCCCGCTGCAAGGAGCGCGGCATTATCTTCATGTGCACGCCGCACGACCATACGGCGCTCAACTTCCTCGCCCACGATCTCGGCGTCTCGGCGTTCAAGATCGGGTCGGGCGAGGTCGAGAACTGGCCGTATCTCGCCGCCATCGCCGCCTGCCGCAAGCCGATCATCCTGTCGACCGGCATGTACACACTCGAGCAGATCGCGACGGCGGCCGATGTTATCGCCGGCGCCGGCGGACGCGAGCTCGCCATCCTTCACTGCGTCACCAGCTACCCGGCCGCGGCATCGAGCATCAATCTCGACGTCATGCGGCAGATCCGCGAATTCTTTCCCGGGCCGGTCGGCTATTCTGACCATACCGAAGGGACCGCGGTGTGCCTTGCGGCGGTTGCGCTCGGCGCCGACGTGATCGAAAAGCACATCACCATCGACCGCGACGTGCCCAACGCGCACGACTGGAAAGTGTCCTGCGACCCCAGCAACTTCGCCCGCTTCGTCGCCGACATTCGCGAGGTCGAGGCGGCCCGCGGCGGTGCGCCGAAATCGATCTCGGCGGCCGAGACACAATCCATCATCTGGGCGCGCAAGAGCTTGACCGCGGTACGCCCGATCGAGGCTGGCGAGACGGTATCCAACGACATGTTGATCGCGCAGCGTCCGGGCACCGGCCTTCCGGCCTCGCAGCTGTCCAAAGTGCTCGGCCGCAAGGCGGCGCGCCGCATCGATGCCGGTGAGATTCTCCAACTCGACATGTTGAAGTGAGCCGGACCGCATTGGCAATGACCAGCGTTGGGACAGCGAAACCGAGCCGCCGCGGCAGGCGGCGGCCCGTGGACGGCCAGGCCCGTACCCGACGCCACGCGGCGCCAGACGCGGTTGCGCTGCCGCTCGTGCCCGACAGCCGGGTGTGGCGCAAGATGGATTTGGCCGGCGGCTGGACCGCTTGGGTGATGTGGTACGGGGGATTTGCCGGGCAGGAGGCCACGCTGCAGGCCGTGCTCAACGCGGCCGATGGTTCCGAGACTGCGCTGATTGCGGCCGCGCGCAAGCTTGCCGGCCATGGCGCGCTACTCGCGCACAAGGACGGTGTTGCCCTTGGCATGACCGATGTGGTCGCCAGCGTCCCGCTCTACTGCGCCGGCGCCCGGATCGCCGCCGACGGCCGTGACCTCGTGAAAGCGGCCGGTCTTGGCGGGATCGATCAGCGTTCGGCGCTGCAAATCGCGCTTGCAGGCTACACCGTCGGCCGCCGCACGCTGACGCCGGGCCTCGAGGCGCTCAAGCCCGGCGAGATCGTTGTCGTCGATGCGCTGGGGCGGCGGCACCTGCGCTATGCGCGTTATGTCGGCGAGCCCGATGAGGCGATCGATCCGGCGGACCCGCAGGTGATGGCGCAGCACAATGCCATGCTGCTCGGGTTGATCGAGCAACTCGCCCGCGATGCCGGCGGACGCACCATCGCCGTTCCGTTGTCGGGTGGCCTCGACTCGCGCGCCATTGCCAGCGGCCTCAAGCTCGTCGGCTACGACAAAGTGCTGTGTTTTTCCTACGGCCTGCCGGACAACCACGAAGCGTCCGGCGCACAGCGCGTCGCCAAGCGCCTCGGCTATCCCTGGCGCTTCGTCGGCTACGAGCCAAAGTCGCTGCGTGCCTTTTTCACCGGTGAAACCGCGCAGCGCTTCTTCACGTTTGCCGACCGGCCGGACGCCATGCCTTTCATGCAGGATGTCCCCGCCATCGAGCGGCTGCGCCATGATGGCCTTCTTCCCGAGGACGCCATTATCGTCAACGGCCAGAGCGGCGACTACATCGCCGGCAATCATATTCCAGCGGCGATCGGCGCATCGCGCGCGCCGGAGCGCTTGACCCGCGACGCGCTCTTCCATGCCATTCGCGCCAAGCATTTCGACTTGTGGGCGTTCCTCGAGACGCCCGCCGCGGTCGACGCCATCAAGGCCGATGTCTTGAAGGATCTTGGAGACTGTGTTGGCGATTCGATGACCCGAAAAGATGCCGTGATCGCCTACGAGTTGTCCGAGTTCGAGAACCGTCAGTCGAAATACGTCGTCGCTGGCCAGCGCTGCTATGAGATGTTTGGCTACGAATGGCGGCTGCCGCTGTGGGAGCCCGCGCTCGTGGAGTATTGGCGGCGCATGCCGCTCGCCGCGAAATTCGGCCGCCGCTTATTTCAGTCCGCGCTTGAGGCGGCGAACTGGTGCGGTGTCTGGGGTGCCGATTGGCGCTTCTCGCGTACGGTCGTGCCGAGTTGGCTGCGGCCGCTGCGGCTGGGGGTGAAGGCGCTGCTCGCGCCAGCCGGAAAAGATGTGTGGCACCGGGCCGAAAAGCACGTGTTCGAATGGCGCGCCGACCCCATCCAGAACTACGCGATTGCGCCGTATCGCCGCGTGCTGTTCGACCGGCGCGGCTTCCGCAATGCCCTGTCGTGGCACGCGGAGGCCTATCTCGCGCGTCATGGCGTTTCGCTCGACGCGCTCGCGGCCGGAGCCGATTGATGCGGGTCTTGGTGCTCGGTCGGCTGTTTTCCGGCCTCAAAGCCGGCCTTGCCGAAGGTCGCTGGGCGCCGCGCGGCGTGCCGGCGTTCTACAAGCTGGTCGAAGGCTTGCACGGCGCACGCGACTGCGCCGTTCTCACGCTGCTTGCGGCCAAGGAGGACGATCCGCTGTTCCGGCGCGGTACCGACCTGACGCTCGACAAGGCGGGACGAATTATGGTTCTGCGTTGGGAGCGGCCGACCGGGGGCCTGGTCCGCCGTCTCGATTTGCTGGCGACCGAGGCTGCGCAGCTGCTGCGCAGCGTTTGGCAGGCGCTGCGGTTTGGGCCCGACGTGATCTACGCGACCTATGCGATGCTGTTCCCCGCGGCTCTGCTCGCGCGCTGCACCCGAATTCCGGTGGTGCTGCGGTTGATGGGGCTGTTCCCGCACCATCGGGCGATCGGCAGCGCCAGATTTTGGCTGCACCGCTGGGCGCTGCGCTCGCCGTTTCGGGCCGTCGTCTGTTCGGAGGACGGCAGCGATCCGGGCGCCTTGCTGCCGCGCCTGCTCAATCCCGCCAGCGAACTGGTGCTGCGGCTCAACGGTTGCGATGCGCCGGCGGGTGATAGCGTGCGCGAGACGGCGGCGCCGCCGACCGTATTGTTCGTCGGCCGGCTCGAGCCGTACAAAGGCTGCGATCACTTCGTTGACGCCGCGCTGGCGTGCCTCGCCAGCCTCCGCAAACCCGTCCGCTTTGTCGTCGTAGGCGATGGGCCGATGCGTGGCGCGCTCGCGGACAAAGTCGACCGCGCTGGCGCCTCTGAAGCGATCGTCTTCACGGGCGCCATCCCTCACGCCGAAGTGACGCGCCACCTCATGTCCTGTGACATCTACGTTTCCGTCAACTTGAACGGCAATCTTTCCAACGCCAATCTCGAAGCGCTTGCGGCCGGCACGTGCCTCGTCATCCCGACGTCGGACCCGAGCGTCCCGATCGATACGGCGACCGACAGATTGCTGCCCGACGATGTCGTGGTGCGCTACGACCGTCGGCAGCCGGCCGAAGCCCTTGGCAGGGCGCTCATCGAGTTGATCAAACAGCCAGACCATATTGCCGTTCGGCGCGCTGCCGCGCATCGCTGCGCCCGGCGGCTGCTCAAATCCTGGTCCGAATGCATCGAGGACGATATCGGGCTGCTGCGCCGTGCCGTAGCCAACGGCACCGGCGCGACGAAACCGCTTCAAATCTGCGCGAAAGGCCGCCCGTGACTTCGACAACAGTTAGTCTCGCCAATACTACCGGCTTTGCCCTGGTCGGCTGCGGCCGCATCGCCGAGAAGTATTCACAGATTTTCGCCAACGGCAGTCTTGCCGGTGGGCGGCTCATCGCGTGCTGCGATGTCAAGGAAGAGCGGGCTCGCAAACTTGCGCAGCGACATGCGGTGCCGTTCTACACAGATTTCCGCCGCATGGTGGAAACGCATCGCGATGCCATTGACGTCATCTGCATCTTGACCGAGAGCGGGCTGCACGAAGAGCATGCCGTGGCCTTGGCGCCATACGGCAAGCATCTGGTCGTGGAAAAGCCGATGGCGCTGACGCTCGACGGAGCCGACCGCATGATCGCGGCGGCGGACGCGGCCGGCATCAAGCTCTTTGTCGTCAAGCAGAACCGTTACAATCTTGCCGTCCAGCAATTGCGCCGCGCGGTCGATGCCGGCCGCTTCGGCAAGCTGGTCATGGGGACCGTGCGGGTGCGCTGGTGCCGCCGGCAGGACTATTACGACCAGGATGCCTGGCGCGGCACCTGGGCCTATGACGGCGGCGTTTTCTCAAACCAGGCGAGTCACCACATCGACCTGCTCGAATGGTTCCTCGGCGAGCCTGTGTCGGTGGTCGCCAAGTCGAGAACCGCGCTTGTCGATATCGAAGCCGAGGACACCGGCGTCGCCATCGTCACCTTCCGCAACGGCGCTCTCGGTGTCATCGAGGCTACGACCGCGACCCGTCCGAAAGATCTTGAAGGTTCCCTCTCGCTTCTCGGCGAGAAAGGCACGGTCGAAATCGGCGGTTTTGCCGTCAATTCGATCAAGACCTGGGAGTTCGCCGAGCCGCGCCCGGAAGATGCCGAGGTCATGCAGCGCTATTCGGAAAATCCGCCGAATGTCTATGGCTTCAGCCATCTGCGTTACCTGGAAAGCGTGATCGACTCGATCCGCGACGGCGCACCCTCGCTGGTCGATGGCCTTGAGGGCCGCAAATCGCTCGAGCTCATCGTGTCGATTTACGAATCGATCTTCCAAGGCCGCGAAATCGCGCTTCGCTTCAGCGCCGACAAGGCGCCGCTTGGCCAGCGGCGGTCCCGTTCATGAGCGCGCACGACAAGATTCCGCTCGTCGACCTTTATGCGCAGTATCAGGCGCATCGGGATGAATTCGACGCGGCCGTCAAGGGCTGCGTGCAACGCTCGAGCTTCATCGGCGGTGCCGACTACGATTCGTTCCGCGACAATTTCGCCGCCTGGTGCGGCGGCGGCTCCGTGGCCCTGGTCGGAAACGGCACCGACGCCCTGACGCTCGCCTTGGTCGAGTTGCTCGGGCAGGGCGACGGCAGCGAGGACGTGATCACGGTGAGCCATACCTTCATCGCCACCGCCGAAGCGATCAAGAGCGCGGGTTACCGGGCAGTCTTTGTCGATATCGATCCGGCAACCTACCTGCTCGATCTCGATGCGCTCGAGCAAGCCATCACGCCGAAGACAAAGGCTGTGGTGCCGGTCCACATCTACGGGCAGATGCCCGACATGGCGCGGCTGAAAGCGATTGCGGATCGCCACGGCCTCAAGGTGATCGAGGACGCCGCTCAGGCGCACGGCGCAAGCTTCAACGGGACCCGGCCGGGCATGCTGGGTGATGCCGCCTGCTTCAGCTTCTATCCCGGCAAGAATCTCGGCTGTTGGGGCGACGGCGGGGCGGTGTTTAGCCGCGATGCCGAGCTTATTCGCCGCATCGAGATGCGGGCGAACCACGGCAGGCTCGACAAATATCTGCACCGGTTCGAGGGCGTCAATTCGCGGCTCGACGGCCTGCAGGCGGCGATCCTGGGCGTCAAGCTGCGCTACATCGACGAGTGGAACGAGGCGCGCCGGCGCGTCGCTTCGTGGTACGGCCAATTGCTTGCCGGCTGTAACGCGGTCAAAACGCCGTCGGTCGATCCGAAGGCGGAGCACGTCTTTCATCTCTACGTCGTCGAGGTCGACAATCGTGACGCCGTCAAGGATGCGCTGGTCCGCGCCGGCATCGGCGCGGGCGTTCATTACCCCGTGCCGCTCCACATGCAGCCGGCCTTGGCCCATCTCGGCTACAGTGCCGACGACCTGCCGATGACCAAATCGGCGGCGGCGCGGGTGCTGTCGCTGCCCATCTATCCGGAGATCACGCCGACCCAGGCCGAACGCGTGGCCGGTACGCTGCTTGAGGTTGTCGCCTGATGTCGGCTGCTGCGGCCTATCGCGGTCACCCGACGGCGGAAATCGCGCCGGGCGCCAGCATCGGCAAGGGCTGCGTCATCTGGCAGCATTGCATCATCCTGGCCGGCGCGCGCATCGGTGAAAGCTGCAAGCTCGCGCATAATGTTTTCGTCGAAGACGGCGCCGTGGTCGGCAATCGCGTGACGGTCAAGGACAATGTTGCGATCTATTCCGGCGTCGAGATCGGGGACGATGCCTTTATCGGACCGAACGCCGTGTTCACGAATGTCCTGCGTCCGCGCGCCTTCATCTCCCGAAAGGACACCTTCCTGGCGACCAAGGTCGGGCGCGGCGCGACCATCGGAGCCAACGCCACCATCGTCTGCGGCGTCGCGATCGGCGAATTCGCCATGATCGGAGCGGGCTCCGTCGTGATCGACGATGTTTCTGCCTACGCGCTGGTCGCCGGCAATCCGGCGAGACAGATCGGCTGGGTTTCGCGAAGCGGGGCGCGCCTTGGCGAAAACCTCATCTGCCCGGAAACGGGCGAGCGCTATGCGTTGACGGCGGCGGGACTGGCCCCCGCGCGCGACGGATGCGGCTGACCTCTAGAGGCTCCATGCAACCTTTGACGGACTTGAATTTCGGAAATTTCAGCCTGGACGGGCGCTCGGTGCTGATCACGGGCGGCACCGGATCCTTCGGCAATGCGTTCGTGCGCACGGTGCTCGAACGCTACAAACCGGCCCGTATCGTCATATTCAGCCGCGATGAGGCCAAGCAGTACGATATGGAGATCGCGCTCAAGTCGCGCTACGCCGCGCCGCTTCCGGTTCGCTTCTTTATCGGCGACGTGCGCGATCAGGATCGGCTCGAGTCGGCGATGCGCGGCATCGATACGGTCGTGCACGCCGCCGCGCTCAAGCACGTGCCGGCCGCGGAATACAATCCGTTCGAATGCATCAAGACCAACGTGCACGGCGCCGAGAATGTCGTGCGCGCGGCGCTCGCCAACGACGTCCAGCAGGTCGTCGCGCTATCGACGGACAAGGCTGAGAGCCCGATCAACCTCTACGGGGCGAGCAAGCTCGCCTCCGACAAGATTTTCGTCGCCGCCAACAATGTCGCGGGCACAAAGAATATCCGCTTTTCGGTCGTGCGCTATGGCAACGTGCTGGGCAGCCGCGGCAGCGTGCTGCCGCTGTTTCAGTCGCTGGTCAAGAAACGCGCGACGGAAATCCCGATCACCGACGCGCGGATGACGCGCTTCTTTATCACGCTGCAGCAGGGCGTGAATTTCGTTATCTCGTGTCTCGGCTTGATGAAAGGCGGCGAAATCTTCGTTCCGAAGATTCCGAGCATCAGGATCACGGATCTCGCCAGCAGTGTGGCGCCCGGTGTGCCGCACAAGATCATCGGCATCCGCCCCGGCGAGAAGCTGCACGAGACCCTGATCTCGTCCGATAATGCGCGGAACACGGTTGAGTATCCGCAGTTCTTCGTCATCGAGCCGACGCTCGCCTTCTGGCAGGTCAGCCACATCGATGGCAAGGATGCAAAGCCGGTGCCGCAGGACTTCGTCTACTCGAGCGATTCCAATCCGGAGTGGCTTGACGGCGCGGCATTGAGCTCGCTGCTTGCAACGGCCGCTGAAAAATGAAGCTCGCGACAACCCAACGTTTTCTGCCCTACGGGCGCCAGTCGATCGACGACGACGACATACGTGCCGTCGTGGACGTGCTCCGCGGCGACTGGCTCACGACAGGCCCCATGGTGTCTCGCCTCGAAGAGGCGCTAACGGCCGCATGCGGCTGTGCCGACATGGTCGTAGTCGCAAACGGCACGGCGGCGCTGCATCTGGCCTTGCTGGGGCTCGGCATAGGCGAGGGCGGCGCGGCGGTGGTGCCCAGCGTCACCTTTGTCGCGACCGCGAACGCCGCGCGTTTCGTCGGCGCCGAGGTCGTGTTCGCCGACGTCGATCCGGTGACCGGCCTGATGACCGAGGCGACCTGCCGCGAGGCGATTGCGCGCGCGACCTTGCCGGTCAAAGCCATCATGCCCGTGCATCTTGGTGGCCGCTTTGTCGAGCTCGCCCCGATCAGGGCGATTGCGGACGAGGTCGGTGCCGTCGTCGTCGAAGACGCTTGCCATGCGATCGGCGGAACCGATGGCTCCGGCCGGCCGGCTGGGGCCTGCGTCGAATCGCATGCGGCGACTTTCTCGTTCCACCCGGTCAAGACGATAACGTCGGGCGAGGGCGGCGCCATTGCCTGCGGCACGCGAGAACTCGGCGATCGGCTGCGCCAGCTGCGCAATCACGGCTTGGAGCGCCGGCCAGGGAAATGGGCCGACCCGGCGATGGGTCTCGATCAAGGCGAACCGAACCCTTGGTACTATGAAATGCCGGTGATCGGCTGGAACTACCGGCTGACGGACATGCAGTGCGCTTTGGCGTTAAGCCAGCTCGGCAGGTTGAAATCGTTCGTCGACCGACGGCGCGCGCTGGCCGACCTCTATGATGCTGCGCTGAAGCCGCTCGCCGACACGGCCAAGCCGATCCCGCGTTTGGCGAAACAAAACGGCGGCTGGCACCTTTATCAGGTGGCGGTCGATTTCGCCAAGCTCAAGCGCAGCCGCGCCGCGGTCATGAATGCGCTGCTCGCGTCGGGGGTCGGAACGCAGGTGCACTATATTCCCGTACATTTACAGCCATATTACCGCGCACGCTATGGCCGCCAGATGCTCCGCGGCGCCGAAGCATTTTACGCGGGGACGCTGAGCCTGCCGCTGTTTCCGGCGATGCAAAAGGACGATGTGCAAAGAGTTGCCGAAAGCCTCAAGGCCGCCCTCGCGTAACGCGCGCCGGCCATGGGATTCGAACTGGTTCACTGGTAAAATTTAACGAGCCGTAGGGAAGGGCACGACCATGACACAGCAGATCGACATGCGCGCGTTGGACGAGCGTGGCTACTGCCTGATGCGCGGAATTCTGGACAAGCGGGTCATTGACGACTTCGAGAAGGAGATCGCCGATTTCTGCGCCGCGCAATTCGCCAAGCGGGGGCTCAAGCCCGTCCCCAACGAGGAGCCGCTGACGACGCTCTTCAAGATCGGCGGGCGATACCGGCACATGTTGTTCAACATGCTGCAAAGCTTGACGTCGCTTGCTTACCTGAAAGTGTCGCTGTTCGATCAATTCAAGAAGGGCGGGGCGCTCGAGACGCTCGGTTTCCAGCTGCCGATCTCGACGACGGGGCTGCGCATCGATCTGCCGTTCGACGTCAAGCATGAGGAACCGTGGCATCAGGACTATTCGTCCTCCTGCCTGCGCGCCTTCCATGCCTGGGTGCCGCTGCGCCGCGTCGACAGCCACTACGGTACGGTTCGGGTTATCCCGGGCACGCACAAGCGCGGCTTCGTGGCGCACGACATGAGCAATCCGCGACGGCCATTCTTGCCGCAGCAGGTGATTGCCGGCCTCGACTCGGTGGTCATCGAAGCCGACCCCGGCGACGCGCTCATCTTCAACTCGTTGACGTTCCACCGCTCGGAAACCAACCAGTCGAACCGCATCAAATTTATCGTCGGCTACATGATGCAGGATTTGGCCAGCATGGAGGATCCGGAAGATCCGACGAGTCCGATATGGGACATGTTCGAGATGACTCGCCGTCGCTTCGAACTCAATCAGGCGCGCGCCGTCGAGGCGGTTTGATCGGACGGCATCAGTTTTCGATAGTGAGGGCAGATGATGAAACGCGCGTGGTTGATCGGCGACAAGGTCTACCTCCGGGCAATCGAGAGAACCGACATCGACAACGGCTGGCTCGATTGGATCAACGATCCGATCAACACCATGGGTTTGTGGTCGCCAAACCCGCAAAATCGCGAACACCTGGTCGAGTACTTTGAAAACAGCCTCGACCAGTCGAAGGTGGTTATGTTCGCGGTGTGCGACAAAACCAATGATCGCTACATCGGCAATGCACGGCTGTTCGACATCAACTTCATCCACCGCATGTGTGGCTACGGGCGCCTGATCGGCCCGCCGGAATACCGCGGCAAGGGTTATGGCAGCGACGCGCTGATCCAGCTGCTGCGGCACGGCTTCCACAATCTCGGTCTTAACCGTATCTGGTCGGTGGCCTGGATCGAGAACGAGAAATCGCTCGCCAGTAACCGCAAGGTGGGCATGACGGAAGAAGGTGTCGCCCGCCAGTATTGCTACAAGAACGGCAGATTTTACGACGGTATCTATTTGTCGATGTTGCGATCGGACTTCGACCGGCTGCATGGCGGTCCCGACCATTGGGCCGAGCGTGACAGCAAGCTGCGTGCCGCGAGCGGCAACGATTGAGCTGCGGTGGCGGCGGCAAGCCTGTTAAGACTCTAAAGCGATGTGCGGAATTTGGGGATGTGTTGGCGCCAAGGGCCAGCCGGCGTTGCAGGACGCCGTCGCGCGGCTGGCGCCGGTCCTGCGCCACCGCGGCCCGGATGACGAGGGTGTTGCCGTCCTCGGGCCGGCTGCATTCGGTCACACGCGGCTCGCAATCCTTGGGCCGGCCGATGCCGCTTCGAGACAGCCGGTCTGCGACGGCGATTACATGCTGTCGTTCAACGGCGAGATCTACAATTTCAAGGACATTGCCCGCGAACTTCGGCGTGACGGCATCGCGGTCGGCGGGCGATCCGACACCGAGGTGCTGTTTCAGTGCCTCAAACATTTCGGCGTGCGGGCGACACTCGACCGGCTCGACGGTATGTTCGCTTTCGCGTGGTTCGACCGTGGAAAGAGCGAACTGACGCTTGCCCGCGATCCGATGGGCGAGAAGTTCCTCTATTGGGCCAAGGCGAATGGCACCTTCTGGTTCGGTTCCGAAATCAAGGTGCTGCTTGCCGCGGGTGCCGCGTCAGCAGCGCCAAACCTCGCGCGGATCGACGACTTCTTCTTTACCGGCAAGGTCAACGGCGCGGCGACCATCTTCCGCGACGTCCAGGAGGTTGAGCCGGGTACCTGCGTGCAGTTCAGCGCGCCAACCGGCCGCGTCACCTGCTCGACCTATTGGTCGCTGACGGGATCGCCGCGGCCCAGTTTGGCGTTTGCCGGTGCCGGCGATTTCGGCAAGGCCTTTGCCCAGGCGGTGGCGAGCCGGCGCATTTCCGACGTTCCGATCGGCGTGCTGCTATCGGGGGGCATCGATTCGTCCGCGCTCGCCAGCTGCCTGCTCGACGGCGACGACATCGAGGGTATCGACCTGTACTTCGCCGACAACCGCAACCCCGAATTCAGCGAGCGGTCGGCAGTCGATGCCTTCGTTTCGCATTTGCGCGGAGCGGAACCAGGCAAGGACATCCGCTTCCATCCCAATTTCCTTGAGTTTGGCGAGTATCACACGCGGATGCGCCATTTGACATGGCACTACGACGAGCCGCTTCAATTCATGAACTCGCCGCTGCTCGGCGGTCTCTGCGATATGGCGCGGCACGACGGTCTGAAGGTGCTGCTGTCCGGCGAAGGCTCCGACGAGATCCTGCACGGCTATGATCGGTTCAAGCGCACGCTCGATTTGCTCGGATCATCGCCCTCACGCGATGCCGTTATCCGAAATCTCTATCTAGGCGGCGGCATCGATAACGCCGGGCTTGTCCGGGAACTGTGCGGACGCGCCGGCGAGGGCGCTGAGGCGACCGAGGCCTGGGCTTGGCTCGATCGGCACGTGGACACATTTCCCGTGGAGCAGCTTCAGCTGTTATTCAGTCAGCGCTACCGCCTGCAGACATTGCTGCAGCGTCAGGACCGCATCGGCATGGCGAGCAGTATCGAAATCCGCGTGCCGTTTCTGGCGCCATGGTTGGTGAAATGGGTCAACACGCTGGGGCCGAGCGCGCTGTTCGACAGCGAGAGACAATTGACTAAGCTGCCGCTGCGGGCGGCGATGCAGGATCGGCTGCCGGACATCATCCTCACGAAAAAGAAGGAGGGCTTCCCCTCCGACATGCATGCCTGGTTGCGCGAGGATCGCATGCACAGGCTGCTGACGAGCATGATCGACGCCGACGACAGCTTTACGGCGAGCTACCTTGACCGCGCCGTCGCCCGTCGCATCGTCGGCGATCATTTCGCGGCGCGGCGGCGCTACGACGTGCTCATCTGGATGCTGTACAGCCTGGAGTGCTGGCACGACGTTTTTGCCAGGCAGGTTGCGCCGGCGCCGGCAATCGCGCGGCAATCAGCATGCTGATGAATGTCGCCAATCCCCTGATGTTTCCGGTTGTTTTTGCGGATTCACGCGCCGCGATCGACTATGCGCTGGAGAATGGCGCGGACCGCAACACCGTATTTCTCACGAACAGCCCCGCGCTTGCCAGCAGCGGCGAGGCCAAGCCGCTCGGCGCCAACCTGACGGCATCGACGATCCGCCAGTTTTGCCACGACATGGGCGAACTCAGTGCGGAAACCTATCGGGCCGTTGCCGCCGAATCTGACCTTGCGCCGCTCGCGCTGACGGCGGCGCGCGCCGTGCTCGAATTTGAGGCGACGGTATACAAGGCAATGATGCTGACGGCGGATGACATCAAGGCGCCATTCGCAGTCGCCTTGCTGGAGACGACGTCGCATGCGTGGCTCAACCCGCCCTGGGCCGGATTGTTTGAAAGTCTTCCAAATTTGCGCAAGGTGCTGTGGGTTCCGGGCGAGCGTTTTGCCGACAACCTCAAGGCGGAGGAAGATGTCGCCAATCTTTGGACGCGGCTGCGGTTCGAGCCATGGGAAAGCATTGCCTTCAGGCTCAGCCTGCCAATTGCCACGCATCGTAAACGAAAGTCTCCCGGCACAATTCTCCTCTTCGGGCTGAACGGCCTGATAAAGGAGGCGGTGTGGCATTTGGTCCGCCGCGGCTTCGGCGTGCGGCTGCTGGCCCGTCCGTCGGACCTCAGGCCGAAGGCGGATTCGTCCCTGGACGGACGGCTGGAGCGCCTGGTCCGTGATCGTGCAGGGCCGGTGGTTGCCAACTACGTCGTCCGTGAGCTGCGCGACGCGGTAACAGCGCAGCTCGCACGCCATGTGACCCGTGCAGCCGGCGTCTATCGAACGGTGGAGAATTACTGGGACGCGCTCTTTCGCAAGCTGCGTCCGCTGTCGCCGAAGGCGATCCTGGCCAATCACTATAGCCGGCCGGAGGCCGACGCGATGACGTCCGTGGCGCGACGCCACGGCCTGCCGGTGTGCGGGGTTGAGCACGGCACCGCCGCCGAACTGACGTCCGCGCTCGACGATCTGCGCGCGGAAGAGGAGGCCACGACGTGTGACTGGTTTTTCAGCTTTTCGGAAAGGGGCGCTCAACTCGCGCGGTCGAACGTGTTCGGGTCCTGCCGCGCGGTCGCAGTCGGCGCGCCAAAGGAAATGCTGCAGGCAGCGAGGCGGCGGCGTATCGACCAAGCGCTGCCGCCGATCGTGTACTGCACCAACCAGAGCTACATGGGCAACGTGCACCGCCCGGTGAATTTCGGCATCACCGACTTCGACGCATTCAAATACGAGAGCGATCTCTTCAGGAAGGTCTTTTCCCGCCTGCCGCATCGCGTGCTTTACAAGCCGTATCCGGCGTTTCGCTATATCGACGAGGATCCCGCGGTGAAAGTCGCGCGCGACGTCGGCAATATCGACGTTTTCGAAAAAAAGACCGACCTTCGCTATCTGCTCAATCGCTGCCGCGTCCTTGTCCTGTCGTTTGGGCACAGCACGTTTTCCTGGTGCCTCTTGTCAGGCACGCCGGTGGTTTTCATAGAGCAGCCGGACCAGAACCCGCTGCGCGATGATCTCTTTCCGCTTTTCCGGGATGCCCTGTTCTTCGTGACCTGCCGCGACGCCGATTGGCACGACCAACTGCGCAAGATCCTCAGCCAAGATCTCGACGAGATCGAGCGGCAATACGCCGCCAAGCGAGCGGCGCGCGAGCATCTCATGGAAACGATCGTGGGCGCGCGCGATGGAAAAGGGGGAATCCGGATTGCAGATTTCCTGTCCAAGCTTGCTACGTAGTGTTGCAATCGAGCGCGGCCGTCTGGTCATCGGCACCGCGCAACTCACGCAAGCCTACGGGCTCTACGGCGCCCATGCCGGCCGGGATTCAGCCGCCGAGCTGCTCGCGCTCGCCGCCGACAAAGGCATCCGCGCGTTCGACACGGCTGCTCTCTATGGCGATGCCGAGACGGAAATCGGTCGATTGCTGCCCCGCATGCCCGGGATCGAAGTCATCACCAAGTGCGGGCACGTGCCGGCGAACGCCGCCGACAAGGCCGCTCTCATCGACCGTTCGCTTCGCGCGTCGATGGAGCGGCTCGGCCTTGCGCGAATTCCAGTCTTTCTTCTGCACAACATGGATGCCTTCGACGGCGCCGTTGCGCGAAAACTGGACGCGATTCGACAGGCCGGGCTCGCGACGCGCGTCGGTGTATCGGTTTACAGCGGCGAGGAGATCGATCGCGTGCTGGCGCACTGGTCGCCGGATGTCGTGCAGCTGCCGCTCAACCTGTTCGACCAGCGTCTGATCGAGTCGGGACACATCGCCGCCTTGCGCGCGCGCGGCGTCGAGATCCATGTCCGCTCGGCCTACCTGCAAGGCGTCCTATTGGCCGCGCCAGCGACACTGCCGCCGTGGTTGCGAGAGCTGCAAAGCCGTTTGCGGGCGTTCATCGATGAGGCCGGCGAGCCGCCCGCCGCGCGCGCCGCAGCATGTCTCGGTTTCGTCGCTCAGGTTTCCGGCGTCGACCGCATCGTGGTGGGCGTGCAGAACTGCGAGCAACTCCGCCAGCTCGTCGCTGCCGCCGACGCGGCATGCTGCGTCGAGCGGCCGGAGCGTTTCGCCGTCAATGACCCCGCACTCGTCGATCCGTCGCGATGGCCGCGTTGAAAACCGACAGTGCCGGCCTGAAGTCAGCGGCAAGTGACACCGCGACGCGCCTGACCCTGCACGTCGGCCTGCCGAAATGCGCGTCGACCTTTCTGCAGGCGCATGTGTTCAGCAGGCATCCCGACATCCAGTTTTTCGGCATATACCGGCCGGTCCACGAGAGCGACGTCGCCGGGCTGCAATCGATGCGCAATGCGCCGAGCTACGACTATCTGCTTGCGCTCAAGACCCGGGAGTCGCTCGCCTTCGACCAGCGGAAGCTTGACGAGCTGCGCCCGAGGCAGGAGCCGGGCAAGGCGGCGGTCATCTCCGACGAGGACCTGTCGTTTCCGGACAAGGTCGACCGCGCGGAAAAGGCGCGTCGGCTGCATGCAAGTTATCCGCACGCGCGCATCCTGTTCGTGCTGCGAAATCCGATCGGCTGGGTCGAGTCCTGGTACCTGTTCGATATGCGCAAGGGCGCGGGATTCGTCCCATTCGACCGATGGATGGAGCATAATTGGAACCGGTTTGAACGCAGCCTGTTGCGAGTGCTGCGCTACCGTGCCTTGGTGGAGATTTATGCCGGCCTGTTTGGCCGCGACCATATTGACATTGTGCTTTTCGAGGACCTGCAGCGAGACCAGACGGCATTCGTCGATGCGGTCTGCCGGTGCGTCGGTGTCGATGCGCGCCGCTTGCCGGCGGAAACCTTCTCGGCGAGTGAGAACGTGAGAATGCCAAAGGCTATGCTGAAGGTCGCGGACGCTGCGCCGTGGCTTTACGACTTGCGCGGTTACATCCCGGCGCCGTTGCGAATGCTGCTGCGCCGCAGTCTTTATCGCGTCGGCGGCAAGGCCGAGGTCGCGATGCCGAGCCGCTGGCGTGACGAAATCGCCGCGTTTTGCGCCGACGACCTGACGTTCCTGGCGCACCAATATCGCCTGCCACTGCGCGAGCGGGGCTATCCGCTGACCTAAGGAAAGTCGGTTTAACAATGTCCAAGACCGTTGCCGTCATCCAAGCACGCATGAGCTCCACGCGTTTGCCGGGCAAGGTGCTCGCCGACCTTGCAGGCAAGCCGGTGCTGGCATGGGTTGCCCGCGCCGCCGTGGCGATCCCGGGCGTCGATGGAGTCGCCGTCGCCACATCGAATGATCGCACCGACGATCCGATCGCCGCCTGGTGCAAAGACAACGGGGTTGTCTGCGTGCGCGGCCCGCTTGACGACGTGCTCAAGCGCTTCGCCATGGCGGCCGATCAGACGGGCGCCTCCACGGTCGTCAGGATCACTGCGGATTGCCCGTTTCTTGATCCCTGGCTCGCGGGCCTTGTCCTCCTCATGCGGCAGGAGACCGGCAGCGCCTATGCCACCAATGCCGACTGTGGCACCTGGCCGGACGGGCTTGACGTCGAGGTCATCGCAGCCGATGCGCTGCGCGTGGCCGAAGCCGAGGCCGCCCTGCCGGTCGAGCGCGAGCACGTCACCCCGTTCATCACCTCACGTCAGGATCGCTTCGAGGCCCGCTCGATGCCGTGCCCGGTGCCGGGGATCGGCCATCATCGCTGGACCGTCGACGAGGAAGCCGACCTCGATTATTTGCGTGAGATCGCGACGCATCTGCCGGCGGATCGCCCGCCGCAGTTGTTCGAGGTGCTGGCGGTTCTGCGCGCTCATCCGCAGATCAAGCGCAAGGCAACGCCGGCACGCAACGAGGGCTATCCGGGCCTCGCCGCATCGGGCAACCGGGCCGAGCGCTCGTTTGCGGAATCGGCGCGCCTCTACGCGCGGGCCCTTGCGACGGTGCCGATCGCTTCACAGACCTTCAGCAAGTCCGCGCTGCAATTGCCGAAGGGACACGCGCCGTTGTTCCTGACACACGGCCAGGGCGGCCGCGTCTGGGATCCGGACGGCAACGAATATGTCGATCTGGTGTGCGGACTGCTGGCGGTTTCGATTGGCTACCGCGACCCCGTGGTCGACGAGGCCATACGACATCAGATGAACCGCGGCATGTCGTTTTCGCTGCCGTCACGACTCGAGTGCGAGCTTGCCGAGCGAATCGTCGATACGTTGCCATGCGCCGAAGCGGTGCGCTTCGGCAAAAACGGTTCCGACGCGACCGCTGCATCCATTCGCATCGCCCGCGCCTTCACCGGGCGCGAGCGCGTCATCGCCTGCGGCTATCACGGCTGGCAAGACTGGTACATCGGCGCAACGACGCGCGACAAGGGTGTGCCCGCGGCGGTGCGCGCCCTGACCGATCTGGTTCCCTACAACGATTTGGCGGCGCTCCAGACCCTTTTTGACAAGCATCCCGGCAAAATCGCTGCCGTGATCATGGAGCCGGTCAATTTCGACGAGCCGCGAGAAGGCTATCTGCAGGGCGTCAAGGATCTCGCCCACAAGCACGGTGCGCTTCTGATCTTTGACGAGATCATCACCGGCTATCGTTTCGCCCTCGGCGGCGCCCAGGAGATGCTCGGTGTCACTCCCGATCTCGCCTGCGTCGGCAAGGGGCTTGGCAACGGCTTGCCGCTGTCGGCGATTGCCGGCCGCAAGGAACTGATGCGCGAGATGGAGGATATCTTTTTCTCCGGCACTTTCGGCGGCGAGACGCTCTCCTTGGCCGCGGGCATTGCGGTGATCGACCTGATGCGCCGCGAGCCGGTGATCGAGACGTTCTGGCAGCGCGGCGCGGAGATCGCCAAGGGCGTCAAGGCGCTCATCGAGCGCGAGCGGCTCGGCGACGCAGTCTCGTTAAAAGGCTGGGCACCCTGGACGCTGCTGGCATTCAAGGATGCCCGCGGACAGCGCAAGGACGCGATCCGCACTCTGTTCCTGCGCGAGATGATTGCGGCGGGCGTCCTGACGCTCGGCACCAACAATCTCTGCTATCGGCACAGCCAAGCCGACGTTCAACACGTGCTGTCGGCCTACGCAGCCGCCATCGGAAAAGTGGCGGCGGAACTGGCAACGGGCGCGCTGGAGAGCAGACTCGGCCATCCGGTGATCGAGCCGATCTTTCAGGTGCGCAAGGCGTCGTGACGGCGTCGGCGCAAGGCGCAGCCGGCTGCACCAGGGAGGGCGACCTCGCGCGGCTTGCCATTTTTCGGGCCGATGCCTCCGCGGACATCGGGACGGGGCATGTGCAGCGCTGCCTCACGATCGCGCGGCTGCTCGCGATAAACGGATGGACAGTCGGCTTTGCGGTGACGGCGGCGACCGTGCAGGCCGTACCGGCGCTTGCCGATCCAAAATTCGGAAAGTTGATCGTCGGCGGTCGGCCGGATGCGGAAATCGAGCTTATGAAGCGGCAATGGCCGCGGGGGAGCGACCTGTTGGTGGTCGATCATTATCAGCGCAATGCGGATTTCGAGACCCGCGCGCGGGGTTGGGCGCGGCGCATTGCCGCCATCGATGATCTGCCGTCGCGTGCCCACGACGTCGACCTGCTGATCGATGCCGCGGCCGGCCGCACGGCAAACGATTATGCCGGACATGTGCCCGCCGCAGCCAAGGTGCTGGCCGGTGTGCAGTACGTCATGCTGCGCTCGGAAGTCGTCGAAGCGCGGCGTCCGATGGGACCCGCGCCCGCAACGGCAACGCAGCTGTTCGTGAGCTTCGGCGGCAGCGATCCCGACGATCTGACGAGCCGTGCCATCGATGCGCTGGATGATGATCGTCTGCGTGCCGTTCAAGCGACTGTCGTTGTCGGTCCCGCCAACGAGAAGGCGGATGCGATCGCCAAGCGCGCCCGGCCGAACCTGCGCGTGGTCGTCGACCCGCCCCGGCTTGCCGAGGTGATGGCGGGCAGCGATTTCGCATTGGCAGGCTCCGGCACGATGGCCTGGGAATTGGCCTATTTGGGCGTGCCGAGCCTGCTTGCCGTGCACAGCCGCGGCACGGTCGTCGAAGCTTTGACCGCTGCCGGTGCGGCACGCCCGCTCGGCAGGGCCGATGATCTGTCACCTGAAATAATCGCAAATGCGGCTGCCGCTCTCGCCAAAGATCGCGAGACCCGCGCCGCCATGGCCGCCGCCGGCCGCGCCTTGATCGACGGGCGCGGCGCCGCCCGCGTGGCAAACGCACTGGAAGAACTGGTCCGGTGACGCAAGGACCCATCAGGCCCGGACGTTGCTACGTGATCGCCGAAATCGGCATCAATCACAATGGCGACGTCGATCTTGCGCGCCGGCTTATCGACGCTGCGGCCGAGGCGGGTGCCGATGCGGTGAAGTTTCAGAATTACCGCACCGAGGATTTCATCTCGGACCGCAATCTGACTTGGAGTTATGATGGCCCGCAAGGCAATGTGGTCGAGCCGCAATACGACATGTTCAAGCGGTACGAATTCATCGGCGACAAGCTTGCCGCCGCCGCCGAGCATTGCCGGAAACGCGGCATCGATTTTGCCGCCACGCCGACCAGCAACGCGGGCGTCGCCGAATGCGTCAAACTGGGCGCGGCCTTTCTCAAGAACGGGTCCGATTATCTCACTTGCCTGCCGCTGATCCGCACCATGGCGCGAACCGGGCTGCAAACCGTGCTGTCGACCGGCATGGCGGATGAAGGCGACATCGGCGACGCCGTCGAGGCTTTTCGCCAGGTGGGGGGCAAAGATCTTGTCCTGCTGCACTGCGTGTCGCTTTATCCGGCGCCGCCCGATGCGCTCAACCTGAAACGAATCCCGGCACTGGCGAACGCATTTCGCTGTCCGGTCGGGTTCAGCGACCATAGTGAAGGTGTCACCGCGGCGGCGGTCGCGGTTGCCTTCGGCGCTGTCGCGCTTGAGCGCCATGTCACGTTGGACAAGACCATGCCCGGGCCCGACCACCAATTCTCGGCCGACCCCGGCGAACTGAAGGCGCTGGTGCAGGCTGTGCGCGAGGCCGAGGTATCGCTCGGCGACGGCGCCATCCGGTTCGGCGACGCCGAGAAGGAGGCGCGCGCGCAGCACCGCCTGTCCTGCATCGCCGCTCGCAATCTTCCCGAGGGTGCCGTCATCGCGGCAACCGACATTGCGTTCCGCCGGCCGGGGCAGGGCCTGCCGCCGAAATTCGCCGACCAGTTGGTCGGCCGCCGCACCGCGCGCGCGGTTCCATCCGGCCACGTCTTCGCACTCGAGGACTTCAAGTGAACACGCCGGCGAAGACTGCGGCGCCCGAATTCGATCCGGTCTGGGAGGACATCTACCGCGCCGGCCACGCCAACCGCTATCCCTGGGATGCGGTGGTGAGCTTCATTTATCACAATCGCCCGGCCTCCCGGCCGGCCGGCCAGACGAGCGTGCTGGAAATTGGCTGCGGCACCGCGCCGAACTTGTGGTTTGCGGCAAGGGAGGGGTTTCGGGTCGCCGGCATCGACGCAAGCGCCGCGGCAATTGATGCTGCGAGCAAGCGCTTTGCCGCGGACCGCCTGCAGGGCGATCTGCGTGTCGGTAGTTTCCTTACGCTGCCGTTTTCGAGCGACAGCTTCGATCTCGCCATTGACCGGGCGGCGCTGACCTGCGTCGGCTACAGCGCCGCGCAGCAGGCGGTTGCCGAGGTCAGTCGCGTGCTGCGCAAGGGCGGAAAGCTCTTCTGTAACGTTTACAGCGACCGTCATGCCAGCGCGCGAGCCGGCCGCCGCGGCGCCGACGGTCTGACGATCGACATCAGCGGCGGATCGCTGGTCGGCGTCGGCCAGATCTGCTTCTACGACCGAGACCAGTTAACGGCGCTCTTCCCCGACCGCGCGTGGGTCGTCAGATCGCTCAAGCATGTCACGATCGAGGAGATGCTTGGCGCGGACGCCGCCGTTCATGCGGAGTGGCGACTTATCGCCGAAAAACTTTGAACGGCCTCGCCCTACGCCCGGCAACCGAGAATGACCAACGCACCATTTTCGAGTGGCGCAACCAGCCGTTTATCTACGAGCGCGGCAGCCTTCAGCGCCCGGTCAGCTGGGATGAGCACGTCGCCTGGTTTGACGCCAGCTTGGCGCGACCCGGCGAGCGTCTCCTGCTAATCGTCGAAATCGAAGGCCGCCCGGTCGGACTCGTTCGCTTCGATCGCACCCGCGACACGGAGGCAACCATCAGCGTTTATCTCACTCAGGACCATGCCGGCCGCGGACTCGGCAGTCAGGCGATCAGCCGCGGCTGCGAGGCGTTGCGCGGTCGGTGGGACGTGCGGCATGTGCTGGCCTGCGTCCGCGAGGACAACCTCGCTGCGACAAAGGCATTCTTGCGTGCGGGATTTATCGAAGCGGCGCCGGCCGCCTGTCCGCCGCAGCACCGGGCATTCAGGTTCGCGTTTTGACAGGCGTGCCGCACAACCGTCTGACCCACGGCGAGGCCGAGGTCCAGCAGGTCGCCAGCGTCCTCCGCAGCGGCATGTGGGCGATGGGCCCGCAGGTGCGGCAACTGGAAGCCGACCTTGCCGGCAGGCTGGGGCGAAAGCACGCGGTTGCCGTCGGCTCCGGCCTTGGTGCGCTGCGTCTGACGCTCCTCGGGCTCGGCATTCAGCCCGGAGATGACGTTCTCGTCCCTGCCTATTCATGCGTGGCGCTGCCCAACGCCGTTCTATCCTGTGGGGCGAGACCGGTTGCCGTCGACGTGCTGCCCGACAGGCTCACCATCGACCCGGCGGCGGCTGCTGCGGCTGCCGGTCCGCGTACGCGTGCGATCGTCGCTGTTCACACATTCGGTGTTCCTGCCGATATTGCGGCGCTGCGCCGAACCGGGCTTGCCCTCATCGAGGACTGCGCGCACGGAATCGCAGTCGCCGGCATGGGCTCGCTCGGCGACGCCGCGATCACCTCGTTCTACGCCACCAAGCTGATTGGGGCCGGGGAGGGGGGCGCGATCATCAGCGACAACGCGCAGCTTGGCGAATTTGCCGCACGCTCGCGCGACTACGGCGATCAGGCCGCCGACGCGCGGCGGCTGAACGACAAGATGACCGACATCGAGGCGGCGTTGGCGCGCAGTCAGTTGGCTCGGCTTGCGGAAATGATCGAGCGCCGGGAGGCGATTGCGCGCCGCTACCGCGAGGCGCTGGCGCCGCTCGCCGAGAATGGACGGTTGGTGTTGCCATGGGCGTCCGGTAGCCGCATTTGGTACCGGTTTGCGATCGGGACGCCGAACGGCGGCGCCGAAGCCTTTGCGGCGCGCTTGCGTCGGCGCGGCATCGGCGCCGAGTTGCCGGTCTGCGACTGGCGGGACGACCCGTCGGTCCACCTCGTCTCGACGCGCCTTTATCGCAGCCTTGTGTCGCTGCCGATCTATCCGACGCTCACCGCCGCCGAACAGGACGCGGTTATAGCCGCAGTGCATGAGGCCTGCAGGGATACGACGCGGTGAGCGATCAACCCGAAGTCTTTGCCGATATCGGCCGCTACTACGACGGATTGGTCGCCCGCTACGGCCATAGCCACCTCGCCTGCGATTACGGCCGGTCGGAAAGCCAGCGGCGCAAGTTTGCGGTTCTCTCCGAAGTTCTGCCGCTATCCGGCAAGAGCGTGCTCGACGTCGGCTGCGGGTTTGCCGATTACGCAAGCTACCTGCAGCAGCACTGCACAGCCGTAGAGTATCACGGCGTCGATTTGTCGCCGGCCATGGTCGCCGCGGCGCAGAAGTTGCACCCGGATTTGGCCATTCGCCGTCTCAATATTCTCGAAGAGGATCCGGGGACCTACGATGTGGTGACGGCCAATGGCATCTTCTATCTGCTGGGGACCGAGGCGCCGGCGCTCATGCGCTCCCTCATCACGCGCATGTTTGCGCTCGCGCGCGAGGCGGTCGCCTTCAACAGCCTGAGCAGCTGGGCGGCCGATCCGCAGTCCGGGGAATACTATGCCGACCCGGCCGAGACGATGGACTTTTGCCGCACCATGACGCCCTGGGTGATATTGCGCCACGACTACCACCCGCGTGATTTCACCGTCTACATGTATCGTGCGGCGCGCACGTGATCGTCTCCATCAACCAGCCGGCCTATCTTCCCTGGCTCGGCTATTTCGACCGTATCGCTGCCAGCGACCTGCACGTCGTCCTTGATACGGTGCAGTTTGAAAAGAACAGCTTCGTCAACCGCAACAAGATCCGCACCGCCAAAGGCTGGACGTGGCTGACGGTGCCGGTCAGCACCGGCGGGCAATTCGGTAACCTGCCGATCAACAGGCTCAGAATCGCAGCCGATACGCCGTGGGCCCGCAAGCATTGGAGCACGATCGAGCAGACCTACGGCCGTGCTCCCTGGTTCGCCGAGCACCGGGACTTCTTCGCCGGCGTCTACAGCCGTGAGTGGGACCGCCTGCTCGACCTGATGAACGAGTTGACCGGCTATCTGCTGCGCGCCTTCGCCATCAATGTGCCGCTGGTGTCGGCGACGACGATTCCGACCACGGCGGCCAAAAGCGATCTGGTGCTCGAGATCTGCCGCCGCGTCGGCGCCACCGTCTACCTGTCCGGCCCGCTCGGGCGCGACTATCTCAACACCACGTCATTCAAGGATGCCGGGATCGAGATCGTCTATCACGACTACCGGCACCCGGAATATCCGCAGCTGCATCCGGGGTTCGAGCCCTTCATGTCCGCGATCGATTTGCTCTTCATGACGGGACCGAAGGCGGGAGCGATGTTGCGCACGGGACAGCGGGTCGAGGCATCATGAACATTGCGGTCATCGTCGCGCATCCGGACGACGAGGTGCTCGGCGCGGGAGGCACCATGGCTCGGCACGTCAAAGAAGGCCACGCCGTGCATGTCCTCATCGTCGCCGACGGCGAAACCTCGCGGCCGGATCGCGCCGTGGACAAGCGTGCCCAAGCCGCCGCCAATGCGGCACGCACGCTGGGCGCAGAGCCGCCGCGGCTGCTCGGTCTTGCCGATCAAAGGCTGGACACGGTGCCTTTGCTTGACGTCACTCAGGCGATCGAACGATTTCTGGCGGAGGCCGCTCCGTCGGTCGTCTATACTCACCACCCGAACGACCTCAACGCCGATCATTGTATCGTCGCGCGCGCGGTGATGACGGCGTGCCGACCCTTGCCCGGCTCGGCCGTTACCGCGATTTACGGGTTCGAGACGCCGTCGAGTACCGAATGGGCGCCTCCCGACGCCGCGGAGACTTTTGTGCCGGCGCGCTTCGTCGACATTTCGGACACGCTGTCCGTGAAGATGGCGGCACTCAAACACTATGACGCCGAGATGCGGCCGTTCCCGCACCCGCGCTCGTATGAGGCGATCGAGGCCCTGGCGCGCTGGCGCGGCGCCACCGCCGGCATGCGGGCGGCGGAAGCCTTCGTCGTGCTGCGCGATCTGTTGCGATGAGCGTTTCGTGCAACTCCGCGCCCACAGGGTCGTGACCGGACGATGTGCGGTATCGCGACGCTGATCGAGCCCGGCCGGGCTTTCGACCGCGCCTTGCTCGACGCGATGGGCGAGGACCTCCGCCATCGCGGCCCGGATTCGGCGGGCGTCCTGTCGGAGCCGGGCATCGGCATGGTGTTTCGCCGCCTCGCCATTCTCGATCCGACCGCGCGCGCCGACCAGCCGATGACCGATCCGACCGGTCAGGCAACGCTGATCTTCAACGGCGAGATCTACAATTTCCGTGCGCTGCGCGCCGCCCTTCAGGCGGAAGGCGTCGCGCTGCGGACGACCGGCGACACCGAAGTGATCTTGCAGGGCTATCTGCGCTGGGGCGAAGGGGTGCTCGATCGGCTCGAAGGCATGTACGCCTTCGCCATTCTGGACCGGCGGCGCAATTGTGTTCTTGCCGCGCGCGATCCGCTCGGCATCAAGCCGCTTTACCTGTTGCGGCATCGCCGCCTCATCGGCTTGGCAAGCGAGATGCGTCCCTTTGCCCGCGTCGCGCCGGCCGAGCCCGACCCGGAGGCGCTGGCCGAGCTCCTGACCTTCGGCTGGGCGGCCGGCACGCTCAGCAACCTGAAAGGTATCGAGAGGGTCCCGGGAGGCACGGCGCTGACGATTTCGCTTGCCGATGGACGAATCGAGCGCCGGCGTTTTTGCGATCCGCTCGATACGCTCGCGCCGCAGTCAATGAGCGCCCGGGAAGCGGAGGAGCGCGCCCATGCGGCGTTGCGCGAATCGGTTGGCGCCCACTTGGTCAGCGACGTCGGCTACACCGTTCAACTGTCCGGCGGTGTCGATTCAAGCCTCATCACCGCGATGGCCAGCCAGAACAGCAAGGACAGGCTGGTCACGTTCGGCATCGAGCTCGAGGACAAACGGCACGACGAATCGCGCTGGCGCAAGATGGTGGCCGATCGCTACGACATCGATCACCGCGAGATCAGGATCAGCGGCCGTGAATTCGCCGACGCCTTCGGGCGCGCCCTCCACCACATGGAGGGACCGAGTCCGCACATGGGCTGCGTCTTGTTGATGTTGTTGTGCGACCACATACGCAAGACGTCGAAGGTGGTGTTGACGGGCGAGGGTGGCGATGAATTCTTCGGCGGCTATGCCCGTTATGGCATCTGGCGCAAGCTGAGCGCGCAAGAACACGTCAGCAAGCTGCTGCCCGCCGCCTTGCTGCCGCCGACTCCGCCGTTTCTCGGCATCAAGCGGCTGGCAGGAAGGGACGGCGCCGCCTACGCGTCGGTGCAAATCGACCCCGCGGCTATGCGCAACCTGTTCCCGGCCTTGATCCCGGGTGCCGGCGCGCGCGAGCGGGCGTCGTCGCGCTTCAGCGGTTTCCGGTCGCGGCTGCTTGCGGTCGACCAGAGCGCCTATCTCGAGTCGTTGCTGGTGCGGCAGGACAAGATGGCGATGGCCGCTTCGGTCGAAGCACGCGTGCCGTTCGTGCACCTGCCTCTGGCGCGCGTGCTCAACACCCTGCCGAACCGCATTCGTGTGCCGGGCAAGAAGACCAAGCCGCTGCTGAAGTCGATCGGCGAGCACTATCTTCCGCCGGAGCTGCTGCACCGCCGCAAAGTCGGCCTGACGCTGCCGTTTTCGGATTGGCTGAGCGACGGCCACGGCCTCGGACGCTATCTCGATGACCTGGTGGCGCCGAGCGGCCGCTTGGCCGCCTATACCGAGCGGCGCCGGCTGATCAAGGTCGTCGATCAATTTCGCCACGGCGTGCGGCAAGACGTCATGAATCTGGTGCGGCTGGTCAATGTCGAGACCTGGTTGCGGTCGCTGCCGCCGGCCGCGGCGATGAGCAAGGCAAGCTAACCGTGAGCGAACCGCGCCTCCTCATCTGGCTGTCCGATTTTGGCGGCGGCGGCGCTCAGCGCACGATGCTCAATCTCGCGGCGGCCCTTCCCGACCAAGGTCTTACCGTCGAACTGGTGGTCGGGCGCGCCGAAGGACCGGCAAAATCCTGGGCGGATCCGAAACTGGCATACGCCGAGCTTGGCGGACGACGGCTTGCAGCCATCGTACCGTCCTTGAGCGGTGTGATCCGGTCGCACGCTCCCGATGCGGTGCTTTCGACCATGGTCGACGCCAACGTCGCCGCGTTCTTTGCCAACCGGCTCGCCGGCAACAGGGCGGCCCTCGTGCTTCGCGAAACCAACAGCCATCGCGCCCGCGCCGATATCGGGTTTGTGCGCCGCCGCTTGGCGCGGCTTGCCTATCGCGAGGCCGACCAGATCGTCGCGCTGTCGCGCGGTGTCGGGTCCGAACTGATTGCCGATATGGCGCTCGATCCTGCACGCACGGTGACGATCCCAAATCCGGTCGAAGTCGCCGTCCTTGCGCGCAAGGCGCAAGCTGCGCGCCAGCCACCGCCACCCGGCTGCTTTAATTCCGGCTCCCGCCACGTCGTCGCCATCGGCCGGCTGCATCGGCAGAAGGGCTTCGACATCTTGATCGATGCGCTTGCGCGGCAGGACCATGACGTCCGCCTCATCATCATCGGCGAGGGGCCCGACCGCGCCGCCTTGGAAGCGCAGGTCCGGCAGCTTGGTCTTTCAGACCGAGTGCACATGCCGGGTTTCATCGACAACCCGGCGCCCTACCTCGCGCACGCCGATCTGTTCGTGCTCTCGTCGCGCTGGGAGGGCTTCGGCCACGTGATCGTGGAGGCAATGGCGTCCGGCCTTCCGGTCGTCGCCGCCGATTGCCCCTACGGTCCTGCGGACATCCTCAGGCATGGCGAGACCGGCTGGCTGGTGCCGCCGGAGGACGCAGGCGCGCTCGCGGCCGCGATCCGTCTGCTGTTGGACGACCGCGACCGTGCGCAGCGCCTCGCCGCCGCCGGCGCCATTGCCGCGGAGCGATACCAGACCTCGCGCGTCGCCGGCGAATACGCCGCCGCGATCAAGCGGGCGATCGCGAGCAAGCGCCTGGCTCGAGGCTCCTCGCTCTCCGGGCTTGCCAAATTCTAACATGTCGCGACTTGGCTATCTGCTTACGCTGACGCCTTACGAGACGTGGCGATTGGCGCGCCGCCGGCTCCCGCTGCTGCGCAACGGTCCCGCCTGGACCGCCGCGGAGCTGTTGACGTCGGCAAAATTCGGCCGCGGCATCCGCTTCGCCGAATTGCTGCTGCGACAGGAAGCCGTGGTCCGCCAGCACACGTCCTGGCAGCCGTTCGACTTCGAGGGCAAGCGCGTCGTCGAGATCGGCTGCGGCCCGCTCGCGGGCTTTGGACCGATGGCGATCTTCCGCGGCGCCGCGTCGTTCGAAAGCGCCGAGCCTGAATGGGATGCTGATTTGTTCTATTCGCAGCCGATCTCGGAGCGGTATTTGCGCGTTTTCCATTCGGACCTTGCGGCGCTTTACGGGCCGCGCATGGACTTTGACGCGTTCCGGCGCGCCTTGCGCGAGCGAATAGTCGTGCATCGGTCCGGGTTCGAGAGCGCGCCGACCGGCGGCGCTGCCGATATCATTCTGTCGCAGTCCTGCCTCGAGCACGTTTTCCCGTTGGAACAGACGGTCGCCAAGCTGGCGGCCATCCAGAGCCCGTCGACACGTTTTCTGCATCTCGTCGATTTTGGCAATCACTACCCGACCAACAATCCGTTCGCGGGGCTCTATACGCAGCCGCCGCAGGACTACATCGCGCGGCGCGGTAAGGCGATCAACTTGCTGCGCGTCACCGATGTTGAGCGTCTGTTTGCAGATAACGGCATCGCCGCGCGCGTCGTTCCCTCGCGCCAGCTGCCGTTTCCGCAGCCGGTGCATCCGTGGTGGCGCGAGCGCTATGACGATGCCGCGTTGTCGACACAGCTTGCCCTCGTCGTTTCGGCCGCATGACGGATGTGCTGCACGTCATCACCGGCCTCGGCGTCGGCGGGGCCGAGACGATGCTGGTGCAACTGACCGCTGCGTTGCAGGCGCGGGGTCTCACGCAGCATGTCGTCGGCCTGAGCGCGCTCGATGCCCGGGCGCGGGATATCGAGAGCGCCGGCGTCGAGGTGACGATCCTGGGCGCTCGTTCGGCCACCGTCTTTCCCCTCGCCATGCCGAAACTGCTGCGCACCGTGCGTGCTTTGCGGCCGCGCATCCTGCAGGGCTGGATGTATCACGGCAACTTGGCGGCTTCGCTGTGCCATCGGCTCGCCGGCAATCGCGGCGAGCGCACGCTGATGTGGAACCTGCGGGCGTCGAACATGGACGATGCCCGCTACGGCCGCTTGATCCGCCTCAGCGCGCTGGTCTCGCGTTCGGTCGAAGTCGCGATCGCCAATTCGCAGGCCGGCATCGACTTTCACCGCGCCCGCGGGTTTCGCCCGAAGCGCTTTGTGCTGATCGATAACGGCGTCGATGTCGCGCGGTTTCGCCCCGACCCCGGCTTGCGCCGGCAGGTGCGCGGCGAACTCGGCATTGGCGAGAGCGAGATCGTCGCCATCCACGCCGCCCGGGTCGATCCAATGAAGGACCACGCGACCTTGCTTGCGGCGATGGCGCAGCTGCCGTCGCTGACCGCCATTCTCGCCGGCAGCGGCACCCAGGCGCTCGATACGCCGAAAAATGTCCGGGCGCTGGGCCCGCGCGGCGACCTCGAACGGCTTTACGCCGCCGCCGATATCGTGGTCTCGAGCTCGGCGTTCGGCGAGGGTTTTGCCAATGTCATCGCCGAGGGCATGAGCAGCGCTCTCGTGCCGGTGGCAACCGACGTCGGCGATGCTCGTCGTATTGTCGGCGATACCGGCACGATCATTGCCCCGCGCGACGTTCAGGGCCTCGCTGCTGCGCTGGGGGCGGTTGCCGCGCTTTCCGACGTGGAGCGGCGCCGGCGCGGGCAGGCGGCTCGCCAGCGCATCGCCGCAAATTTCACGCTGGAGCGTTCGGTCGACGCCTACGCGAAGCTCTATGCGGCGGCCTGACGGCCTTTCAGCCGCCGCAGCATTTCGACCCCGCCGCCGGTGAGGACGCAGAGCACCGGCTCGAGTGGCAGCCGGTATTTCGGCGAGGCGACGGGGCCGCTGGCCGCCAGGATGAAGCCGCACCACAAAGTCAGCATGACGGCGGTCGGCCAGTTGGCCTTGTCGCGCAGCACGGCAAAGGCACCGGAGAGCTGGATCAGGCGCATGAGGCCGACGCCGGCAATGCCGATCAGCAGAATCCAGGCGTAGAGCGCGTTGTCCGAGTGGAACAGGAAATTTGCAATCTTCTCCGACGGCGTCTTGCCCCGGGTGGCAAAAAATCCGGTGCGCGGCAGTTGCGCGACTGGGGGCGAAATGATGATGGCGGGAGCGCCGAGATTGATCGCCATTCCGGTCACCCAGGCCTTGGCGAGCGGCGCCAAGCCGAGCTGCGCCAGCCGCTCGCGTCCGATCGTCTCGAACTGCTTGGAATTGGCGAACGGGTTGCTGCCTTGCGCGCCGAAACGGTCGCGCCGGAGATTCTGCATGGCCTCGGCGCTGCGTTCCCAAGGCGTGCCGTCCTTGGCCTCCTGCACCAGCGGGACGATCCATAGCGCGAGGTGGGCGCCGCCTTGTGGGGTCAGCGCAAAGGCGTCGTATTGGCTCAGGTTGCGGCCGATGACCGGGGCAATGAGCAGGCAGAAGATCGCGGCCGTCGCCGCCACTTGCTGGACGTGGAGAAGTCGCCAGCGCCCGCGCACCGCCTGTGCGAGCAGCAGGAGAACGACGACCACCGGTGCCCATGGCGCGATGACGATGCGATCGAGCGCCGCGAGCCCGAGCCCGAGGCCGAGCCCGGCCGCCGCCCGCCACGACGGCTGGCGCAGCCAGGCGGTGGCCGCGGTCAGCGCCAGCGCGGCGAACAGCACGAAAATACTGTCGTTGTAGAGCAGCCCGGCGACGACGATCTGGCTGGGATTGACCGCGGCCGCAATCGCGGCGGCGGGTGCAAAACGGGGCTCGATCAACTGCGCGAGCCGGTAGATCATCAGGCAGGTGACGCCGTCGAGCACGCCTTGCAGCATCGCCCCGGTCAGCGGCGCGAGGCTGCCGAAC
>DASRGB010000091.1:0-47913 GCA_035651255.1 Pseudolabrys sp.
AAAATCCTCCGACGCGCAAGCGCGACGGAGGTCGACGAAGCCTCGACGTCGCGAGGTGTCGAGGCCCGTGGGTCCGATCGGACCCACAGGCGTCCCGCGCGCCCTCGGTACTTTTCAAGGGCGATGCGGATGGGTTGGGACTACGGCCTCCCCGGGGCCGCACAAAGAATACGGGCGATGACGCATGCCTGCTTCGACCCTCCCCTGGAGGGGGAGGGTGAAGCGCCGCTCCTCACCATGAGGCTCGACCCACCCTGAAAAGGGAGACTGCCCGCCCGCTATCGCAGCCGCGGCCGGAGCGTTATGAACCGTCAGCCACCCTAAGAGAGACCATCATGCCCCTTGCCATCTGCACCGCCTGCGGCACGCAATATCCCGACAGCGACCGGCCGCCCGCCCAGTGCGTCATCTGCGAAGAGGAGCGGCAATACGTGCCGCCGCGCGGCCAGAGCTGGACCACGCTCGAGGCGCTGCAACAGAGCCACAGCAACACCTTCCGCCAATACGCGCCCGGCATCATCGGCATCGGCTCGAGCCCGGCCTTCGCCATCGGCCAGCGCGCGCTCTTGCTGCGCACCGAGGCCGGCAATATTTTGTGGGACTGCATCGCCACGCTCGACGACGCCACCGTCGCCCTGATCGAGGGCCTCGGCGGCATCGACGCCATCGCCATCTCGCACCCGCATTTCTACACCACCATGGTGGAATGGGCGCGCGCCTTCACCGCGCGCATCCACCTGCACACCGCCGACCGGCAGTGGATCCAGCGGCCCGATCCCGCGATCGAGCTGTGGGACGGCGACACCAAGCCGCTCTGGGACGGCGTCACGCTGATCCGCTGCGGCGGCCATTTCGCCGGCGGCACCGTGCTGCATTGGGCCGGCGGCGCCGGCGGCAAGGGCGTGGTCTGCGCCGGCGACATCCTCACGGTCGCCACCGACCGCAAGTGGCTCAGCTTCATGCGCAGCTATCCGAATTTCATCCCGCTCGACGCGCGCACGGTGGCGCGCATTGGCAAAGCCATGGCGCCGTTCAAGTTCGACACGCTCTACGGCCACTATTTCGACCGGGTGATCGAAACGAACGCCAAGCAGGTGCTGGAGAAGTCGGTCGACCGCTACATCGCGGCGGTGGAGGGCAAGCGGGGATACGAGTGAGAATGTATCGCGTGAGACAATCGTTCTTTCCCTCTCCCGCGAGGGGAGAGGGTCGGTCAGCGGGGTTACTCGCCCTTGTTCTCGTCGCTCTTGCCGCCGAGCTGCTTGAGCTTGGCGAACACGGCGCTGACGTCGAGCTCGCCCGGCTTCTTCTCGGCTTCGGCCGCGGCGGCGGCGGCCTCCTCGGCCTCCTTCTTCGCCGTGGTCTCGGCGGCGGGCAAGAGCGTCGCGCCGGTGTCGATCGGCGCCGGCTTTTCCTTGTTGGCGCGGTTGACCTCCATGTCGAGGTCGAGCTGCGAGCACAGGCCGAGCGTCACCGGATCGAGCGGCGTCAGCGCCGCCGAGTTCCAGTGCGTGCGGTCGCGGATCGCCGAAATGGTCGACTTGGTGGTGCCGACGAGGCGCATGATGGCGCTGTCCTTGAGCTCGGGATGATTGCGCACCAGCCACAAAATGGCGTTCGGCCGGTCCTGGCGGCGCGACACCGGCGTGTAGCGCGGGCCCTTCTTGCCGGTGCGCTCGGGCTGCGGCACGTCGACCTTCTGCGGCGCCAGCGCGAGCTTCAGGTCGTGGTCGGCTTCCGCCTGGGCGATCTGGTCGCGCGTCAGCTGCCCGGTCTGGATCGGGTCGAGGCCCTTGATGCCTTGGGCGGCGTCGCCGTCGGCGATCGCCTTGACCTCGAGCGGATGCAGCTTGCAGAAGTCCGCGATCTGGTCGAACGTCAGCGCGGTATTGTCCAAGAGCCAAACGGCCGTCGCTTTCGGCATCAATGGGGCGGCTGTCGCCATGGCAAATCTCCTCCGGGCTTCGCCCGCCCGTCCGGGCGAAGCAGTAGATCATCGGCGATGATCGAAAGTGGCCGGAATATAGGGGCTGACGGGGGTTCCTGCAATGGTTCGGCTTGACAGGCGGGGCTGGTCACCCCCATGTCGGGGTCGCAAACAGCGCGAAAAAGCCGCGCGGATTTGGAATTAACGATGGCCGCGGGCCCGGAAAAGCCGATTTTGAGGGTGGTGCTGTGCTCGCCGCGCGGGTTCTGCGCCGGCGTCGTGCGCGCCATCGAATCGGTGGAACGGGCGCTGCGCATGTACGGCGCCCCGGTCTATGTGCGCCACGAGATCGTCCATAACCGCTACGTGGTCGAAAGCCTCAAGGCCAAGGGCGCCATCTTCGTCGAGGAACTGAACGAAATCCCCGAGGACAGCAACGCCCCGGTGATCTTCTCCGCGCACGGCGTGCCGCGCTCGATCCCGGCCGAAGCCGAGCGCCGCAAATTGTTCGCGCTCGACGCCACCTGTCCGCTGGTCACCAAGGTGCACCGCGAAGCCGAGATCCATCACAGGCGCAAGCGCGAAATCGTGCTGATCGGCCATGCCGGTCATCCCGAGGTGGTCGGCACCATGGGCCAATTGCCGGAAGGCAGCATCACGCTGGTGCAGTCGGTCGACGACATCGAGCGCTACACGCCGCGCGACGAGCGCAACCTCGCCTACGTGACGCAGACCACGCTCTCGGTCGAGGACACCGCGGCGATGGTCGAGGCGCTCAAGCGCCGCTTCCCGCACATCGTCGGGCCGCACAAGGAAGACATCTGCTACGCCACCACCAACCGCCAGGAGGCGGTCAAGCGCGTGGCGCCGGTGGTCGATGCCATGATCGTGGTCGGCGCGCCCAACTCGTCGAACTCGCAGCGGCTCAAGGAAGTGGCGGAGCGTTCCGGCTGTCCTTACGCGGTGCTGGTGCAGCGCAGCGCCGAGATCGACTGGAGCCGCTTCGCGAACGTCAACAAGATCGGCGTCACCGCCGGTGCGTCCGCACCGGAGGTGCTGGTGGAAGAGGTGCTCGGCGCCTTCGCCGAGCGCTACGTGCTCGACATCGAGACCGTGTCCGCCGCCGAAGAGGGCATGTTCTTCCCGCTGCCGCGCCCGCTGCGCGAGGAGCAGGCGGCGGAGTGAGCCTTCATGGCGGTCTACACCGACGTCACCGCCGACGAGCTCAATGAGTTTCTCGCCGGCTACGACATCGGCGCTTTGCTCTCCTACAAGGGCATCGCCGAGGGCGTGGAGAATTCCAACTTCCTGGTGCATACCGCCAAAGGCAACTTCATCCTCACGCTCTACGAGAAGCGCGTGGCGGAGAAGGACCTGCCGTTCTTCCTGGCGCTGATGGAGCATCTGGCGGCGCGCGGGCTGACCTGCCCGCAGCCGGTGAAGAACCGGCAGGGCGGCATGCTCGGCCGGCTCGCCGGCCGCCCGGCGGCGATCGTGACCTTTCTCGACGGCCTGTGGATCCGCCGGCCGACGGCGGCGCACTGCGCTGCGGTCGGCGAGGCGCTGGCGCGGCTGCACCTCGCCGGCGAGGATTTTGACAAGACGCGCGCCAATGCGCTCGGCATCGCCAGCTGGCGGACGCTCTACGAGCACGCCAAACCGCGCGGCGACAGCGTGCGCCAGGGCCTGTGCGCGGAGATCGCGAGAGAACTCGACGCGCTGGACAAAGGCTGGCCGCGCGATCTGCCGCAGGGCGTCATCCACGCCGACCTGTTTCCCGACAACGTCTTCTTCCTCGGCGAGAAGCTGTCGGGGCTGATCGATTTCTATTTTGCCTGCGTCGATACGCTGGCCTTCGACGTCGCGGTCTGCCTCAACGCCTGGTGCTTCGAGGCCGACCATTCCTACAACGTCACCAAGGGCCGCGCCCTGCTCAACGCCTATGCCAAGGTCCGGGCCTGGTCGGCTGCGGAGCGCGCGGCGCTGCCGGTGCTGGCGCGCGGCGCGGCGATGCGCTTTCTGCTGACGCGGCTGGTCGATTGGCTGGCCGTGCCCGACGGTGCGCTGGTCAAGCCGAAGGACCCGCTCGAATACTACTGGAAGGTGCGCTTCCACCAGTCGGTCAAAAGCGTGACCGACTACGGGATCGAGCGATGAGCGAGCAGCGCGTTGTCATTCACACCGACGGCGCCTGCTCCGGCAATCCCGGGCCCGGCGGCTGGGGCGCGATCCTGACCTTCGGCGATCACGAGAAGGAACTGCACGGCGGCGAGGCGCATACCACCAACAACCGCATGGAGCTGCTGGCGGCGATTTCCGCGCTCGAAGCCTTGAAGCGGCCCTGCACGGTCGATCTGCACACCGACAGCCAGTACCTGCGCAACGGCATCATGAGCTGGATCCACAGCTGGAAGCGCAACGGCTGGCGCACCGCCGACAAGAGCCCGGTCAAGAACGTCGATCTGTGGAAGCGGCTCGACGCAGCGCTCGCGCGCCACACCGTGCACTGGCACTGGGTGAAGGGTCACGCCGGCCACGTCATGAACGAGCGCGCCGACGAATTGGCCCGCGCAGGGTTGACCGCCGCGCGGGCCGGCGCCAAGGGCGCGATGAAATCCAAATAAGTCATTCCGGGGCCGCGAGCCCGGACTCCAGAAACCTGCTCTGCGATTGCATCTGGATCCCGGTCCGGCGCTGGCGCGCCGTCCCGGAATGACGAGACATCAAATCTGCTTCAGCAGCGCGTCGCCGCCGCTGATGTCGCACTTGCCGGGCGCGTCCTCGATGTTGAAGCTCTTGACGACGCCGTTGTCGACCAACATCGAGTAGCGCTTCGACCGCACGCCGAGCCCGTTGCCGGAGGCGTCGAAGTCCATGCCGATCGCCTTGGCGAATTCGCCGTTGCCGTCGGCGAGAAACTCGATTTTGCCCTCGGCGCCGGTCGCCTTCTTCCACGCATCCATGACGAAGGCGTCGTTGACGCCGGTCACGGCGATGGTGTTGACGCCCTTGGCCTTGAAGGCGTCGACGTTCTTGAGGAAGCTCGGAATGTGCAGGTTGTTGCAGGTGGGCGTGAAAGCGCCGGGCACCGCGAACAGCGCGACCTTCTTGCCCTTGAAGATGTCGTCGGTGGTCTTCGGCTTGTTCGGCCCTTCCGCGGTATGGGTGCGAAACGTGGCATTGGGCAGTTTGTCGCCGACCTTGATGGGCATGGGTGTCCTCTCGCGTTGTTGTTCCGTGTTTCCCGTGGCCGCGCAAAATAGCGCAAGCCGCGGATTAGTCGAGATGGGTCGTGACCTCGAAGGCGCGGCCCGGCGCGACCACGGTAAAGGTCAGGTCGAACGGGCCTTTGGCGTCGGTGCCCGGCGGCAGGCCGTCGAGTTCGAAGCCGAACTGGCGGTGGCCTTGCGGCGCGCCCGGCGCGGGCTTCGGAATGGGCAAGGCCCAATCAGGTGTCGGGCCTTCGACAAAGACGTCGACCGGTGCGCCCGCCGCCGCCTTCAGATCGACCATGACGAGAGGCTTCGCCGCATTGTTGACCCGCCGTGCCGTCAGACCGGCCTGCGCGGCGCTGACCTTCTTCGGCACCAGCGCCTCGGCGGCGGCAAGCTTCGCATCCTGCGCGCTGTCGCCCCCTGCAACGACAAGGTCGGCGCTCGCCTCGGCGGGCACGCAGAGCTTCTCGCACACGGCGTAGTCGAGCTTGAGATGCAGCCTGACCGGCCGGCCGGGCTCCCTGGGCGTCAGCTGCACCGGAAACGTCACCCGGTCTTTGTAGCCGAGCGAGTTGCCGGTCTCGTCGCTGAACAGATGCGGCGCCGGGTAGGAGACCTTGGCGAGGGCGAGATTATCCGATCCGGAAAAATCGAAACGCGGCGGCACGCCGGAATCTCCCGGATAGCGCCAGTAGGTTTTCCATCCCGGTGCCAGCTTGATCTCAATGCCGGCGCGCAGCGCCGCCGCGCCCTGTCGGTTGCTGCCGGCGATCAGGCGAATCGCGGAGTAGCTGTCCTCGGTCCAGGGTGAGGCGTCATCGGCGCGCACCGGCGCGGCAAGCATCGTGGCGATACTGCCGGCGGCGGCCGCGGCGCATAATGCCTTGCCGATATTTTTCATGCCGCCCGTCTAGATGGTAAAACCGTGCCGCGCCACTGAATTCATCGTGAGCGGCGATTGCGCAAGAACAAAGCAATTTGATCGTTTCGCCACAATTGGCTGCCTCAATAATGACAGTGGGTGACCGAACTTTCTGCAACCTGTGTCGTTTGCAAAGACGGGCCGATTGGATAACCTTTGATCATGAAGCTTCCTCGCAAGTCGTCCGACAAGACCTCCGCCCGCGGTTATCTCGACGGTCAGATGCTGATCGCGATGCCGGCGATGAGCGACGAGCGCTTTGCCCGCAGCCTGATCTATGTCTGCGCGCATTCGAGCGAAGGCGCCATGGGCATCGTCGTCAACCAGCGCGCCGGCAACATCAAATTTCCCGATCTTCTGGTGCAGCTCGAGGTCATCCCGGCCGCCGAGCGCATCCAGCTGCCGACGCGGGCCGAGGATGTGAAGGTGCTCAAGGGCGGTCCGGTCGAGACCGGCCGCGGCTTCGTGCTGCACTCGGCCGACTACTTCATCGAGAATTCGACGCTGCCGATCGACGAGGGCATCTGCCTCACCGCCACCCTCGACATTCTCAAGGCCATCGCCAAGGGCGATGGGCCGTCGAGCGCGGTCCTTGCGCTCGGCTACGCCGGCTGGGCGCCCGGTCAGCTCGAGACCGAGATTCAGGCCAATGGCTGGCTGCATTGCGCCGCCGATCCGGAACTGATCTTCGGCGCCGACATCGACGCCAAATACGAAAAGGCGCTGCGCAAGATCGGCATCGACCTCGGCATGCTGTCGAGCGAAGCCGGCCACGCCTGACCGTCATCATCCGCGACAGCGGATGACCGCATTCCCCTCGTTAAAAATGCGCGCCGGGATCGCTGGATGCCCGCTGCGGGCACGACCGGTGCGGCGTTAGCGCGCGGTTTCCATGTGCGCGGCGCTGAGCAGGCCGCTCGCAGCCTGCGCGCTCATCGGCTCGCCGAAGGCAAAGCCCTGCGCGTACTCGCAGCCGAGCTGGTAGAGCTCGACGGCATCCGAGTCGGTCTCGGCGCCTTCCGCCACCACTTCCATGCCGAGATCGTGCGCCAGCGCGATGATCGAGCGCAGGATCACCGGCCGCGTGCCGCCCGCGCCGGTGCGCACGAAGGACTGGTCGATCTTGATGGTGTCGAAGGGGAAGCGCTGCAGATAGGCGAGCGAGGAGTGGCCAGTGCCGAAGTCGTCGAGCGACAGGCCGGCGCCGAGTTCCTTGATGCGGCTGAGCATCTGCGCGGCGTGCTCGGGGTTCTCCATCACCAGCGATTCGGTGATCTCGAGCTTGAAGGTGCCGCGGGCAAGCGTCGAGCGCGCCAGCACGCTGCGCAGGTCCTGGATCAGGTCGTGGCGCAGCAATTGCCGCGACGACACGTTGACGCTGGCCGTGATCGGCTCGCGGCCGCGGCTCGCCGCCTGCCAGGTGGCAAGCTGGCGCGCGGTGCGGTCGAGCATGAACAGCCCGAGGTCGACGATAAGGCCGATCTCCTCGGCGATGGAGATGAATTCGGACGGCGACAGCCGGCCCATCTTGGGGTGATCCCAGCGTGCCAGCGCTTCGAAGCCGGCGATGGCGCGGTCCTCCAGGCGCACGATCGGCTGGTACAGCACCTTGATTTCCTCGCGCTCGATGGCGCGGCGCAGCTCCGACTCGATGGTCAGCCGGTCGGTCTTGCGCGAGCGCATGGCCGGCTTGAAGATTTCGATGCGGTCGCCGCCGATCCGCTTGGCGTGGTACATCGCAAGCTCGGCGTCCTTGAGCACTTCCTCGGTGCGGTGCGGCTGGTTCTCGGCGAGCGCCAGCCCGATCGAGGCGGTGAGGAAGATTTCGCGGTCGTTGAAGGCGATCGGCGCGCGCAGCGTGCGGCGCAGCGTCTCGGTGAAGGCGACGATGCGCGCCGGTTCCTTTTCCGACATCAGGATCAGGGCGAACTGATCGCCGCCGAGCCGGGCCAGCGTGTCCTGCGCCTTGAGCAGGCGGCCAAGCCGGCGCGCAATGGTGAGCAGCACGGAATCGCCCATCGCCATGCCGACCGAGTCGTTGACCTGCTTGAAGCGGTCGAGGTCGATCACCAGGATCGACGGCTTGATCTGCGGATCGGAGCGGGCATAGGCGAAAGCCGCTTCCATGCGGTCGAGGAAGAGTTCGCGGTTGGGCAGGCCGGTGAGATTGTCGTGCACCGCGTCGAACAGCAGCCGCTCCTCGGCTTTCTTGAAATCGTTGACGTCGGTGAGCGTGCCGACCAGGCGCACCACCTCGCCGTCCGAGCCGACCACCGGCCGCGCCTTGAGCGTGAACCAGAGGTAGTTGCCGTCCTCGGTGCGCAGGCGGAAATCCTGGGCGAGGCGGCCGCGGCGCTGCTCGACCGCGTTGTCGAGCGAGGCGCGGAAACGGTCGCGGTCGAGCGGGTGCAGAATATCGAGCCAGCTTGCCGCCGGGCCCTCGAGCGTGCCGCGTTTGAGCCCGAGGATGTGCTCGGTCTCCGGGCTGGTGAAGACCTTGTCAGCGGACACGTCCCAGTCCCAGATCATGTCGCCGGCGCCGGTCAGCGCCAGCGCGCGGCGCTCGACGTCGGAGACGATGCCGTGGGTGATGCCGCCGGCAAACGCGTGCTGCATCACCGTGAAGCCGATCAGCATCACGATCAGCACCAGGCCGCCGAGCAGCGCCGGTCCGATGATATCGTTGGTGACGGCGCCGGTGACGGCGAGCCCGGCGCCCGAGGTCCACACCACCAGCAGGAGCCAGGTCGGGATCAGGAGCACGGCGCGGTCGAAGCCGTGGGTCGAGAGATAGATCACCAGCGCCAGCCCGAACACCGCGATCAACGCCAGCGAGATGCGGGCGATGCCCGAGGCGACCGCCGGATCGAACAGGGCGACGCCGATCAGCGCCGCGAGCGCCACCAGCCAGCCGATGGTGATGTGGGCATAGCGCACGTGCCAGCGCGACAGGTTGAGATAGGCGAACAGGAACACCAAGAGCGTCGCCGACAGGATGGCCTCGCCGCAGGCGCGCCAGACGCGTTCGGCGCCGGCCGACATGTCGAACACCTTGCCCCAGAAGCCGAAGTCGATGCCGATATAGATCAGCACCGCCCAGCCGAGCGCCGCGGCCGCCGGGAACATGATCGAGCCTTTGACCACGAACAGAATGGTGAGGAAGAGCGCGAGCAGGCCGGCGATGCCGATGACGATGCCGTAATACAGCGTGAAGGAGTTGACCTTGTCCTTGTAGGCGTCGGGCTCCCACAGGTAGATCTGCGGCAGTTTGTCGGTGCGCAGCTCGGCGACCAGGGTGATGACGGTGCCGGGATCGAGCGTGATGCGGAAAATGTCGGAGCTCGTGCTTTCCTGCCGCACCGGGCGGTCGCCCGACGACGGCGTGATGGCGACGACGCGCGACAGGCCGAGATCGGGCCAGAACAGGCCGGAGCCGACCATGCGGTAGTGCGGCACGACGATCAGCCGGTCGATCTGCTCGTCGCTGTTGTTGGTCAGCGCGAACACCGCCCAGTTGCTGTTGCCTTCGCGCGCGCGCACTTCGATGCGGCGGACGATGCCGTCGGGGCCGGGCGCGGTGGAGACCTGGATGCGGTCGGTTTCGGTGTGCAGGACGTCGGTCGCCGCGGTGAGGTCGATGGCGGAGGCGTCGAGCCGCACGTTGACGGCCTCGACCGCGCGCGCCGGCGAGGCGGCGAGCAGCGCAAAAGCAGCGGCGATGAGCCACCGTGTCGCGATCAAACCAACCCCCCGGCGCCGCTGTCGCGGCGACAATCGGCAATCAACATGCTTTCGGTTTCGCCCGCGATTGCGCCGTTTTCGCGGCCCCAAAACCGAGAATATCATTCGCCCCGTCAAACGGTTAGTACGATTTTTCCGATATGGGCGCTGGTTTCCATCAGCGCGTGGGCGGCCGCCGCCTGGCGCAACGGGAAGGTCTTGTAGATGATCGGCTTCGCCTTGCCCTTGGCAAACAGCGGCAGCACTTGATCGGCGATCGCCTTGGCGATCGCGCCCTTGTCGGCGACCGAGCGCGAGCGCAGCGTCGAACCGGTGTGGTGCAGTCGCTTGAGCATCAGCCGCATGAAATTGACTTGCGCTTTCGGTCCGCCCTGGAAGGCGATCTGTACGATGCGTCCTTCGACGGCGGCGGCTTCGTAATTGCGCGCGATGTAATCGCCGCCGACCATGTCCAGTATAAGCTCGGCGCCCTTGTCGTTCGTCGCCTTCTTGGTGGCGGCGACGAAGTCCTCGGTCTTATAGTTAACGGCGACGTCGGCGCCGAGCTTGCGGGCCGCTTCGCATTTTTCCGCCGAGCCCGCAGTGGTGATGACGCGCGCGCCGAATTCCTTGGCCAGCATGATGGCGGTGGTGCCGATGCCGGAGGTGCCGCCATGCACCAGCAGCGTTTCGCCCTTTTTCAGCGCGCCGCGCTCGAAGACATTGTGCCAGACGGTGAAAAACGTCTCCGGCACGGCGGCGGCTTCGACCATCGACAGGCCGTCGACGGCAAGCGCGTGGCTCTCGTGGGCGAGGCAGTATTCGGCGTAGCCGCCGCCGACGACCAGCGCCATCACCTTGTCGCCGGGCTTCCAGCGTTTCGCGTCAGGGCCGAGCGCGACCACCTCGCCGGCGATCTCGAGGCCGGGAATGTCGGGCGCGCCGGGGGGCGGCGGGTAATTGCCCTGGCGCTGCATCACGTCGGGGCGGTTGACGCCGGCGGCTGCGACCTTCACCAGGATTTCGCCCGCTCCGGGCCTGGGCACCGCGCGCTGTTCCGGCACCAGCACATCCGGACCGCCGGGGGATGTGATGCCGATTGCGGTCATCGTGGTCGGGATATCGGCCATCGGTTCCTCGCAGGGCTTTGTCTGGTCGCGATCTTTAGGCGGACGCCGCCGGTGTGACAACCCGGCCGGGCGGCGCTAGATTTCGGTGCCGTGAGGGCAGCCATGCCGGCCATCGACGACGACGACAAGCCGAAGAAGAAGATCGCGCACGAGATCGGGCAGGATCTGACGCTGTTGTCGGTCGAGGAACTGCAGGCGCGGGTGCAATTGCTGCACGACGAGATCAACCGTCTGGAAGCCGACATCACGCAGAAGCGCGCCTCGCGCTCGGCCGCCGACCAGTTCTTCAAGCGGTAAGTCCCAACCGCCCGCCGTCATCCTGCGATGCGCGCCGCAGGCGCGCCTCGAAACATGCAGGGCCGGGGGCCGTCACCCTTCGAAGCTCATTTTGCCCGCGCCTCAGGGTGACGGGTCGACGTTAGCAAAAAATCTTGCCTTTGCCGCAGTTCGGTAAGGTGTCGTTAAGCTTTCTCGACCATTACTGTTCGCGTCCATCTTCATGGACATTGAGTGGCTCCTGTCCACTCTGTTTGACGCCTCCCTGTTATCACCTTGAGCCGCCGGCAACGGCGGCTCCTTTTTTTGTGCCATTTCGGGTCAACTGCCGCAAAGCCGCGCATTTTCCGCGCGCTTAAGCCTGCCCGGCAACTATGTCTCGAGGTTCGGCTGGACGAACGGGCGCCGCCGCGCCATGCTTACCCATTCGTTACGGGGTGGGTCGGCAGTCGAGTGGTGAGGCGTAGCGTCATGTCGGAGAAATCCCAGTTTCAGGAAGTCCAGCCCGTGTCGTTCGGCGAGCGGCTCGCCAATAGCCAAGCCTTTGCCGACCTGTTCCGCGACGGCATGACTCTGGTCGAGGAGACCGCGACCTATCTCGACGGCCCGGGCCGCGCCGAATCCAAGACGCTCGCGCGCTCGGCTGCGCTCGCCTACGCCACCGAAAGCATGCGGCTGACCACGCGCCTCATGCAGCTCGCCTCCTGGCTGCTGCTGCACCGCGCGGTCAAGGAAGGCGAGATGTCGCTCGCCCAGGCCAACAAGGAAAAGACCAAGGTCAAGCTGTCGGCGAGCGATCATCACGATCCCAACAACGTCGAATTGCTGCCGGAGAAGCTGCGCTCGCTGATCGAGCGCTCGCAGAAGCTGCACGCCAAAGTGCGCCGGCTCGACAGCACCATCCATAATCCGCTCGCCGGCGAACGGCCGCTCGCCGCCAATCCGGTCGAGCGTCAGCTCGGCCTGCTCAAGGCGGCCTTCGGCGCCGAAAGCGTCTAAGTTTTAGCGTTCCAAATTCTGCGACCTGTCATGGCCGGGCTCGTCCCGGCCATCTCGATTCATGGGGCAACCTTGCCCTCCTGAACGGGATCACCGGGTCTCGGCGCTTCGCGCCGGCCCGGTGATGGCAGAAATTGAGCAGTGATTTTGCGTTTTGGACGTCGCGTCCGGCCTTACTTCTTCTTGCCGTCCTCCTTGAGGAAGCCGGAGAACTTCTTCTGGAAGCGCGACAGGCGGCCGCCGCGGTCGACCAGCTGCTGCGCGCCGCCGGTCCAGGCCGGGTGCGACTTCGGGTCGATGTCGAGATGCATGACATCGCCCTCTTTGCCCCAGGTGGAGCGGGTGGTGAATTCGGTGCCGTCGGTCATCACCACCTTGATGGTGTGATAGTTCGGGTGAATCTCGGTTTTCATGTCCGGTCCGGGGCGCGCCGAGCGCCGCAATTGCATTGGATTTGGCGGCTCTATACAGGAGGCGGGCAGGGGCGGCAAGCCGCTGCCGGAGGCGGAATAATCGCGATGACTCAAACGGAATTCCGGGCGGCCGGGTCGCTTTCGGCGGTGTTTTCGGTGCGTCTGCTCGGCCTCTTCATGGTCTATCCGGTGTTCGAGGCCTATGCGCGCGGGCTTTCGGGGGCGAGCCCCTATCTGATCGGCGAGGCGCTCGGCATTTACGGGCTGACCCAGGGGCTGCTGCAAATTCCCTTCGGCCTGTTGTCCGACCGGCTCGGCCGCAAGGTCATGATCGTGTTCGGGCTGATCCTGTTCGCCGCCGGCAGCGCGGTGGCGGCGAAGTCCGACAGCATCGGCGGCGTCATCGTCGGCCGCGCGCTGCAGGGTGCCGGCGCCGTCGGCTCGGTGATCCTGGCGATGGTGGCCGACCTCACCACCGAGGACAATCGCACCAAGGCCATGGCCATGGTCGGCCTCACCATCGGCGCCTCCTTCATGATCGCGCTGGTGGCCGGCCCCATCGCCGCGCATGTCATCGGCGTCAAGGGCATCTTCTGGCTGATGGCGGCGCTCGCGGTCGCCGGCATTGCCATCACGCAGTTCGTGGTGCCGAGCCCGCGCCGGGTGACGCTGCATCGCGACGCCGAGACCGTGCCGGGCCTGATCGGCTCGGTGCTGCGCAACAGGGAATTGCTGCGGCTCGACGTCGGCATCTTCGCGCTGCACGCCATGCTGACGGCGAGCTTCCTGGTGGTGCCGGGCCTGCTGCGCGCGACGCTCAACGTCTCGACGCAGAACGACTGGATGATCTACCTGCCGGTGCTGGTGACGTCGGTCGTCGTCATGGCGCCGGCCATCATCGTTGCCGAGAAATTCCGGCTGATGAAGCCGGTCTTCATCGTCGCGGTCGCGCTGCTGCCGGTGAGCCAGGTGATGCTCTACCGCGGCGCCTCCGACGGCGCGGTGCTGATCGGCGGCCTCGTCGTCTTCTTCTCGGCCTTCAACGTGCTGGAGGCGAGCCTGCCGTCGCTGGTCACCAAGGTGGCGCCGCCGGACGGCAAGGGCACGGCGATGGGACTCTACTCCAGCCTGCAATTCCTCGGCATTTTCGCCGGCGGCGTCATCGGCGGCTTCGCCAACCAGCACGGCGGCGCGGCCGGCGTCTTCATCGTGACGACGGCGCTGGCGCTGATCTGGCTTGCGGCCGCGCTCGGCATGGCGCGGCCGAGCTATCTCAGCACGCGCCTCATTCCGGTCGGCGCGATCGAGGCGGCCGACGCCGAGCGCCTCGCCGCGCGCCTGCGCAAACTGCCCGGCGTCGCCGAGGCCGTGGTGATCGCCGAGGAGAAGCTCGCTTATCTCAAGGTCGACGCCAAGACCTTCGACGCCGCGACCGCGCAGGCGGTTGCCGGCGCGGCCTAGGCCCGCGTTTTAGCGGCGGCGCGTAGTTAAGGCCGCCAGGCCATGCGGTTGACCGCAATCCCCGATACCGGGTTTTTGTCCTCGCCGGCATAGGCAAAGCCGTGCTTCTCGTAGAAGCGGATGGCGCGGAAATTGTCCTTGTTGACGAGGAGATCGAGGCCCTTCGGCGAGATGCGCTTGGCCTCGTCGAGCAGCGCCAGCGCCACCGGGCTGCCCCAATGCTCCGGCGCCACCACGATCTGGTCGAGATACATGGTCTTCGGATCGACGGTGACGAAGCCGGCCATCGCACCGTTCACCTCCGCGATGACGATGTGCGCCACCGGCACCAGTTCCTTGCGCCAGCGCTCGCGCCACCAGCCGACGCGCTTGTCGAAGTCGATGTGCGGATAATGCTTGGCCCAGGTGCGCCGCCACAGTTCGATCGCCGCGTCTTCGTCGGCGGGCGTGTAGGGGCGGAGGGTGACATTTTGCGGCACGCGTGCGGCAACCTCTACTCTTCACCTCTCCCATAGGGAGAGGTCGGATCGCGAAGCGATCCGGGTGAGGGGTTATAGCCTATCGAGAGTCACTTGCCCCCTCACCCCAACCCTCTCCCCCCAGGGGAGAGGGAGCGCGCTGTGCTTGCGGCGCGCGCGGCCATGACATGTGGGAAGGAAAACTACCGCTCGGTCAGCTTGAACTCGATGCGGCGGTTCTTGCGGTAGGCGTCCTCGGTGGTGCCGGTGTCGATCGGCTGATACTCGCCGAAGCCGGCCGCGACCAGGCGCTTGGGCTGCACGCCCTTGCTGATCAGGTACTGCACCACCGCGATGGCGCGCGCCGCCGACAGGTCCCAGTTCGACTTGAACGGGCCGCCGGCGCCCGAGATCGGCCGCACGTCGGTGTGGCCGTCGACGCGCAGCACCCATTGCAGGTCGGCGGGAATCTGGCCTTCGAGCTGCACCAGCGCGCTCGCCACCTTGTCCATCTCGGCGCGTCCCTCAGGTTTCAAATCGGCCTTGCCGGTGTCGAAGAACACCTCCGACTGCAGGACGAAGCGGTCGCCGACGATGCGCATGTCGGGCCGGTTGCCGAGGATCTCGCGCAGCTTGCCGAAGAAGTCGGAGCGGTAGCGTTTGAGCTCGTTGACGCGGTTGGCCAATTCGAGATTGAGGCGCTGGCCGAGATCGGCGATGCGCGCCTGCGAGTCCTTGTCCTTCTTCTCGGCGACATCGAGCGCCTGTTCGAGGGCGGCGAGCTGGCGGCGCAGCGCCGCGATCTGCTGGTTGAGGATCTCGACCTGCGACAGCGCCTTGGCGGAGAGCTTCTTTTCGCCTTCGAGCTCGCTCGTCAGCGCGGTCACCTGACCTTGCGCCGCGGCGGCGCCGGCGCCGGCGCTTGCGGCCTCGCTCTTGGCCTTGTCGCGCTCGCTCTCGGCGGTGGCAAGCGTGGCGCGCAAGGCGGCGAGCTGGTTCTCCAGATCGGCTTTGCCGGCCTTCTCCATCGACAGGATGCTGGTGAGCTGGGCGATCTGGGCGTTGAGCTGCTGCAGCGCGGTGTCCTTGCCGGCCACTTCCTGCTGCAAATAGAACTGCACCACCACGAAGACGGTGAGCAGGAAGATGATGCCGAGGATCAGCGTCGACAGGGCGTCGACGAAGCCCGGCCAGTAGTTCATGCCGCTTTCGCCGCGGCGGATGCGGGCAAGGGCCATGAGTTTTACGCGTCCCTTTCCCCGTCATCCTGAGGCGGCCGCCGCAGGCGGCCCTCGAAGGATGAACGGCCGGGGAGTCCGTGCCCGTCATCCTTCGAGGCTCGCTTCGCTCGCACCTCAGGTTGACGGATCATGATCACCGGTTGACGTTCTCGCGCACCATGATCTCGAGCAGCCGCTTGATCTCGCGCTGCTGCTCGGCCTGGCTGTCGACCCAGTCGCGGATCATCTGCTGCTCGGTGCGCATGTGGTGGACGAGGCCCTGGATGGCCTCGGCGAGATTGGACATGGCGGCGGAGGCGGCCTTGGAGCCGCCGGCCTCGTTGACCGCCTCGCGCAGGCGCTCCATCGCCGTGCGCACCTCGCCGCCGACGGCGACGCCGGCGATCGGCTCGGCGGCGTGGTCGTAGACGGTGGTGGAGAGCCAGTCCTCGAGCTCGGTATAGAAGCGGTTCTGCGCCTGGCTCGATTGCAGGTCGAGGAAGCCGAGCACCAGCGAGCCGGCCAGACCGAACAGCGACGACGAGAACGAAATGCCCATGCCGCTCAACGGCGCGGCGAGGCCTTCGCGTAAGGAATCGAACATGTTGCCGGCATCGCCGCCGGCCTTGAGCCCCTGGATGACGTTGCCGACCGAGCCCACGGTTTCGATCAGGCCCCAGAAGGTGCCGAGCAGGCCGAGGAACACCAGAAGCCCCGTCATGTAGCGCGAGATGTCGCGCGCCTCGTCGAGGCGGGTGGCGATCGAATCGAGAATGCCGCGCATCATCTGCGCCGAAATCGACATGCGGCCGATCCGGCTGCCGAGGATCGCCGCCATCGGCGCCAGCAGCACCGGCGGCCGCTCGACCGCGAGGCCGGGATCGGCGAGGCGGAAATTGTTGACCCAGGAAATTTCCGGATAGAGCCGCAGCACCTGGCGGAAGGCGAGGATGACGCCGATCACCTCGACGCCGAGGATGAGCGCGTTGAGGCCCGGATTGGACATGAACGCCACTTCGATCTGCTTGTGCAGCAGGAACGCGACCAGCCCGACCAGGACGACGAAAACCAGCATCCGGAACAGGAAGATCCGGGGGCTGGAGAGCTTGAGCGGATCGAGGTCTTTTGCCATCGGCTTAAGGGACCATGAGCCTAAAAGTTAACGCCGTCTCGAAAGGGTCCGTGCGCAATATGGCACAGACCCATGACAACGAGAAAGCAAACGTGCCGGAACCCTTAAAACGTAAAGCGGCCGAATGAGTTGAAATTACGTCAGCTTCGCCCGGCCTGCTTCAAGATGCGGACGATCTCTTTCTGGATGGCTTCGTTTCCGGCCACGATATGGCCCTTCGCCATCATGTCGGCGCCGCCGTCGCAGTCGGTGACGAAGCCGCCGGCCTCGCGCACCAGGATTAACCCTGCCGCGATGTCCCACGGCTTGATGTTGCGCTCCCAGTAGCCGTCGATGCGGCCCGCGGCCACCCAGGCAAGGTCGAGGGCTGCGGCGCCGAAGCGGCGCAGGCCCGCCACCTCGGGCTGCATGGCGCCGATTTCGCGGGTGCCGAGCTCGAGCTGGCCGCGGCCGCGGTGCGGCAGGCCGCAGGCGATGACGGCGTCGGCGAGCGTCTTGCGGGCGGCGACGCGGATGCGCTGCTCGTTGAGGAAGGCGCCCTTGCCCTTCTCGGCGGTGAACATCTCGTCGGTCGCCGGATTGTAGATGACGCCGGCGACGATCGCGCCGTCGCGCTCCAGCGCGATGGAAATGCCGAACTGCGGGATGCCGTGCAGGAAGTTGGTGGTGCCGTCGAGCGGATCGACGATCCAGGTGTGGGTCTTGTCGGCGCCGTCGCGCCGGCCGCCTTCCTCGCCGAGGAAGCCGTAGCCGGGCCGTGCCTTCGACAGTTCCTGGAACAGCGTCTCCTCGGCGCGGCGGTCGGCGGCGGTGACGAAATTGGCCGGCCCCTTGAGCGAGACCTGCAGCTTCTCGACCTCGCCGAAATCGCGCTTGAGCGCGCGCGCGGCCTTGCGCGCGGCGGCGATCATGACGTTGAGCAGAGCGGAGTGGAGCATGGTTTCTTCTTTCATCCCTCCCCCCGCCAGGGGGGAGGGTGGCCGAGCGCAAGCTCGGCCGGGTGGGGGCGCTTAGCACAATTGCGATGAAGACCCCACCCCGCCCGCCTTCGCGAAAGCTTCGGCGGGCGGCCCTCCCCTTTCAGGGGAGGGATAAGCCGTCACGAGCGCGGCGCCGCGGTCGACAACCACTTGTCGGCCGCCTTCTGTGCCGCGTCGCGCACCTCTTGCGGCTGCTTGGAGGCGAACAGGTCGAGCTCGGGGTCGCTGGCGCCGAGCGCCTTCGAGATGATGTGCCACTTGACCGCCTCGGCGGGATTGGCCGGCATGCCGCGCCCGGCCATCAGGATGCGCGCCAGCCGGTTCTGCGCCACGGCGCTGCCGCGATTGGCGGCCTTCTGCAGCAGCTGCGCGGCGCCGGTCTCGTTCCTTTGCACGCCGCTGCCGTTGAACTCGGCGATGGCGTATTCGACCATCGCCTCAAGATTGCCGGCGAGCGAGGCCTGACCCATCAGCTGCATCGCCTTGTTGATGTCCTTGGCGACGCCGCGGCCCTCCTTGTACATCGTGGCGAGCGCGTATTGCGCCTCCGGATTGCCGGCAGCGGCGGCAGCGGCGAACAGTTCGGCGGCGCGCTTGGGGTCTTGCGGAAACTGCTCGCCCTGCAGATAGAGCAGACCGAGGTCGTATTCGGCGGCCGGATGGCCGAGCTTGGCGGCGTCGCTCAGGAGATGGGCGGCCTCGTCCGGGTTGCGCGGGCCGGCGCGGCCCTGGAAGTTGAACATGGCGAGCGCGAACATAGCGTTGCGGTCGCCCTTGCTGGCGGCGAGCTTGTACCAGTCGGCCGCCTTCTTGTCGTCGCGCGGCACGCCGAGGCCCTGCGCGTAAAGCTCGCCGAGCAGCGTCATGGCCGCGGCATCGTTCTGCTGCGCGCGCTTGGTCGCCTCGCTGAGCGCGGTCAGATATTGGCCGCGCTGGTAGGCGCCGTAGGCGAGGTCGATGTCGTCGCCGCCTGACTGCGCCGGCGCCGGCTGGGGCGGCGGCGGCGACTTTGCCGGCTGCGCCGACACCGGCGCGGCGAAGGCGAGCGCGGCGAGCGCGATCGCGATCCCCCCCGCGCGCCTCATGCCGCGGTCTCCGGCAGGCGCAACAGGCGCGCGGCTTCGGTGACGCCGGCGCCGGGCTCGCGCCACAGCCAGTCGCCGAGCGCGATGAAATCGGCGCCGGCCGCGACCAGCGGCTTAACCTCGTCAAGCGCGGCGGCATAGCCGACGCACGGCACCTCGAACACCTCGGCCCACCAGGCGACGCGCTCTTCGACCGCGGCGAAGGAGGGACGCACGCCGGACGCCGCTGGCTCGCCGAACATCACGTAGTCGGCGCCGGCCTCGGCGGCGACCATGGCGTCGTGCCGGCTGTTGAGGCCGCCGGCGCCGGCGATGCGCTCGGGCTTGAGCCGTTCGGTCGCCTCAGTGACGGCTTCGATGCCGGTGAGATGCGCACCGTCGGCGCCGGCGCGCGCCACCAGGTCGGCGTGGCCGTCGAGCAGGAGCGCGGCGCCGGCGTCCTGCACGGCGGGGCAAAGCGCCTTGGCGCGATTGATCAGGCTGCGCTCGTCGCCCGGTGCAAGCCGCAGCAGCACGGCGGCGACGTCGCCCGCGGCGAGCGCGGCCGCAAGCGCGCCGGCAAAGGCCGACGCGTCGGCGACCGGCGGCGTCACGAGATAGAGACGCGGGGCCGGACGGGGCTCGGCTTTTTTCGCTCGCGTGGCCATGGCGACCGCCATGGTAGCGCAATCGGGCGGAAAATTGACAACCGGTACGTTAAGCGAACAAAGCGAGGTCGCGCGCCACCTCGGCGATCACGCTCTGCCAATCGCCGATGCGCGGCTGGCGGAAAAGCCGCGCGCTCGGATACCAGGGGCTGTCGGCGCGGCCGATGAGCCAGCGCCAGTCGCCGATCGCCGGCAGCAACAGCCATAGCGGCCTGCCGAGGCTGCCGGCGAGATGCGCGACCGCGGTATCGACGGCGATCACCAGGTCGAGGTTGGCGATCGCCGCCGCGGTGTCGGCGAAATCGCCAAGCGCGTGATCGAGGCGCGCGAGCGGCGAGGCTTCGAGCGCCTCGCGGTCGGCATCGCGATAGTCCTTTTGCAGGCTGACGAAGGCGATCCCCGGCGTGCGCAGCAGCGGTGCGAGCGCGGCGAGCGGAATGCTGCGGTTGCGGTCGTTCTTGTGCGTCGGCTTGCCCGACCAGACGAGGCCGACGCGCGGCCTTGCCGCGCCGGAGAGAAGCGCGCGCCATTTGTCGATGCGCTCGGCCGGCGCCCGCAGGTAAGGCACGGCGGCGGGGATGGTGTCGAGCGTGGTGCCGAAGGCGAGCGGCAGACTCATCAGCGGGCAATGCACATCGAACGGCGGCGGCGTCTCGCCGCGGCGGATCACCGCGGCAAGGCCCGCGGTGGGGCCGATGAGCGGCCGCAGATCGTCGGGGATTTCCAGCACGATCTTTGCGCCTTTGGCGGCGACCATCGGCAGGTAGCGCAGGAACTGAATGGTGTCGCCGAAGCCCTGCTCGGCATGCAGCAGAATGGTCTTGCCGCGCACATCCTCGCCGCGCCACTGCGGTTGGACAAAGCCGCGCGGCTTGAGCTCGCTGTCGCGCTTCCAGCGCCATTCGTAGCCTGCGAAGCCGCGCGCGAAGTCGCCGGTCTCCAGGCAGGTGAGCGCCTTGTTCCAGTGCGCCTCGGCGAGTTCGGGCGCGAGCGCGAGCGCGGCGTCGAAGCTCTCGAGCGCCTCCGCGATGCGGTCGAGATAGCGCAGCGCGTTGCCGCGGTTGATCAGCGCGTCGGCAAAGTCCGGCTTGAGCGCCAGCGCCCGCTGGTAGGCCTGCAACGCCTCCTCGACGCGGTTCATCTCGATCAGGGCATTGCCGCGATTGCTGTGCGCCTCGGCATAATCGGGTGCGAGCGCCAGCGCCCGTTCGAAGGCGGCGAGCGCCTCCTCGTGACGGCCGAGCTCGCGCAAGGCATTGCCGCGATTGTTGTGCAGCGGCGCCGCATCGGGGCGCAGGCGGGCGGCACGCTCATAGTCGGCGAGCGCCGCGGCGTAGGATTTCAGGGCGTAATGCGCGTTGCCGCGCATGTTGAAGGCGTCCGCCGTGCCGGGGGCCAATGCCAGCGCCAGGTCGAAGCTCGCCACCGCTTCGCGCGGCCGCGCGAGCTTTTGCAGCACCTGCGCGCGGTTGATGAGGGCGCTTGCGTAATCGGGGCGCAGCACAATCGCCTGCTCGTAGCTCTTGAGCGCCTCGCCGAGGCGCTCGAGCGCGACCAGGGCATTGCCGCGGTTATGCCAGGCCTCGGCGTAATCCGGCTTGAGCGCCAGCGCCCGCTCGTAGCTTGTCAGCGCCTCGCCATGGCGGCCGAGCGCCGCCAGCACCAGAGCGTAGTTGCAATGCGCCGCCGCCACGCGTTCGTTGGCGGCAAGCGCCTTGCCGATCAGGTCGAGCGCCTCGGCCGAGCGGCCGCGCTGCTGCATCAGCACGCCGCACAGATGCAGCGCGTCGAAATGGCCGGGCTGGGCGCCGAGCACCTGCCGGTAAAGATCCTCCGCCGCGTCGAGCTCGCCGCGCCCGTGATGGGCGCTTGCGCGCTGCACCAGGCCGGCCAGGTCGGATTGCGGGATTTTCTTCGGGGCGGCCATCGGGCGTTGCGCTGATGCGGGAGAAAAACGCAACGCTACGAATCAGGAAACACTCTAGCTTGTCATCGCCGGGCTTGTCCCGGCGATCCCGCTTATGGCGGCGCGGTGCTCACCTCAGCGCGATGGCCGGGACATAGGCGTTCTTAAGAACGCCGTTCTTCGAACGGCTATGCCCGGCCATGACAGTTGATGACTGCGCGACCCCCCGCGTCAGGGCATCGGGATCGGGCCCATGTCCTTCGGCACCTTGTAGCCCTTCTGCACCGCCGGGCGCGCGGCGATGGTCTCGTACCAGCGCTTGACGTTGGGGTACTGCGTCATGTCGATGGTCTGCCACTCGAAGCGCGAGATCCACGGCCAAATCGCAATGTCGGCGATCGAGTACTCGTCGGCGACAAACGGCCGGCCTTCGAGCCGGGTATTGAGCACCTTGTAGAGGCGGTGGCCCTCTTTCAGGTAGCGCTCCTCGGCGTAGGGCGCCTTGCCTTTGTTGTATTTCACGAAGTGGTGCACCTGGCCGAGCATCGGCCCGGGGCCGCCCATCTGCCACATCAGCCACTCGATGACGCGGTAGCGGCCTTCGCCCGATTTCGGCATCAGCTTGCCGGTCTTGTCGGCGAGATAAATGAGGATGGCGCCGGATTCCATCAGCGCCATGTTGTTGTCGCGGTCGACGATGGCCGGGATGCGGTTGTTCGGCGCGATCTTGAGGAATTCCGGCTTGAATTGCTCGTCCTTGGAAATGTCGATCGGGTGCACGGTGTAGGGCAGGCCGAGCTCCTCGAGCGCGATGGAAATCTTGCGGCCGTTGGGCGTGGTCCAGGTATAGAGATCGATCACGGGAGATTCCTATTGTGGGGAAATTTTCGGCTGGGTGGTCTTAACCCTCTCCCCTTGTGGGAGAGGGTGGCGAGCGAAGCGAGCCGGGTGAGGGGTCAGCGCTTCACCGAAATGCCGACCCCTCACCCGGTCCCTCGCTGCGCTCGGGACCACCCTCTCCCACAAGGGGAGAGGGGAAGGAAGAGGAAAATTACGCCGCCTTCTTCTCCAGGTCGGACTTCCACTGCCCGAGCGCGGCGAGGCCGTTCATCCTGGCGCGGTGGGCGAAGGCGCGCTGGGCGGCGGCGACATTCTCCGGCTTGCCCTTCCACGTCGTCTGCGGCGCGTGCTGCAGCGCGCGGCCGTAGGAGAAGGTGAGCTTCCACGGCAGATTGCCGATTCTGTTCATGGCGTCGAGATGGGCGGTGGCGTCCTCGTCGCTCTGCCCGCCCGACAGGAAGGCGATGCCCGGCACCGCGGCCGGCACGCAGATCTTGAGCACCGTCACCGTCTTCTCGGCGACTTCCTCGACGGAAGCCTGCCTGGCGCACTTCTTGCCGGCGACCACCATGTTCGGCTTCAGCACCATGCCTTCGAGCATGACGTGGGCGTCGAACAGTTCGTTGAACACGGTTTTCAGCACGCGCTCGGTGACGGAAAAGCAGCGGTCGACGTCGTGATCGCCGTCCATCAGCACCTCCGGCTCGACGATCGGCACGATGTCGGCGGCCTGGCACAGCGCGGCGTAGCGGGCGAGCGCGTGGGCATTGGCCTTGATGCAGTTCCAGCTCGGGATGCCTTGGCCGATGTCGATCACCGCGCGCCATTTGGCGAAACGCGCGCCCTGCTCGTAGTATTTCGGCAGCCGGTCGGCGAGCTTGTCGAGGCCGACCGTGATCAATTCGCCTTTGCTCATCGGCAGCGGCTTGGTGCCTTCGTCGACCTTGATGCCGGGAATGGCGCCGGCCTTTTCGATCAGCTTGACCAGCGGCGTGCCGTCCTTGGCCTTCTGCCAGATGGTCTCGTCGTAGAGGATGACGCCGGAAATGTGCTTCATGCCCTCGGCCGAGCGGAACAGCATCTCGCGGTAGTCGCGGCGATTGTCCTCGGTCGATTCGACGCCGATGGCGTCGAAGCGCTTCTTGATGGTGCCAGTGGATTCGTCGGCGGCGAGGATGCCCTTGCCCGGCGCCGTCATGGCCAGCGCCACTTTGTTCAGTGCGTCGAGATTCATGGTGGTCTCCCGGAGTTTCTTCTTCAAGCCAAGCCAAAGAACAGTGCGAGCGCGCGGTTGACCGCAAGCATGTCGGCTTCGCGGACGCTGCCAAACTTTCCGCCGATTTTCTCGCGTGGAACGGTGATCGCCTTGTCGATCATGATCTGCGAACGCGCATTGAGTTGCGTTTGCTCATCGGGCTCTATGGTGATCCGCACCATCGGGGTGGGCCTGATTTCGCTGGTGATCGGCAAGACCGTGAATGACGGATGTTCCTCGAACAAGTCGGACTGGATGATCAGGGCAGGCCGCGGCTTGCCATAGTCGCCCGGAAGGGCAACGCGGACGAGGTCGCCCCGCTTCATTTCCAGTCTCCGGTATCGGCGATGGCTTCGATCTCCGCGAGTATTTCGCGTTCGTGCGGATCGCCGCGCAACAGTAACGATTGCCGGCGGCATTCCGCGGCAAAGCCCTTCTGCGCCGGGTCCGGCACCCAAATCTGCAACAGTTTCATGCCGGCGCGCCGCATCTTTTCCCGGTGCTTCTGGACGCGGGCCGCGCTGCGCGGTTCTCCTCGCGCCGCCGCGCTCTTGCCCTTGCGGACCGCCTTGTTTGCCGCTCGCCGGCCGCTGGCCATGTTCGCCTCCGTTACATGTAACGTAAGCGAAAGTCACTTTACCCGCAACACCTCGACCCCCGGCAAGGCCTTGCCCTCCAGCCATTCGAGGAAGGCGCCGCCCGCTGTGGATACATAGGTGAGGCGGTTTGTCACGCCGGCGGCATTGAGCGCCGCCACCGTGTCGCCGCCGCCGGCGACCGTGACAAGCTTGCCGGCCTTGGTCAGTTCCGCGGCGGCCTCGGCGACCTCGATGGTGCCGGTATCGAACGGCTCCATCTCGAAGGCGCCGAAGGGCCCGTTCCACACCAGGGTTTTGCAGCGCGCCAGAACCGAGACGGCGTATTCGATGCTGCGCGGGCCGATGTCGAGGATCATGTCCTGCGCGCCGACTTTGTCGACGTCGGCGACGCGCGAGGGCGCATTGGCCTCGAACTTCTGTGCGACGACGACGTCGGTCGGCAGCACGATCTCGCGTTTGGCGGCCTTGGCCTCGGCCATGATCTTTTTGGCGGTGTCGACGAGGTCGCGCTCGACAAGGCTTTTCCCCACCGGCTTATCGAGCGCGAGCAAAAACGTGTTGGCCATGGCGCCGCCGATGATCAGCGCGTCGACCTTGTTCAGGAGGTTGCCGAGCAGATCGAGCTTGGTGGAAATCTTGGCGCCGCCGACGATTGCCGCGACCGGCCGCTGCGGATGCTCGAGCGCGCGGCCGAGCGCGTCGAGCTCGGCCTGCATGGCGCGCCCGGCATAAGCCGGCAGCACATGACCGAGGCCTTCGGTCGAGGCATGGGCGCGGTGCGCGGCGGAGAAGGCGTCGTTGACCCAGATGTCGCCGAGCCTGGCGAGCGCGGCGACGAAAGCCGGGTCGTTCTTTTCTTCGCCGGCATGGAAGCGGGTGTTCTCGAGGCAGAGGATGTCGCCGGGCTTCATGGCGGCGACGGCGCGCTCGGCGGCCTCGCCGATGCAGTCGTCGGCGAAGGTCACCGGCTGCTTGATGACGCGGGCCACCGCGGCGGCGACCGGCTTGAGCGAAGCCTTGGGGTCGCGGCCCTTCGGCCGGCCGAAATGCGACAGCAGGATGACCTTGGCGCCCTTGCCGGCGAGCTCGGTGACGGTCGGTGCGGCGCGCGCGATGCGGGTCGCATCGGTGACGAGCCCGTTCTCGACCGGCACGTTGAGATCGAGGCGCAGCAGCACGCGCTTGCCCTTCACGTCGACGGTGTCGAGGGTGCGGAATTGCGGCATGAGACCGGTCTCTCCCGTCATCCTGAGGTGCGAGCGAAGCGAGCCTCGAAGGATGACAGCCCGTGCCCGTCATCCTTCGCGGCGCGCCAAACGGCGCGCAGCTCAGGATGACGGATTGACAATTACAGCAGCTTGCCCATCGCCACGGCGGTGTCGGCCATGCGATTGGAGAAGCCCCACTCGTTGTCGTACCAGGCCATGACGCGCACCAGCGTGCCGTTCATCACCTTGGTCTGGTCCATGTGGAACGTCGCCGAGTGCGGATTGTGGTTGAAGTCGATCGAGACGTTGGGATCGTTGGTGTAGCCGAGGATGCCCTTGAGCTGCTGCTCGGCGGCGCGCTTGAAGGCGGCGTTGATCTCGTCCTTGGTGGTCGCCTTCCTGGCGACGATCTTGAGATCGACCACGGAGACGTTCGGCGTCGGCACGCGAATGGCGACGCCGTCGAGCCTGCCCTTGAGCTCGGGCAGCACGAGGCCGATCGCCTTGGCGGCGCCGGTCGAGGTCGGGATCATCGACAGCGCCGCGGCGCGGGCGCGGTAGAGGTCCTTGTGCATGGTGTCGAGCGTCGGCTGGTCGCCGGTATAGGCGTGGATCGTCGTCATGAAGCCGGTCTCGATGCCGACGGTGTCGTTGAGCACCTTGGCGACCGGCGCCAAGCAGTTGGTGGTGCAGGAGCCGTTGGAGACGACCTTGTGGTCCTTGCTCAGCGTGTCATGGTTGACACCGTAGACAATGGTGGCATCGACGCCGTCGGCCGGCGCCGACACCAGCACGCGCTTGGCGCCGGCGGTCAGGTGCGCCGCGGCCTTGTCCTTCGACGTGAACAGGCCGGTGCATTCGAGCGCGATATCGACGCCGAGATCCTTCCACGGCAGCTTCGACGGATCGCGCTCGGCGGTGATCTTGATGGCGCCGTTGCCGACGCTGATGGTGTCGCCCTTGACGGTGACCTCGCCGGGGAAGCGGCCGTGGACGCTGTCGTAGCGCAAAAGGTGCGCGTTGGTCTCGACCGGCCCGAGGTCGTTGGCGGCGACCACCTCGATGTCCTTGCGCCCCGACTCGGCGATGGCGCGAAGGATGTTGCGGCCGATGCGGCCGAACCCGTTAATGGCAACGCGGACTGTCATTGGTCGATCTCCCGGCTTTACTCTCCGCTGTCATGCCCGCCAAAGCGGGCATCCAGTACCCCCAGCGCCAGTTATATAGGTCGGTGTTTACTGGATCGCCCGCCTGCGCTGGCGATGACACCGATGGATATTCAAGACTTCCCTAATTTCTTCAACGCCGCCTGCGCCACCTTCTCCGGCGTAATGCCGAAATGCTTGTAGAGGTCCTTGTAGGGCGCGCTGGCGCCGAAGCTCGACATCCCCACGAAGATGCCGTCCGCGCCGATGATGGCGTCCCAGCCCTGCCGCACGGCGGCTTCGACGCCGACCTTGACCCTGGCGGTGCCGATGACGGCGCGGCGCGCGGGCTCGGGCTGCGCCGCGAACAGCTCGAAGCACGGCACCGAGACCACCCGTGCCGCGACGCCCTCGGCGGCGAGGAGCCTCGCGGCATCGACGGCGATCGCGACCTCCGAGCCGCTGGCGAAGATCGAGACCTCGGCGGCGCCGTCGGGGCCGGCGATCTCATAGGCGCCCTGGGCGCAGATATTGTCGGCGTCGAACCGGTTGCGCAGCTGCGGCAGGTTCTGGCGCGTCAACGCCAGGATGCTCGGGCGGTTCTCGGCTTCGAGCGCGAGCTGCCAGCATTCGGCGACTTCCACCGCGTCGCAAGGACGGAACACCAGAATGTTCGGGATGGCGCGCAGCGCGGCGAGATGCTCGACCGGCTGGTGCGTCGGTCCATCCTCGCCGAGCCCGATCGAGTCGTGCGTCATGACGTGGATGACGCGCTTTCCCATCAGCGCGGCAAGGCGGATCGACGGCCGCGCGTAGTCGGAGAAGACGAGGAACGTGCCGGAGTAGGGGATGATGCCGCCGTGCAGCGCCATGCCGTTCATGGCCGCCGCCATGCCGTGCTCGCGCACGCCGTAATGGATGAAGCGGCCGGAGAAGTCCGACGCCGTGATCGCCTTCATCGACTTGGTGCGGGTATTGTTCGAGCCGGTGAGATCGGCCGAGCCGCCGATCATCTCCGGGACCGCGGGAATGAGGCTCTCGAGCGCGAACTCGGACGATGAGCGCGTGGCGATGTCCTTCGGCGTGGCGGCGAGCGACTGCTTGAGCGCCTTGACCGCATCGCCGAGCGCCGTCGGCAGACGCCCAAGCATGCGGCGCTCGAACTCGGCGCGCCTGGCGGCATCGAGCGCGGCGAGCCGCTTCTTCCAGTCGGCGTGCGCCTGCTTGGAGCGCTGGCCGGCGGCGCGCCAGGCGGCGAGCTCGTCATCGGGCACATGGAACGGCTCGTGCGCCCAGGCCAGATTGCTGCGGGCGCCCTTGACCTCGTCCGGCCCAAGCGGCGAGCCGTGCGACGACGCCTTGCCGGCCTTGGTCGGCGCGCCGTAGCCGATCTGCGTCTTGCAGGCGATCAGCACGGGGCGATCGGAGTTTTGTGCATTTGCGATTGCTGACGCAATCGCTTGGGCGTCGTGGCCGTCGATGCGCGAGGCCGCCCAGCCGGCCGCCTCGAAGCGTTTGACCTGATCGACACTGTCGGCAAGCGACAGCGCCCCGTCGATCGAGATGCCGTTGTCGTCGAACAGCACGATCAGCTTGTTGAGCTTCAAGTGACCGGCGAGTGCGATGGCTTCCTGGCTGATGCCTTCCATCAGGTCGCCGTCGGAGGCGATGACGTAGGTCTTGTGATTGACGATGTCGCCGAACTCGGCGGCGAGATGCTTCTCGGCGATCGCCATGCCGACCGCGGTGGCCAGTCCCTGGCCGAGCGGGCCGGTGGTGGTCTCGACGCCCGGCGTGTGGCCGTATTCCGGATGGCCGGGCGTGATCGAGCCGAGCTGGCGGAAGCGCTTGATCTGGTCGAGCGTCACCGCGGGATAGCCGGTGAGATAGAGCAGGGCGTAGAGCAGCATCGAGCCGTGGCCGGCCGACAGCACGAAGCGGTCGCGGTCGGGCCAGGCCGGATCGGCCGGATCGAATTTCAGGAAGCGCGAGAACAACACGGTCGCGACATCCGCCATGCCCATCGGCATGCCGGGATGACCGGATTTGGCCTGTTCCACCGCGTCCATGGCCAGCGCGCGGATGGCGTTGGCCATGCGTTCGTGAGCGACACTCTCCGTCGCGCCGCGGCGTCCCGAGGTCGCCATGGCTGCCGTCGACGAAGCGTTTGGACTCATGGAAAAGGCCTGTTTGTCGCGGCTCATTAGCATGTGAGGCCCTTGAGTCAATGTGACCACGGACCCGTGCACAGATACCGAAAACTTCGGGGCATATCTTGCCCGCGGCGTTGACGGCTACGTCGCGCAAGACGTAAGAGTCTTGGCCTAAACGCCTGCCGCCGCAGGATTTTTAGCGACGTGGAGCGGGGCGATGAGCGATCAGAGCGCGGTCGATGGAGCGGTCAAACGCCTGGCGCTGGCGCTCGATGCGCTGGACGCCGCGGTCGAGCGCCGCCGCGAGGCCGACCGCGGCCAGCAGGCGCTCGGCGAGCAGGTGCACGCGCTCGGCGTCGACCGCACGCGGCTTGCCGCCGCGCTCGACGGCGAGACGGCGCGGGCGCGGCGGCTCGAAACCGTCAACCGCGAGATCGCGGGCCGGCTGGACGCGGCCATCGCCTCGATCCAGTCGGTGCTCGACGCCAACGAATGACGTCGCAGCGGAAGGGATAAGGAATCGAGTGCCATGGCCCAGGTGAACGCCACCATCGCCGGCCGCCAGTTCCGTCTCGCCTGCGAGGACGGGCAGGAGGATCATTTGCAGACACTGGCCAAGGACCTGGACCAGCGCATCGCCCAGCTGCGCGGTAAATTCGGCGAGATCGGCGACACGCGGCTCACCGTGATGGCGGCGCTGACGGTGGCGGACGAACTGTCCGAGGCGCTGCGCCGCATCCGCCGGCTCGAGGAAGACGTCGACGCCTTGCAGGATGCCCGCGTCGTCGCCAGCGACCGCGCGCAGGTTGCCGCCGCCGCGGTGGTCAACGCCTTTAATTCCGCCGCCGAACGCATCGAGGGCATCACCCGGAAGCTCAATGCGACGGTCGGCAACGGCGTGCCGCTGGGGTGATTTCACCTCTCCCCGCACGCGGGGAGAGGGAAGCAAGTGGCGCTTGCCCGCCATAACCACTACATTGGCCCTGCGGGGCTGCGGGGCGCGTTAGGTGACCAAATCCCCGGGGCCTTATCGATCCTTAAGGGAGCTGTCCCTGACCGGGCTCGTGGGCTCGGACATATGGCGCCCACCTACTTTCGTAGGGAACCCGGGATCGATGTCCCGACGGCCTCTGCGGCTCCGCACTTAATTCTCTTTCTCCGTCGTTCCGGGGCGTGTGCGCAGCACGCGAGCCCGGAATCCAGAGCAAAGTGCCGCGGCATGAATGGCCCCTGGATTCCGGGTTCGCCGCTTCGCGGCGCCCCGGAATGACTGTAAAAATGGCCATGCCTCCTGACGCCACAATATCCGAACAAAAAGCCGAACTCCGTAACAAGGCGCTCGCCCGGCGCGACGCCTTGCCGGCGGAGATGCGCGCGGCGGCCGCCGAGACGATCGCGGCGCGTGCCTTTCCGCTGCCGGTTGCCGGCACGATCGTCTCCGGCTTCATGCCGCTGAAGAGCGAGATCAACCCGCTGCCGCTCATGCGACGGCTGGCCGACGCCGGCGCCAAGCTCGCGCTGCCGGCGATCCAGGGGCGCGGGCTACCGCTGATCATGCGCGCCTATGCCTTCGGCGACGAATTCGCGCGCGGCCAATGGGGCATCCGCGAGCCGAAGCCGCAAGCGCCGGAAGTTGCGCCCGACATCCTGATCGTGCCGCTCGCCTGTTTCGACCGCGCCGGCCACCGCATCGGCTATGGCGCCGGCTATTACGACATGACCATCCGCGCCCTGCGCGCCAGGAAACAGATCGTTGCCGTCGGCATCGCCTTCGCCGCCCAGGAAATTCCGCGCGTCCCCGCCACCGACCGCGACGAGCGGCTCGATCTCGTGCTAACGGAGCGCGAGGTGATCGATTTGCGCGAGGCTTCAAGCTGACGTCGATGTGCTGGACGGTAGAGATGCAACGAGCACAACGGGCTCCCTCCCCCCTTGTGGCGGAGGGTTGGGGAGGGGGGTGGCGCGTGTTTGCGCCCGACGCTGACCCCCAGCCCCTCCCCGCAAGGGGGAGGAGAGCGCGCCGAGATCGCCGCCAATTTATTCGTCCCCGTCGGACCTAAGCGCATGCGCATCCTCTTCATCGGCGACGTTGTCGGGCGCTCGGGGCGCACCATCGTGCTCGACCGCCTGCCCGGCCTCATCAGCGACTGGACGCTCGATCTGGTCGTCGTCAATGGCGAGAACGCCGCCGGCGGCTTCGGCATTACCGAAGCGATCTACAACGAGTTGGTCGAGGCCGGCGCCGACGCCATCACGCTCGGCAACCACGCCTGGGACCAGCGCGAGGCGCTGGTCTTCATCGAGCGCGCGCCGCGCCTCATCCGTCCGGCCAATTACCCGGCCGGCACGCCCGGCCGCGGCGCCGCCATGATCGACACCAAGACCGGCAAGCGCGCCCTCGTCATCAACGCCATGGGCCGCATCTTCATGGACGCGCTCGACGATCCCTTCGCCGTGGTCGACCGCGAACTTGCCGCCTGCGCGCTCGGCAAGGGCGCCGACGCCATCGTGCTCGACATGCATTGCGAGGCGACCAGCGAAAAGCAGGCCATGGGCTATTTCTGCGACGGCCGGGCGAGCCTCGTGGTCGGCACCCATACCCATGCCCCGACCGCCGATCACCGCATCCTGCCGCGCGGCACCGCCTTCGTCTCCGACGTCGGCATGACCGGCGATTTCGACAGCGTCATCGGCATGGCCAAGGACGAGCCGCTCAACCGCTTCCTGCGCAAAATTCCGGCCGGCAAATTCGAGCCGGCGACCGGCGCCGCCACGCTCTGCGGCCTGGCGGTCGAGACCGACGACACCAGCGGCCTCGCCAGCAAAGTCGGCGCGGTGCGCATCGGCGGCATGCTGGAGGAAGCGCGTCCGGCGTTCTGGAACTAATGGTCATCCCGGGCTTTGCCCTGCGGGCCGCCCCGGAATGACCAATAGAATTGTTGACCACGACTCGCCGCGATGATTCGGTAGAGACAGTTGATTCGCCGGCCCGTGCCGCGTCCGGCCTCCCGACAGCAGCACGGTGGAAATGGCGCTTCACGTCGAAAGCAACCTCGCCCTCACGCCCACCCCCGATCTTGCGCGTTGGCCGGCGCCGGCCGCGCTGGAGCCGGCGCATGACGAGCGCGCGCAATTCGCCGCGCAGTTCATCCCCGCCGGCGCGCGCGTGCTCGAACTCAATTGCGGCCGCATGGCCCTGCGGCGCTTCCTGCCGAACGGCTGCCGCTATCAGGGCTGCGACCTCATCGCGCGCGAGCCGGATACGCTGACCTGCGATCTCAACGCCGGCGAATTCCCGGCGGAAGCCGCGCGCGAGGCCGACGTCATCGTCATGCTCGGCGTGCTCGAGCACATCGTCGACGTCGAAAGCCTGTTCACCCATCTGCGTTTCGCCAGGCGCGACGTCATCGTCAGCTACTGCGCGACCGACTTGACCGGCAAGTGCGACCGCGCCGCGCTCGGCTGGGTCAACGGTTTCTCGTTCTTCGACCTCGTCACCCTGTTCGACCGCTATGGCTTCCGCATCGAATGCACCGCGCCGCTCGACAGCGTGCAGCTCCTGATGCGGCTGACGCCCGCCGAAAAGCTTGCCCCGGTGCGGGCCTGCAGCGTGGCGGTGGTTGCCGGCGGTTCGGGCTTCGGCGGGCGCTTGGCGCGCCACATGCTCAACGCGCTGCTGCCGGGCGAGGCCGACATCCATTATCTGAATTTCCGCACGCTCGACGAGGCGCGCGACCGCTACGACCTGGTGGTGGTCGGCGACGGCGGCAGCCTGCCGCCGGCGGCGGTCGGCGACGGGCTCATGGATCTGCTGGCGCGCGGCAGGGCCTCGATCGGCCTGTTCGGCACGCAATACCGCGAACTGATGCCGCGCGCCGGCATCGAGCGGCTGATCGGCCGGCTCGACTGCTGGTTCGCGCGTCACCAGGACGACATCCTGATGTACGGCCGCGGCCGCAAGAACGTCCGGCATCTGGGCGACTGGCTGATCGAGGCGTTTCCGCTCGCCACCTCGAGCGACGCCGACCAGCTGCGGGTGGGGGAGGAACTCGACGGCGAACCGGCCGGCCGGGCCATCGCCGCCATCCAGCGCCACAAGGCGGTGTTCGCGACCCGTCCGCACGCGCTGCTGTGCGCGCTCACCGCCGCCGAAATGGCGGCCTATGCCGACGAGCCGTCGCCGGACGCGCCGGGCATCGCCTCCGGCACGTTCCGCAGCATGCTGATCGACATTTTCGGCCGCAGCTATCCGGAGCGCGACTTCTTCCTGGTCGACCGCGAGGCGGTCGCCCGCTACAAGGCCGCCGTCCACCGCAATGTCGCCGCCCTGCGCGAACGCATCGAGGCGACCTTGCGCAATGTCGTGGTGGCCACCCTCTAATCCCGTTCGTCCCCGCGAAAGCGGGGACCCAGGGCGGCAAATTCTGACTCGCCGTTTTCTTGCTCTGGATTCCCGCTTACGCGGGAATGAACGGATTAGGCTGGACGCAGTTTATTTTTTCATCAGGCCAGCCTATATAGCCGCCCGATCAAGCGTAGTGCTCCTCATGGCCGGCCATTCCCAATTCAAGAACATCATGCACAAGAAGGGGCGCGCCGATAAGGTGCGCTCCAAGCTGTTCTCCAAGCTCGCCCGCGAAATCACGGTATCGGCCAAGCTCGGCCTGCCGGACCCGGCGCACAATCCGCGGCTGCGCGCCGCCGTCCTTGCCGCCCGCGCCGAGAACATGCCGAAGGACAATATCGAGCGCGCCATCAAGAAGGCGGTCGGCGGCGACACCGAGAACTACGACGCCATCCGCTACGAGGGCTACGCGCCGGGCGGCGTTGCCGTGATCGTCGAGGCCTTGACCGACAACCGCAACCGCACCGCCGGCGAAGTGCGCGCCATCTTCACCAAGAACGGCGGCAACCTCGCCGAGACCGGCGCGGTGTCGTTCATGTTTTCCCATGTCGGCGTGGTCGAATACGACGCCAAGGCGGCGAGCGCCGACGCCATGCTGGAAGCGGCGATCGAGGCCGGCGCCGAGGACGTGGTTTCCAACGACGACGGCCACCAGGTCTTCACCACGCCGGAAACCTTGAACGAGGTCGCCAAGGCGTTGGAGGCGAAATTCGGCGAGCCGCGCAAATCGGCGCTGCTGTGGAAGCCGCAGAACACGGTCGCGGTGGACGACGAAGCCGGCGAGAAGATCCTCAAGCTGATCGAGGCGCTCGACGACTCGGAAGACGTGCAGAACGTCTACGCCAATTTCGAGGTGTCCGACGCGCTGGTTCAGAAGATGAGCGCGTAACAATCGTCATGGCCCGGCACAAGGCCGGGCATGACGGGTTAGCCCTGGTATTCCAGAATATAAAGCCCGGCATTGTAGTCGGTGGCGTAGATCAGCCCGGCCGCGTCGACGAACACGTCGGCCGACTGGATGACGCGGGCGCGGTTCGGCCGCGTGTCGGCGAGCCTTGCCGGCTGCGGCGGCACCAGCGCGCCCACCTCCTTGGGCTCGAACGCATTCGACATGTCGAAGACGCGGATGCCGGCGTTCTGGTAGGTGGCGAAGATCAGCGTCGAGGACACGAATGAGCCCGGCCGGTTCTCGTGGATATTGTGCGGGCCGAAATGCGCGCCCTTGGCCTTGTAGTCGGCTTCCGCTGGCGTCGGGAAGGTCGCGATGCTGACCGGGTTCGACTTGACGCGGTTGTCGAACACCCAGATCAGCTTGAGCCCGTCCTCCTGGTGATCGAGCACGGCCTCGTCGAGCACGACGAGCAGCTCGCGCTCCGGCAGCGGCAGGCAGTTATGCGTGCCGCCGCCATAGGGCGGCGACCAGTTGCGGTGCACGATGAGTTTCGGCCTGGCGCGGTCGGCGACGTCGAGCACCACCATGCCGGCGTCGCGCCAGGCGCAGTAGGCGGTGTCGCCGTCGACGATGCCGTGGTGCAGGCCGTAGCGGCGCGTCGCCTCCCAGGACGGCTTTTCGCCGGCGGCCAGGTTCATGCCGGGGATCCACCAGCGTCCGACCTCGCGTGGCTTGGCCGGGTCGGTCATGTCGATGGTCATGAAGATGTAGTCGGTGAAGCCGTCGAGCAGCACCGAGGCGTAGGCCCATCGCCCGCCGGTGTACCAGACCCGGTGGATGCCGCCGCCTTCGACCGCCATGAAGCCGATGCGGCGCGGCGCCTCCGGCTTCGACACGTCGTAGACGGCAAGCCCCGCCGACCAGTCGCGGGCGCGTTTGGCTTCCGCGGTGCCGACGGTCTTGCCCAGTGCGCCCTTGTAATAGGCGCGCTCGTCGGCGAACTCGGCCGCGGCGAACATGTCCTTGGCGTGGATCACCAGCAAAAGGTCGTTCGCGACCTGCAGATGGATGTTCCAGGTGTTGGCTGGTGCCGCGAGATAATTCACCGCGCGGGGATTTTTCGCGTCGCGCACGTCGATGACGGAAAAGCCCTTGGAGAACATGTGCCCGACATAGGCGTAGCCCTTGTGCACCATCACCTGCACGGCATCGGGCCGGCCGCCTTGGTCGGTGTAGCCCACCACGCGCATGTTGCGGGCGTAATCGGGTTTGGGCAGATCGGTCATGGCTGCAAACTCATACTTTGCTCCGTCACCCTGAGGCGGCCGCGCGTCGCGCGGCCCTCGAAGGGCGACGGCCGAGGCCGGTCATCCTTCGAGGCTCGCTGCGCTCGCACCTCAGGATGACGGCGAGAGGTCATTTATACGCATCCAGAAAATGCGGCACGGCGATCCAGTCAAGCATGGCGCCGTCGTCTTGTAACAGATCGTGCATGCGGCGGTCTTCCTCGGTCTTGAGATTGACGCCGAGATGGCAGCCGAGCTTGCGGCCGTGCAGCACGATTTGGTTGCCGATCGGCTGGCGCTCGGCATTGTAGGCCTTGAGCGCCGCGTCGATGTCATCGTGCGCGTCGAGATGCTTGGCCAGCGCCTGCGCGTCGGTCGCGGCTTTCGCCATGCCGAAACCCATGTGCGGGCGGGCATTGGCGGCGGCGTCGCCGACCATGGCGACGCGGCCGAACACGATCTGCGGCGCGGTAAAGTCGTAGATCGGCGTGATGAAAGGCTGCCGGATCGCCATCAGCGCATCGAGCAGCGTCGGCGGCAGCAGGTCGCGCGCGTCCTTGTGCATGTCCGCGATGAGGTCCTTGCGGATCAGCGGCGGCGGCACCGAGTACTCGTGCTGCACGCCGTTGTCGTCGACGTTCATCTCACGCAACCGCGCCGCGTCGGCGACGCGATACCAGATGAAATTGAAGCGCCGCCGGCCGGGCGTGAGGTCGTCGTCGAAGCCGGCGATCGGGTAGGTGATGATCTGCTGGTGCTTCGGCAGGTAGAACGTGAACAGCGGATAGATGGTGCGCAGCGTCTCCGGCGAGAGATCGGCTTCGTTGGGCGCGCCGCGCCAGATGTAATAGCCGGCATAGACCGGCTGCACCTCCGGCGCCATCTGACCGCGCACGCTGGAGCGGATGCCGTCGCCGCCGACCAGGATGTCGGCCTCCTCCACGCCGCCGTCGGCGAACATGACGCGCACGCCGCGCCCGTCCTGCTCGACGCGCTCGAAATTGCGGCCGAGATGGTAGTGCGCCGGGTCGATGGTGGCGCGCAGCAGCCGTTGCAGGCGGTCCCAGGAGGTGAGGATCTGCCGCAACGGCCGCTCGTCCTTGATGCGGCCGTCGCGGTCGAGCGCGACGCGCTTGGGCACCTCGATGCCGAGCCGCTCGGTGCCGGCGCCGCTCGCGGTCAGCGCGTCGAGCAGCTCGGGATGGCCGGTGATGCCGGCACCGCGGCCGACCAGCTCGACCCGGGAGCGCTCGTAGACGTCGACCTCCCAGCCGATCTGGCGCAGGAAGGCGGCGGTGAACAGCCCCGACATCGAGCCGCCAATGATGACGGCCCGCCGATGGCGGCGGCGCGAAAGGGAGGATGGACCCGGCACAGCGGCCGAAGCTTAGCGTGCCCGGCGCGCCTGTCCATTGAGCGCCAGGAATGGCGCCCATGACGTCGCGGCCAACCTTGGGGCGCTTCGGCGGGTCAGCGTTTCGCCTTCTGCCACTCCTCGGCGTACTGGCGGACCACGGCCTCGAGTTCGCCGCCGATCTTGGCATAGGCCTCGTCCGGCAGGTTGGCGAGCGAGCAGCGCACCGACCAGAGCGGGCCGTCGAAGCCGCTGCCGTTGAGCAGCACCGTGCCGTATTGCTCGGCGAGCCGCACCAGCACGTCGATCGGCTCATAGGACGCCTGCATGTAGTCGCAGAATTCCTTGCCGATCGCCTGGTCGGCGCCGATCAGGATATCGACCGTCGAATAGTAGTTGGCGCGCAGCGGGTCGAGCGGCGGCGTCTTGTGGAAGCCTTCCCAGAATTTTTCGATCCGCTTGCGCACGATATCGCGGGTCAGCCGCTTGTAGGCATTGTTGCGGTCGGTGAGCGCAAACAGCGAGAACAGGGTCATCTGCACCTGTTGCGGCAGCGACAGGCCGGCGGTGTGGTTGAGCGCGACGCGCCGGCTGTCGGCGACCATGCGGTCGATGAACTTCATCTTCTCCGGCTCGAGCGTGAGCGAGCCGTAGCGCTTGTTGAGCGCGCGCCTGTCGGCCTCGGGCAGCGCGGCGATCATCTTGTCGAAGATGTTGTCCTGGTGCACGGCAACGACGCCGAGCCGCCAGCCGGTGGCGCCGAAATATTTCGAGTACGAATAGACGCCGATGGTGTTCTGCGGCAGGTCGGCCATCAGCGAGCGGAAGCCCTCGACGAAGGTGCCGTAGACGTCGTCGGTAATGATGATCAGGTTCGGGTTCTTGGTTTTGACGATGCCGATGATGCGCGCGATAGTGGACAGCCGCACCGCCACCGACGGCGGATTGCTCGGATTGACCAGGAAGAAGGCCTTGATCGAGGGGTCGGCCAGCTTGTCGATTTCGCTGTCGGGGTACTGCCAATTGTGGGTGCCGTCGTCGCGCAGTTCGCCGGCGTCGATGCGTACGATCTTGAGCCCGTATTGGTCGAGCTGCGGCATCTCGATATAGGGCGTGAAGATCGGCGCGCCGATGGCGATTTTGTCGCCGCGCTTGAGCAGGCGATTGATCTGCAGGCTGTCGAAGATGTAGCACATCGCGGCGGTGCCGCCTTCGACGGCGAACAGGTCGAAGCGGCCGGCCGGCGGCTTGTTGCCGCACATTTCCTGCGCCAGGTAGGCGTGCGCCACGGCCTCGGCATGCTTGAGCATGCGGTCGGGCACCGGATAGTTGTCGCCGATGATGCTGTCGGCGAGCTCGTGGACGAAGGCGTCCCGGTCGAAGCCGAGCGTCTTGACGCCGTAATCGACCGCCGCCGTCAGCAGGCGCGCGCCGTCGCCGTTTTGCTTGGCGAGATAGGCATCGAAGCGTGCGCCGATGCCGTCCTTCGCCGGCATGCCGCCGAGATCCTTGTCGTCCCAGACGCGCTTGGATTCGCCGAGCGCGAACTGGCCGAGCAGGAAGAAGGCCTCGCGCGGCGTGGTGGCGATCCAGTTCGGATTGCCGCGGCCGGCGTTGAGCATCTGGCTGGGGCTCGCCATCTTGGCGCGCTCCTGCGCGATTCTGATGAGCTTGTCCTTGAGTTCGAACGGGCTCAGGCGCTCAAGCGCGCGCTCTTCCGCGCGCTCCATGTGCTTCATTCCGGCAACCGTGTTCATGACTGGCGCTCCTGTTGGAAGGCGGGGCGTCATGCCAGCAGCATGACGACGACCATGCCCCAGATGGTCAGCAGCGTGTTGCTGACGGCGTAGGTGACCGTGTAGCCGAGGCCCGGCACCTGGCTCTTGGCGACTTCGCAGATCATGCCGAGCGCGGCGGTGGTGGTGCGCGCCCCGGCACAGCAGCCGAGCAGGATCGCCGGGTCGAAGCGGAACAGGTGGCGGGCAACCAGCATGCCGAGCACAAGCGGCAGCGTGGTCGTGAACACGCCCCACAGGAACAGGCTGATGCCGAGCTGCTGCAGGCCGGCGACGAAGCTCGGTCCGGCGGAGATGCCGACCACCGCGATGAAGACGTTGAGGCCGACCGAGTTCATGAACCACACGGTCGAGGGCGGGATGCGGCCGAAGGTCGGATGCACCGAGCGCAACCAGCCGAAGATGAGCCCGGCGATCAGCGTGCCGCCGGCGGTCGACAGTGTGAGCGGCACGGTGCCGATGTTGAGCGTAAGCGCGCCGACCAGAGCGCCGATCGTGATCGCGCCGCCGATGAAGGCGACGTCGGCAACGGTGCTCGGCCGATCGATATAGCCGAGCAGTTTGGCGGCCCTGGCGATGTCCTGCGTGCGCCCGACCAGCGTGAGAATGTCGCCGCGAAAAATCTTCGTTTGCGGCAGCACCGGAATATTGGTGGCGGTGGCGCCGCGCGTGATCTTGCGCAGAAAGACGCCGCGCGCTTCCGGCAGCTTGGCGCCCTCGGCGAGCGTCTTGCCGTCCATGGCCTTGTTGGTGACGTAGACGTCGACACCCTCGACCGCGACGCCGAGCAGCTCCGGGTCCTCGACTTCCTCCGATACCTTGCCCACGATGTTGACCAGAACCTCGCGCCGTCCGGCGAGTGCGACGATGTCGCCTTCCTGAAACACGGTGTCGGCGGACGCCTCGACGATCTTGCCGCCGCGGCGGATGCGTTCGACGAAGACGCGGGCGTCGGGCACCAGCGCCTCCGCCGCCGCCGCCGTCATGCCGACGACACGGCCGTCCTGTCGCACGCGGTAGGCGCGCAGCTCGAATTGGTGCCAGCCGCCGGTATCTTCGGCGGTGCCGCCGCCCATCGCCGCTTCGTAGCGCTTGCATTCGGCGGCGAGGTCGATGCGCAGCAGGCGCGGGCCGAACTGCGCGAGCAGTATCGCGGATCCGACCGTGCCGAAGATGTAGGCCACCGCATAGGCGACCGGCATCGAGTCGAGGAGATGCTTGGTCTGCTCGGCCGGCAGGCCGAGCCGGTTGATGGCATCGGTGGCAAGCCCCATCGAGGCCGAGATGGTCTGCGATCCGGCGTAGAGGCCGGCGGCGTAGCCGACGTCATAGCCGGCCAGCCGCGCGGTGAGATAAGCGGCCGCGAGGCACAGCAGACATTGAACGACGGCAAATGTCGCCTGCGGCAGGCCGTCTTTGGCGATGCCGCGCACGAATTGCGGGCCGACGCCGTAGCCGACCGCGAAAAGGAACATCAGGAAGAAGATCGTTTTGACGTTGGCGGAAATGTCGATGTGCAGTTGGCCGATGATCACCGCGGCGATCAGCGTCGAGGTCACCGCGCCGAGGCTGAGCCCTTTCCACGATTTGCCGCCGACCCAGTAGCCGATGCCGAGCGCGAGGAAGATCGCGATCTCCGGATGGCCGCGCAGCGTGTCGACAAACCATGTCATCGTGGACGGGCCCATAGCCGGGTGGTACGGAAGTACCACATAGGTTCGATGTGAATTGATCAAGCGCGGCGGACGCCGCGGCCTCATTGACCTGCGTCAAGCCGATGCAAATTGCGGGGACGGCCGGGCGGGGGGCCGATCGGGCGGCCTAGGCCGGACAGCGGGGCGGGGTTATCAACGACGTCATGGCCGGCCAAGCGATTCGCATTCTCGGCATCGACCCGGGCCTCCGCCGCACCGGCTGGGGGCTGATCGAGGCCGCGGGCAACCGGTTGATCCACATCGCCTGCGGTTCGGTGGCCACCGGCGACAAGGCGCCGTTGAGCGAGCGGCTGCTTGCGATCCACGACGGTCTGGCGGCGGTGATCGAGCGCTATTCGCCGCACGAGGCGGCAGTCGAGCAGACCTTCGTCAATGCCAATGCGGCGGCGACGCTGGCGCTCGGCCAGGCGCGCGGCATCGCCATGCTGGTGCCGGCGCGGGCCGGCTTGAGCGTCGCCGAATACGCGCCCAACGTCGTGAAGAAGACCGTGGTCGGCGCCGGCCACGGCGAGAAGGCGCAAATCCGCATGATGATCGGCGTGCTGCTGCCGAAGGCCGATCCGCCGAGCGAGGACGCCGCCGATGCGCTGGCCATCGCAGTCTGCCATGCGCACCATCGCGCGAGCGTGATGCTGAAGGTGGCGGCACAATGACTTGTACCACGCAGCACGCACTCCTTCCCCCTCAAGGGGGGAGGGGACGACGGCGGGGACGCTGCCGATGATTGGAAAGTTGAAAGGCATCATCGACTCCTACGGCGAGGATTACGTCATCCTCGACGTCAACGGCGTCGGCTATCAGGTGCATTGCTCGGCCCGCACGTTGCAGGCGCTGCCGGCCAAAGGCGAGCCTGCCACGTTGTCGATCGAAACTTATGTGCGCGAGGACCAGATCAAGCTGTTCGGCTTTTTGAGCGATGTCGAGCGCGAATGGTTCCGCCTGCTGCAGACGGTGCAGGGCGTCGGCGCCAAGGTGGCGCTGTCGGTGCTCGGCACGCTCAAGGTCTCCGAGCTCGCCGATGCGGTGGCCATGCGCGACAAGGCCGCGGTGTCGCGTTCGCCCGGCGTCGGGCCGAAGGTCGCCGAGCGCATCGTCACCGAGCTCAAGGACAAGGTGCCGGCGTTTGCCAATATCGATCCCGCGGTGGTGCATCTGGCAGGCAGCGTCGATGAGAAGCGCGCGCCGCGGCCGGTGATGGATGCGGTCTCGGCGCTGGTCAATCTCGGCTACGGCCAGCCGCAGGCGGCCGCGGCGATTGCCGCCGCGGCGCGCAATGCCGGCGAGGGCGCCGATACGGCGACGCTGATCCGGCAGGGGCTCAAGGAGCTGGCGAAGTGAGTAGGTGCTCCCAAGGTGCGACACGCACAGTCCCTCCCCCCTTGCGGGTGAGGGTTGGGAAGGGGGGTAACTTGCATGCCGAGTGCGCGCCGCTTACCCCCCTCCCTGTCCCTCCCCCTCAAGGGGGGAGGGGACGAATGCTGCGAGTCCGCGCATGACCACGACGCCGCGCCGTCTTGTGGCCGCCGACAAGCGCGACGACGACGTCGATGCCAGTCTGCGGCCACAGCGCCTCACCGAATTCATCGGCCAGGAGAAGGCGCGCGCCAACCTGCGCGTCTTCATCGAGGCGGCGCGCGCCAGGAAAGAAGCGCTCGACCACGTGCTGTTCGTAGGCCCCCCGGGCTTGGGCAAGACGACGCTCGCGCAGATCGTCGCGCGCGAATTGGGGGTCAACTTCCGCGCCACCTCCGGCCCGGTGATCGCCAAGGCCGGCGATCTCGCCGCGCTGCTCACCAATCTCGAGCCGCGCGACGTTTTGTTCATCGACGAGATCCACCGGCTCAATCCGGCGGTCGAGGAAATCCTCTACCCGGCGATGGAGGACTTCCAGCTCGACCTCATCATCGGCGAGGGCCCGGCGGCGCGCTCGGTCAAGATCGACCTTTCGCCCTTCACGCTGATCGGCGCCACCACCCGCGCGGGTCTGCTGACCAATCCCTTGCGCGACCGCTTCGGCATCCCGGTGCGGCTCAACTTCTATTCCGAACAGGAGCTCGAAGAGATCGTCAACCGCGGCGCCCGCGTGCTCAAGCTCGCCATGACCGCCGACGGCGCCAACGAGATCGCGCGGCGCGCGCGCGGCACGCCGCGCATCGCCGGCCGCCTGCTGCGGCGCGTGCGCGACTTCGCCCATGTCGAAGGCGCAAAGTCGATCGACCGCAAGGCCGCCGACCGCGCGCTGTCGGAACTTGAGGTCGACGCCGCCGGTCTCGACGCCATGGACCGGCGCTATCTCTCGACCATCGCCGAGAACTACGGCGGCGGCCCGGTCGGCGTCGATACGCTGGCCGCCGCTTTGTCGGAGCCGCGCGACGCCATCGAGGACATCATCGAGCCGTTCCTGATCCAGAAGGGTTTCATCCAGCGCACGCCGCGCGGCCGGCTGCTGACCGACGCCGCCTTCAGGCATCTCGGCTTGGCCGTGCCACAGCGCGATCCGGCGCAGTTCGGGTTGTTTGGAAGCGAGGCCGACGAGTAATGCCGTCCGATCTGCTGGAACGGAGGCGTCGTAATCCGGCCGGCGATTGGCAAATTCGGGATGTCGAGGCGGTTTGCCGCGAATACGGATTATTGTTCCGGCCGGGCAAAGGCACGTCCCATTGCCATGCTAAACACCCGGTGGCGCGGGAAATCTTAACGATCCCGGCGCGGCGTCCGATAAAGCCGGTCTACATCCGCAGGCTTGTGCGTTATATTGAGGCCCACGGAGAGGTCTGATGAAACTCGAATATGCCGTGCGCATCGAGCGGTTGGCCGACGCCGATGGCGGAGGCTATCTCGCCATTGTGCCCGACCTTCCAGGCTGCATGTCCGACGGCGAGACGCCGGAAGGGGCCTTGAAGAACGTGCAAGAAGCGATCGCTTCCTGGATCGCTGCCGCGAAGGAGTGGAAACAGGACATACCAAAACCCTCTGCGCCTATGGCGCGAGCGGGCTGACCACCGTCGTAAAATGAAATCGATGCAAGGCGGCTGCCATTGCGGGCGCGTGCGCTTCAAGGTGACCGCCGATCTGACCCGTGTCACCTATTGCAACTGCTCGGTGTGCAGCAAGAAAGGCTTCCTGCATCTGATCGTGCCGCCGGAGCAATTCGAGTTGCTGAGCGGCAAGGACAATCTCGCGACCTACACGTTCAACACGGGCGTCGCCAAGCACACCTTCTGCAAGACCTGCGGCATCCACGCTTTCTATGTGCCGCGCTCCGATCCCGACAAGATCGACGTCAATGTGCGCTGCATCGACGGCATCGATCTCGCGGCGCTGTCGGTCAAGACATTCGACGGCCAGCATTGGGAAGAGGCGATGGGCGGGAGGGTGCCATGGCGATGAGCGCGCTCGACGGCGAAATCCGCAGCGGCCGCCACCACCAGCAGGTGCGCGTCTATTACGAGGACACGGATTTTTCCGGCATCGTCTATCACGCCAGCTACCTGCGCTTCATGGAGCGCGGCCGCACCAATTATCTGCGCCTGATCGGCGCCGACCACCGCGCGCTGTTCGAGCAGGCCGCGGCCGAAGCGCCGGGCTTCTCCTTCGTGGTGCGCCACATGGACATCCACTTCAACAAGCCGGCGCACATGGACGACGTGCTCGACATCGTCACCACGCCGGAGGAGGTGAAGGGCGCTTCCGTAATGCTGCACCAGAAGGTGATGCGCGGCCATGACCTGATCGTCGAGGCGCATGTCCAGGTCGCCTTCGTCTCCGGCGGCCGGGCGCGGCCGATCCCCAAGCCGCTGCGCGTTGCGATGGCGGCGGACCAGAAAGCGGGTGGCGGTTCGTCGCCGCCGGCCTAATATCGGGCCCATGACGGCCCAGCACTTCGCCATCTTCGACACCGCGCTCGGCGCCTGCGGCATCGTCTGGACCGCACGCGGCATCCGCGGCGTGCAGCTGCCTGAACAAGATGCCGCCGCAACGCGCGCCCGCGTGCAGCGCCGCCATCCGGCGGCCACCGAGGCTGCGCCGCCGCCGCAGGTGCGGCGCGCCATCGACGGCATCGTTGCGCTGCTTGCCGGCGACAAACGCAACCTGACTGACATCGCGATCGACGATGACGGACAAACCGAGTTCAACCGGCGGGTCTATGCCATCGCGCGCAAAATTCCGCCCGGCGCGACAATGACCTATGGCGAGATTGCCGAGCGGCTCGGCGACAAGCTGCTCGCCCGCGCCGTCGGCCAGGCCATGGGCGAGAACCCGACGCCGATCATCATGCCCTGCCACCGTGTGCTGGCTGCCGGCGGCAAGACCGGCGGCTTCTCGGCCTCGGGCGGGGTGGTCACCAAGCTCAAGCTGCTCACCATCGAAGGCGCCGAACCCAATGGCCCCACGCTGTTCGGCCGGCTGCCGCTCGCAAGCCGCTCCCGGCCAAGGCGCCGAGGCAGCGGCCGCTAACCATTTTTTAACTACAATCAGGCTGGTTAGGCCGCGGTTGGAGCGTTCCGCGCCCTAGTTTGGCCAAGTTTCGCGGGGATTTCGTGGGCTCTGCCGGTGGCGGGACCTCTGTTTTCGCGAGATATTCGTTTTTCGGCTGAGCGCGTGCGCGGCTATTACCGGCGCGCTCGAGCGTTTCCAAGATTGCGCCGCGCCGGACTTAACCGACGGACCGGACAGCGGAAAGGGCGTGCCCATGAATCCTGGTGATGTGGCACAGTCGGTGCTCCCGCTGACCTCGTCCGACCTGTCGCTGTTCACGCTGTTCTGGCACGCCCATTGGATCGTCAAGACGGTCATGGTCGGCCTGCTGATCGCCTCGGTGTGGGTCTGGGCCATCGTCATCGACAAAACCGTGCTCTTTGCCCGCGCCCGCCGCGGCATGGACGCCTTCGAGCAGGCCTTCTGGTCCGGGCAGTCGCTGGAGGAGCTGTACCGCACCCTGTCGGCGCGGCCCGCACACTCCATGGCGGCGCTGTTTGTCGCCGCCATGCGAGAATGGAAGCGCAGCTTCGAGGGCAACCCGCGGTCCTTTGCCGGCCTGCAGATGCGCATCGAGAAGGTCATGGAAGTGACCATCGCGCGGGAGGTGGAGCGGCTGGAAAAGCGGCTTCTGGTGCTGGCGACGGTCGGCTCGGCCGGCCCCTTTATCGGCCTGTTCGGCACGGTTTGGGGCATTATGACCAGCTTTCAGTCGATTGCGGCCTCGAAAAACACGTCCCTGGCGGTGGTCGCCCCGGGTATCGCGGAGGCGCTGTTTGCCACCGCCATAGGCCTTGTCGCCGCCATACCTGCGACCATTTTCTACAACAAGTTTGCGTCCGAGGTGAACAAGCAGGCCCAGCGCCTGGAGGGGTTCGCCGACGAATTTGCCGCCATTCTGTCGCGGCAGATCGACGAGCGTGGGTGATCAATGGCCATCAACGCCGGCACGCCGGTCATCGGCAAGCGCAAGCACCGCCGCCGCTCGGTGATGAGCGAAATCAACGTCACGCCCATGGTCGACGTGATGCTGGTGCTGCTCATCATCTTCATGGTGTCGGCGCCGCTGCTCACCGTCGGGGTGCCCATCGACCTGCCGCAGTCCCAGGCCAAGAGTCTGGAGCAGGACAAGGAGCCGCTCACCATTTCGGTGAATGACAAAGGCCTCGTCTATCTGCAAAATTCGGAGGTCGCGCTCGACGACCTGCTGCCCAAGCTGCAGGCGATCGCGACCGCGCGCGGCGGCACCGAAGCACGGATCTACGTGCGCGGCGACAAGACGGTCAGCTACGGCGCCATGATGAAGATCATGGGCCGGCTGTCGTCGGCGGGGTTTCATCGGGTGGCCTTGGTCACCGAATTCGAGCAGGGCTCGAAACAGTGAGGATGCGGACGGCGTCAGCGATTTCGGCCGGGCTCCACGCAGCGGTGCTGCTGTGGGCGCTGATCTCGTTCGGCGGCAAGAAGCTCGAGGCGACGCCGGTCGACTCGCTGCCGGTCGACATCATCAGCGACAAGGATTTCTCCGAGCTCACCAAGGGCGTCAAGGATGCGCCCAAGCCGGTCGACAAGCCCAAGCCGCTCGCCGAGAAGAAGGACGAGCCGCAGCCCAAGATCGAGGACTTCAAGGCCCCGGTCGTCGAGAAGAAGCCGGAGATCAAGCCGACGCAGCAGAAGCAGGCCGAACAGGCCCAGCCCAAGCCCGATCCGATCGCCGAGAAAATCGACAAGGCCGAGAAGCAGGTGGCCAAGGACGAGCCGAAGCCGCTGCCGCCGAAGAAGCCGCCGCAGCCCAAGCAGCCGAAGTTCGAGCCCGACAAGATCGCGGCGCTGCTCGACCAGCGCGCGCCGCAGCGTCAGTCGATCGCCGGCGAGAACCCGCAGTCGCCGACATTCGGCACCGCGCTCGGCACCGCCAACCAGCTGTCGCAGTCCGAGCTTGACGCCCTGCGCAGCCGCCTGATGGGGCTCTGGAACCCGCCGGTCGGCATCAAGAACCCCGAGGACTACGTCATCCGCGTCCGCATTCAGCTCACGCGCAACCGCACGCTGACCGGGCCGCCGATCCTGCTCAGCCACGGCCACGACGCGGTCTATGAGGCGGCGGCGGCCAGCGCCTTGCGCGCGGTGATGCAGGGCCAACCCTTCGACATGCTCAAGCCGGAGCATTACGAGGTGTGGAAGGACATCGAAGTGACCTTCGACCCGCGCGAAATGTTCAGCGGCGGCTGATGACGACAATGAAGCGAACCTCCATGGAGCCCAATCCGCCGAGCCCGCCGCGCATCGACCGCAGGCGCCTGCTCATCGGCGCCGGCGCGCTCGCCGCGCTCGGCGCCCGCCGCGCCGCCGCGGTCGTGCGCCTCGACATCACGCAGGGCAACGTGCAGCCGATGCCGATCGCCGTCACCGAGTTCATCGCCGGCGGGCAAGGCGAGGGCGAGACGCCGCGCGGCGTCAGCGACGTCATCACCAACAATCTGCAGCGCAGCGGCCTGTTCGTGCCGATCAATCCGCAGGCCTTCATCGAGCGCATCACCTCGACCGACCGCGTGCCGCGCTTTGCCGACTGGCGCACCATCAACGCCCAGGCTCTGGTCACCGGCCGCATCACGCGCCAGGGCGACGGCCGGCTCAAGGCCGAGTTCCGGCTGTGGGACGTGTTCGCCGGCCAGCAGCTCGACGGCAAGCAGTACTTCACCACGCCGGATAACTGGCGGCGCATCGCCCACATCATCTCGGACGCCATCTACGAGACGCTCACCGGCGAGAAGGGCTATTTCGACAGCCGCATCGTCTTCATCGACGAGACCGGCCCGAAGGACCGCCGCGTCAAGCGCCTCGCCATCATGGACCAGGACGGCTACGGCGTGCGCTATCTGACGCGCGGCGACGAGCTGGTGCTGACGCCGCGCTTCAATCCGACGACGCAGGAAATCACCTACATGTCCTACGGGCAGGGCCAGCCGCGCGTCTACCTGCTCAACATCGAAACCGGCCAGCGCGAAGTGGTCGGCAATTTCCCCGGCATGACGTTTGCGCCGCGGTTCTCGCCCGACGGCCAGCGCGTCATCATGAGCCTGCAGCAGGGCGGCAATTCAAATTTGTTCGTGATGGATCTGCGCTCGAAGGCGACAACGCGGCTCACCGACACACCGGCCATCGACACCGCGCCGTCTTTTTCACCGGACGGCGCGCGCATCTGCTTCGAGTCCGACCGTGGCGGCTCGCAGCAGATCTACATCATGGCGGCCGGGGGCGGGGCGGCCCAGCGCATCAGCTTCGGCAATGGCCG
>DASRGB010000092.1:0-52059 GCA_035651255.1 Pseudolabrys sp.
CACCCGGCACCATCTGGTCGAAGGCGGCTTGCCGGCCGGGCCGCTGCCTCTGCGGCGGCGGGCCGCCGAACCCGCATGATATAAAACAATCCGCCGCCCTCGCCGTCCGCTAGGCTGACGTCATGATCGCATTGCTCGCCGACATCCACGCCAATCGCGAGGCGCTGACCGCGTGCCTCGCCGACGCCGAGCGCCGCAAGGCCGACCGCTATGTCTTCCTCGGCGATCTGGTCGGCTACGGCGCCGACCCCGGCTGGGTGGTCGACCGCGTCATGGACTACGCGGCGCGCGGCGCGGTGGCGGTGCTCGGCAATCATGACGCCGCGGCGGCCGGCGCCGCGGTGTCGATGAACGAGACCGCGCAGCAGGCCATCGCATGGACGCGCCGCCAGCTGAGCGAGACGCAGCGCGGCTTCCTCAACAGCCTGCCGCTGACGGCGGCCGATCGCGCCCGGCTCTATGTCCACGCCAGCGCCAACGAGCCCGATCAGTGGCACTACGTGCTCGACGGCGCCAGCGCCCGCGACAGCATCGGCGCGACGCCCGCGCATCAGACCTTCTGCGGCCACGTTCACGTGCCGGCGCTCTATCACGTCTCGCTCACCGGCAAGCTGATCGAGTTCACGCCGACCGCCGGCACGTCCATCCCGCTGCTGCAGGGCCGCCGCTGGCTCGCCGTGCTCGGCGCGGTCGGCCAGCCGCGCGACCACAATCCGGCCGCCTGCTACGCGCTGCTCGACGACAGCAAGAACGAGATCGTCTATCTGCGCGTGCCTTACGACACCGCGTTGGCGGCGCGGAAGATCCGCGATGCCGGCCTGCCGGGCGTGCTGGCCGCGCGCATCGAGCAGGGCTTTTGAGATGACGCGCGCTTTTGCGCCAGGCGACGTGATCGGCGGCTTCACGCTCACCGAGAAATTCCATCACGGCAGCCTCGGCACGCTGTGGAAGGTGTCGCGCCCCGACATCGCCCAGCCGCTGGTCATGAAGCTGCCGTTTCTCCTGCCCGGCGAGGATCCGCTGTCGATCGTCAGCTACGAAACCGAGCAGATGATCCTGCCGCGTCTGAGCGGCCGCCATGTGCCGTCCTTCGTCGCCGCCGGCGATTTCGACAACCCCTATCTCGTGATGGAATTGGTCGCCGGGCGCTCGCTTGCCGAGCGGCTGCCCGAGCTGCCTTTGCCGCCGGAGGCGGTTGCCGATATCGGCGCGCGCATCGCCGACGCGCTGGAGGCGCTGCACCAGCAGCGCGTCATTCATCTCGACCTCAAGCCGAGCAATATCTTGATCCGGGACAGCGGCGAAGCCGTGCTGCTCGATTTCGGTCTCGCCCGCCATCTCGACCTGCCCGACTTGCCGGCGGAAGAAATCGACGGGCCGATCGGCACCGGCGCCTATATCGCGCCCGAGCAGGTGCTGGGCCGCCGCGACGACTCGCGCAGCGACTTGTTCGCGCTCGGTGTGCTGCTTTATTTCTTCGCCACCGGCGAGCGCCCATTCGGCGAACCGAGCACGGCGCCGCAATGGCGCAAACGCCTGGTCGCCGCGCCTTCGCCGCCGCGGCTGTTGCGCCCCGAATTGCCGCCCTGGCTGCAGGAGGTCATCCTGCACTGCCTCGAGGTCGATCCGCGCGACCGCTATCAAAGCGCCTCCCACCTCGCCTTCGACCTGCGCCATCCCGAATTGGTGCAGCTCACCGCGCGGTCCGCGCGGCTCGGCCGCGGCGGCGCGCTCGCCGCGATCAAACGCTGGGTCCGGCAGGCCCGGGCACGGGCCGCGCTCATTCCCGAGCCGCGCGCAGCCAAAGAGGCGGGCTCCATCATCATGGCCGCGGTCGATCTGGCCGAGGGCTACGAATTGCTCGCCGGCGCCCTGGCCCACGCCGTCGAACAGCTTGCCGCCGGCGAGCCCACGGCGCGCATCGCCTGCGTCAACGTGCTCAAGCTCGCGCGCCTGATGCCGGATCAGACCGAGGACGCCGAGGGCCGCAATCTGCACCTCGCGCGGCTGGCCGAGCTCAAGCATTGGGGGGCGCCGCTCGCCCGGCTGCCGAACCGGATCACCTATCATGTCATCGAGGCCATCGACCCGGCCACGGCGATCATCGACTTCGGCCGCCGCAACAATGTGCGCCACATCGTCATGGGAGCGCGCGCCTCGTCCGGATTGCGCCGCTATCTCGGCAGCGTCTCGGCCAAGGTCGTGGCCGAGGCGGCCTGTTCGGTGACCGTCGTCAGGATTTAGCGGGCTGGCGGGAGCGGGACCGGCGCGGCGGGGGGCGCTCGACGCCGGCCGGAGCCGTATACATGGGGTTCCGGGCGCAATAGCCGCCGGTGCCGCGCGCCGTCGCCATGCACTGCTCATAGGTCGTGAAGCCGCAATTGCTGCCGGCCCCGTCAGCAAATTCGGCGCACCACGGGTATTCGATCGCCGCCGCGGGTCCGGCCGCCGCCGCCGCGGCGACGGCCGCCAGAAGAAACAGCAATGGCCGCATAATTCACCCACCGTAAAATCGGGACTTTTGGCGTCCCTGGGACCTTGTGACGCAGTCGCCGACTGTGCCAGACTATGGGCGCTTTGTGACTACTCCCGGAGATCAAGCATGCCGCAGGGCACCGTTAAGTGGTTCAACCCGACCAAGGGGTACGGCTTCATCCAACCGCAGGAAGGCGGCAAGGATGTCTTCGTGCACATCTCGGCGGTTGAACGTGCCGGCCTCACTACGTTGAACGAAGGTCAAGTCGTTCAGTACGAGCTCGTCGAGAATCGCGGAAAGACGTCCGCAGAGAACCTCAAGGTCAAGTGACCGCGGCGCCCGCGCTTACTTCCTTTCGGCCTCTTTATCCGACGCCCGGCCGCCGAGCTGAAACAGCCCGGCGGGCGGTTCGCGTCGGCGTTCAGCGCGTCAGCTTTTCCAGCTCCGGGAACGGCTCGTAGCTGACGTCCTTGCAGAACTGCTGCGTCTCCTTGCCGTCGACGAAGCGATCGAGCTTGCCGGAGACGTAGATGGCGGCGCCGTCCTTGACGCCGGCGTATTTGCCACCGCCTTTGCGGGCATTGTAGCGCACACAGGCGACGTAACGGTCGCCGGGCCCAGCCCGCTTCAGCACAGGCGGCGAGACGCCGGCCTCGCGGATATGGGTGGGATCGTTGAGATAGGTGCGCAGGAACGCGAGCAGGTCCTGCTTGTAGTTCTGCGGCATGATGTTCTGCGCGTTCCAGCGCGCTTCGAGCTCGGCCGAACTCGGCTCCAGGCTGGTGGAGCATGCGCCGAGCAGAAGCGCGGCGGACAAGACCAGCCATCGCATCGTCCGTCTCCGCACTGCCATGTCGCCGCCCCTTTCCCGCATCATACCGGCCGATGCCGCCGGCCGTGAATAGCAGGGGTCGCGCGGTGTTGCACAGAGAGGGCCGGGTGGCGAACAATCCGCGCGGGGGAAAAGCCATGGCAGACTTCACGCGCCGCTCGTTTCTTGCCGCCGCTGCGCTGTCGAGCGCCGCATTGACGCGCCCGGCGACGGCGGCCGCGCCCAAAGCCGCCCTGCAAGGGCCGGGCGTCTATCGCTACAGGCTCGGCGACTACCAGCTGACCGCGCTCTATGACGGCACCTGGTACGTGCCGATCGACGACAAATTCGTGCACAATGCCTCCGGCGCGGAGGTCAACGAGGCGCTCGCCGCCGCTTTTCTGCCGCCGAGCATCTTGCCGGTGTCGTTCACCGCGCTGCTGGTCAATACCGGCGCCAAACTGGTGCTGATCGATACCGGCACCGCAGGCCAGATCACCGATACCGCCGGCGTCATGCTCGACAACCTCAAAATCGCCGGCATCACGCCCGCCGCCATCGACACCATTTTGATTTCGCATTTTCATCCCGACCACATCGACGGCATCAGGACCAAGGACGGCGATAAGGTCTTCAGCAAAGCCGAGATCCTGGTGCCCGAGCCGGAATGGGCGTTCTGGATGGACGACGCCAATATGGGCCGCTTTTCCGGCAACCCGGTCGTGCACAAGTACTTCCTCAACGCACGGCGCATCTTCAGCGACATCGCCGGCGAGGTGCACCGCTTCAAGCCGGGCGGCGAGGTCGCGCCCGGCATCACCTCGATCCCCGCCTTCGGCCACACGCCGGGCCACACCGCCTTTGCCGTGCATTCCGGCAGCCAGTCGCTGCTGGTGATGAGCGATACGGCGCGCGAGCCGTGGCTGTTCGTGCGCCACCCGGCCTGGCAGCCGAGCTACGACATGGACGGAGCGCTGGCGGCGAAGACCCGCACCGAGATGCTCGATCGCGCGGCCGCCGACCACATGCTGGTCGAGGCCTATCACTTCCCCTTCCCGGCCTGCGGCCACATCGTCAAGGACGGCGCCGGCTACGATCTCGCGCCGACGATGTGGGCGCCGCTCTAGCGCGGGGCTCAGGGCGCCGGATCGAGCCGGATGCCGGCGATGCCGGCCGCGACATTGGCGCCCTCCTGGGCGCTGACCGAGACCGGCTGCAGCATCAGCGAATTATTGAAGCCGCCGACCAGCACGTTGGCGCCGAGCCCGGCGGCGACCGTGACCTCCGCGCTGGCGCCGGCATAGCCGCCGGCGAGCGCGCCGCGGCCGGTCTGATTGACCGGCGCCCAGACCGCCCAGCCAATCGTCTGCGCATTGGTAACGCCGATGTCGACGCCGACGCGGGTGATCTGCCCGCTGTAGCGCTCGCTCCAGCCGTCGATCGACTGATAGGTGCAGCTCATGCTCTTTTGCGAGCCGACGATCAGCCCGACGCCGGGCGCCACGTTGCAGGTCAGCGCGCCGACACGGACGCGCGAGGACTGCGCCTGCGCCGCCGTCACGGTCAACGCCAGCGCGAGAGCCGCCAGGGTGAAAGCACGTTTTGTCATCTGAGCCCTTCCTTCCTGAACTACATCTTGGACAGCGCCGCGACGTCGACCGCGTTGGCATAGGCGAGCTTCGACGCGGCGTCGGCCGAGCCCTGCACGTGGACGACGAACTTGTTGGCGACGACGACGATGACGTCGCCGTCGTTGTTCTGGATCGCGCGCAGCCCGCCGACCTTGACCAGCTTGCCCATGGCGCCGGCGAGCGCCGGGTTGTTCAACAGCGTGGCGAACTGCATCAGCATGGCGGAGTCGCCGGTGATCGAGATCTCGACGCGGTCGCCTTTGGCATTGGAGTAGCTGCGGCTCGCCGTCGAGACGCCGCCGAACATCGCGGCGCCGATCGCCTGCGTTTCGGCCTTCTCCGCGGTCCAGCCCGGCAGCGGCTTCGGCAGCAGCGTGGCGAAGCCTTCGGCGTTCTTCTGCCCGATCAGCTGGGAGGCGGTGTCGAGCTGCTGCTTGGCGCCCGCCATGTCGCCGGCCTGGTAGGCTTTGCGGGCCTGCTCGATGGCGTCGAGGATGTCGTCGGCGGCGAGCGCGGGAACGGCGGCAAGGACCACCAGTGCCGCAATCACGGTGCGCATGACAGGCATATCGACCCCCCTGCGAATCAAAATTCGCAGGAGATTATCGCATCCGCAAGACCCTTGCGTCCGGCTCCCTAATTGGTGACGCGAACGCCGGCGAACACGCCAAGTCCGGGGCGCTCGAAGCCGAACGGGTTCTGATACTGATAGTTGAACAGGTTGTCGGCGTGGGCGAACATGGTGACGCGCTCGTTGACGTTGTAATTCGCGGCAAGATTGACGGTGGTATAGGGCTTGGCGTCGAGCCGCGGAATAAACACCGCGGTGTCGCGGTTGACGTCGACCCACGAGCTGACGTGCAGCACCGTGCCGGACAGCGTCAGGCCCTCAAGCGGTGTCCAGATCGTGGTGAGGCTCGACTTGTGCGCCGGACGGCGCAGCAGCCCGAGATCGGTCGAGAGGTCGCGCGTCGCGGTGTAGGTGTAGTCGGCGCGGACGCTCACTTCGGCGCTGAGCCTTGCGCTGGCGAAGGCCTCGTAGCCGTGCGTCTCCGCCTGCCCGATGTTCATATAGGAAAACGTGAAGGTCGACGGGTTGAACTGCGTCGTGATCAGATCGGTGATGCGGTTGCGATAATAGGTGACGCCGAAGCGCAGCTTGTTGTCGAACAGCGGCTGCTCGAAGCCGTAGTCGTAGCCGCGGCTGATCTCCGGTTTGAGCGCCGGATTGGCGACCTGACCGATGGCCGGATTGTTGACGAACAGTTCGGTCAAGGTCGGCGCCTTGAAGCCGGTGCCGTAGCTGGCTTTCAGCTTGGTGTCGGTCACCGGCACGATAAAGGCCGGCGCAACGCGCCAGGTGCGGTGCGGACCGAAACTTTCGTCGTCGTCGTAACGCACGTTCGAGACGACGAAGACGCGCTCGTAGAACTCCGATTGCAGCTCGACCCAGCCGGCTTTGTCGGCCTTGTGCTCCGTGGTCAGGAACGGCGTGCCGATGGCGGTCAGCGTCGAATCGGTGCGCAGCTTCTGGTTCTCCTTCTCGAGGCCGAGCACCAGGGTCTCCCCCGGCAGCACCTTGAGCTCGCCGCGCCAGTCGTATTTGGTCTTTTCGCCGATGTTCTTGGTCGGCGCCGCCACCGATCCGAACGGCGTGAAGCTGTCCGGATTGGGATCCATGTTCCAGTTCCACTGGTTGGTATAGCTGGTGCCCAAGACGTTCCTGAATTTGCCGTCGAACAGGGTCCAGACCGCTTCGCCGCGCACGAACGAATTGTGGTTGACCTGGGTATCCCGCATCGCTTCGGGAATGGCCGGGAAAGCCACGAAGTTGTCGCCGGTGAACAGCTTGTGCGCGTCGGTGTAGCGGCCGACGACATTGAGCGCCAGATTGTCGGTGACGTCGGCGCCAAGCCGCGCCGAATACGTGCGGTTATCGTAGCTGTCGGGATTGCGCTTCTCGCCCGGCGCCAGAAGCTGCGGCGGCGTCACCCAATTGGTGGTCGAACGGAAGTGCAGCACGTTGAAGGCGTAATTGAAGCCGCCTTGCGAACCGCTCAAGCCCGCCGTCTGGTTGAAGGTGCCGAACGAGCCGCCTTCCAGGCTCGCCGTGACTTTCGGCGGCCCCTCGCCTTTCTTGGTGGTGATCGAGATCACGCCGCCGATGGCATCCGAGCCGTAAAGCCCGCTCTGCGGCCCGCGCAAAACCTCGATGCGCTCGACGTCGCCGGTCAAGAGATGGGCGAAGTCGAAGGCGCCGTTCGGCGTCACCGGATCGCTGACGTCGACGCCGTCGATCAGAACCTTGACGTGGTTGGAATTGGTGCCGCGCATGAAGACCGCGGTCTGCCCGCCCGGTCCGCCGGTCTGCACCACATTGAGGCCGGGCACGGTGCGCAGCGCGTCCGGCACGGTGCTGATGTGATCGCGCTCGAGATCGCGGCCGGTGATCACGGTGACGCTGCTCGCGACCTGATCGGCCGATGTCGGGATCGTGGTCGGGCTGACGACGATCTGCGGCAGCGTGATTTCTTTGTCTTGCGCGGCGGCGGCTTGCGCCAGCATGCAGGTCAGCGCCAGCGCGCCGACGGCGGGTAACTTCGTTCCCATGACACACGTTCCTTCGTTTGCATCCGCGTTGGGCGGATGCATCGGGTGAGACCAAGCCCGATGCGAAGGACGCGCTGCGCCGCGCTGATCGCGCCGCTTTGCGTGGATGTCGTGGGAGTACCGAACTCACACGGCCTTCGCACCGACGTTGACGTCACCGCTGCGAAAGACCGCTCCGTATGGACTCCCCGTCCACCGGTTGGGTGACCGCGCTGGCAGGTCTCCTGGCTCGCGGGTCGTTGCTCAGGTGCGTCCGGCCTTCCCGGTTGCCCAGTGGCCTTATATGACGCGAGCTCGCCGCTCACAGTTGCGGGGGCAGCCGCGGATTGCTGCAAAATCGCGCAGTTTCCGCGTTCCCTCTTTCGTCCCCGGGTTTTTGGCCCGGGAAACCAGCACGTTGAAATGTTCCCCCTGCCCGCAGGCCGAGTCAAGCGCCGCCGCGCCAGGGCGCCGGTAACGGCCTCCGGCCCTGTGCAAATTTATTGACCGCGGCGGATTACAGGCCGCTCACGAATTGTTTTTTCCGTAGCGCGGCGATTCGGCGTAACCTCACGCCATTGCCGCTCTTTCAGGAAAGGCTTTGCAATGAAGAGCACCCTCCGACGCCTCGGTATTTTCGCCGCCGCCGCCCTGCTGGCGACCGCGGTCGGCATGAAGCCGCTGCACGTCTACGCCATGGGCACCGACAACCCGCCGGCCCCCTCGGACGACGGCAGCAAGAAGAAAAAGAAGAAGAACAACAGCAGCGCCATCGAGCAGCAGCAAAAGCAGGAAGCCGACGCCAAATTCCTGCGCGACTACCGCGCCGCGCGCGACATGATCCTGGCCGGCAATTATCAGGGCGGCATCGCCGCCATGCACGCGCTCGGCCACGACGAGCATCCCGACGTCGCCAATTACATCGGCTATGCCTACCGCAAGCTCGGCGACTACAAGGACTCGCAAGTTTGGTACGAGGCCGCGCTCAAGGCCGATCCTAACCACGTGCGCACCTGGTCGTATTACGGCATGTGGCAGATGGAGCAGGGCAACCGGCTGAAGGCGCTCGACGACCTGCAGAAGGTGAAGCTGATCTGCGGCACCGAGACCTGCGAGGAATATCGCCAGCTCAAGGCCGTGATCGACGGCAAGGCGAGCTACTGAGCCGATCGCATCGTTGCGACCAGATCGCCGGGGCCATTCCCCGGCGATTTCATTTACCGGCTTCGCCCTTCGCTTCCTCCACGATCCAGCGGTAATAATCGGCGTCGACGCTTTCCAGCGGCAGCACCATGATCGCCGGCGTGGTGTAGCTGTGCAGCTCCTTGACGGTCTTGCGCACCGCTTCGGCGAGCGACGCCCGCGTCTTGACCAGCATGACGGTTTCTTCGGCGCGCTCGATCTTGCCCTGCCACCAGTAGTGCGAAATCATCCCCGGCACGATATTGACGCAGGCGGCAAGCCGTTTCTCGACGATTTCGCGCCCGGCCCGTTCCGCCTCGACAATCGAGGGCCAAGTCGTATAGACGAGCACGGCGCGTTCCATCGTTTCCGGTCCTTTCATGAGCAGCCGCGGCGCCAAGCAGATCGCCTTCGTTGCAGCCTCGACGCCCGAGGCGCGCGAGGCCTATGCGCGCCTCGAACAACGCTACGGCAACGCCGATCCCAAGTCGGCCGACGTGATCGTGGCGCTCGGCGGCGACGGATTGATGCTACAGACCCTGCACAAGTTCATGAATTCCGGCAAGCCGATCTACGGCATGCACCGCGGCACCGTCGGCTTCCTGATGAACGACTTTTCCCTCGACGCCCTGCCCGAGCGCATCGCCGCCGCGCAGATGACGGTGATCCATCCGCTGGTGATGCGCGCCCGCGACGCCGCCGGCCGCGTCCACGAGCACCGCGCCATCAACGAAGTGTCGATGTTCCGCCAGAGCGCGCAGGCCGCGCACTTGCGCATCCTGATCGACGGCAAGGAGCGGCTCGCCGAACTGGTCGCCGACGGCGTGCTGGTGGCAACGCCCGCGGGCTCCACCGCCTATAATCTCTCGGTGCAGGGGCCGATCATCCCGATCAACGCGCCGATGCTGGCGCTGACGCCGATCAGCCCGTTCCGGCCGCGGCGCTGGCGCGGCGCGCTGTTGCCCGACAAGGCCAAGGTGACGATCGAGGTGCTGGAGGCGGACAAGCGGCCGGTGGCGGCGGTGGCCGATCACGACGAGGTGCGCTCGGTGCGCAGCGTCGACATCGCCATGGACCACGCCTGCGCCATCAACCTGTTGTTCGACCCCGGCCACAATCTCGACGAGCGCATCCTGCGCGAACAGTTCGGGTTTTAGGCCTTGTTGACAGGGCCCCTGCCCGGCTGGGCATGGCGGCCGGCACAATGCTAGGATTTGCCTGCTGGAGGGGACCGATGAGCCGTCGGCTGCTGACCGCCATAAGCCTTGTGCTTGCCTTGGGCCTGTCCGGCTGCGGCGTCGGCCCGGGCGTCACCGGCAACTCGACCGGCGGCATCATCCCCTGGACTCCGGTCAACCAGGCCAATGCGCGCGCCTACGCCGACCAGCATTGCGCCGCCTATGACAAGGTTGCCGTGCACGTGGTGTCCTACGCCGAGCCCGGCCAATACATCAGTTTCGACTGCCAGTTCACGAGCTTCGGCTATCGCGGCCGCTGAGGCGGGGCCGCGGGAGCATATCCTAAACCATTCCTTAACGGCCCCTCGCTAGCTTTGGAACCCGACGGTAACGGGCTGATCGCGCCCGGCATCCGGGGCAGCATGGTCCGCATCGATTTCAATCGCCTGCGTTTTCTCGTCATCGACGACAACGCCCACATGCGCAGAATTCTGCGCACGCTGCTGCACGGCTTCGGCGCGCGCGAAGTCTACGAGGCCGAAGACGGCGCGGCGGGCCTGGAGGCCTTCACCCATTACGTGCCCGACATCGTCATCACCGACTGGGCGATGCCGATCTTCGACGGCCTCGAGCTCACGCAGATGATTCGCCAGCCGGGGGCCAATTCGAACCCCTATGTCGCCATCATCATGCTCACCGGCCATTCCGAGAAGAAGCGCGTGACATCGGCGCGCGACGCCGGCGTCACCGAATTTCTGGCCAAGCCGATCTCGGCCAAGGGCCTTTACCAGCGCATCATCAACGTCGTCGCCAATCCGCGGCCCTTCATCAAGACCAAGACCTATTTCGGTCCCGACCGGCGCCGCAACGTCAATCCGAACTATGTCGGCCCCGAACGCCGCAAGGGCGGCAAGGCCGACGTCATCCGCCAAGCGCCGCTGCTCGACAAAGTGCGCGCCCCAAGCTGACAGAGGAACGCTTCCCCATGGCTCCCCGCAAGGACACCGCGGCCGTCACCACCTACGGCGACCACGAGGTCATCACGCCGGAAAACAAGCTGCGCAAGGCGGTGTCCGACCGGCCGATGTTCCCGGGCGAAGAGGACCCGGTCGAGCGCGCCGAAAAGGCGCTGGCCGAGTTGTCGACCGAGTTCGCCTCGTGGATGGACGCCGAATGCGAGCGCCTCGACAAGGCGCGCCGCGCCGTCGAGCAGAACCGCTTCACCAAGACCACCAAGGAAGCGCTGTTCCACGCCGCCCACGACATCAAGGGCGAGGCGGCGACGTTCGGCTATCCGGCGATGGCCTCGGCCGCCGACAGCCTGTGCCGGCTGATCGAGCACACCCCCGACTCCAACCGCATTCCGCTGAAGCTCGTGAACCAGCACGTCGACGCCATCCGCGCCATCTACCGCGAATACGCACGCTCCGACGCCAAGGACCTCGCCGCCTCCCTGACCAAGCGGCTGCGCGAAGTCACCGACGAATTCCTGGTGCACGAGAACAAGGACCGGCCCGAGGTGATCGAACAGATCCTCGGCACGCCCTCGCCCTCGATCGTCCCGGAATAATCGCCTAGGCGACCAGCCGCGTTTCGAGCTGCGGCAAAGCCGGCGGCATCGCATCGCTGGCCACCAGATCCTCGCAGAACATGCGCGCTTCCTCGCGCGCGGCCTCGACCGCGAAGCGCCGCAGCAGCGCCATCAGCGACATATCCGCCCCGCCCTCGGCGGCGCAGGCTTCGAGCACGCGCTCGACCATGCGCCGCTTGAGCCGGGCCGCCCCGCCCTGCTCGCCCAGCAACACACCCTCGCGCATGGCGGCCAGCGCCTCGCGGAACGCCGGATAGGCGATGTCGGGCAGCCCGGCCTTGCGATAGAGAGCGCGAAAGCCGGAGATGTTGCGGTCATGGATGTAGCTCGCGGCGCGCTCGAGCGGCACGCCGGACAGCTCGGCCAGCGCCTCCTCGAACAGCACGATATTGCCGGACAACAGCGCGCGCAGGATCATGCCGGCGGTCAATTGTCCGGACGAGCGCAAATGCTGCACCAGTTCGCCGATCTCCTCGTAGGGGGTGTCGGCGGCGAGCGCGACGGTCGCCTTCTCGCAGGCCTCTCTGGCCGCGTACTCGGCATGCTCCGGCCCCAGCCATTGCCGCGCGGCGACGAAACCGGCGAGCGTCTGCGACAGCTTGGCGAGCAGCGCCTGGCGTGTCGCCATCGGCAGGTCGGCGCGGGCGAGCAGGTTCTCGCGGATCGGCGCCAGATGGCCGAAACGCTCGACCAGGCGGTCGACCGAGAACCAGGCGATATCGGCGTCGGGATTTTCCAGCAGCGCCAGACAGGCCTGCGCCGAGGCGACCTCGGCAATGGCCGCGGCGAGCGAGCGCGGCAGCATGGCGCGCGTGGCGATGGCGACCTGGCATTCGGGATGCGCGGTGGCGATCAGATCGACGAGATCGTCCTCGCTCAGCAGCGGCGAGCGCGCCAGCACGGGAATGGCGATGTCGGGCTGGTCGGCGGCGAGCGCGTGGACCACGACGCGCGGCGCCTTTTGCGCTGACGCGAACACCTCGGCAAGCGCTCGGCGCACCAGCGGCGAGGGATCGTCGAGCAGCATGATCATCGCGCCTTCGGCGGCGGCGAGATCATCGGGTGACAGATCGGAATGGAGATAGGCGCGCGCCAGCGCCGAGGTCGCTTCGGCCCTTTCGCCGGGCGGAGCGTGACGCACCCACTGCAGGAACTGACGAACAATCATGACCGGACCGACGCTACGACTGCACCATCAACTCGACGGCAGCGGTAGGCTACCCGGCGAGGCTTAACAAAGCGTTCACCATAGAAATTGAGCGAGTGTTAACGACGTTTGCGCGCTCAGACCTTGCCGCCCAAGGACTTGCGCAGCGGCGGGCCGTTGTCGCGGAAGAGGTCGAGCAGCTTCGAGGGCTCCTCGCCCGGCGTCTGGGCCTTGGCCTGGCCCCACAGCGTATTCACGGCGGGCGACACGCCGCCCGCCGGACGGTCGGTGAACATGGCCTGGAACAGCGGCTGCTCGCCGGGGACAGGCTTGGCGGGGCGCGCCTGCGCGTAAGCCTGGGTCATGCCGGCGGTATCGATGCCCGGAGGGGCGGCCACCGGCGCCGCCGCTGCGGCGCCGCCGCCCGGCGTAAAGGCGAGCGCGCGGGCGACGTCATAGCGCCCGGTGAGCTTGCTGTAGACCGCCGCGGCGCCGAGCGGGCGGCCGGCGCGGTCGTGGAAGATGCTCGGGTTGGCGGAAGCGGCCTGCGGAAACATCGCCGCAGCGTTGGCGTTGGGCTGACTGGCGGCGGCGCCGATCAGCTTGGCCGCGCCGTCGGGGCCGAGGAAATGCGCGATGTAGAGCTCGCCTTCCGACGGCGCGCGGCCGATCGCGGCGTTGAGCCTGGCCTCATTGCTGCGCGTGAACATGCCGGCCATGGCCGCGCTCACCGCGGGGTCGCCGCGCAGCTTCATGATGGCGGCGCGGGCCTGCGGATCGGGCACGGCGTATTGTCCGTCCGGCGTCTGCACGATGGCCGCGGCATAGCGCGCAAAGCCGAGCGCGGGTCCGGCGTTTTTCATGGTGGCGAGCCAGGTCTGGTCGATGAACTGGTAGAGGCCCTTGGCCGAAGAGGTCGTTGCCTGCGCCGCCGGATTGAGGTTGGATTCGATCTGCGCGGTGGTGAGCAGATATTCGAAGCTGGCGCCGGTCGAGCGCGCGGCGTCGCGGATGGCGCCCGCAACCGGGGACCCCGCGCCGCCGTTGATGGAAAAGATCGCCATGGTCTCGAAGGCTTCCGCGCGCGCCTCTTGGACCATGGGTCGGTTATGGTAAATGGGTGGTTAACGACGGAGGACGGCAATGACGGACACGATCCAGCGGCACAAGCGCGGCGGGCTTTATTTCGAGGATTTCGAGGTGGGGCGGACCTACCAGCACCGCTACACGCGCACGGTGACGCAGATGGACAACATGCTGTTCTCCAACATGACGCTCAATCCGCAACCGCTGCACATCGACCGCCACTTCTGCGAGCAGGAAACCGAATGGGGCCAGCCGCTGATGAATTCGCTGTTCACGCTGGGGCTGATGATCGGCATCCAGGTCTCCGACATGACAGTCGGCACCACAATCGCCAATCTCGGCATGACCGACGTCAAGTTCCCGGCGCCGCTGTTCGAGGGCGACACCGTGCATTGCGAAACCACCGTGGTGTCAAAGCGCGAGTCGAAATCGCGCAAAGGGGCCGGCATCGTCGAATTCCACCACAAGGCCTTCAAGCAGGACGGCACGCTGGTCGCCGAATGCCACCGCAACGCCTTCATCGTGATGCGGCCCAAGTAATGCGGTCATTGCTCTTCGTCCCCGCCGACGGCGGGTCCAAGCTCGACAAGGCTTTTGCCAGCGGCGCCGATGGCGTCATCATCGATCTCGAGGACTCCATTGCGCCCGAACGCAAGGAGGCGGCACGCAAACTGGCCTTCGACTTCCTGAAAAGCGCGGCGGCGAAGAAGGATCGCCCGCGCTTGCTGGTGCGCATCAACGGCCTCGACACCGGCATGACCGACGCCGATCTCGACGCCATCGTGCCCGGCGCGCCGGACGCGATTCTGTTCCCGAAGGCGGAAGGCGGCGCAACCGTCAGCCATCTCGACGCCAAGCTGACCGCGCGCGAAGCCATTGCCGGACTGCCGGAGGGCTCGATCAAGATCCTGGCGCAGACGGTGGAATCGGCGGCCGGCCTGTTCACCGCCGGCACCTACAAGAATTGCAGCCCGCGGCTGATCGGCATGACCTGGGGCCCGGAGGACTTGTCGGCCGAGCTCGGCGCCGAGGCCAACCGCGAAGCGGACGGCAGCCTCACCGAGCCCTACCGCATCGCCCGCGCCATGTGCCTTTACGGCGCGGCGGCGGCGAAAGTGCCGGCGATCGAAACCATCCATGTCGATTTCCGCAACCCGGATGTGCTGCGCAAGGACACCGAAATGGCGCGCCGCGACGGCTTCACCGGGCGCCTGGCAATCCATCCCGCGCAGGTCCCGGTGATCAATGCGGTGTTCACGCCCACGCAAGAGCAGATCGACAAGGCCAGAGCGATCGTCGCCGCCTTTGCCGCCAAGCCCGGCGCCGGCACCGTCGGCATCGACGGCAAGATGTACGACCGGCCGCACCTCGCCCGCGCGCAGGCGCTGCTGGACGGCGTAAAAAGCAAAACCTAGCCCCGGACTCCGTTCATTCCCGCTTGCGCTTAACGAAGGCCGACAGCATGCGCCCGGGCTCGTCGGTCTCGAAGGCGCGAGCAAAGGCGTCGATGCCCGCCTCGATCGCTTGATCGGCGGGCAGGTTTTCCCACCGCTGCATCAGCGCCTTTTGCAGGCGCACCGCCTGCGGCCCGGCGGCCAAGAGCGCCGCGATGATTTTTTCCACCTCGGCATCGAGCGCCTCCGGCGCGACAACGCGCTCGACAAGACCCCAGCGCAGCGCGGTGGCGGCGTCGACGATTTCGCCAAGCATCAGCAATTCGCGGGCGCGGCCATAACCGATGAGCCGCGGAATGAGCGCCGCCTCGACCACCGAGGGAATGCCGACCTTGACCTCCGGCATGCCGAATTTGGCGCGCGTTGTGGCGACCCGCAGATCGCACGACACCGCCAGCTCCAAGCCGGCGCCGAGCGCATAGCCGTCGATGCGTGCAATCACCGGCGCCGGCAGGCGGCGCAAGGCGTCGCAAGTGCGGTGTACCAAAGCGATGAAGTCGCGCGCCGTGTCGCGGCTGAGCGCCGCCATCTCCGGGATGCTGGCGCCGCCGACGAAGGCCTTGCCGCCGGCACCGGCGAGCACCAGCGCGCGCAAATCCTCGCGCCGGGCAAGCGCGTCGGCCGCGTCGATGACCTCGGTCATCAGGGCGCGGTCGAGCGTGTTGAGCTTTTCGCGATTATCGACGGTCAGATGGGCGATGGTGCCGCCCGCGCGCGCGTCCAGCCGGACATCGACGCGCGCGCCGCTCATGACTTGCCGTAGACCGCCTTCGGATCGAACGCCTTATCGGCGTCGCGGAACTCGAGCTTGATGGCGCCTTTCTGCCCGAGCGGAACCGCGCGATAGAAGCACGAGCGCCGCCCGGTATGACAGGCGCCGGCGCCGCGCTGCTCGACCCTGAGCCAGACCGCGTCCTGATCGCAGTCGACGCGCAGCTCGACCACGCGCTGGACGTGCCCGGACTCTTCGCCCTTCTTCCAGAGCCTGTTGCGCGAGCGGCTGTAGTACCAGGCCTCGCCCGTTGCGATGGTCCTGGCCAGCGCGTCCTTGTTCATGTGCGCGAGCATCAGCACCTCGCCCGATCCCGCATCGGTGACGACGGCGGTGATCAGCCCGTCGGCGCCGAATTGCGGGGCAAAGTCGAGGCCTTCTTCGAGGTCTTTGCTGGAAGACATTCTCCCACCCTCACCCGTCACCCTGAGGTGCGAGCGCAAAGCGCGAGCCTCGAAGGGTGATCGGCCCCGGTTGGTGCCCGTCATCCTTCGAGGTGCGCCGAACGGCGCGCACCTCAGGGTGACGGTGAGAGGCCTTACCGCTGCGCGCCCCGCAGCATGGTCATGAACCGCACCTGCTCGTTCGCATCGTCGCGGAAGGCGCCGGTGAAATGCGTGGTCACCGTGAGCGCGCCCGGCTTCTCGACGCCGCGCAGCGACATGCACATGTGCTCGGCCTCGATCATCACCGCAACGCCCCGCGGCTTCAGAATCTCGTCGATCGCGGTGGCCACCTGGGCCGTCAGGTTTTCCTGGGTCTGCAGCCGCTTGGCGTAGACGTCGACGAGGCGCGCGAGCTTCGACAGCCCCACCACCCGCTCCACCGGCATATAGGCAACATGCGCCTTGCCGAAGAACGGCATCATGTGGTGCTCGCAATGCGAATTGAAGCCGATGTCCTTGACCAGCACAAAATCGTCGTAGCCCGAGGTCTCGCTGAAGGTGCGGTCGAGCACCTCGACCGGGCATTCGCGATAGCCCTGGTAAAGCTCCTCATAGGCATCGATGACGCGCTTGGGCGTCTCCAGCACGCCCTCGCGCGCCGGATTGTCGCCGGCATAGGCAATGAGGGTGCGCACCGCCTCCTCGGCCTGCTGGCGCGAGGGCCGCGGCGCCACCGGCTGCGGCGCCGCCCGAACGTGGTCGGACAGGCCCTGCTTCGGCCACGGCGCGATATTGGTGGGGGAGTTCTTGGCATCCATGACGAGGTCTCCGTTCGACCGGCGTCTGCCGCCGGGAGTGTCACCGGGTGGCCGCGTCAGCTGACCCGAGGGGTCCTGGACGGCGCATTCCCATTCTATACGGTCCCGCGGGCCCTTCGCACCGCAGGGTCCACCCCTATATATTCGTTTGCGCAAGCGACGCAATCGTCTGCCGCTTATTCGCCAAATAACCCAATGCTGAACGACGTTTACAACGCCAAAATCCTGGAACTGGCCGGCAATATCCCCCGCCTCGGGCGGCTGGCCGCGCCCGACGCTTCCGCCACCGCCCATTCCAAGCTGTGCGGCTCGACCGTGACCGTCGACCTCAAGATGAAGGGCGGCGAAGTCGCCGATTTTGCCCATGACGTGAAGGCCTGTGCGCTCGGCCAGGCCTCGTCCTCGATCATGGCCCGTCACGTCATCGGCTCGAAGCCGGACGAGCTGCGCGCGCTGCGCGACACCGTGCGCAAGATGCTCAAGGAGAATGGGCCGCCCCCGGGCGGCAAATGGGCCGACATCGCCGTGCTCGAGCCGGTGCGCGACTACAAGGCGCGCCACGCCTCCACCCTGCTCACCTTCGATGCCGTGGTCTCCGCCCTCGATCAGATCGAGGGCAAGGGCAAGCAATAGCTACTTTGCCGAAGCGAGCCCGCCGACGCGATGCTCGGACAACGCCGCGCGCTCGCCGAGCGGCTTGCGCTGGCAGCCGGCGGCAAGCTGCGGCAAATTCTGCTGCGCGCCGGTATTGCCGAGACGGATCGCGGTCAGCACGCTGCCGCTCTTGGTCGTCACCATCATCGAGTGGCTGCCGGCGCCGGCGAATGCCGTCACCAGGCCCGCCGGCACTTCGGCCGAGGCATAGGTGACGAGCTCGTCGGGATCGCTGCGACGCTGCGACGACACGATCTTCAGCGTCGCGACCGCAGCGCCGGCCGAAATCGTGATCGTGCCGAGCTGGTCCGGCAACGGCGCATGGCGTCCGCCATGCCGCCGCTCGATATAGCTGACGTCGTAGCTGTCCGGCGAAGCGCCGCAGGCGACCACCAGGTCGAAGCTGCCGATGCCTTCGCCGGCGATGGTGAGCGGGTGACGACGCGCCAGCGCCGCGGCACCCTTGTTGTCGATCATGGCCCAGCGCTGTTCGCTGATCGCGGTCGCGCGCACGCCGTTGGTCATGCGCGGCAATTGCTCCGTCGAGGGCGGCGGCGAGGCTGCAACCGTTGCCGGCGCCGCCGCGCCTTCGTCGGTCGCAACGCGCGTCTGCTTGATCTCCGCCGCCGTCAGCGCGTGCATCGGCTCCCACGGCGGGATGCGCAGCGCCAGATCGAGCAGTTCGATCGAGGCGCCCATTTCGGCGGTGTACTGCGCGAGCTTGCCGATGTCGCGCTGCACCAGCACCAGATCCTCGGCCGAGTAGCTCGCCGCCGTCGGGTCCTCGCGGCGGTCGCCCAGCCAGATCTGGTGCACCATGACGCGCGCCTGCGCCGGCACGAACCGGTGCACGCCCGCCACCAGCACGAAGGCGCACATGGATTCGCAATCGGCGCGCGGCGACAGCTTGGCGCGCGGCGACGATGGCGCGGCCTCGTCGAGGTCGACGATGCGGCCGACGGCGGTGTCGAGGCCGAGCCTGCGGATTTCGCGGCCGAGCGCGATGGCGCCGTGCACCGAGCCGCCGTCGGAATCGAGCACGACGATGCCGCCGGTGAGATTGCGGCCGCGCGCGAACAGTTCGAAGTCGCGCGGCGTGTCGGCGGTGATGGCGCCGCTCGCTGCGACGAACAGCCGGCAGCGGTCGCCGCAGGCTTGCGCCGGGCCTTCCTGGCGCAAATCGAAGCGCATCGGCAGCGTGCGATCCGAGCCGCGCGATGGCGCCGGCAACAGCAGCAACGGCGCCGCCAACGCGAAAGCTAGAGCAGCCGCAAGGGAGCGACTCATCTTCCAAGACCCCCGTTATTCGCAACCGGCCCGTTGTTATTCTGCGCGCGGTTGATCCACGGTCTTGTTCTGCCGGCGGCACGACCCCCGTCGTTGAGGTCGGTCAAACTTAAAGAGCAGGCAGATTCGGGTCTAGTGTAAAAAGACGGCACCGGCACGACTTTTTTGCCGAAACAGCGAGCATAATTCGTGACCGGAAAAGCACGTCGGGAACTCGCCGAGTTAACATGGAACATGGGCGCGGAACTTCGAGGCCGGCGATGAGCGGCGGACAACTACCGACCTTTGTGACGCGGCTGCCGCGCCTGGCCGGGCGCGGCCTGGTGCTGCTCTATCGCCACACGCTCGCGCCGCTGATCGGCCCGCGCTGCCGGCACCTGCCGACCTGCTCGGCCTATGCCGAGGAGGCGATTGATCGTTTCGGCCTGTGGGCGGGCTCGTGGATGGCGCTTGCGCGCATTTGCCGCTGCCACCCCTGGGGCACCGCGGGGCTCGATTTCGTGCCGGCGGTCTGGCCGGAGGGCGCGCGATGGTATCTGCCGTGGCGCTACGGGCGCTGGCGCGGCACCCGGGCGCAACCTTAGATTCCCGGCGACCGTTGGCAGAAGATTCTTTCGTCCGGCCCGGCGGGACAAACGAAGTTTTTCAAGCAGCGCCATGGAACGACGATGATCTTGCGATTTCGACGCGTGCCCTTGCCCGAACACCCCGGAATGCCGTTCATTCGGCGCCGAGTGAGAGGAGTCCATAACATGCGACAAGAACTAATCCGCCGTTCAGGCCGGCTCGCCGTTGTCATGCTCACGCTGCTGGCGCCGCTCGGCGGCGCGGCCGCCGAGACGACACTGCGCATCGGACACTTCCCGAACATCACGCACACCCAGGCGCTGGTCGCCCATGCGCTCTCGCGCCAGGGCAAGGGCATCTTCGAACGCGCGCTCGGCAATGACGTGAAGATCGAATGGTATGTCTACAATGCGGGGCCGAGCGCGATGGAGGCCATCCTCGCGCAGTCGATCGACGTCACCTATGTCGGCCCCAACCCCGCCATCAACACCTACGCCAAGTCGCGCGGCGCCGAGACGCGCATCCTCGCCGGCAGCGCCGACGGCGGCGCGGCGCTGGTGGTGCACGACGGCTCGCCCTTGAAAGCGCCGGCCGACTTCAAAGGCAAGGTCATCGCCACCCCGCAGTTCGGCAACACCCAGGACATCAGCGCGCGCGCCTGGCTCGCCGCAGGCGGCCTCAAGATTACGCAGACCGGCGGCGACGCGCAGGTGGTGCCGACCGCCAACCCGGATCAGCTGTCGCTGTTCAAGCAGAACCAGCTCGACGCCGTCTGGACGGTCGAGCCGTGGGTGTCGCGGCTCGAAATGGAGGCCAACGGCAAGGTGCTGGTCGACGACAAAACCTCGATCACCACGGTGCTGGTTACGCGCGTCGCCTTTCTCGCGCAGAATCGTCCGCTCCTGCAAAAGCTTGTCGCCGCCCACAAGGAACTGACCGACTGGATCAGGAGCAATCCCGAGCAGGCCCAGCACCTGGCGCGCGAGGAGTTGCAGGCCGAGACCCATACCGCGGTTCCGGCCGAATTGATCGCGCGCGCCTGGCAGCGTATCGTCCTGACCACGGATATTTCGACCGATGCGCTCAATGCGTTCGTGACGAGCGCGAAAAGCGCCGGCTTCCTGCGCGACGCTCCCGACATGGGGCGCCTAATCGAGAAGCCTTGATGGGCAATTCCAACAGTACGCCATCGCCTGCCGCCAAGCTCGCCGTCGAAAACGTCTCCAAGCACTTCCGCACCAAACGCGCGGACGTGCAGGCGCTGGCGGATGTCAGTCTGACGGTCGGCGAAGGCGAGTTCGTCGCGCTGGTCGGCCCGAGCGGCTGCGGCAAGTCGACGCTGCTCGACATCATGGCCGGACTGACGGCGCCGGATGCGGGCCGCGTCATGGCGGACGACCGGCCCGTCGAGGGGCCGGGCCGCCACCGGCTGGTGATGTTCCAGGAGTCGGCGCTGTTTCCCTGGCTCGACGTCGCCGGCAACGTGATGTTCGGCCTCAAGCGCATCCCCGGCCTCAGCGCCGCCGAGCGCCGGCGCATCGCCGACGAGCATCTCGACCTGGTCGGGCTATCGCGCTTTCGCCATGCCTATGCCCACGAATTGTCGGGCGGCATGAAACAGCGCGCGGCGCTGGCGCGCTCGCTCGCCCCCGACCCGCGCGTGCTGCTGATGGACGAGCCGTTCGCCGCGCTCGATGCGCTGACCGCCGAGCAACTCTACGCCGACATCCAACGCATCTGGCAGGCGCGCCGCAAGACCATCATCATCGTCACGCACAGCGCCCGCGAGGCGGCGACGCTTGCCGACCGCGTGATCGTGATGTCGCCGAGCCCCGGCCGCATCCATGAACAGTTCACGATCGACCTGCCGCGGCCGCGCGACATCAATGCGCCGGAGCTTGCCGTGATCGCGCAGCGCATCACGACGACGCTGAAGGGCTACCTGCCCAAGGACGCCGCATCGTGAAGCGGGCCCTGGCAACCGCAGTATTCTTCGCCGCGCTGATCGCGGCCTGGCATCTGGCCAGCACCTCGGGCCGCTGGTCTGCCGTGCTGCTGCCGTCGCCGCACGACGTGCTCGACTATCTGATCGGCGCCGGCGGCGACGGCACGCTGGCGGCCGCCACCCTCGTCACGCTCAAGCGCCTGCTCGTCGGCTATGCCGTCGGCGTCGCCATCGGCATTCCGCTCGGCTTGCTGACCAGCACGTCGCGCTTCTTCGAGGATACGGTCGGCGCGCTGGCGCTCGGCCTGCAGACGCTGCCGAGCGTGTGCTGGATTCCGCTGGCGCTGCTGTGGTTCGGGCAGAGCGAAGGCGCGATGCTGTTCGTCGTCATCATGGGCGCGGTCGGATCGGTGCTGATCGCCACCGACACCGGCGCCCGCTCGATCCCGCCGATCTATGCCCGGGTCGCGCGCACCATGGGCTCGGAGGGCTTCGACAAATGGACGCGGGTGATTCTCCCCGCCTCCCTGCCCTTCCTGGTGAGCGGCCTGAAACAGGGCTGGGCCTTCGCCTGGCGCTCGCTGATGGCGGCGGAAATCTACGTCACCATTCTCAGCGGCTTCGGCCTCGGCCATTTGCTGCACTACGGCCGCGAATTGAGCGCCATGGACCAGGTCATCGGCATCATGCTGGTGATCGTCGCCATCGGGCTCCTCGCCGACAAGGTGCTGTTCTCGCCTTGGGAGCGCTTCATGCACCGGCGCTGGGGCACCGGCCTCAAATAGTTGCATTGGCACGTTCGGCTGCTATACCCGTGCCGCGAACGCTTACCTGCATTCGTAGGCAGCGAGTGAGCAAGGAGACCACGGCATGGCGCAAAATGTCGCGCTGACCTTTCCCGACGGCGCACGCCGCGAATACCCCCAGGGCACCACCGGGCTCGATGTCGCCAAGGGCATCTCGCCGTCGCTGGCGAAACGCACCGTGGCCATGGCGCTCGACGGCGTGCTTGCCGATCTCGCCGACCCCATCGAGAAGGACGCCAAGATCGAGTTCTTGACGCGCGAGGATAAGCGCGCGCTGGAACTCATCCGCCACGACGCGGCCCACGTGCTGGCGGAGGCGGTGCAGTCGCTGTGGCCGGGCACCCAGGTCACCATCGGCCCGGTGATCGACAACGGCTTCTACTACGACTTCTTCCGCAACCAGCCGTTCACGCCGGAAGACCTGCCCGTCATCGAAAAGAAGATGAAGGAGATTATCGCCCGCGACAAACCCTTCACCAAGGAAGTGTGGTCGCGCGAGCAGGCCAAGAAGACGTTCCACGACATGGGCGAGACCTTCAAGGTCGAGCTGGTCGACGCCATTCCCGAAGACCAGCAGATCAAGATCTACCGCCAAGGCGACTGGTTCGATCTCTGCCGCGGCCCGCATATGACCTCGACGGGCAAGATCGGCAACGCCTTCAAGCTGATGAAGGTGGCGGGCGCCTACTGGCGCGGCGATTCAAACAACCCGATGCTGACGCGCATCTACGGCACGGCGTTTGCCAAGCAGGACGAACTCGACGCCTATCTCAAGCAGCTCAAGGAAGCCGAGAAGCGCGACCATCGCCGCCTCGGCCGCGAGATGGACCTGTTTCACTTCCAGGAGGAAGCGCCGGGCTCGGTGTTCTGGCATCCGAAGGGCTGGACCTTGTTCCAGCAGCTCGAGACCTATATTCGCCGCCGGCAGATGGAATTCGGCTTTGCCGAGGTGAACGCGCCGCAGCTGATGGACTCCTCGCTTTGGGTCGCCTCCGGCCATATGGCGACGTTCCGCGAGAACATGTTTCTCACGCAGCCGCGCGAAGAGGACGAGCGCACCTTCGTCATCAAGCCGATGAACTGCCCGGGCCACATCCAGATTTTCAAGAACGGGCTGAAATCCTACCGCGACCTGCCGTTCAAGCTCGCCGAGTTCGGCAAGGTGCATCGCTTCGAGCCGTCGGGCGCGCTGCACGGGCTGATGCGGGTGCGTGCCTTCACCCAGGACGACGCGCACATCTTCATCACCGAGGATCAGATCGCCGAGGAGTCGCTCAAAATCAACAACCAGATCCTGTCGATCTACGAGGATTTCGGCTTTTCCGACGTCAGCATCAAGTTCTCCGACCGCCCCGACAAACGCATCGGCGACGACAAGGTCTGGGACAAGGCGGAAGCCGCGCTGATGGCGGCGCTCAAGGAAAGCGGCCGGCCCTGGACGCTCAACAAAGGCGAAGGCGCCTTTTACGGGCCCAAGCTCGAATACGTGCTGCGCGACGCCATCGGCCGCGACTGGCAATGCGGCACCGTGCAGGTCGACCTCAATATGCCGGGCCGGCTCGGCGCCTTCTACATCGACGAGCACTCCAACAAGGTGACGCCGGTCATGCTGCACCGCGCCATGTTCGGCTCGCTCGAACGCTTCACCGGCATCCTGATCGAACACTACGCCGGTCACCTGCCGCTGTGGCTGTCGCCGGTGCAGGCGATCGTCGCCACCATCACCGACGACGCCAATGATTACGCGCGCGAGGCGGTCGCGGCGGCGCGCATGGCCGGCCTGCGCGTCAGCGAGGACCTGCGCAACGAGAAGATCAATTACAAGGTGCGCGAGCACTCGCTCGCCAAGGTTCCGGCTCTGCTGGTGGTCGGCAAGAAGGAAGCGGCCGAACGCACCGTCTCGATCCGCCGCCTCGGCCAGGACAAGCAGGAGGTGATGCCGCTCGACACCGCGCTCAAGGCGCTCGCCAAGGAGGCGGTGCCGCCGGACGTGAAGCGCGCTACTTCAGGCTGACGATATAGGCTGCCAGATCCGCCGCCTCGGTGCGCGTGAGACTCATGTCCGGCATTCTCGGATGCGGGTTCATCAGGAAGAACGCCACCATCGGCGCGTCGATATGCGGCCGCTTGGCGATCTCGGAGAATGGCGGCGCCTGCGTGGTGCCGTTCCGCTGCTGCGGCGAGACGATGTGGCAGGCCGCGCACCAGCGCTCGGCGAGTTTCTTGCCGTTGGCGGCATCGGCCGCCCACGCGCCCGCCGGCGCCGCCAGAACCGCGAATGCGACGAGCGCAGCAATCAACCGTGTCATGTCGGGTAAAATCCGCGAAGGTTAGGGTGGCGCCATCATACACACCGGAGTGGCGCGCGTCCCCTTGGACTCTCCGCCTTGGGACAACTCAGCGGCCGAGCGCGGCGCGCGAATGCGGCTCGGCCGCGGCCGCGGCGATCGGCTCGAGCGTCGCCAAAAACCGCTCCGCCCAGCACGAAAGGTCGTTGGCCACAAGCGTCTTGAAATTCGCCTGGTGGCGCTCGCGCCGCTCGGCAAGCGGCATCGACAGCGCCCGGCTGATGGCGTTGCCGACGCCTTCGGGATCGTAAGGATTGACCAGCAGCGCCGCCACGCACTCGTGCGCGGCGCCGGCAAAGCGCGACAGGATCAGCACGCCGGGGTCGTCGGGATCCTGGGCGGCGACATATTCCTTGGCCACCAGGTTCATGCCGTCGCGCAGCGGCGTCACGAGGCCGGCGCGCGCGGCGCGGTAAAGGCCGGCGAGCGCACTGCGGCTGTGCGCCTTGTTGATGTAGCGCAGCGGCGTCCACGACGCCTCGCCATAGGCGCCGTTGATGCGCCCGACCGCCTCGCCGACCTTGCGGCTGAGGTCGGCATATTCGGGGATGCCGGTGCGGCTGCGCGGCGTGATCTGCAAGTAGGTCACCTTGCCGCGCCAGTCGGGGAAATTGGCGAGGAAGCGCTCGAACGCATCCATGCGCTCGGGGATGCCCTTGGTGTAGTCGAGCCGGTCGACGCCGATGATCATGGCGCGGCCGGAGAGGCTGTCGAGCACCTCGCGCACGAAGCCGGTTCCGATGGCGCGGCGCGCGAGCCGCCCGAACGCCTCGGTCTCGACGCCCACCGGGAAGGTGCCGACCTGCACGACGCGGTTGCCGTAATGGAAACTGTTGCCGTTCGCCCACGGCAGGCCGCACTCATTGGCGACGTAGCGGCAGAAATTGGTGGCGTCGACCTCGGTCTGGAAGCCGACCAGATCGTAGTGGCACAGAGCCGGGATCAGACGGTCGTGGTTGGGCAGCGCGGTGAGGATTTCCGGCGGCGGAAACGGAATGTGGATGAAGAAGCCGATCTTGTTGGCGTGGCCGCGCTGGCGCAGCGCCTGCGCGAAGGGGATCAGGTGATAGTCGTGCACCCAGATGATGTCGTCCGGCCGCAGGTATTTTTCGAGGTGCCTGGCGAAATACTCGTTGACGCGAAAATAGCCGCCGAGATCGCGCCGCGTGAATTCGGCGAGATCGAGCCGGTAATGCAGGATCGGCCACAGCACGCGGTTGGCAAAGCCGTTGTAGAACTCGCCGTAGTCGTCCTTGCGCAGGTCCACGGTGACGTAGGAGGTGTCGTCATGGGTAACTGTCTTGGCAGGCCCCGGCTCGTCGGCGACGCGGCCGCTCCAGCCGAACCACAGGCCGCCGCGGCGCCGCAGCGCCGCGCGAATGGCGACCTCCAGACCGCCGGCCCGCGCATTGCCGTCCGGCAAGCCGACCCGGTTCGACACGACGACAAGCCGCGGCCCCGCCCTGCCGTCGAATTCCGCCTCCAATAATTTGCCCTGCGGGCTAAATCGGCTCCTGGAAATGCCGCTATCGCCGCTTTCAAGCGCGCCCACCAACATATTGACACCCCTCGGCGGCCTCACATGCAATATTTATGGTTAGAGAAGGCATGCAGGTACCCGCGTCGCTGATAACGCGGAAGTCGCGCATAAGTTCAAATTGTTGCAGACCGGCGCGACAAGCGTTGCGGTCAGCCCGCGAGACGCTTCAAAGCCTCGCGGACCTCGCCGGGAGCGGCAAAGCTGCCGGCCAGACCGGTGAATTTGCCGCCCACCGAATAGCCTTTGCCGCGCAGGGCCGGCAGCACCGCAAAGACGGACTCATCGGTGACGTCATCGCCGATGAAAACCGGCACACGGCCGGCAAACGGGGCCACCGCCATCAGTTTGCGCACGGCGCTGCCCTTGCTGATGCCGCTGCGCTTGACCTCGAACATGGCCTTGCCGGGCAGGATTTCGACGGCTTCGTCCGGAAAGGCGGCACGGGCCCGCTCGACCGCCTCACGCAGCCGGGCCTCTTGCCCCGGGACTTTGCGGAAATGCAGGGCGAACGAATAGCCTTTGTCCTCGATCTCGATGCCGGGCGCGCCCAACGCCGCTTCGGCCAATTGCCGGCGCAGCTTTTCCGGCAAGGGCCCGGCGGCAGCGACGAATTGGCCGTCGGTGACGCGCATTTCCGCGCCGTGGCCGCCGATGGCCGGCAGCGCCAGCGGTGAAAACAGCCTGTCGAGATCGCGGATCGGCCGCCCGCTCACCAGCGCCAGCGCGCCTGCCGTGCGGGCGAGCAGGCGCTCGAGCGAGCGGCACAGCGCCTCCGGCACATGCACCTCGAACGGCGAAGGTCCGATGTCGATGATGGTGCCGTCGACGTCGAGCAGCAGCGCGATCGAGGCGGGATCGAGGGCCGTGAACTCGTCGAGCGCGTGATGGCCGCCCGCCGCCATTACTGCGCCAGCACTTCGACGTCGCCGTCGACCCCGGTCACGACCTTGAATTCGCGTTCGAACACCTTGCCCTCGTTGCGGGCGATGGCACGGTATTCGCCTTCGGCGAGGATGACGCGCGGGAAGGCGCCGATCGATTCCTTGATGACGTCGCCGCCGGGGGTGAGCACCGACCAGGCGGTGTTGGCGAGCGCCTCGCCGCCCTTCTCGGCCACCAGCTTGAGCGTGATGGCGGCGGCGCGATGGGTCACGGTGACGTCGGTGAGCTTGCCGGCCTGCACGCGGATGTCCGAGCGCACGACCGCGTTGGCATCGCCGTAGTTGGAGACAATGTAATAGATGCCCTCCGGCACGACGACGACGCTGCCGGTGGCCACGTGCTCGGCGATCGGGCGGCGGTCGCCCGGCTCGAATTGGCTGCCCTTGAAGACGGTGAACGAAATCTGCCCGGGCGGAATCAACGTATCGCCGACGCGACCTTCCAGGCGCAGGCCGCCGGCCGGCAGATCGAAGGTGTCGCGCACCGTCGGCCCGCTCAAGGTCACCGGCTTGACCGCGGTGGCAAGCCCGAAGCCGACATGCACGATGTAATTGCCGGTGGGCAGCACCAGCGTCGGCGCCGGCGTCTTGTCCTCCTGGATCAGCGGATAATTGCCATGCGCGTCGGCCTTGGCGCCGTAGATGCGCCAGGTCAGCCCGCCCTCGATCTGCGGCGCGTCGCTGCCGAAACGCGCCGACAGTGCCAGCGCGACCTTGCCTGCCGGAACCATGAGCGCCGGCGCCTCGGGCGCCTTCTGTTGTCCGGGCCAGGCCGGCTTGCCCTGCGCGCCCGGGCCAAAAATATCGCCGCGCGTAATCGGCTGCGGCGAGATCAGACCGGGCGTATTGGAGAACAGGATGCTCGGCCCGGTCGACTGCTGGGCCAGCGCGGCGCACGGCGCCAGCATGAGGATGAGCGCAAATGCCGGCCACAGCCGGCCGCTGACGGCGACGTCATGGAAGGCTTTGCGCATGCGGGATTTTTCCGACCAAATCGCGGCGATTTCAAGCCGGAACCGCGTGTTTGCCGCTCGAAAGCGGCTATGCTAGCGCAAACACCGTTAATTTGAGGACGAAATGCCCGACGCATTGCAGTTGCTGCGGACCCGCCGCTCGGTCAAGCCGATGGAATTGGGCGGGCCCGCTCCCTCCGCCGCCGAGATCGAGACGCTGCTGACCATCGCCACGCGCGTGCCCGATCACGGCAAGCTTGCGCCCTGGCGCTTCATCGTGTTCGAGGGCGAGGCGCGGCTCGCTGCCGGCGCGACGATCGCCGCTGTTTTTCGCGAGCAGCATGCCGACGCCACGCCCGACCAGATCGCGTTCGAGCGCCAGCGCCTGGCGCGCGCCCCGCTCGTCATCGCCGTGGTCTCGCGCGCCGCCCCGCACGTGAAGATCCCCGAATGGGAGCAGCAGCTCTCCGCCGGCGCCGCCTGCATGAACCTGGTCAACGCCGCCTATGCCATGGGCTATGCGGCAAGCTGGATCACCGAATGGTACGCCTATGACCGGCGCGTGCTCGACGCGCTCGGCATCGCCGGCGCCGAGCGCATCGCCGGTTTCGTCCACATCGGACGCCCGGCCAGGCCGCCCGAGGAGCGCGACCGGCCGAAGCTTGCCGACGTGGTCACGCGTTATTCGGGTCCCGCGCGCTGATGTTCTACGAGCCCGACAAGCGCGACACGCGCCTGCTGCCGCACGATCCCTTCAAGGCCATCGTGGCGCCGCGGCCGATCGGCTGGGTGACGTCGATCAGCGCCAAAGGCGAGGTCAACCTCGCGCCCTACTCCTACTTCAACGGCGTCAACAGCAAGCCGAACGTGGTGATGTTTGCGAGCGAGGGCCGCAAAGATTCCGTCAGCTTCATCGCCGAGACCGGCGAGTTCGTCTGCAATCTCGCCACCTGGGATTTGCGCGAGCAGATGAACGCGACTTCGGCGCCGCTCAAGCGCGGCGTCAACGAGATGGAACGCGCGGGGCTCGAACCCGCGCCGTCGCGGCTGGTGAAGCCGCCGCGCGTGGCGGCTTCGCCCTGCGCGCTCGAATGCCGGCTCATCAAGATCGTGCCGGTCGAGATCGGCGGCCAGCCGATCGACTGTCACGTGGTGTTCGGACACGTCGTCGGTGTGCATATCGACGACCGCTTTGTCAGGGGTGGCAGGCTTGACACCGCTGCCATCAGGCCGCTCGCCCGCTGCGGCTACGACGAATATGCTGTGGTGCAGCAGGTGTTCTCCATGGTGCGCCCGACCCGCTGAACCCGGCGCCGGTAGCGGCGTTTAACGATACGGTAATCGGCCGGGCGCACCCTCCCCTGTCACGTTTTGGTCACAAGACTCCGTCAGCAGTTTTCACCATACCGCGGTGAAACGCTTGCCGAGTGGTGGGCCCGGTTCGATCATCGGGACTGGGGAGAGATCGTTTGGTGTTTGAAGGACTTTTTGCGCGGGGGCGCAGCAATGGCGACCGGGCGGCCGAGGCAACGACCGCGCCGGTAAAGCCGGCGACGAGCCGTCCGAGCATCGGCCTGGCGCTCGGCGGCGGCGCTGCGCGCGGCTTTGCCCATATCGGGGTAATGCGCACGCTCGTTGCCCACGGCATCGTCCCCGACGTCATCGTCGGCACCTCGATCGGCGCCGTGGTCGGCGGCTGCTATGCCGCCCGCCAGCTCGATACGCTCGAAACCTGGGCGCGCGGCCTGACCGTGCGCGGCGTCATCGGCCACCTCGACATCAACCTGTCCGGCTCGGGACTGATCCGCGGCAAGCATCTCGCGCGCCAGCTCGAGGAAGCGCTGTTCGATATCCGCATCGACGATCTGCCGCTGCGCTTTGCCGCGATCGCCACCGAGTTCAACACCGGCCACGAGATCTGGCTGACGCGCGGCCGCCTGTCCGACGCGCTGCGCGCCTCGTATGCGCTGCCCGGAATTTTCCCGCCGGTCCTGATCGGCCAGCGCTGGCTGGTCGACGGCGCGCTGGTCAATCCGGTGCCGGTCTCGGCTGCGCGCGCGCTCGGCGCGCGGCTGGTGATCGCCGTCAATCTCAACTCCGACCTGTTCGGGCGCGGCACCATCATCGCCAGTCACGGCTCGGATGAAACCGACGACGCGGCTGCTGCCGACGCCGCCAAGGGCAACGGCCTGCTCTCGCTGTTCGGCGGCGAGCGTCTGCTGCGCCGGCAATTTTTCGGCCGACGCGGCCAGCCAAGCATCCCGACCGTGATGGTCGAGGCCTTCAACGTGATGCAGGACCGCATTACGCGGGCGCGGCTCGCCGGTGATCCGGCCGACGTCATGGTCAGTCCGCGGCTCGGCGGCGTCGGCTGGTTCGACTTCCATCGCGCCGCCGAAGCCATCGCGATCGGAGCCGAAGCGACCGAAAAGGCGCTTGACGCCGTCAACGAGGCGATCACCGCGCTGTCGCAGCCCGCCGGCGCGGAGGGGACGGGGCACTGATTCCAGCCGCGGATTTTGGTGCGTTGGCGCGACCACGCGCGTGAAATCTTGTTGCTTGCTCGCGCCATGAATCGAGAAAAATGCATTTGATGCGCGCCCGCGAACAGCGAGCGCATTCTTATTTTTCCCGGTCTATTGCCGGCTGATCAGCTCTGCCTCTAGCTAACCGGCCGAAAGGCAGCCGTATCGTTGTCGAATGAAAGGCAGTTGCCATGGCAAATGTTGACGTGCGTGACGATCGCGCGGCGGTGCCGCCGCTGCGTTGGCGCGAATTGTGGCTCAAGGAGGACTGGTGGGCGATCTGGCTCGGGCTCGGCATCGTCGCCGTGGCTTATGCCTTCTTCGCCAATGGGTCGAGCGTCAAATGGCTCGCGGTGACGCCGGCGAAATGGTCGAATTTTTCGCAGCTCGCATCGCATTTCACCGCCAATTTCGATCGCTACATCGCGCAATTCGTCGTATGGATCGCGATCTTTTCCGTGGCGCTGACGGCGCTCGGCCACAAGGCGCGGGCATTCATTCCGGCCTTCGTGATCCTCTATCTCCTTTCGGTCGTGATTTTCGCGCTCGGCCAGTGGGACAAGGCGAGCACGTATAATCTTGAGCCGCCTTTGGTCGCGCTCGCGCTCGGGCTCATCCTGTCCAATCTCATCGGTCTGCCGCGCTGGCTCGACGCCGGTTTCCGCGTCGAATTCTACGTCAAGACCGGCATTGTGCTGCTTGGCGCGACGCTGCCGTTCACGCTGATCGTCTGGGCAGGACCGGTCGCCATCCTGCAGGCCTCGCTTGTCTCGATTGTCACCTTCGGCGTGATTTATGCCGTCGGCGTCAAACTCGGGCTCGACAAGCGCCTCGCCGCGACACTTGGCGCCGGCGGCGCCGTATGCGGCGTGTCGGCGGCGATCGCGGCCGCCGGCGCGGTGGGCGCCAAAAAAGAGCATGCGCCGATTGCCATTACCACCGTGATCATCTGGGCGGTGGCGATGATCTTCATCTTGCCGTTCGTCGCGCAGGCGCTGCATCTGCCGGCGGGTGTCGGCGGCGCCTGGATCGGCACCTCGGAATTCGCCGATGCCGCGGGCTTTGCCGCGGCGCAGACTTATGGCGATCTTGCGAGTCACGGTGCCGTCTCCGGCACCAGCGACCAGGCCATCTTCGCCTACACGCTGATCAAGGTCGTCGGCCGCGACGTCTGGATCGGCATCTGGGCTTTCGTGCTCGCCATCATCGCGACGACGCAATGGGAACGCGCCGAGACCGGCCGCAAGCCGGAGGCTGCCGAAATCTGGTGGCGCTTTCCGAAGTTCGTGCTCGGCTTCCTTGTCGCATCACTGTTCATCACCTGGGTCACAGCGCCATACAGCCTCGCCGATTTCAACAAGATCGCCGTGCCGTCGCTGGTGGGCCCCATCAAAGACCTGCGCAGCTGGGCCTTCATTTTCTGCTTCCTCAGCATCGGCCTGACCACGCGCTTCCGCGAGCTCGCCAGTGCCGGCAAGAAGCCGTTCTTCGCCTTCAGCGCCGGCGCCATCGTGAATATCGTCGTCGGCTTCGTGCTGTCGGCGATCGTGTTCGCAGCGCACTGGGAAAACCTGGCGCGTTGACATGACCGCGCAAGTCCAAACCCGCGGCGAGTGCCGCTCCTGCCGGCACTTCCGCAATGACGCGGCCTTCATCGAGCAGACTTTCGGCGGCCTGACGAGCCTGAGTTCGGGCTATGGCTCGGTGCGCTCCGACGACGGCATTTGCCTGCATCATGAGCGCTATCTGAGCGCGCGATCAAGCTGCGGCGATTTCTCGCCGCAGCCGATGCCCGTTGAGGCCGGTCAGGCCGAGCGGATGTAATCGCGCATCGCTTCCGATTCGCGCTCGATCTCATCGACGCGCTGTTTCACCACGTCGCCGATCGAGACGAGGCCGACGAGCTTGCCGCCGCGCAGCACCGGCATGTGGCGGAATCGCCCGGCCGTCATGCGCTCCATGATGCGGGCGCAGCTTTCATCCTCGTTGCAGGTCTCGACGTCGCGGGTCATGACCTGGCCGACGGGCAGGTCGAGCGCGGCGGCGCCGTGCTCGGCGAGCGCGCGCACAATGTCGCGCTCCGACAATATCCCGGCGAGGCGCCCTCCCGCGCCGCGGATCACCAGCGCGCCGATGCGGTGCCTGGCGAGAAGATTCGCCGCCGCCGCAAGATGCGCCGTCGGTTCGATGCCGACAATGTCGCCGCCGATTGTCTTGGCGGCCAGAATCGCTTGCACGTTCATGGCAGCCTCCCTGCCCGGCAGCCGGGAGAACCCGCGACTCCGGGTCGAGGCAACGATCCTGCCGCGGCCCGGTTCCGTCAATTGACGATTACGCGCAGCTCACATCACAGCCCTGCATGTGGCTAATGGTGCGTTGCGGCAGTGTCGTCGAATTGTCGAAAATCCGGCGGCGGATCGAACCAGGCAAACAGCAACAGCCCGGCGAGAAAGCCGCCGATATGCGCCTGCCAGGCGACGATTTCATTGTCGCCCGTCAGCGGCGTCGACCACAGGCCGAAGAGGAAATTCAGGCCAAACCAGACTGCCAGAAAGGCGATCACCGCCGGCTCGCGCAGCGCGCGCGAGAGCGGCAGCGCCGGCATATGGTAGGCGGCGTCGCCGCCGCGCCGTAAGCCGAGTGGCCCGCCGCGCCGGAAGGCAAAACGCATCGCCGCCGCCATCGTGCCGGAGATCGCTGCCGATGCGCCGATCACCGGCGCGTCCTGGCCGCCGAAGGCGAAGAGATGCGCGATCGCGCCCGCCGCCGCCGTGACGCAGAAGAAGATCACAAAGCGGACGGTGCCGAAACGGCGCGCAACCGGAGAGCCGAAGGCGATAAACCAGACCGCATTGACACCGAGATGCATCCAATTCGCGTGCAAGAAAGCATAAGTCACGAACGTCCAGATCTGCGCCCCGAAGCCGCCCGGCAATTCGCCCGCCGGCAGCGCGCCGCCGTAACGCACCGGGTCGAAGGCCATCAGCCAGAGCAGATCATTGTCCTGCGCAGGCGTCAGCAAAAACAACCGCGCCAGATGAATGAGGACCATCACCGCCAGCATCACGACGATGACGCGCGGGACGTTAAAGATGGGCTCGCGGCTATAGGGCTGGTCGGTCATGGGAGGGCGGATTGAGTTACGACGCCCGGCCGCCCGGCTGCAAGCCGCCTCGCGCAAAGAAAAAGGAGGGCTCTCGCCCTCCCTCGAGCCGCGCTCTTCGTGGTGCGAAGGCGCCTTGCGGCGCGGTCACGTCCCCACGCCTCCCCGTGGCTCTAAGACAGTTGGACGCCTGAAGGTTCTTGAGGCGCCGGGTGTGGATCGCCGGCGACACTAGCAGAGCGCCGCGATCTGCCAATGCGATTGCGATCTTAAGACTAATTCACCAGGGCGCGGCCGGACCGAGGTTAACGGCACGCGCCCTGCTCCAAATGTGCCGTCGCGGCGAAAAGCAGCCCCACCATGTCCCGCACGGGGACAGCGCAAGGGCTGCGGCGTCTCGCGACGACACACAGGTGGCGTCAATGAAACATCCATCCACGCGAGCCGTGTTCGAGTATTGGAACAAGCGCCGGGGCACGCGCCCGGCGCCCGAGCGCGGCGACATCGAGCCAAGCGAGATCCGTCTCGCGCTCGGCGACACCTTCATGCTGGCCGCCGACTTCGTCGACCAGCTGCGCTTCCGCCTGGCCGGCACCCGCGTCTGCGCGCTGTTCTGCCGCGAGATCAAGGGCGAGGTTTTCTCCGAGGCCTTCAGCGCGACGAGCCGCAAGCCGGCCGAGGAGCTCATGACAATCGTTAACGAGGAGCAGGTCGGCATCGTCGCCGGGATTGCTGCGCATACCGACGAGGGCCGCGATGCCGAGCTCGAAATGCTGTTGCTGCCGCTCGCCCATTCCGGCCACGCCCGCATTCGCGCGCTCGGCGTACTGGCGCCGACCGTGCCGCCTTATTGGCTGGGCGCGCAGGCGGTCACCTCTCTCGACCTCGTCACCCTGCGCCATATCGGGCCTGAGGTGAAAGGTCGCGGCGTACCGCGCTTTGGACGCGCTGCGGAGGGCAGCCGGCTGCGCCATGGCTTCGTCGTCTATAGCGGCGGACGTGAAACCCCCTCCGGCGACGCCACCGGCTAACGCCGCGTTAACGATGGCGACATAGGGTCATTTCGGCCGCTTCAGGCCGCGATTGACCCGGCCATATTATGGCAATGCCGCTGACCAAACCGAGAATCCTGCCGCTGACGGACGAGCGTCGGCGGTTTCAGCGCGTCAAGGTCAACCTGCTCGGCCGTTATATGCTGGCCGACCGGCGCGAGTTTCCCTGCCAGGTGATCAACATGTCGCCCGGCGGCATGGCGGTGGTCGCCCCCGTCGTCGGCGCGCCCGGCGAGCGCGTCATCGCCTATGTCGACCATCTCGGCCGGCTCGAGGGCAAGATCGCGCGCACCATCGACAACGGCTTCGCCATGACGATCGCGGCAAGCTCACGCAAGCGCGATAAGCTCGCCGCGCAGCTGACCTGGCTCGCCAACCGCCACATCCTCAACCTGCCGGAAGACCGCCGCCACGGCCGTTTCACGCCGCGCAACCCGCTGGCGCGGCTCATTCTGCCGAACGGCAACAACGTCGCCTGCCGGGTCATCGACCTGTCGCAGTCCGGTGCGGCCGTCGCGATTTCGCCCGACTTGCGACCGGCGGTCGGCAGCATGCTCACGCTCGGCAAGGTGCAAGGCCGCGTCGTCCGTCACATCGAGGACGGCTTCGCTCTCGAGTTCACCCGCCTCCAGCACCCCGATTTCCTCGAAGACAACATCACCGGCGAGTAGCGTCACTCGACCGTAAACGCGGCGCGTCAAATTGCGCGCATCGCGAACTCTTGCAGCATCACGACAACGGCTGTGCCGAGCGGTATCGGGCGGCGCGGCACGGTAAACGCCGCCGCCGGCCGGCCGCGCGGAACCGCGCAACGGCGGCCTTCCGATGCTTAATGTATAAAATTTGAATGAAACTGTATTATATAAGCTTTTACGCAAAGTTCTACTGTATTCGCTTCTTTCTTTATTTTGGTTCTTCTTAAAATGACTTGCACGACTTAGCCGCGATGCAAAAGCTTTGTGGGAATAGTGGCCCCAACAAGACGGGAAGGGGTCACAGATGGGCTGGCGTATCCGAGTTTCCAGCGGCGTCATTGCGGGCGCCGCGCTTTTGGCTTCGGCCTGCGAAACGTCCGCGGGCGAGCATTTCAGCTTCGCCTCGATCGCGCGCGAACCGGTCGTCTACGAGACCGTCGGCGCGCCGACCAAGGCGCCGATCGGCTGGGTCGAGTTCTGCGCCGAGTACAAGGGCGAGTGCAATACCAGGCCGTCGACGCCGCGCGACGTCGTGCTCACGGCCAAGGCCTGGGCCGACATGGTCAAGGTCAACGCCTGGGTCAACGACAACATCAAGCCGGTCACCGACCTCGAGCATTGGGGCGTGGTCGAGCGCTGGAATTATCCCGATGACGGCTACGGCGACTGCGAGGACTACGTGCTGCTCAAGCGGCGCATGCTGATGCAGGCCGGTTGGCCGCGCGAGGCCCTGCTGATCACCGTGGTGCGCGACAAGAAAGGCGACGGCCACGCCGTGCTCACGGTCAAGACCAACCACGGCGAGTTCGTGCTCGACAACCAGGAGGCCCAGATCCTGCCCTGGAACAGGACCGGCTACCACTTCGTGAAGCGGCAGTCGCAGTCCGACCAGAACGTCTGGGTCACTCTGGGTGCACCGCTGCCCGCACCGCCGGTGGTGTCGGCGCGCTGAGGTGAACGAATAGCGAAATCGCGCTCCCGGTCACGTCCCCACCCCTCCCCGTCCCCAGACCGGGTTCGCGAGCGGCAGGCCCTCCCCCAAGGGCCTGCCGCACCTGTTTTACCGCCGCTGTTTTCACAGCAAGCGGCATCCGCTCCGGCAGGCGGGCGGCGAAGTTTCGCAACGGGAGATTGACGGCGCAATCGCTTCGGGCGCCGCCTCGGACAAAAGAGCGCCTCAGGCGAGCAGCCCGCAGGCCTCCAGGGTCATCACCACGACCAGCCCCGACATCAGGCTCCAGAAGCCGGCAATGAGGGTCGCCAGAAAGACGAACTCGAAGCGGCGGCCTTCCTGCCGGCGCGCGATCAGCGTATTGCGCATGATGAGAAATGGCGCCGACAGCATCAGCAAGGGCACGGCGGCGACGGCCGCGGCGCTCGGGCCGGCGCTGAGCAGGCCGAAACTCGGCAGCCGGTCGGTGACAAGCTGATAGCCGGAACAGCACATGCCGGCGACCGCAAAGCCGAGCGCCAGCGCAAGCAGCATTTCGACGGATTCCGGGGGCATTTCGGCCTCAACGCATAACGAGGCCCATCCATGGCAAAGCCCTCCGGGGCCCGCCAGCAAATCCTTAACGGAAGGTTAACGCCGGAAATCCGGGCCTTTCCGCCGCCGTGGCATAATCGCCGGCGATTCGCATGACCATGATCGTCCAGCAACGTCGCCCGCGGCGTCCCCGCCAGGCCGGCCACAATCCTCTGGCCGCGCCGCTTCTCGCCTTCGCCGGCGCCGTGCTGATTGCCGCGCTCTATGTCGGTTATGTGCTGTGGCCGCGCTGGCCGCAGGCGCAGGTTTCGCTCGATGCGCCGGCCCTGCCCATCGTCATTGCCGATGCGACTTTCACCATCGAGCCGGCTGCCATCCGCGAGGCCATCCAGCGCAAGGCCGGCCGGCAGGAGCGCGTCGATCTGTCCTACCTGTGGCCCTCGCTCGCCCCGCCCGACCCTTCGCTCAAACCGACGGTCGGCAATCCGGTCAATCCCAACGAGCGGCTGTTCGTCGTCATCGGCTCCGGCGAAACGACGCTGCCGCTGATGGAGCGCGTCCAGGACATCTACCCGCGCTATCTGGTGCCCGAGCCGGTCGCAGGGCCGGACGGGCTGACCTTGCGCGGCTTCCGCGACGGCACGCCCTATCAAGGCGAGGAACTGGTGTTTGAGCAGGCGCGGCCCGAGCATTTTCTGGCGCGCTGTTCGAAGACGGGTGTCACCAATTCCGGCACCTGCCTCCTGGAGCGGCGCATCGGCAAGGCCGACCTCACGTTCCGCTTTCCGCGCGACTGGCTGAGCAACTGGAAAGGCGTCGCGGCCGGCATCGACAAACTGATCGCGCGGCTGCACCCGGGCTGATCAGTCGACCAGATCGACATCGAGGATCGGCAATTCCAGAATATAGGTGCGCCGGCCCCTCTCGACTTCGACGAACAGCACGCCGATGAATTCCTCGCCGAGGTAGAGCTCGAGCGAATCCATCTTCTTCGGCCGCACCACCACCCGGAGCTGGTCATTGTCGAACTTGCGCCGCAGATAGGCGTTGAGCGCCGGCACCGGCTGGATGCTCGGATCCTGTCCGAGCATGATCTCCATGCGGAAATTGTAGGACCGCTCGCCCTCGTCGTCGTCCGCCGTCAATTCGCCGGCGTCGTCCTCGCCGATGAATATCTCGGCGGCGTCGCCCGCCTTCGGCACGACGCGGATGTTCGGATTGCCGAACAGCTTCTTGAGATAGGCGTCGAGCTTCTTGACTTCCTGGACGTTCACCGGGCCGCTCCTTGTTGCGCCGCGCCTAGTTGCCCGATCGGACGATCCGGCGCAAGCGCATCAGCCATCCAGCATGACCCCGTACAGCATCTGATCCATGGCGCGCGACGGCTCGGGGCAGCCGGCCTCGCCGACCACCTTGGCCGGCACGCCGGCAACCGTCTTGTTTCTCGGCACCGCCTTGATCACGACCGATCCCGCCGCGATCCGCGCGCATTCGCCGACTTCGATGTTGCCGAGGATTTTCGCCCCGGCCCCGATCATGACGCCGCGGCGGATTTTCGGATGGCGGTCCTCGTGCTCCTTGCCGGTGCCGCCGAGCGTCACGTCGTGCAGGATCGAGACGTCGTCGTCGATCACCGCCGTCTCGCCGACGACGAGGCCCGTGGCATGGTCGAGGAAAATGCCGCGGCCGATGCGCGCCGCCGGATTGATGTCGCACTGGAAAACGCTCGAGGCGCGGCTTTGCAGATAAAGCGCGAAGTCCTTGCGGCCTTTGCGATGCAGCCAGTGCGCCAGGCGATGCGTCTGGATGGCGTGGAAGCCCTTGTAGTAGAGCACGGGTTCGATGAAGCGGTTGGTGGCTGGATCGCGATCGACCGTCGCGACGATATCGGCGCGGAACGCCTCGCCGATCGCCGGCTCGTCCTCGATGGCATCGCCATAAGCCTGGCGGACGAGGTCGCCGGAAATGTCGGCATTGCCGAGGCGCTCGCTGACGCGATGCACGACGGCGGCTTCCAGCGTGTCGTGGTGCAGGATATTTTCGTAGATGAAGGTTGCGAGTTCCGGCTCGCGGCGTGCAACTTCTTCCGCCTCGCTGCGGATGCGCGCCCAGACCGGATCGACCTTGTCGAGGCCTTTGGCAGGCCGCGTCTGGTATTGAGCCATCGGACTTCTCCCGGCGCCTCTCGACGCCAAATCCCTCGAGTTCCATTTAGCACAGAACGCCCGGCGCCACGAGGGCCGGCCATGCGGGGCCGCCAAGGCCCGATGCAGGTATTTAGGGGCGCTGGTTAAGAAATTCGAGCACGCCGGCTTTGAACGCCTTGTCGCCGACCGCCAGCATATGATCGCGGCCGGGAATATCGATGGCGCGGGCGCCGGGAATGACCGCCGCCAGCGCTGCCCCCGAGCCCGCCACGTTGTCCCGGGTGCCGACCGCAACCAGCACCGGCACGCCGATGGCGGCCACCTGTTCGCGCGTAAGCGTCTGGCGCGGACGGCGCATGCAGGCTGCGAGGGCCTTAAGGTCGGACCTGGTCTGCTCCGCGAACATGCGGAAGGTGCGCCCGGTCGGATCGGTCACGTCGTCAAGCGAGCGTGCTTCAAGCGCGTCCGCAATCACATTTGCCATCTCCTCGCCGTGGCCCTCGATCAGCCGGATGCCGAGACCGCCGATCACCGCCGAGCGCACCCGCTCGGGATGGTGCACGGCAAGGAACGCGGTGATGCGCGCGCCCATCGAATAGCCCATCACGTCGGCGCGTTCGATCTCGAGATGGTCCATCAGCGCACGCGCATCCTCCGCCATCTCGGTCATCTGATAGGCGGCGGGGTCATAAAGCTTCGTCGATTGCCCGTGACCGCGATTGTCGAGCGCGATAACGCGCCGTCCGGCGCGTGTGAGCGTCCCGCTCCAGGACGGGTGGACCCAGTTGATTTCCTTGGTCGAAGCGAAGCCGTGGATGAGCACGATCGGCTCACCTTGGCCCTCGTCGAGGTAGGCGATCTCGATCGCACCGTTTTTGAAACTTGGCATTCGCGGGTTTTAACCGCGCCCGGTCAGCGCCGCAAACCGCCGCAGGCGGCGGCGCTTGCGCCATTGCAGCACACGCCAGGTCGCGCGTTCGGTCGCACTCTTGAGCGCGGAGACAAAGCCGAGCAGCGTCAGCAGCGCACCGACGATCCACACGCCGAGATCGAGCGCAGCACCAGTCAGAACGATGGCGGCGCGCCCGGCGACCTTGAGAATGGCGCGGGTCTTGCCGCCCTCCGTTTCCGCCAATTTGGCGATGCGGGACATTTCGCGCGGGCTTTGCGCGACCTGCAAGCCGTCGAGCGCCGCACGTGTGCCGGCTTTGGCCTCGACGCGACCGACGTCGCGTGCGAGATGCACCAGCCCGCCGGCGCGCTCCAGCTTCACCGCCTCGCGCGCGGCGCGAACGGCGAGTGCGGGCTCGGCCAGAGAAAATCCGGCAACCGCGCCCTTGAGCTTGTCCCAGTCGACGACGCCGCGGAGCATGCGCCCGAGCGAGGCCGCGAGATCGGCCGACAGCCTGCCGGTCTTGCGCGCGGCCTTGGCAAGCGAGAGGCCGAGGCGGGCCGGGGCATCGGCGCCAAGCGTGACATAGGTGCCAGCGGTGACAGCAAGACCGACGCAAGCCAGCCCCAGCACCAGCGTGTCGGCTTTTTCGCCCGCCGCCAGCCGGCCGCCTTCGCGCACTGCATCGCGGATATCGCCGAACACGATCAGGTCGCCGAGCGTGGTGCCGGCAAGGCCCGCCAAGTCGTTCGGCTCGCCCTCGACCAGACCGTAGGCGAAGCTCTGCATCGCATGGCTGGCGGAGGCCTCTTGCGCCACCGCGACCTTGACCGTCTCGGTGAGCGCCGGATCGAGCGCGACGTGACGATCAGCCGCCAGATCGACAAAGCTTTTGGCAAGGTCGGCATCTTTGTCGGCGAGCGCACCGTTGATTTCCTGCTCGGCCAGCGCGGCGTTGAATTTCTCGTCGAGCGCGCGCCCGGCAATACGCGCAGGGTCATCCTCGCTCGCCAGTATGGCCCGCGCCTCGAGCCCGCGCGGCACCGCATATATCGCGGCCGCCGCCAGCACGGCGGCAACCAGCACCGCAGGCCCGATCGCCGGACGGCGCATCGTGTCTCCTTGTGGCTCCGGCGGCGCAAAGCCGCGTGCATCGCGCATGGCCTCATGCCTCAAGCGGAATGACGTCGTCATGACGGGGGGTAGCCCCAACGTCCGCAGCTTTTGCCGCGTTCCGCCCCGATTCGCTTCACCGTTATCAAAGCATGACAGCTAGGCATCCGCCCGCCGCCTCGCTATGGTGCGCCCGCAAAAACGACGAGGGTTCCCATGGCCGAGCACGTCATTCCACATTTCCACAACGACCCGGGCGTGCCGGTGATCGAGATCGGCGCCAAGGAATTCATGTGCATCGGCGCCACGCCGCCTTACGACCACCCGCACGTCTTTATCGACATGGGCGACGAAAGCGAGGCGATCTGCCCCTATTGCTCGACGCTCTACCGCTTCAACCCCAAGCTCGACCCGCACGCGGCGCGCCCTGCCGAATGCGCGCTGCCGGCGACCGCCGCCGCCTGATCCCGTGGCGGCGCGTGACGTCATCGTCGCCGGCGCCGGGATCGCCGGACTAACCGCCGCCATCGCACTGGCGCGTGCCGGGCTACGGGCGACCGTGCTCGAGCAGGCCGCCAGGCTCGAAGAAACCGGCGCCGGCATTCAGCTCTCGCCCAACGCCACCGGCGTGCTGATCCAGCTCGGCCTCGGCGAGCGGCTGCGCCCGCTGGTGATGGCGCCGCAGGCGATCCGGGTCATGGCCGGCGGCTCCGGGCGCGAGATCGTGCGCATCCCGCTCGGCGCCGAAGTCGAGCGCCGCTACGGCGCGCCGTACTGGACGATCCACCGCGCCGACCTGCAAAACGCGCTAGCCGCCGCCGCCAGGGCCGATCAGGACATCGACATCAGGCTCGGCCTGCGAGTCGAGGAATTCGCCGGCCACGTCAAGGGCGTCACCGCGCTCGCCCGCAGCGGCGGACAGGTCAGCGAACAGCGCGGCATGGTTTTGGTCGGCGCCGACGGCGTCTGGTCGACTATCGCCACGCATCTTGACCGGCGCCGCCCGCGCTTTGCACACCGCACCGCCTGGCGTGCCGTCATTCCCGCCGAAGCCGTGCCCGAGGACTTCCGCTCGCCGCTGGTGCATCTGTGGCTCGGCAGCGACGCGCATCTCGTCCATTACCCGATCAAAGGCGGCCGCCTGATCAACATCGTCGGCATCGTCCACGAGGAATTTCGCAAGGTCGGCTGGTCGACGGCCGGCGACCGTAGCGAAATTCTTCGCCATTTTGCGCGCTGGGCCTGGGCCAACCGGGCGCGCGACCTGATCGCGCTGCCGGAGCGCTGGCTGAAATGGCCGCTCTATGCCGCCGCCAAGCCGTTCAGGGCCGGCGTGGGCCCGGTCACGCTGATCGGGGATGCCGCCCACCCGATGCTGCCGTTCCTGGCGCAAGGCGCCTGCATGGCGATCGAGGACGCCGCGGTGCTTGCGCATTTCCTCGCGCATTTCCGTGACGACCCGGCCGATGCGCTGCGCGGCTATGAGGGCGCGCGGCGCCTGCGCACCGCGCGCGCCCAACAGGCGGCGCGCAAGCAAGGCCGCATCTATGGGCTGAGCGGACCGGAGGCGCTGCTGCGCAATTTCGCCATGCGCACCATGGGCGGAGAAAAACTGCTGGCACGGCAGGATTGGCTCTATAGTTGGCGCCCGCCCAGTCTCGTCAAAGGCGTCAGCGCATGATGTTTCCGTCGTCGATCGCCGGCAGTCTGCCGAAGCCCGCCTGGCTCGCCGAGCCCAACAAGCTGTGGCCGCAGTGGACGCTCTCGGGTGCGGAGCTCGCGCAGGCCAAGCTCGACGCCACGCTCATCGCCATCAAATTGCAGGAGGACGCCGGCATCGACATCGTCTGCGACGGCGAGATGTCGCGACAGCATTTCGTCCACGGTTTCCTGGAATTCGTCGACGGCATCGACTTCGCCAACAAGGTCGAGATGGGCATCCGCGCCGACCGCTACAAGGCGATGGTGCCGCAGGTGCGCGGTGAATTGCGCTTGAAGGGCCGCGTGCACGAGACCGAAACCCGCTACGCCCGCGCCCATACCAAAAGGCAGTTGAAGGTCACGCTGCCGGGGCCGATGACGATTTCCGACACCATCGCCGACCGCCACTATGGCGACAAGGTGAAGATGGCGATGGCGTTCGCCGATTTGCTCAATCAGGAGTCCCGCGCGCTCGAGAAAGACGGCGTCGACGTCATTCAGTTCGACGAGCCGGCCTTCAACGTGTTCATGGACGAGGTGACGACGTGGGGCATCGAGGCGCTGCACCGCGCCATCGACGGCCTCACCTGCAAGACCGCCGTGCACATCTGCTACGGCTACGGCATCAAGGCCAATATCGACTGGAAGAATTCGCTCGGCGGCGAATGGCGGCAGTATGAAAAGATATTTCCGGCGCTCGCCAAGAGCAGGATCGGCCAGGTGTCGCTCGAATGCATCAATTCGCGGGTGCCGCTGAAACTGCTGTCGCTGCTCGACGGCAAGGACGTTCTGATCGGCGTCATCGACGTCGCCAACGACGAGATCGAGACGCCGGAACGCGTGGCGCAGGTGATCGGCGAAGCCATCAAGTTCGTGCCGAAGCAGCGCATCGTCGCCTGCACCAATTGCGGCATGGCGCCGATGCGGCGCGACATCGCCGCCGCCAAGCTGATGGCGCTCGGTGCCGGCTGCGCGCTGGCGCGGCAGAAATACGCTTGATCTCGATCAATCCGCGGACGCCCGGCTGCGGCTAACATTGGTGGCGATTCAAATCGCCAAGGAGCTGGCCATGTCCGTCAATGTCGGAACGATCGACCGCATCGCGCGCATTATTGTCGGCGTCGCGCTGATTGCATTCGCGCTCGGCTATGTCGCACCCGGTACGGGCTGGAATTGGCTCGGCTGGATCGGCGTGCTGCCGATCCTGACCGCACTGCTGGGCACCTGCCCGGCTTACAGCCTGCTCGGACTGTCGACGCGTTAGCGCCCGGCGCGCGCCATCACGTCCATCAGCTCGGCGACCTTTCGCCGCTGATCGGACTTGTCGCCCGAGGCGATGGCATGGGCGACGCAATGCGCCACATGTTCGCGCAGGATCTCCTCCTCGACGCGGCGCAGCGCCGCGCGCACCGCGCCGATCTGGGTGACGATATCGATGCAGTAGCGGCCGTCTTCGACCATGCGGGCGAGGCCCCGCACCTGGCCCTCGATGCGGCTCAGCCGCTTGAGCGTCGGCGCCTTGCTGTGCTTCGGCATGACCGTTATATACCCCTAGGGGGTATGGAAGGCAAGATGAGCGCGCACGAGCACCACCACCACACGCCGGCCGAAGGCGGCGCCGTCGATCCGGTCTGCGGCATGACGGTCGACCCGCACACCGCCAAACACCGCGCCGATCATCGCGGCCGCACCTACTATTTCTGCTCGGCCGGCTGCCGCACGAAATTTGTCGCCGCTCCGGAGAAATACCTCGGCGAACGCAAGGACGAGCCGGCGCCGGAGGGCGCGATCTACACCTGCCCGATGCATCCCGAAATCCGCCGCGCCGGCCCCGGCGCCTGCCCGATCTGCGGCATGGCGCTGGAGCCGGACATCGCCACCGCCGACACCGGGCCCAATCCGGAACTCGCCGACATGACGCGGCGATTCTGGATCGGCCTCGTGCTCACCGTGCCGGTATTCACGATCGAAATGAGCGGGCATTTCGGCGCGCATTGGTTGGCGCCGTCGGCGTCGAACGATATCCAGTTCGCTTTCGCGACCCCGGTGGTGCTGTGGGCGGGCTCACCGTTCTTCGTGCGCGGCTTACAGTCGCTGATCACGCGCAACCTCAACATGTTCACGCTGATCGCGATGGGCACCGGCGTCGCCTATGTCTACAGCCTCGCTGCGACCTTCGCGCCCGGCCTCTTCCCGCCGGCCTTCCGCGGTCACGGCGCGCCCGCGGTCTACTTCGAAGCCGCCGCTGTCATCACCGTTTTGGTGTTGCTCGGCCAGGTGCTGGAGCTGCGCGCCCGCGAGGCGACATCGGGCGCAATCAAGGCGCTGCTCGATCTTGCGCCCAAGACCGCGCGGCGCCTGCGCGCCGACGGCGGCGACGAGGAGATCGCGCTCGATACCGTCGCGGTCGGCGACAAATTGCGCGTACGCCCCGGCGACAAGGTTCCGGTCGACGGCACGGTACTCGAAGGCCGCTCCTCGCTCGATGAATCGATGGTCACCGGCGAATCGATGCCGGTGACGAAAGACGTCGGCGCCCATGTCATCGGCGGAACCTTGAACCGCAGCGGCAGCTTCGTGATGCGCGCCGACAAGATCGGCAAAGACACAGTTTTGTCCCAGATCGTGCAGATGGTGGCGGCCGCGCAGAGGAGCCGCGCGCCGATCCAGCGGCTGGCCGATCAGGTCGCTTCCTGGTTCGTGCCGGCGGTGATCGCGGTCGCGCTCGTGGCCTTCGCGTCGTGGGCGGCGTTCGGGCCGGAGCCGCGCTTCGCCTTCGGCCTGGTCGCGGCGGTCAGCGTGCTGATCATCGCCTGCCCCTGCGCGCTCGGCCTTGCCACGCCGATGTCGATCATGGTCGGCGTCGGCCGCGGCGCGCAGTCCGGCGTCCTGATCAAGAATGCCGAGGCCCTGGAGCGGATGGAAAAGATCGACACCCTCGTCATCGATAAGACCGGCACGCTGACCGAGGGCAGCCCCAAGGTCGTCGCGGTCGTCGCCATGGCCGGCTTCGATGAGGCCGAGGTGTTGCGGCTTGCCGCCAGCATCGAGCGCAACAGCGAGCATCCGCTCGCCGCCGCCATCGTCGCAGCGGCCGAGGAACGCAAGCTCGCACTTGCCCCGGTGCGCGGCTTCGACGCGCCCGCCGGTAAAGGCGTGATCGGCATGGTCGACCGGCAACGCCTCGCGCTCGGCACGGCAGCCTATCTCCAGGAGCTCAATATCGACACGGCGGCCCTCGCCGAGGACGCCGAGCGCTTGCGCGCCGATGGCGCCACGGCGGTGCTGCTCGCCGTCAACGGCAAGCCCGCCGGCGTCATCGCCGTCGCCGATCCGGTCAAGGCGACCACGCCCGCGGCGCTGCAAGCGCTCGCCGCTGACGGCATTCGCGTCGTCATGCTCACCGGCGACAACCGCACCACGGCTCTCGCCGTCGCCAAACGGCTCGGCATCGCCGAGGTCGAAGCCGAAGTGCTGCCCGAGCAGAAAAGCGCGGTGATCGAAAAGCTCGCGCGCGAGGGCCGCGTCGTCGCCATGGCCGGCGACGGCGTCAACGACGCCCCGGCGCTCGCCGCGGCCCAGGTCGGCATCGCCATGGGCACCGGCACCGATGTGGCGATCGAAAGCGCCGGCATCACGCTGCTTCGGGGCGACCTCACCGGCATCGTCAAGGCGCGCGCGCTGTCGGCCGCGGTGATGCGCAATATCCGACAGAACCTGTTCTTCGCCTTCGTCTACAATGCCGCGGGTGTGCCGATCGCAGCCGGCGTTCTCTATCCGATCTTCGGCCTTTTGCTGTCGCCGATCATCGCGGCGGCGGCGATGGCGCTGTCATCGGTCAGCGTCGTCGGCAATGCCTTGCGGTTGCGCCGAGTTAGGCTCTAAAAGTGGCCGGCATGCGTCTTGTCGCGATTTACTTTGCCGCATTGCTGGGTTGCACGACGGCCTGCGCCGAGGAGTGGCGCGTCGACCGTATCGACGTTCCGGCGCGGGTCGAGGCGGTCGAGACCGTCGACGGCGTCGTGCGCGTCAAGGCGGGCGGCCTGTGGTACGCGCTCAAGCGCAACGACGGCACGGTGACGCTCAACTACATCGACCCGCCGGCGCCGCCGAAGCCGCCGGCCGGCGCCCTGCCCGACGGCGAGGTCGCGACCGGCCAGCACGATATCGCCCGCGCCTGGTTCGCCGAACCGACCGACCGCTACGAGCACGGCACCCTCGATCGCAAGACCGCGGCCGGCGCGCTGGTGATCGAGACCCGCGACGGCCGCCAGCAGACCGTGCGCCTCAAAGGCGACGCCGTGTTCGAGGATCTGCGGCCGCGCATCGCCGACCTCAACAGCGACGGCCACGACGCCGTCGTCGCGGTGAAGTCCTACCTCAAGCGCGGCTCCGCCTTGGCCGTGGTCGGCGAGCGCAAGGGCCGCTACGAGGTGATCGCCGAGACGCCGCCGCTCGGCGCAGCCGGCCGCTGGCTCGATCCCGTCGGCATCGGCGACTTCACCGGCGACCACAAGATCGACGTCGCGCTGGTGCGCCAGCCGCACGACGTCGGCGTGCTCGAAGTCTGGAGCTGGCGCGACAACGAGCTGAAAAAGATCGCCGAGCTGTCCGACACCGCCAACCACATCGCCGGCTCGCATGCGCTCGACATGGCGGCGGTGGCCGACTTCAACGGCGACAACGTCGACGACATCGCCATCCCCTCGCTCGACCGCAGCCGCCTGCGCATCGTCTCGTTCGCGCCGAACGCGCGAGAGCTTGCCAACGTCGCGCTGCCGGCCAAGGCGGCGACCAATCTCGGCCTCATCAAGGGCGTGATGGAGCCCGCCGTCGCGGTCGGGCTCGACGACGGCTCGCTCGCCGTCGTGCAGCGCCGCCAGTAGCCCGCTCAGCGGATGATGGCGCCGTTGACGCGCTTGGGCGCGCCCGGCGCGGTCTTGCATTTCTTGTCGACGGCCTCGCGCTGGATATCGGCCTGCTCGCCGCGCAGCTGCAGGTATTCCGGCCGATAGGCGACGGCGTTGACGAGTTCGCTGCCCGAGCGCGCCATCAATCCTTCGAGTTCGAGGATGCGGCGGTGGTTGGCCTGAGCCTGGATATCGAGCTGCTGGCAGCTGTAGAGCACGTATTTGCCGGGCGCGACCAGGAACTTGGAGAGCATGTCGTCGTCGGCGCGCGACGGCGCCGCCGCGAGCAGAACGGCGAACGCCGCAAGCTGTCCGACCGTCGAGGCTTTCATCGCGCCTTGTCCCGCCGATGATTCGTGATGGGCGCAGATTGTGACGGCATTGCGCCGGGGGCAAGGTGGTGCGGACGGAGGGACTCGAACCCTCACGGGATTACTCCCAAGGGATTTTAAGTCCCTTGCGTCTACCATTCCGCCACGTCCGCGTGGCAACACCCGCGCCGGCCGCGCGGATGACACCCACGCGTGGCGCGGTCACGCTAGTCGGCTAATAAGTGGCTCCAGGCCTGCGCCCAGTCCTTGCCGGCGGCGTCGGTGACGCGGCCGTCCTGCTCGAAGAACTTGTTGGGGATCTGGAAGATGGCGATGAAGGTGCCGCCCTTCGGCGCGTGGGCGGCGTGCCGGCTGCCGGCCGGGCGCCAGACGAACTCGCCGGGGCCGACTTCAAGGCCGGCGTCGGGCCCCTCCTTGTCGACCAGCGAGCCTTCCAGCACGTAGGTCTGCTCGATCAGCACGTGCTCGTGGTCGGGCAATTCCGCACCCGGCGCCATGCGGAACAGCAGCGTCGCCAGCCCGCTCGAGGGATCGACCATCAGCGGCTTCACCTCGCAGCCGGGAAAGCGCGTCTTCTGCCACGGCATCTCGTCCGGGCGCAGGTGGCGTGAGCGGAAGTCCTTGGCCTTTACGTCGGCCTTGGGATGGCGGGCAACGGCACCGGTCATGGGGGTGTCCTCACGTTTGCGGGGCGATGTTACTGGCTTTGCTCCCGTTCCTCAAACGTCATTCCGGGGCGCTCGCGCCAGCGAGCGAACCCGGAATCCAGGGCCAGACGACGCGCCTTTCGATTGAGCCCCTGGATTCCGGGTCCGCCGCCATAGCGCGTCGAAGACGCGCGTAAACGCACTTATGGTGGCGTCCCGGAATGACAAGCAAGAGCGCCGCCGCTCAATCCCCGCCGGGCCGGATCGGCGGCACGAAGGCAAGCCCGGTATCCCAGGGGAAATAGATCCAGGTGTCCTGCGACACTTCGGTGATGAAGGTGTCGACCAGCGGCCGTCCCATCGGCTTGGCGTAGACCGTGGCAAAATGCGCCTTCGGCAGCAGCTCGCGCACCATGCGCGCGGTCTTGCCGGTGTCGACCAGATCGTCGACGATCAGCACGCCCTTGCCTTGCGCCGCCAGCGCCGTCACCTCGGGGGCGACGCCCTTGATGAGCCTGAGCTCGCCCTCATTCTTGTAGTTCTCGTAGCTGGCGATGCAGACGGTCTCGATCAGCCGCACGTTCAATTCGCGCGCCACGATCGCCGCCGGCACCAGCCCGCCGCGCGTGATGCAGACCACCGCCTCGAACGGCCCCGCTTCGTGCAGCCGCCAGGCCAGCGCACGGGCGTCGCGGTGAAACTGGTCCCAGGAGACGGGAAAGATTTTTTCCGGCGACGGCGGCGCGTCAGGCTTTGGCATTGAACGCACTCGCTTGCCGCGAACGCTGCGTGGCTCCCCTCCCCCTTGTGGGGAGGGGTTGGGGGTGGGGGTCAGGCTTGCGAAGCAATGTTCGTGTCATATCGCATCCACCCCCCTCCCTAACCCTCCCCCACAAGGGGGGAGGGAACGCGCTGTGCCCGCAACTCGCTCAAGACCACACGAACGCATCTAGCGCGCCGCAGCCGCCACTTGCGCGCGCACGGTGACAAGCATGGCCTCAACCGCGGCCTTGACCTCGTCGAGCTTTGCCGGATCGCGCGAGCGCACCACGATATTGGTGTTGGGCCCGAGCTTTTCGTCGAAGAACGGATAGCTGCCGATGATGGCGTCCGGATGCGCCTTGGCGATAGCGCCGAGCGCGCTGCCGACGTCGCCTTCCTTGGCGTCGGCGCGGATGCTGACCGAGAGGAGTTTGGTGCCGGTTTTCAGCTTCGGCGCCACCTCGTCGAGCATCGCCTGCATCACCGAGGGAATGCCGGCCATGGTGATGACATTGCCCATCCAGAAGCCGGGCGCGCCCGACACCTTGTTCGCCACCAGCGCCGCGCCGCGCGGGATACGCGCCATGCGCAGGCGCGCCTCGTTGAGCTCGCCGCCGGTCTTGGCGAGACGCTCCTTCAGGATCGCGACCGCCTCCGGGTGCAGGTCGAGCGGCACGCCGAAGGCTTTGGCGACGCAATCGGCGGTGATGTCATCGTGCGTCGGGCCGATGCCGCCGGTGGTGAAGACGTAATCGTAAGTGCCGCGCAGCGCATTCAGGGCCGCGACAATCGCCGCTTCGTCGTCGGAGACGACGCGCACTTCCTTCAGATCGATGCCGATGGCCGTGAGGTAGTCGGCGGTGTAGCCGATGTTCTTGTCCTTGGTCCGGCCGGAGAGGATTTCGTCGCCGATGACCAGGAGCGCTGCGGTAACGACTGTCGCGTTCATGCGGTTAAAGCACCCAGCCCCTGCCGAACACCTAGCGTGGCGGCTTGGCCGGCTCAAGCGCCGCACGGCACCGAATCGCGGTTATTCGCCCAAGATATAGGCAGCGGGCGGCGCCGGGGATTGGACTGAACTGTCGGATTTCATGGGCATTTTCGCCGGCCTGCGTTTGGCCTGAAGTTTGCACCGCTTATCCCGCAGGCGGCGTAATCTAAGGCTGGGCGTCGGGATGGCGACCGCGTTCGACGAGATGACGGGGATCAACGGCGCCGACGGCGTGCGCCCGGCCTATGGCGAGCTTGCGCGCTGGCTCGAGGAGGTGCCGCCCGACGCGCTCGACCGCCGGCGGCGCGAGGCTGAGTTCCTGTTTCGCCGCATCGGCATCACCTTCGCCGTCTACGGCGAGGCCGACGCGCAGGAGCGCCTCATCCCCTTCGACGTCATCCCGCGCATCATGTCGGGAGAGGAGTGGGCGCTGCTCGAACGGGGCCTCACGCAGCGCGTCACCGCTCTCAATGCCTTCATCAAGGACATCTACGGCGCCCGCGACATCCTGCGCGCCGGCATCGTTCCCGACGACATGGTGTTCCGCAACGCAGCCTTCCGTCCGGAAATGAGCGGGCAAAGCGTGCCGCACGACATCTATGTGCACATCGCCGGCATCGACATCGTGCGCGTCGATGCCGAGACGTTCTACGTGCTCGAGGACAACGCGCGCACGCCCTCCGGCGTCTCCTACATGCTGGAGAACCGCGAGATCATGATGCGGCTGTTTCCGGAACTGTTCGCGCGGCACCGTGTGGCGCCGGTGGAGAACTATCCCGACGAATTGCTGGCGACGCTGAAATCGGTGGCGCCGGTATCGGCCTCGCGCGAACCGACCTGCGTGCTGCTCACCCCCGGCGTCTACAACTCGGCCTATTACGAGCACTCGTTCCTCGCCGACAAGCTCGGCGTCGAGCTGGTCGAAGGCCGCGACCTCCTGGTCAAGGACGAGGTCGTCTACATGCGCACGACGCAGGGGCCGCAACGCGTCGACGTCATCTATCGAAGGCTCGACGACGACTTCCTCGACCCCCTCACCTTCCGCCCCGATTCCGCGCTCGGCGTCGCCGGACTGATGTCGGCCTATCAAGCCGGCAATGTCACTCTGGCCAATGCGGTCGGCACCGGCATTGCAGACGACAAAGCGATCTACAGTTTCATGCCGGCGATCGTGAAGTTCTATCTCGGCGAAGAGCCGATCCTGAAAAATGTGCCGACTTGGCGCTGTCGTGAGGCCGAGCATCTCGCCTACGTGCTGGATCATCTCGATGAGCTGGTGGTGAAGGAGGTGCATGGATCGGGCGGCTACGGCATGTTGATCGGGCCCGCCGCCAGCAAGGTCGCGCTCGAGCAGTTCCGCGCCAAACTCAAGACCACGCCGAAGAGTTTCATCGCGCAGCCGACGCTCGCGCTTTCCACCGTGCCCACCTGCCTCGAGCAGGGCGTGGCGCCGCGCCACGTCGACCTACGGCCCTTCGTGCTCACCGGCCGCGACCGTGTGCGCATCGTGCCGGGCGGCCTGACGCGCGTCGCGCTCAAGG
>DASRGB010000093.1:0-49627 GCA_035651255.1 Pseudolabrys sp.
AGCTCAGCCGGGACGAGCCTCACCTCGATGTTGTCGCCCAGCGTGCGGCCGAGGATCTCCATCAGCCCCCGGGCCAGCCCGTGCACGTCCATGGGCCGGGGCGCCAGGATCTGCTGGCGCGAGAAGGCGAGCAGCCGCTGCGTCAGCTCCGCCGCCCGCCCCGTGGCCTTGAGGATGGCCTCCACGCCCCGCTGCCGATGATCGCCGGACACGCCCTCCTCGCCCAGGAGCTCGGCGTAGCCGAGGACGACCGTCAGCAGGTTGTTGAAGTCGTGGGCGACGCCGCCGGTGAGCTGGCCGATGGCCTCGAGCCGCTGCGCCTGGCGCAAGGCGCCTTCGGCGGCCTCGCGCCGGTCGGCTTCGTCGTACAGCCGTTCGGTGCGGCGCAGCGCCAGCCAGAACCCGATGAACAGGAACGCGGTCGCCGGCAGGCCGAAGATGAGATGGCCGCTCATGTAGCCGAGCCATTCGCCGATGACGGCGGGCTTCTCGACGCCGGCGAGCACGTAGAGCGGATAGCCTGCGAGCTTGCGGTAGCCGATGCGGCGGTCGATATGGTCGACCTGGGAATCGACGGAAAAGATGGTGCGTTCGAGCCCGTCCGCGACTCCTTTGCGGAACGCGCTGTTGTCGTCGAGCTTGACCTGACGGTCCTGCATCAGCGGAAAGCGCGCCAGGAAGCCGCCGTCCTCGCGCACCAGCGCAAAATAGCTGCCGTCGCTGCTCATGCGGCCGTAAAAGCCCTCGAAGTAGCTCGGCAGCACGGCGATCGAGACCACGCCGTTGAATTTGCCGGCTGCGGCGCGGCGTTGCGACACCGCGAAGAATGCATTGTTGATGCCGCCGAGCCGCGGCGTGTGAATGCCGCTGACGTAGCTGCCTGAATTGCCGGCGGCCTGCGCCTGGAAATAATCGCGGTCCGACAGGTCGATGTCCTTCGGCACCGGAAGCTGCGTCGCCGACACCAGAGGATGGCCGTCGCGGGCCACGACGGCGATGCCCTGCAACTGCGGCATCTCGTCGACGATGCGATGCAGCCGGTCGTGCAGCGCCTGTTCGTTGGCGCGAATGTCGTCATCCGACATGCCGCGCATGACCTCGTCGATCTCGGCGAAGGTGCGGTCGATGCTTTGCAGCACCTTGAGCGCGTGCTCGTGCAGGATGTCGAGCGAGCGGTCGATGCGCTCGTCGGTCACTTGCCGAATGTTGCGGTAGCTCGCCCAGGAGGCGAAGCCGAACAGCACCACCGGCAGCACGATGGAGCCGGCCATCATCAGCCGCAGCGTGCGAATGGCGGCCTGGCGCGCGGTCAACATCTGGCTACCGGCGTATCGGTCATGATGTGGGGATCGCCCCCGACTACAATGGACAGTTTTTCATAAATCGCCCGCGCCGACGAGAACTTTGCGCCCGGCATCGGCTGAAATTTCGACAAAATTCGGCTGACCTCGCGGCACCGCCGCGCATAGGATTGGGCAACGGAACCTTGCCGCAATCGACTCCAATTTAGGTAACGGCGATGGGAGCCAAGGCTTCGATATCGCTGGCGACGTCGATCACCGCGGGCCGCTTGGCGGCGAGCGCTCGCTGCAGTGCGGCAGCGAAATCGCGCGGCTGCTCGACGCGGATGCCGAGCGCGCCCATGTCCTCGGCAAGGCGGGCGAAATTCATCGGATTGTAAGTCCACAGCTCGCGCGCCTTGGCGGTCTGCTCGCCGCCATAGGCGCGATCGAAGCCGCGCTTGCTCTGATTGCCGCCGCCATTGTTGTTGACGATGGTGACGGAGGCGATGTTCCAGCGCACCGCCGTCTCCACTTCGGCAATGTGATACCAGAAGCCGGCATCGCCGGTGAAAACCACCACCGGCCGCTCCGGGCAGGCCGCCTTGGCGCCGATGCCGGCCGGAAAGGCCCAGCCCAGGTGACCGGCGCTGCGCATGTAGCTCTGTGACGGCGAGCGCAGATCGTACATGCCGCCCATCCACATGCCGGCATGGCCGGTGTCGACCGCCACGATGGCGTCATCCGGCACGTGCTGGGTCAGCTCGCGGCAGATGCGCGCCGGATGGATCGGCACGGCATCGGATTCGAGATCCTTCTTGTATTTGGCGTACCAGTCGGCGCGCAGCGCGGTAATTTCCTTGATCCATGCCGCGCGCTTGGCGGCGCTCGCCTTGTCGGCTTGCGCCTGCATCGCCGCCAACACCGCCTTGGCGTCGCCGAGCACACCGGCAGCAAGCGGATAATTGCGGCCGAGCGCCTCCGCCTCGATGTCGATCTGGATCGCCGGCGTGCCGATCTTCGGCACCGCCCAGAAATGCGTAGTCATGCCGCCGGTTTCGGTCCCGACGAAGATGACGAGATCGGCGCGGTTGACGGCCCTGTTGGCGCTCTCGCGCGAATAGGAACCGACGACACCGACCGACAAGGGATGCGCGCCGGGGATCGAGTCCTTGCCGTTGAGCGAGGTGGCGACCGGAACTTGCAAGGCCTCGGCGAGCGCGATGAGCTCTTGCGCAGCGCCCGAGGCGCGTACGCCGCCGCCGGCGACCAAGATCGGCCGCTCGGCCTTCTGGATGAGATCGAGCGCGGCCTTGACGTGCGCCGCTTCCGGCTGCGGCCGGAACGGCGGCACGTGGGCGAACTGCGCCTCGACCAGCGCTTCCATCTCGGCCTCTTCGACGTCGACCTGCCCTTCGTTGCCGCGGAACTGCAGGTGCACCGGCCCCGGCGCGCCGGAGGTTGCGGTGCGGAAGGCCTGGCGCACCATGTCGGGGATGCGCGCGACGTCGTCGATGGTGACGTTCATTTTCGTCACCGGCTCGAAGGCCGGCACGTCGTCGATTTCCTGGTAGACCTTGCGGAACTTGGTCTTGGGATCGCGCCCGCCGGTCATGGCGATCACCGGCGAATGGGCGAGGTACGCATCGCGCAAGCCGGCGGCGAGATTGAGCGCGCCGATCACCTGCGCCATGCAGATGCCGGGCTTGCCGGAAGCACGCGCATAACCGTCGGCCATGTAGGCGGCGGATTTTTCGCCGTGGCAATGGATGCGCGCGATTCTGGTGCGCCGCTCCATCTCGGCGAAGGTGCGCCGCAAGACCGCCGGCACCATGAAGACATGGGTGACGCCGTAGCCGGCGAGCATATCGGCGAGCACTTCGGCGCCGGTGCGCTTTTGATTGTGTCCCAGCATGCAGCACTGATAGCGGCTGCCCACGCCGATGTCAGCATGGAATGTCGCCCATTCCTTGCATGACATGGCCCCGTTCGCGTTATGATCGCCACGCTGAACCGCCGGGTGAAGCGCATGTACGATGTCCTGATCGTCGGCTACGGGCCGACGGGAATGCTGGCCGCCGCCCTGCTCGGCCGCGCCGGCCACCGCGTCGCAGTGCTCGAGCGCTACAAGACGCTCTACAACCTGCCGCGCGTCGGCATCGTGCACGACGACATCCTGCGCATGTTCCAGGAGATCGGCTGCATCGAGCGGGTGTGGCCGCACACCTATTTTCTGCCGGTTTACGAGATGGCGAAAAACGGCCGCGTGCTGTTGTCGAGCGAGGTCGCCCCGGAGGCCACCCACGGCTGGCCGGAATACATCTCGATCTATCAGCCGGCCTTCGAGGGCGAACTCGACAAGATCGTCAAGGCGCAGCCCAGCGTCGATGTCTTCCAGGGCGAGCGCGTCACCGCGATCGCGCAGAACGCCGGGCACGTCGCGGTCACCGCCGAAACCGAGGCCGGGCGGAAACGCACGGTGCTCGGCCGCTATCTCATCGGCTCGGACGGCGGCAACAGCTTCGTGCGCGAGGCGCTCGGCGTGCCCTACGAGGATCTCGGCTTCGACCAGGACTGGCTGGTGATCGACGGCAAGGCCAAGAAGCCGCGGCCCGGTCTGCCCGCCATGCGGCAATTCTGCGAGCCGGAGCAGCCCGGCGTCACCTTGCAGATGGGGCCGCAGCACCGGCGCTGGTCGTTCATGATCTTTCCCGGCGAGAAGCCGGAGGATGCGGTCAAGCCGGAGAGCGCCTGGCGCAGGCTCAATCGCCCCGAGGGCGCGACGCCCGAGGAGTACGACCTGATCCGGGTCGCCTGGTACAAATTCCAGTCGCTTTATGCCGAACGCTGGCGCACGGGCCGTGTGTTCCTCGCCGGCGACGCCGCGCACCAGATGCCGCCGTTCCTGGCGCAAGGGCTCTGTTCGGGCTTCCGCGACGCGCACAATCTCGCCTGGAAGCTCGACCTCGTGCTCAGGGGCCTGGCGCCCGACACGTTCCTCGACACCTACGAGGCCGAGCGCGGCCCCAATGCGCGCGCCACCATCGTCGAAAGCATGCGGGTCGGCCAGCACGTCAATGAGCGCGACCCGGAGAAGGTGCGCAAACGCGACGAGCAGTTGATGGCGCTGCAGGCGCAGAAGGACGCCGCGCGCGGCCAGAAGCAGCTCATCGCGTTTCGGGTTCCCGGTTTCCAGTCGGGCTTTGTCGCCAAGAACGGCACGCGCGGCGCCGGCGACGCGCTGGTGCAAGGCAAGGTGCGAGCCAACGGCAAGCAAGGCCGCTTCGATGACATCGCCGGATACGGCTTCATGATCATCGCCCGCAACGGCGATGCCGCCGCGGCGCTATCGCAGCAGGACCGCGATTACTGGCGCTCGCTCGGCGGCCGCTTCGTCCGCCTGGCGGATCGCGAGAACGACGCCGGCACCATCGTCGACAGCGGCGGCCAATACGGCCGGCTGATGGACGAGTATGGCTGCGACGTCATCGTTAAGCGCCCCGACTACTACATCTTCGGCGCCTGCCCGACGCTGCGCGACTTGCCGGCGCTGCTCGCCGACTTGCGCCGCCAGCTCGCCTAAGCCTGGTCCGGCACGAACTTCAGCGCCACGCCGTTGATGCAGTAGCGCAGGCCGGTGGGCGGCGGGCCGTCATCGAAGACGTGGCCGAGATGGCTGCCGCAGCGGCTGCAATTCACCTCGGTGCGCACCATGCCGTGGCTGCGGTCGGTTTCGGTTTCGACCGCGCCGGGGATCGGATCGTTGAAGCTCGGCCAGCCGGTGCCGCTTTCGAACTTGAGCTTGGAGGCAAACAGCGGCTGATCGCAGGCGACGCAATGGAAGGTGCCGGCGCGCTTTTCGTGGAGCAGCGCGCAAGAGCCCGGCATCTCGGTGCCATGCTGGCGCAAAATGTAGAACTGCTCGGGCGTGAGAATTTTCTTCCATTCCGCTTCGGTGTGGCTAACGGGATATTGCTTCTGCATGGCCGGACTCCTCGAAGCCGCGCCGCCGGACAGTCCGAGCGCGGAAAGTACATTCGCAAAGATGCTCATTTGATCGCCAGCGGATTGACCGGCGAGCCGACCGCGCCGGTGATTGGGATCGCCGGCGCCACGAACAGGAACTCGTAGACCTTGTCGGCGGCGCAGTCGTCGGCGAGCTCCTTGAGCTGGAAGATCTCGCCCATGGTCATGCCCATGATGGGAATGGTGATCCAGTGCCAGGGCTGGTTGATGCCCTCCTCGCTCTCGTTCGGCCGCACCTCACAGCCCCAGGTGTCGGAGGCGAGCGCGGCGAGCTCGGTATCCTTGACGAAATCCAGCGTCTCGAAGCCGAAGCCCGGTGCGTCGCCGCCGGGATAGCCGTCCCAGCTGCCGAGTTTCTGGCAGCGCTCCATCATGCCGGTGCGCACGATGACGTAGTCGCCGCGCCTAAGCGCGACGTTCTGCGTCTTCGCCGTCGAATAAAGATCGTCATTGGTGATGGCGTAGCCGTCGTCGAGCGAGTCGACGCCCTTGTAGCGGGCGACGTCGAGCAACACGCCGCGACCGACCATTTTGTTCTTGGTCTTCTCGATGCCGCACTTCTGCGCGCCGGCGCTCGTCACCTCGCGGCAATCGTAGCCGTTCCACATGTAGTTCTCGTAGAACACGTGGCCGAGCCCGTCCCATTGCGTGCCGCATTGCAGCGGCATCACCACCATGTCGTCGGCGGCGCGGATGCCGCGCTTGTCGAGCACGCCGGAATAGGCGTCGGTGCCGGTGCGCAGCATGGTGTGGATCGGGTTGGTGCGGCCCATCGCGGGATATTTGCTCTTGGCGCCCTGCGGCCCGGTGTGGTCGAAGTTGAGCGCCAGCGAAATCACCTTGCCCTTCTTCACCAGGCGCGTCGCGGCGACGATATCTTCGGGCGTCGTGTAGTTGAGCGTGCCGATCTCGTCATGGGGGCCCCATTTGCCCCAGTTCTTGTACTTCTCGGCGGCGGCGCGCATGTCCTGGCGCGTGATCTTTCTGGCAGCCATTTGTTTCCTCTCGTCTTGGGCGGCGAATTGAGCCTGTCGGGGCGCGCGAAAGCAAGCCCACTGGCGAGCCGCAGGCGCGGTGCTACGATAAGTAAAAATCAGGGAGGCAAGAATGCGTTTTTGGAAACAGGGCCTGGTCGCAGCCGGCGCGCTCTGCGCCGCGCTGCTGCCGCTGCCGGCGTCGGCCGCCGGCTATCCGGAACGGCCGGTCAAGATCGTCGTGCCGTTCGCCGCCGGCGGACCGACCGACGTGATGGCGCGGCTCCTGGCGGCCAAGCTCGGCGAGAAGCTCGGCCAGCAGTTCTTCGTCGAGAACGTCGCCGGAGCCGGCGGCAATATCGGCACCGCCAACGTCGCCCACGCCGCGCCCGACGGCTACACCATGCTGATCGCCTCCTCGAGCTACGTGGTCAATCCGAGCCTGTACAAGAACTGCCCCTACGACCCGTACAAGGACTTCATCCCGGTCACGCTCGCCGCCATCACGCCGAACATCCTGATCGTCAATCCGTCGGTCGCGGCGAAGACGCCGAAGGAGCTCGTCGACCTCATCAAGGCGAACCCCAACAAATTCACCGACGCCTCGCCCGGCATCGGCACCACGCCGCATCTCGCCGCCGAGCTGCTGCGGGCGAGCTATCATCTCGACTTCGTCATCGCCCCCTACAAAGGCGGCGGCCCGGTGGCGCAGGCGGTGCTCGCCAACGAGACGCCGTTCTCCTTCGTCGCCATGACGCCGACGACGCAGCTCATAAAGACCGGCAAGCTGCGCGCGCTCGCGGTCACCACCAAGAAGCGTTCGACCGCGCTGCCCGAGGTGCCGACCATGGCGGAAACCGGCCTGACCGGCCAGGAATCCGAGACCATGCAGGGCGTGTTCGTGCCCAAGGGCACGCCGCAGGCCGTCGTCGATCTGCTGCAAAAGGAGATCGCCGCGATCGTCGCCATGCCGGACATCGCCGCCAAGATGACGCCGCTCGGCTTCGAGCCGGTGGGCGGCAGCTCGGCCGAGTTCGCCGCCTACATCAAGAGCGAAGTCGAGAAGTGGCATAAGGTGATCGCCGACGCCAAGATCCCGCAGATCCAGTAGGCGGCCCGCGCCGGTCCATGCGCATCGTCGACATCCGCGAGACGGCGATCCCGCTGAAATCGACGCTCGCCAATTCGAGCATCGATTTCTCCGAGATGACGACCTCGGTCGTCGCCGTCGTCACCGACGTCGTCCGCAACGGCAGGCCGGTCTGCGGCTTCGCCTTCAATTCCACCGGCCGCTATGCCTGCGGCGCGCAGATGCGCGCGCGCTTCATCCCGCGCATCCTCAAGGCACCGCCTGATAGCCTGCTCGACGACAGCGGCAAGCTTGCGCCGGACAAGTGTCTCTCGGTCATGAATCGGAACGAGAAGTCCGGCGGCCACAGCGAGCGCTCGGTCGGCATCGGCACCATCGAAGTCGCGGTCTGGGACGCGCTCGCCAAGATCGCCGACAAGCCGCTGCACGCCCTGCTCGCCGAGCGCTTCAACGACGGCAAAGTTGCCGACAAGGTGTTCTGCTATGTCGGCGGCGGCTGGTACGCGCCGGGCAAGACCACCAGGGATTTGCAGGACGAGATGCGCGGCCATCTCGATGCCGGCTATACCATGGTGAAGATGAAGGTCGGCGGCATGCCGCTTGCCGACGACCTTGCCCGCGTCGAGGCGGTGAAAGCGATCCTGCCGTCGGGAGCGATGCTCGCGGTCGATGCCAATTCGAAGTTTGAGCGCGCCGAGGCGCTGGCTTATGCGAAGGGGCTGGCGCCGTTTGCGCTGCGCTGGTTCGAAGAGCCATGCGACCCGCTCGATTTCGCGCTGCTGTCCGAGATCGCCGCCGTCTACGCGCCGCCGCTGTCGACCGGCGAAAACCTGTTCTCGACCCAGGACGTGGAAAACCTGGTGCGCTTCGGCGGCCTCAAGCCCGAGCGCAACGACGTCATCCAGATCGACCCGCCGCAGGCCTACGGCATCGTGCAATACGCGCGCACGCTCGACATGCTGGCGCGCCACGGCTGGCCGCGCAGCGCCATGTTCCCGCACGGCGGCAACCAGATGTCGCTCGCCATCGCCGCCGGCTTCGGCCTCGGCGGCGCGGAGTCCTATCCCGGCGTGTTCGGCATTTTCGGCGGCTTTGCCGACGACGCCCGTATCGAGAACGGCATGATCGCGCTGTCGGACCGGCCCGGCATCGGCTTTGAAGGCCAGAGCGCGCTCTATCCGATCATGAAGGAGCTCGCCGGGCTTTAGCGGTCCTGCAGCGAGCAAACCCCGAATCCGGGCGGCGTGCGGTCTCTGGATCCCGGCCCGCCCCCGCCGCGGCCCCGAAACGACCGCGGATTTGACACTAACGCCTTGATGCGACTCGCGTTCGACTCGCGCTGTCACGCAAATGCAACATGAGGAACCAATTCGAAGAACCGGGCGCGGACGATGCGCTAGGCGCCGGCCGACTCAGATAGTCGTTTGAAATTCAAACCGTTTATCGGGGGAGACGATGCGCCTGGACAAGGTCGAGGATCAGTCGGTCCAGTCCGTTGAGCGTCAAGAACACCAGGATCGTCCGCCGGCCGCGTTGACGCCGGCACGGCGCGCCGCGCTCGACGCGCTGGAGCGCGAATTGCGCGATCTCTTGCAGGCGCGCTAGGGCCCTGTTCGCGCCAAAACACAATCGGCTATTCTCGGCCGCATGACGACCGAGCAATTCCCGACCCCGGCCGATACTGAAACGCTGCGCCGCCTCAACTACGCCGCGGCCATCGCCTGCGGCGTGTTCGCGGCGCTGGCGCTGCACATCGGCCTCACGGTGTTCGGCATCGGCCTCGACACGGTGCTGCGCAGCACCGGCGCGGGCAGCAAATCGCAGTTCATTTCGGCGATCGCCTGGTGGGCGGTCGCCGCCGCCGGCTTCGTCGGCGGCTGGGCGACCGGCGCCTATCTGATCGCCGCCGCGCGCGAGCGCGAATTCGTCTTCAAGCTCGCGCGCCGCTTCCTGGTGGCGCTGGTATTCGCGGTAGCCACCATCGGCGGCATCATGAGCAAGAGCGGCGACGTCGGCGGCACCGTCGACGTCATCGCCGGCATGGCCGCGCTCGGCCTCGGCGGCATCGGCGCCTTCTGCGGTGCGCGGCTCGCCTATCTCAACGCCGAGCAGGTCTAGCGCATCGGCCGTCCTGGTCAAACCGCACTCAATTTCGCGACAGCGGCAATCAAGCCACGGGAGCGACGATCGCGCCGCTCAGCTCGCGTCGGCCGCTCCCTGCATCCAGTTCTTCATCACGTCGATGGGGAACGGGAAGACGATGGTCGACGACCGCTCGTTGGAGATATCGAACAGCGTCGCCAGGTAGCGCAGCTGCATCGCCTGCGGCACCGGCGCCAGCATGCGCGCCGCCTCGACCAGTTTGGCGGCCGCCTGTTGCTCACCCTCGGCGTTGATGATCTTGGCGCGGCGCGACCGCTCGGCCTCGGCCTGGCGGGCGATGGCGCGGATCATGCTTTCGTCGAGGTCGATGCGTTTGATCTCGACGTTGGACACCTTGATGCCCCAGGCGTCGGTCTGCTTGTCGAGCACGTCCTGGATGTCGTGGTTGAGCTTGTCGCGCTCGGCCAGCATCTCGTCAAGGTCGTGCTTGCCGAGCACCGAGCGCAGCGTGGTCTGCGCCAGCTGGCTGGTCGCTTCCATGAAGTCGCGCACCTGGATGACCGAGCGCTCGGCATCGACGATGCGGAAGTAGATCACCGCGTTGACCTTCACCGAGACGTTGTCGTGCGAAATAACGTCCTGCGGCGGCACGTCGTTGACGATGATGCGCAGGTCGACGCGCACCATCTGCTGCACGAAGGGCACCAGCAGAAACAGGCCTGGACCCTTCGTTCCGGTGTAGCGGCCGAGCGTGAACACCACGCCGCGCTCGTATTCGCGCAGGATGCGGACCGATGAATAGAAGATGACGACGAGAATGACGACGATGAGGGCGAAGACGACAGCGGACGCCATGACGTGCACTCCTATGACATGAGAACTGGTCAGGCCGGCTCAACGATCAGCACCAGCCCGTCGCGATTGACCACCTTGATGCGGCTGCCCGGCGCCAGCGGCTGCGCCGCGCGGGCGCGCCAGATCTCCCCGAGCACGCGGACGCTGCCTTCCTCCTGCCGCCAGCTGACGGTTTCGCCTTCGGCGCCAAGCAGCGCCTCTTTGCCGGTGACGACCGGCCGCTTGCGCGAGCGCAGCAGCATGCCGATGACCAGAAAGAACAGCACAGCGGTGGCGATCGTTGCGCCGATGACGACGGACAGCGACACCTCGAAGCCCGGCACGCCGGTGTGGAACATCATGAACGAGCCGATGGCGAACGCGATGACGCCGCCGACGCCAATGACGCCGAAGGTGCCGATATGGACCTCCGCAACGAGCAGCCCGATGCCGAGCAGCACCAGGGCGGCGCCGGCATAGTTGATCGGCAGGAGATTGAGCGCATAGAGCGCAAGCAGCAGGCAGATGCCGCCGACGGTGCCGGGCAGCATGCTGCCGGGCGACATGAATTCGAAGATCAGCCCGTAGATGCCGGCGAGCATCAGCAGGAAGGCGACGTTGGGATTGGTGATGATGGCCATCAAGTCGGTGCGCCAGTCGGGCTTGACGGTCACCACCTCCAGGCCAGCGGTTTCCAGCCGCACCGTTTTGCCGCCGGCGGTTACCGTGCGGCCGTCGATCTTATGCAGCAAGTCGGGAATATCGTCGGCGATGAGGTCGATGACGTTGAGCTTGAGTGCGGCGGATGCCGTGAGGCTCGCCGCGGAGCGCACCGCCTGCTCGCCCCAGTCGGCGTTGCGGTTGTGAAGCTCGGCAAGGCTGCGGATGTAGGCAACCGAGTCGTTGATCAGCTTGCGCGTTTCGGCGTCGCCGGGCTCGTTCGCGGCTGAACCGTTCTTCTTCTCGTCCTCCTTCTTCCGTTCACCCGGCAGCAAGCCGCCGCCGATCTGCACCGGCGTCGCGGCACCGATATTGGTGCCTGGCGCCATGGCGGCAATCGCGCTGGCATAGGCGATATAGGTGCCGGCGCTTGCCGCGCGCGCTCCGCTTGGCGCGACATAGCTCACGACCGGCACGTGCGAGGCCAGGATCGCGCTGACGATCTTGCGCATCGAGCTCGCAAGGCCGCCCGGCGTGTCCATGCGCAGCACGATCACGCCGGCGTTCTGCGCCCCCGCCTCGGCGATGGCGTCCGCGATGTAATCGGCGATGGCCGGCCCGATGGCGCCGTCGATCTCAAGCACCACGGCGCGGCGCTGGGTTTGCGCGCCGGCAGGCCATGCCAGCATCAGCGCCAATGCAATTGCGATCGCCCGCCACGCCATGACGATGTCCTATCCGCCGGCCCGGCAGGCCGCGATCGATGACGCGGGCCGGCACGACGAATTATTGCACAATCAGCCGCGGTTCTCCGGGCCGGTTCCCAAATCGCTGGAATCGCTGTCCCTTTTTTGCATTGCACAGGGCGAAATGCGACCCTCTGCTGCGTGACATAGCGGCCGAAGCTGCCTTACGATTGCCGGCAAAAAGCCGGAGCAAGGGAGGCCGGAATGGGTATTGAAGTTCTTGGCGTCGCCGCCGCGATGCTGGCGGCGGTCTGGATCATCGTGCTGTGGGGCTCGCGCTACTTCGGTCCGCGTTGACCGATGCGGGTTGAGGGTGTCATCGGCGTTGCCGCGCCGCGCGAGGCGGTGTTCAAACGACTGAGCGACGCGCGCTTCTTTGCCTCCTGCGTCGACGGCGTGCAGGATCTCGCCGAGATTGATCCCAGCCACTATAGCGCGACGTTCACGACCAAGATCGCCTATCTGCGCTTTACCTTCAAAGTCGCCGTTGCAATGACCAAGACGTCTCCCCCGAGCGAGATCGAAGCCACGGTCGAAGGCACGCCGCTCGGCATCGTCGGCCGGCTCACGGCGACCGCCCGCACCGAGCTGGTCGAGCGCAGCGGCGGCACCGACATCCGCTACACGATCGATGCCCTTCTGGCCGGTAAGCTCGGCAGCATGGGCGAGCCCGTGCTGCGAGCCAAGGCGAAGGAGATGGAAAAGCAGTTCACGGAACGGCTGACCGCGGCCTTTGCGGAGGCGGCGCCATGATCCCGTTCGAGCTCGTTGAACCGGCGACGCTGAAAGAAGCGATCGCGCTCATCGATCCCGACGACCCGACAGTGCGGCCGATCGCCGGCGGCACCGCGCTGATGCTGATGATGAAGGCCGGCGTGTTTCAGCCGCGCAAGCTCGTCAGCCTGCGCAAGCTTGACGGCGCGATGAGCGGCATCAAGACGACGGCCGAGGGTCTCACCATCGGGGCGATGACGCCGCTGTCGGTGGTCGAGCATTCGCCGGAGGTGGCGCGCCAGGCGCCGGTCATCCGCCGCATCATGCCGCGGCTGTCGAATGTGCGCGTGCGCAATGTGGCGACGGTCGGCGGCGCGCTGGCGCACGGCGACCCGCACATGGATCTGCCGCCGGTCGCCATTGCGCTCGGCGCCCGCGTTCGCATCGCCGGCAGCGGCGGCGAACGCGAATTGGCGGTCGAGGAGCTGCTGACCGGGTACTACGAGACCGCGCTCAAGCCGGACGAACTGATCGTGGCGCTGCACGTTCCGGCGCAGAACAAGCTGCGCGCGGCCTATTGCAAGGTCACGGCGGGCTCGGCCGACGACTGGCCGGCGCTTGGCGTCGCTGTGGCGGTCGAGGCCGACGGCAGGACGATCAAGTCGGCCCGCGTCGTGGTGAGCGCGGCCACCAGCAGGGCTATGCGGCTGCCGTCGGCCGAAAAGGCGCTGGCCGGCAGCCATGCCGACGACACGACGCTGAACGCCGCGGGCGACGCGGCGGCCGCAGAAGCCGATATCATCGCCGACGTGCGCGGCTCGGCCGCCTACAAGCGCGAATTGCTGCGCGTCTATGTCGGCCGCGCGGTGCGCGCGGCCATGGAGGCCAAGTGACGGCGCCCATCCCAGGCAAACAAATCGGCCGCTCTTTGCCGCGCCTGGAAGCGCGCGCCAAGGTCAGCGGCCGCGCCGAATATACGCACATCATGCGGCTGCCCGGCATGCTGGTCTGCAAACTGTTGCGCAGCACGGTGGCGCACGGCCGCATCAAATCGATCGACGTCAACCAGGCGCGCAAGCTGCCCGGCGTCTTCGCCGTCTATACCGGCGAGGACATCAGACGTGTCATCCCCGATCCCTATTACGGTCCCGCCTTCCACGATCAGCCGATCCTCGCACTCGACAAGGTGCACTACGTCGGCGAGCCGGTCGCCGCAGTGCTGGCCGACGATCCGCACGTCGCGGAACGGGCCGTGCAGCTCATCGCTGCCGACTACGAAGAACTGCCCGCGGTGTTCGATGAGGTTGAGGCCGCCGCCAACACGATCGTGGTGCACGACGAGCTCAAGCCCGCCACCACCTTCGCCGACTTGAAGCACCTGAAGGGCGCCAAGAACACCAACTGCGCGCTCGATTTCAAATTGCGCCGCGGTGACGTCGACAAGGCCTTCGCTTCGGCCGCGCACGTGTTCGAACACACTTTCAAAACACAGAAGGTGCTGCATCTCGCCTTCGAGCCGCACGCATCCATCGCCGATTACAAGGACGACGGCGTCACCATCTATTCGGCCTCGCAGGGACCTTCGTTCGTGCGCACCGAGATTGCCCGCCTGCTCGGCTGGCCGGAGAACAAGGTGCGCATCAAGGTGCCCTATCTCGGCGCCGGCTACGGCGGCAAGCTCTACATCAAGCTCGAGGCGCTCGCGGTCGCGCTGTCGATGCTGGCGCGGCGGCCGGTCAAGGTGGCGCTGACGATGGACGAAGTGTTCTACACCATCACCAAGCATCCGAGCACGTTCCGCATCAAGACCGGCGTCGACAAGAACGGCAAGATCGTCGCGCGCAAATGCGACGTGTGGTGGAACGGCGGCGCCTATGCCGACATCGGCCCGCGCGTGACGCAGAAATCGGGCTTCACCGCCTCCGGCCCCTACGACATCGACAACGTGTCGATCGACTCCTATGCGATGTACACCAACCTGCCGCCGGCCGGCGCGCTGCGCGGCTTCGGCATCCCGCAACTGGTGTGGGCCTACGAGAGCCACACCGACATGATCGCCCGGGCGCTCGGACGCGATCCGCTCGACTTCCGCCGCCAGAACCTACTGCACGACGGCCGCCCGCAGGCCACCGGCACCATCCTCAAGGACGTGGCGATCGACAAGGTTCTCGACACCATCGCCGAGCGTTTGAACTGGGACGCGCCCTTCGATCACGGCAGCGGCACGATCCGGCGCGGGCGCGGCCTTGCCGTCGGGCTCAAAGCGGTGATCTCGCCGACCACGTCGGTCGCCATCGTCAACGTCGCAGGCGACGGCAGCGTCACGGTCTATTGCGGCACCATCGACATGGGCCAGGGCTCCGATACCGCCATGGCGCAGATCGTCGGCGAGGTGCTCAACATGGCTGCGGAGACGATCCGCATCGTGCCGCGCGATACCGACGTGACGCCTTACGACATGGGCACGCTCGGCTCGCGCTCGTTGTTTCACATGGGCAACGCCGTGCGGCTCGCGGCGGAAGACGCCAAAGCCAAACTCGCAGCGCTCGCCCGGGAGGTCGGCGAGCCGGAAGGCTCGAACATCCCCCTGCCCGACCTGTTCGTGAAGAAATACGGCATGCGCGCCGGCAACATCATCGGCACCGGCACCTACAAGCCCGATTATGTGCCGCCGGATGCGGCGACTGGCCAGACGCCGAACGCCACGCCGTTCTGGATGACGGCGGGCGCCGGCGCCGAAGTCGAGATCGACACCGAAACCGGCCAGCTGCGCGTGACCCGGCTGATCAACGTCGCCGACGTCGGCACGCCGATCAACCCGAAGATCGTCGAGACGCAGTTGTCGGGGGGAGCGCTGATGCAGCTCGGCTTCACGCTGTTCGAAAAGATGCATCTCGACGGCGGACAGGTGACGAATGCTTCGCTCGCCGACTACAAAATTCCCGGCATCCACGACGTGCCGCCGGCGATGGAAAACGAGGCGGTCGCCGCCTTCCAGTCCAACGGCCCGTTCGGCGCCAAGGGTGTCGGCGAGCTCGCGACCTTCGGCGTCTCGCCGGCGATCGCCAATGCCATTGACGACGCCGTCGGCGTGCGCCTGACCGAGTTGCCGCTGACCGCCGAGGCCGTCTTCCGCGCCCTGCGCGCCAAAGCGGGCAAGCCGCTCAAGGATATGTGACATGACGGCGCGCACCATTCATTTCACCCTCAATGGCCGCGCCGTGACGGTCGATGTCGAGCCGCACCACAATCTGGTCGACATGCTGCAAGGCCGGTTTGCCCTGACCGGCGCACGCGAAAGCTGCGGCCAGGGCCTGTGCGGCTGCTGCACCGTGCTGGTCGACGGCAAGCCGGTGTCCGGCTGCCTGCATCTTGCCGTGTTCGCCGACGGGACAGACATCGTCACGGTCGAGCATCTTGGCGGGGCGGACGCGCTTGACCCCGTACAGGAAGCTTTCATCGAGGCCGGCGCCTTCCAATGCGGCTATTGCACGCCGGGCTTCGTGCTGATGGCAAAATCCCTGCTGTCGAGAAACGCCTCGCCCAGCGACGAAGAGATCAAGGACTATCTGTCGGGCAATCTTTGCCGCTGCGCGGCCTATCCAGAGATCATAAATGCGGTCAAAATAGCCGCACGCAAGATGAAAGCCGGGTCAACCGGCGCACCGGGAAACGCGTCTTAACGGGAGGGGACTCATGTCGACCGCTGCAATGGCTGGAAAGGCACCTTGGTATCGCAGTCTCAATGCCAACCAATGGAAGACCATGATCGCCTCGAACATCGGCTGGATGTTCGACGGCTACGAGGCCTTCGCGCTGATCCTGACGGTGGCCGTGGCGCTGCGCCAGTTGCTCGATCCGTCGCAGTATCCGCAAATCCCGGCCTACGCCGGCACTGTCATCGCCATCACGCTGCTCGGCTGGGGCATCGGCGGCTTCGTCGGCGGCGCGCTTGCCGACTACATCGGGCGGCGCCGGACCATGATTCTGGCGATCGTCGCCTACTCGCTGACAACCGGTTTGTCCGCGATCGCCTGGGATTGGATTTCGTTCGCGTTGCTGCGCTTCATCGTCGGCGTCGCCATCGGCTCGGAGTGGGCGACCGGCGCTTCCATCACCGCCGAAGCATGGCCCGACGACGCCCGCGGCAAGGGCGCGGGCCTCATGCAGTGCGGCCTCGGTATCGGCTTCTTCCTCGCCTCGTTCGTGTGGCTGTTCGTTTCCGGCTACGGCCCCGGCGCGTGGCGCATCATGTTCCTGATCGGCATCGTGCCGGCGCTGTTTGCGCTGTGGCTGCGCACCGGCGTCGACGAGTCGGAGAAGTGGGAGCGCACGAACGAGAAGCGCAAGTCGGCGCATGCCAAGAAGCGCAGCGGCGCGCAATTGAGTGCCGAGGATCACGCGTTGACGCGCTTCACCTTCGCAGACCTCTTCGTCGATCCCGAAATCCGCACCCGCACCATTGTCGCGTTCCTGATGTCGTTGACGACGACGGTCGCGTGGTGGGGCATCTCGACCTGGGTGCCGCCCTTCATCGGCGCAGCCGCCGGCAAAGCCGGGCTGCCGGCGCAAACCTGGGCGGCCTATGCCGGCATGAGCTACAACCTCGGCGCCATCATCGGCTATTTCGGCCTCGGCTATCTGGCCGACAGTTTCGGCCGCAAGCCAATCGTCATGATCTTCTTCGCCGGCTCGCTGGTCATGACGCCGGTGCTCTACATGTGGACCAGCGACATCCACATGCTGGTGTTGATGGCGGGCATCAACGGCTTCTTCACGCTCGGCCAATACTCGTGGATGGCGGTGTGGCTGCCCGAATTGTTCCCGACGCGCATGCGCGCGACCGGCATGGCCTTCGCTTTCAACGCGCCGCGTTTCATCGCTTTCATGGGGCCGCTATTCGCCGGCTTCCTGATCGCGCAACTTGGCGGCTTCAGCAAGGTCGCAGTGGCCTTCTCCTTCATCTACATTCTCGGCTTCGTGGTGACGCCGTTCCTGCCCGAAACCAAAGGCAAGCCACTGCCGGCATAATCCGAGGCACGCCGTCAATCGCCGGCGCGGTGCGGGTCGCATCGCGCCGGCTTTGATTTGACCGCGTCCGGCAGCGCGCATGGGCGGGTTCACGGGCAATCTGTTATATTGAGCCGCCAGGCTGCCGGAACGGACCGATGCTGACGCTGCGCCAAATCGAGGTCATACGCGCGATTATGGTGACGGGTACCGTCGGCGGCGCGGCGCGACTGCTTAACGTGTCCTCGCCCGGCGTCAGTCGCGTCATGAAGCACGCCGAGTCGCTCGTCGGAGTGAAGCTGTTTAGCCGCAAGGGCGGCCGCTACACCCCGACGCCGCAGGCCAATGCGATCTTCAGCCAGATCAACGGCGTCTATGACAAGGTCGAAGACCTTCAATTCGTCATTTCCCGGATCAAAAGCGGATCGAGCACCGAGCTCAAGGTCGGCTCCGTGCCGAGCATCGCCAATGTCATGGTGCCGCGCGCGGTTGCGGGCCTGCGCAAAGCATTGCCGAACCTCCTCGTCGAAATCGATATTTTGAAGATCGAGGACGCCATCGACTATCTGCTGCTCGGCAAGGGCGAACTGGTGGCGCTGAGCGACAGGCTGGACCACCCGCTGATTGCCGTCGAGCCGCTGGCGCGCGGCCGCCTCAAGTGCATCGTGCCGGACGATCATCCGCTGGCGCGCCGCGCGCGCGTGGCTGCGGACGAGATGGCCAAGTACCCGCTGATCGGCGTTGATCCCAACGACCCCTATGGCCGGATCGTGGCCAACCTTTTCGCCGGCCGCGACCTGCGTTATGAAGTCGCAATCCGGGCGCGCTTCGGCTCGACCGTCTGTGCCCTCGTCGCCCACAAACTCGGCATCGCGGTCGTCGACGAGTTCACGCTGGCCGCCGACCAATGGCCGTCGGTGCGCGCGGTTGAAATCGCGGAGCCGACTGCATTTCAGACCTACGTCGCGCACCGCCGGGACGTGCCGCTGTCGAGCCATGGCGCGCGATTTGTCGCGCTGTTGCGCAGTGAAATGGAGGCGGCGACGCGGCAGCGCGGCCCGCGACGAAAATAACATCATGTTAAGTTCCGCATACGTCTTTGTTATTGACCTTGTGCCGGTGGATTAGCAAGGTCGCATCTGAGGCGGGCCCCAGGGCCTGCCGCTTGCGAAAAGCCCCGACCCAACGGGATGCCATCGCTACGAACAGGAGGAAACGTCTTATGTCTCGCAGAGCGCTCTTTGCCCCATTGATCGTCGCCGGCCTTGGCCTGGCGAATCCTGCGCACGCGCAATCGACCGTCTACATCCCGGCTGTGCTCGAACTGTCCGGTGCCGGCGCGGTGTCCGGCACCAATTTCCGCGACGGCATGTTGATGGCCATCGACGAGATCAACGCCAAAGGCGGCATTCTCGGCAAAAAAATCGAGACGCCTGTCCTCGACACGCAGAGCGATGCCGGCACTTCGCGTGCGCAGGTGCAAAAGGTCCTCGACAACAAGCCCTATGTGATTCTCGGTCCGGTGTTTTCCGGTTCGGTGATGGTGGACATGCTGCTGACGCAGCAGGCGGAAATCCCCGAGATCGTCGGCGGCGAGGCCGCGGCAATCACCCAGAAGGGCAATCCCTATGTTTTCAGGACGTCGTTCGGCCAGCAGTTCAGCATGCCGAAGATCGCCAACTACATCCGCGACGGCGTCAAGGCGAAATCGGTGGCGGTTCTGTGGGTGAACAACGACTTCGGCAAAGGCGGGCGCGACACCTTCATCAAGGAGATGAACGCGCGCAACATCAAGGTCGCCGCGGATATTTCGACCGAATCGGGCCAGGCTGACTTCTCCGCCGACGTGGTCAAGCTCAAGGCCGCCAATGCGGACGCGATCTTCGTTTACGTCAACGAGGAAGAGAGCGCGCGCTTTCTGCGCGAGGCCAAGAAACAGGGCATCAACAAGCCGCTCATCGGCGAGACGACACTGCTCGGCCAGAAGGTGATCGACCTTGCCGGCGGCGCGGCCGAAGGCGTGCAAGGCCATGTCGGCCTCACCGTCGATGCGCCGAACCCGGCGGTGCAGGACTTCGCCGCCAAGTTCAAGAAGCGCTTCAACTATGTCTGCGACCATAACGGCATCAAGGGTTACACCGCGGTCTACTTCATCAAGTTCGTGACCGAGAAGATCGGCAAATTCGACAGCAAGGCCTTTGCCGAGAAGGCGCATGGCATCACCATCACCCCCAAAGATGAGCCGGGCATCCTGATGGAAGCGAGCTGGGACAAGAACGGCGACATCGATCGCGAAAGCTTCCTCGGCGAGGTGGTCGGCGGCAAGCAGAAGATCGTCAAGGTCCTGCCCAAGCTCGGCAACTAATCCTCACCCGAAGACCTCTTCCGCCCGGCAACTCTGCCGGGCGGAAGCCAAAGACCGCGCGATGGCTTCTTTCTTCCAGCTTCTGGTTTCCGGTCTCGCGACCGGCGCCATTTATGCGTTGATCGCGGTCGGCTTCACGCTGGTTTGGCAGACCTCGCAGACGATCAATTTCGCTCAAGGCGAATTCGTCATGCTGCCGGCATTCTTCGTGCTGGCGGCGATGAACGCCGGCGCTCCGTTCTGGCTGGCGGCCGCGATCAGCATCGTGGTCTCGATCGCGGTCCTCGGCGTCTTGTTCAAGCTCGTGGTCGTCGACCCGATGCTCAAGTACGGGGTGCTGCCGCTGGTGATCTCCACCATCGCGCTGTCGCTGTTGCTCAAGGAGGGCGCCAAGGAATTCTACAGTTCGCAGGCGCAGCCGTTCCCGGCCCTGGTGCCGGCAGCCGATATCGACATCCTGGGCGCGGTGGTGTCGACGCAAAGCCTCGCGGTCCTTGCCGTCGCCATCGTCACCGTGGTGGCGCTGAACCTGCTGCTCAACCGGACGCGGCTCGGCCGCCAGATGCAGGCGACGGCGCAGAACTCCACGCTGGCGCGCATCCTCGGCATCCCGGTCGAACGCATGGTGCTCTACACGTTTCTCATCAATGCCGTGCTCGTCGCCATCGCCTCGATCCTGATAAGCCCGATTTACCTGGCGAAATTCAACAACGGCGACACGCTGGGGCTGGCCGCCTTCATCGCCGCCATCATCGGCGGCTTCAACCAGGTCCGCGGCGCCATTCTCGGCGGCGTCATTCTGGGCGTGCTCGACAACCTCTCCGCCGCCTACATCTCGTCCCAGTACCGCGGCGCCTTTCCGCTCGTCATTCTGATCGCCGTCATTCTGCTGCGACCGCAGGGCCTGCTCGGCCGCGTCGAGGAGCGCACAATATGAAATGGCTCGCCGCGGGCGCGGTCGCAGCAGCCGCAATTTTCGCGTTGATCGCGCCGCTGCTGCTCAAGCCGTTCGGCATCTATCTGATCTCGATGTGGGCGGTGCTGACGATTGCAGCGCTCGGCCTCAACCTGACGCTCGGCTATGCGGGCCAGGTATCGCTCGCCCAGGGCGCTTTCGTCGGCATCGGGGCTTACACGGTGGCGCTGCTGACGCCAGTGGGCTGCCCCTTCGCGCTCGCCTTTCTCGCCGCGGGCGCTTTGTGCTTCGCCGTCGGCTGGGTTCTCGGCTATCCGGCGTTGCGCGTGCAGCATCATTATCTCGCGTTCGTGACGCTCGCCTTCAGCACGCTGGTATTTCTCGTGCTGCGCAACGAGGAATGGCTGACCGGCGGGATTTACGGCATCAACGGCGTCGCCCGACCCTCGTTCTTCGGCTGGTCCACGTTCAAGGCATTGAACTTCTATTATTTCAGCCTCGGCATGCTCGCGGTGCTCGCCGCGGCAACATGGTGGATGCTTCGCTCGCCCTGGGGCCGGGCCTTTGTCGCATTGCGTGAAAACCCCGTGCGCGCGCTCTCGCTCGGGCTCGACACGCGCCGCTATACGCTGATGGCCTTCGCCATCGGCTCCAGCCTCGGCGGGATGGCCGGCGCGCTTTACGCGCCGCTCGTGCAATTCATCGAACCGGTGTCGTTCACGCTCGGCCTATCGTTCAATTTGCTGCTGATGGTGATCGTCGGCGGCAGCGGCTACTTTTTCGGCCCGTTTGTCGGCGCGCTGATCGCCGTGCTGCTGCCGGAATGGATGCGGGTGGCCCAAGGCTACTATCTCATCGTTTATGCCATGCTGGTCATGGTGATGATGGCTTTCTGCCCGTCCGGCATCCTCGGTTTGCTTGAGCGCGCGCTGAAGGCGTTTGCGCCTCGAGGCAAGGAGGCGGCGCCATGAGCGCGGTGCTGCAAGTCTCGAACCTGCGCAAATCGTTCGGCGGCATCACCGCCGTCGACGACGTGTCGTTCGAGGTTCGCGAGGGCGAGATCCTCGGCATCATCGGGCCGAACGGCTCCGGAAAGTCGACGCTGTTCAACTGCGTCCTCGGTCAGCTGTCGCCGAACGGCGGCGAAGTGCGCGTCGATGGAAAGCCGACCACCGGTATGCGGCCATGCGACCTCAACCGGCTCGGTGTCAGCCGCACGTTCCAGCTCCTCCAGGTTTTTCCGCAGCTTTCGGTGCGCGACAATTTGATCCTGGCCGGGCAAGAGCATCGCGGCACCATGCTGTCGCGCTTGATCGGACGCGCGGACGCCGGCCTCGGCGACGCCGCCGACCAGATGATCGCGTTTTTCCGCCTGTCCCACCTGTCGTCCGCGCCGGCCGGCCTGTTGAGCTACGGCCAGCAAAAACTGCTCGACGCCGCCATGGCCTTCATGGCCGGCCCGCGGCTGGTCCTGCTGGATGAACCCGCAGGCGGCGTCAACCTGACGATGCTGGGCCATTTGCGCGAGCGTCTGCAGGCCTATCATGCAGAGCGCAAGGCGACATTTGTGGTCATCGAGCACCAGATGGAATTCGTCATGGCGCTATGCACGCGGGTGCTCGTCCTCGCGGAAGGACGGATCATCGCCGAGGGAGCGCCGCGCGATATCGCGCGCAACCCGGCCGTCATTGAAGCCTATCTCGGACACTGACGTGACCATGGACCCGTTGCTCACCCTCGACCGTGTGGTTGCCGGCTACGGCAAGATGACGATTCTTAATGGAACGAGCGCTCTTATTCAGCGTAGCGCGATCACGACGGTGATCGGCCCAAACGGCGCCGGCAAATCGACCATGTTCAAGACGATTTTCGGCCTGTTGCCGGTGCGCAGCGGAACGATCAAGTTCGACGGCCGGGATACGACAAATTTCACGCCCCGCCAGCTGCTCGATGCCGGCGTCGTCTACATTCCGCAGGGCCGCAACATCTTTCCGGAGCTGAGCGTGCGCCATAACCTCGAACTCGGCGGCGTCACGTTATCCGACCAATCAGGCTTGCCGCAGCGGCTCGACCGGATCATGCAGCGCTTTCCGATGCTGCAGGAAAAGGCGGACCGGCAGGCCTCGACCTTGTCGGGCGGCCAGCAGAAGATGCTTGAAGTAGCGCGCGGGCTGCTGCTCGATCCGAAACTGATCCTGATCGACGAGCCGTCGATCGGTCTGTCCCCGCTCATGGTACAAGAGGTGTTCACGATCTTGAAATCGCTCCGCGACGGCGGCGTTACCATCTTGCTGATCGAGCAGAACGCCAAGCAGGCCCTGCAGATGGCCGATTTCGGCTTGGTGCTGGAGCAGGGGCAGACGAGGATCGAGGACACCGCCGCCACTATTCTCGCCGATCCACGCATAGCCCAGCTTTTCCTCGGCGGCGGCTTGGCCCAACCGGAGCGCGTGTCATGAACGGGCGCAGAATGTTGATTGGGCTGATCGGGGCAAACATCATGGGGTCGCTGTCGCCGGCGCTGTTCGCCGACGCATTCAAGGCCGCCGGCATCGACGGCTTCTATCATTTGCTGGACGTTGACCGGCTGCGCGAGCGGCGGCTGCCGCAGCTTCTCGACGCGGTCAAAGCCGCAGGCTTTGCCGGTGTCAACATTACCTATCCCTTCAAGCAGGAGGTCCTGCCGCTGCTTGACAGCATCGATGCAGAAGCGGCCCAGGTCGGCGCGGTCAACACCGTCGCGATCGGGCCGGACGGCCGCACCAAGGGCTATAATTTCGACCGCGCCGGATGGCGGCATAGTTTCGCCGAGACGTTCGGAGCGGATGGCGCGCGCGGCGCGACCGTCGTGCTGGTCGGCGCCGGCGGCGCCGGACACGCCGTGGCCTTCGCCTTGATGGATCTCGGCGTCGGCCTGCTCGTCGTATCCGATCGCGATCAGCCGCGCGCCAAGGCCTTGTGCGACGCCCTCGGCCGACATTTTGGCGCCCGGCGCTGCCGGGTCGCTGGCGACCTGGAGAGCGAAATCCGGGCGGCCGCCGGGGTCGTCAATGCCACGCAAACGGGGATGCGCGGCTTTCCCGGCAACCCCGTCCCGGCGTCCGCGCTCAAGGCCTCGCATTGGGCCGCCGACGTTATCTACACGCCGGTCGACACCGAGTTCATCAAAGCAGCAGCTGCCAAGGGCGCGCGCGTGCTCAGCGGCGGCGGCATGTGCGTGCATCAGGCGGTCGAAGCGTTCCGTCTGTTCACCGGCGTCACGCCCGACCTCGGACGCCTTCATCGTGCCTTCGCCGCCGGCTACGAGGCGCGCGAGGCTGCTTTGCGCGTGGCGAGCTGACGCTACCCGGGAAAGGACGAAGCCATGAAGACCTCGATTGCCACGGTTTGCCTCAGCGGCGGTCTCAGCGAGAAGCTGCAAGCAATCGCCGCGGCCGGATTCCGCGGCGTCGAGATTTTCGAGAGCGATCTCCTCGCCTACGGCGGAACTCCCGCTGACATTGCCCGCGAGATGTCCGGTCTCGGCCTGCGCGCCATCACCTTTCAGCCGTTCCGCGATTTTGAGGGGATGCCGGAGCCGCAGCGGCAGCGCACGTTCGACCGCGCCGAGCGCAAGTTCGACCTGATGCAGGAGCTGAACTGCAGCCTGCTGATGGTATGCAGCAACGTGTCTCCGGAATCACTCGGCGGCATCGACCGAGCGGCAGCCGATTTCCACGAGCTCGGTGAGCGCGCGGCCAAACGCGGCCTGCGCGTCGGCTTCGAGGCGCTGGCCTGGGGGCGCCACATCAACGACTACCGCGACGCCTGGGAGGTGGTGCGGCGCGCCGACCATCCGGCGATCGGGCTCGTGCTCGACAGCTTCCACACCTACGCGCGAAAAACCGACCTGAAGACGATGTCGGCCATTCCCGGCGACCGGATTTTCCTCGTGCAGCTCGCCGATGCGCCATGGCTGGAGATGGACGTCTTGTCCTGGAGCCGGCATTTCCGCTGCTTCCCCGGCCAGGGGGACTTCCCGCTGATCGATTTCATGACGGCGGTGCAGACGACCGGCTATCAGGGTGATCTCTCGCTGGAGATCTTCAACGACCAGTTTCGCGCCGGTTCGCCGCGCGCCGTCGCCATCGACGGCCAACGCTCGCTCGTCTACCTCATGGACCAGTTGCGCCAAAGGACCGGGAAGGCGGCGACCGACATTCCGGCGCTGCCGCCGCGATCAAAATGCCTCGGCGTTGAATTCGTCGAATTCGCCGTCGACGACCGCACCGCCGACGAACTTGCGCAGTTCATTTCCGGGCTCGGCTTCCGCCATGTCGCCCAGCACAAGTCGAAGGCAGTGTCGCGCTGGTCGCAAGGCTCGATCAATCTCGTCATCAACAAGGAAAAGGAAGGCTTTGCGCATTCGCATTACATCACGCACGGGCCATCGGTCTGCGCCATCGGGCTCAAGGTCGAGAGCGCGGCCGCGACGCTCGACCGCGCCGAAAAGCTGCACGACACGCCCTTCCGTCAGAAGGTCGGCCCGGGCGAACTCGAGATTCCGGCAGTGCGCGGCGTCGGCGGCAGCCTGCTCTACTTTCTCGATCCGGCGAGCAAACTCGGCAAGGTCTGGGACATCGAGTTCGCGCCGGTGACGGGCGGCAAAGGCGGCGATGCCGGGCTGGTCGCCGTCGACCACATCTCGCAGTCGATGCACTACGAGGACATGCTGTCATGGCTGTTGTTCTACACGTCGCTGCTCGATGTGCAGAAAACGCCGCAGGTCGACATCACCGATCCAGGCGGCATCGTGCGCAGTCAGGTCGTTGAAACCGCCGACGGCGCTCTCCGCATTGCGCTCAACGCAAGCCAAAGCCCGCGTACGCAGTCTTCCCGCTTCCTCAATGAGTATTTCGGCTCGGGCGTGCAGCACATCGCCTTTGCCACCCGCGACATTTTCCTGACCGCCGCCCGGCTCAAGGACAGCGGCGTCGAAATCCTGCGCATTCCGGAAAATTACTACGACGATCTCGAAGCGCGCGTCGACATCGACCGTGCGCGGCTCAAACGGCTGAAAGACAACAACATCCTTTACGACAGGGACGGCAACGGCGAGTACCTTCAGCTCTACACCACGAGCTTCAAGGATTTGTTCTTCCTCGAGGTGGTAGAGCGCCAGGGCTACAAAGGCTTCGGCGCTATCAACGCGCCGATCCGCCTCAATGCCCAGGCACGGCTCGCCGGCGAGAGCGCTGCGTCCGCGCTGTGACGGGGCCGGACGCTCGCGAAGGACGGGACGATGGTCAGGGGTAACGGCTGGTTTCCAAGCATAACGTGTTGAACTGCAAAGAACTTTCGATCTTGATCAATCCGCCGAGATCGCCACGAAAGCCAACATTTTTTATCCTGTCGCGGAAATAAGGCCTGAATGACTCGGCAAAAAAGCGCCATCCGTTGCATGCTCGGCGCCCGGTGTTCAAAATATTGAGCGATGGCTCAGGCAGCAACCCGCGCATATCAGACCATTCGCGCGCGAATTTTGGGCGGCGAATTTCCTGCCGGCGCACATTTGCGCGAAGGTCATTTGGCCAATGAAATCGGTGTCAGCCGCACGCCGGTTCGCGAGGCCTTGCGACGTCTCGCAGCCGACGGATTCGTTCAGTTCGTCCCCAATCACGGGGCTTACGTCATTGGATGGGCCGGCGACTCGCTGACCGACCTTATCGACGTCCGCGCCGAACTGGCCGCCATGGGTGCGCGGCTCGCGGCCAGCCGCATCCAGAAACCGGATCTCGACCGCCTGACCGACATCAACAAGACCATGGCCAAAGCCTCGATGCGACGGGGCACCGACTACCTCAACGAGTGCGCCAAGCTCAATCTGGAATTTCATGCCATCGTGTTCAAGAATTCAGGCAATCAAGTGCTCGAGGACTTTCTGCGGCAGACCAGCAATATTCCGCTGGTGCAGCGATCGCATTTCGAATTTGACAGCGATGACTGGGTCCGCGCCACCGAACGCTATACGGATCTGATCTCCGCGTTGAAGGCAGGCGATGGAAACTGGGCCAGCTCGATCATCAAGGCGCATTTCCTGGCGTCCAAACATGCAATTACACGTAACGGACGAAACCCCGGCTAGACGCTCGACCTAAATGCTGTCCCGGTAGCCGTAGTCGCGGATTGCAGCCTCCCGAGTCACAAAACCGAGGCGGATGTCGGCGGCGATCTGAGCGGGCTTACGACGCTCGGCAGGACCGTAACCACCCCCGCCCGCCTCGAGAATCTCGATTTGATCGCCGGCCTTGAGCTGGTAACGGCCTTTCGGATGAATCATCTGCCCGTTGAGCCGATAGCTGCGCGTTGCTCCCGGCTGGCCGCCACAAACCCCGAGTGCCGGATAATCTGTCCGCGCCCCCATGGCGAACACGGTCAGGGGATGGCCGGTATCGTTCTGCAGCACAATCTCTTGGCCGAGCCCGCCGCGGTATTGGCCAGGACCACCGGAGTCCGCTCTGAGCCGGCGCGAAACAATGCGAATGCCGGTCAAGACCTCCCAGGTTTCGGTCGGCATGACCATCATGTTCGACGGTGCCGGCGTTGCCGATAGCCCGTCGAGCCCTTTCAATGCGCCAAACCCGCCTGCGGAAAAATACAGCGTCGCGAACTCCTTGCCGCGCGGGTTCTTGCCGATAACGTTCAGAATACACGTCATGCCGGGGTCGGCCTGGACCTTGTCGGGAATTGCTTTTGCCAGGGCACCGAAAACCAGCGGCGTGACAAAATGCCCGATCATGAAACGAGCTCCCGTTGCCGACGGAGGCTGGGCGTCGAGAATGCAGCCATGCGGCGCCTTGACTTCGATCGGGGTGACTGAACCGGCGTTGTTGGGCACATGAGGCAAAACCAAGGCCTTGATCGAGTAGGCCGCCATGGCCCGCGTGTAACACATCGGAACATTGATCGCCGAAGGGAGCGAGGGCCCGGTGCCCTCGAAATCGACAAGCAGCCGGTTGCCTTTAATGTGGATGGCGCAAGCCAAAGTGACTGGCTCGTCGAAAGCCTCCACCTGAATCCGGTTGCGGTAGATGCCGTCCGGCATGTCGGCAATCGCCCGGCGCATCGCGCTTTCAGATTGCTGGATGATCGTGTCGGCCAAAGGCTCGAGGCTGTCGAGACCATATTCGTCCATGAATTCGAGCATGTGCCGGCAGCCAACCTCGGTGGCGGTGATATTCGCCATCAAGTCGCCGATGACCTGCTCGCTGACCCGTACGTTCATGCGAATCAATTCGATCAGTTCGGTGTTCAATTTGCCTGCCTTGATCACCTTGCAAATTGGAATTTGCAGGCCTTCTTCATACATATCGAGATTGATCGCCGAAAATCCGCGGCCCCCGATGTCGGGCAGATGGCTGATGCTGAGCGCATAACCGACGATGCGGCCATTACGAAAGGCGGGCCGCATCACATTGAGATCCCACAGGTGGCCGGTCCCCATCCATATGTCGTTCGTCAATATGACGTCGCCTGGCTCGAGTTGATCGGGCGGGATCGCATTCAGCATGTGGCGCATCGTTTGCGGCGCCGTACCGATGAACACCGGCACGCTCATCGTGCCCTGCGCGATGCTGCGGCCTTTTGCGTCGAACAACACGCATGAAAGGTCGTAGTTCTCGCGCGCGATCGAGGAGAACGACGTCCGCACAAGCGTTTGGACGATCTCATTCGTCACAGAAATAAGCCTGTCCCAGAGAATGCCGAGGCTGACGGCGTCCAAATTCTTGCCCATGCTCATGCCAATGTCCCCGGCTCCGCAATCAGGTTTCCGTAATTGTCAAGCCGCGCCCGGTCATTGTGGCCGAGCACGCAGGTCGATTCGCGCTCCTCAATCAGCGCAGGCCCCTGCACAGTAAAGCCGGGCTCAAACGTGTAGCGGTCGTAGACCGGGCAATCGATAAAGCCACTCTCGGGAAAATAGGCGCGCCGGCGACCGCGCGGTTCAGGACTTGTCTGGCTGCCTTTCGACAAACAACGGTCGCGGATGCGCGGCAACGGACCGATCGCCTCTATTTTCCAGTTAAGAATTTCAATCGGTTCGTCGATAAAGCTGAGGGAGAAGATTTCCTTATAGGCGTCAGCGTAAAGTTGCGGCAGCTGCGCAAAAAGCTCTGTGACGTCTTTGGCGTCCGGCAAGGGCACTTCGATCTCAAAGCCCTGCCCTTCGTACCTCATGTCGAGAGAACGATGAACCGTGGTGCTCGCTTCAGAAAGCCCGGCCTCAAGCAGGACTTTTGATACTTCTTCCTGAAGCGAGCCAAAAAACTTGCCGAATTGTTCGGAGTTGATTTGATCCAAGAACACCCGGTTGGTTCGGGCGACTTGAAACGACAACGGCGAGACCAGCATCCCGATCGCCGACATGACCCCAACCCCAATCGGGAACACGACTTTGGGAATGCGTAACTTGCGCGCGATCCGCATTGCATGGGCTGGGCCGGACCCGCCAAAGGCGAGCATGCTGCATCGACGATAATCGAACCCAATTTCGGAGGCATGCACGCGGAATGCCCGGGCGACGTCTTCATTAATTGTCTCGTGAATACCCCAGGCCGCGCGCTCCAGTGTCAGGTTCAGAGGCTTGCCGATGCCGCGTGCGATGGCATCCTCTCCAGCCGCTTTGTCGAGGGCCATGCGTCCCCCAAGAAACGATTTCGAGTCGTAGTAGCCCAGCGAGAGGTTGGCGTCGGTCAGCGTCGCCTGCTTGCCGCCCCGGCCGTAGCATGCCGGCCCCGGGTCGGCACCGGCGCTGCGCGGTCCGACACGCAAGAGGCCGCGGTCGTCCAGTTCCGCGATGCCCCCACCGCCAGCGCCTATCTCGATCATATCGACGACCGGGATTTTTACCGGCAGACCACTTCCCGTCTTGAATTCGTGGACACGCGCAACTTCTATTTCGTATTTCTTATGCGGGCGGCCGTTGCGTACAATTGACCCCTTTGCGGTCGTTCCACCCATATCGAATGACAACAGGCTCGGCATACCGATGCGGCGGCCGATGTGTGCGGCCATCAACACGCCGGCAGCGGGCCCCGATTCAAGCATGCGGACCGGAAACTGGCGCGCTACCTGCGCCGTGACCGCACCTGCGCTCGAAGTCACGATGTGGAATAGACCGCTAAACCCGAGTTTCGCCAAACCAGCTTCGATTCGCGAAAGATAGGCATCCACAAGCGGTCCAACGAAGGTGTTGATGGCCGTCGTATTCCAGCGTTCGTACTCGCGCATAAATGGCAGCACTTCGGAAGATGCCGACACGTAGAGTTGCGGAAAGCGCCTGCGAACGAAGTTGGCGACCGTCTGCTCGTGCTCTGGATTTGTAAACGAATGCAGGAAACAAACTGCGAGCGCGCGAATACCATAACAGTCTATAAGAGCGGAGACCTCGCGCTCCACCTCGTTGAGATCGGGCGGCCGAATTGCCGATCCGTCCTCGCGCATGCGTTCTGACACTTCGGCACGAAGAGATCGCGGGATGATCGGATCGGGCAAGCGCAGCCGCAAATCATAAAGATCGTAGCGGCGCTCGAGCGCGATATCGAAGACGTCGCTGAATCCCTCTGTTATGAGCGCCGCGGCGGCAGCGCCTTTGCGTTCAATCACCGCGTTCGTAACAAGCGTGGATCCATGAATGACCGAATGCACCTGGCTGGCCTGGATTCCTTTGTCATCCAGCAACTTTCTGAAGCCTTCGAGCACCGCGATCGAGGGATCGGCAGGCGTGGTCAGCAATTTTTCCAGCGTCAGGTCGCCGTCGTCGTCGTTCACCATCGCGAAATCGGTGAACGTGCCTCCGATATCGATCCCCAGTCGGTAACCCATCTCAAGTCTCGCGTTGCGGTAAACAGGGCGGTCGCAAAACTACCTTGGCCGGCCAGACAACCGATCGGGCGTGGACTGGCGGTTTCGTAGTCGGCGAAATGGCAATTGTCGCGCGCGCGGTCACCACGTTTTGCAGGCCGGCGCTTTGACCTCGATCTGCACACAGTCTTCGAGCGCTTCGCTGAAGTGCGGCACACCTTGCGGATGAAGCCAGACATCGCCGACCTCCGCGATGTGCGTTTCATTGCCGATGTGGATGCGCAGGCGCCCCTTCAGCAGGCAGGCGATCGTGGTGTGGTCGTCATGCACGTGCTTGGGATCGACGAACCCCTTTTTGCGGATCACCTTGATGCAGTGCATGTCGTCCGTGACCATGAGAAGCTTGATGCTCGGCGGGTTTGCAAATTGCGTCCCTTCGACGATCAGGATCGGCTGTTCGGGAATATCCTTGTCGCGCCGGAAGAGTTCGGTCATAGGCGCAAGGATGCGGTCGTCGGTTTTTGCGTCCACGAAAAAGCCTCCTCTCTACCAGGTCTTGACCGCGGGCGACTTGATTTCGACGACATAGCTGTCCTCGAGCGCCTCATGATTGTGAGGCACGCCGCGCGGGTGCTGCCAGACGTCGCCCGGCTCCGCGATGAACGTCTTGCCGCCGATATTGAGCTTGAGCTTACCCTCTTGCAGGCAGCAAATCGTCGAATGGTCGTTGTGAACGTGCACCGGGACGACCGAGCCCTTGGTGAAGAACACCTTGAGCATATGCATGCGGTCGGCGACCATCAGCAGCTTGACGCTGACATTGGCCTTGTCGAACGCAACGCCTTCCGCCGAACGGATCGGCGTCTTCGGAATATCGACATCCCGGACGAACACCTGGTCGAACTCGGCCAGCAGGTTGCTGCCCGGCCGCGTAGCCTGAATATCGGTAACGTCACGCATGACAGGGCCCTTCGGCTGCCTCAGGTGCGGGGATCGAGGAATTTTCCGGCCTGGTTCAGCGGCCACACGACCACCGTGTGATTGCCCGGCTGGTATTGCGTAATGACCGGCGTCACCGCGACAGTGCGACCGGTCTCAAGCGACGAGAAGGCAAGTTGGCCGCGCGCTCCGGTAATCGGCTTTGATTTGTCGATGGTCACGAGCGCATCGCGCAATGCGGTGCGGTCACCGGCAACGTCACCGTTGAGCTTGCCAATGCGCCGGAGCGCTTCCAGCATCATGAGCGCGCCGTCGTAGGTCTGCACGGCGTAGTACGGCGGATTGAAATTGGTTTTCTTCTTGTATGCGTCGTAGAACGGCAGCGTCAGATCGGTGAACGGCTTACGCTCGGTAATGGCGTTCGCCATATGGTAGTCGACCTTGGTGCCGGCCTTGCTGCGGAAAAGCTCCGAGCCATAGATGGAATCACCCAGGACGAGCATCTTTTTGATCATATCGGCGGCGGCAAACTGATCGACGAATTGATAGGATTGGGCGCCGGTCAAGAGAACCCACAAAAGCTGGGGATCGAAGCGACGGATTTGCAGGAGCTCGGGTTGCAAATCCATCTTGTTGCCGTCGACATAGAGGCTTTTCACCTCAAGGCCCGGCATTTTCTTCGGCCATAGCGCTTCGGCTTGCGTCGCGTACTCGCGCGCAAAGTCTGTGTTGAGCGCGAGGATCGCAGCGCGCTTTGCGCCCGTGTAATGCTTGATCAAATCGCCATGCAGCCCGACAAAATCGCGATTGGTTGGGCTGAGTTGGAACAGATAGTCCATCTTCTTCGACGCGATCTGATTTGGAATCGAGTCGGCGCGACCGCTGGTGTCGATGATCGGCGTTTTCGAATCCTGCAACAGCTGCATGCAGGCGAGCAGATTGGTGCTGATCGCATAACCGACGATGCCGTGGACGTGGTCGACGTCGATAAGCCGCCGCGTCGCGGCGACCGCGCGCTCAGGTGTCGATTCCTCGTCGCCGACGACGAGCGTGACCTTGTAAGTCTTGTCGCCGATCTTGACGCCGCCTTTCGCGTTCGCGTCATCGAGTGCAACTTGCGCGCCATCGCGCATGGCGGTGCCGAGTTCGGCAAGCGGCCCGGTGACAGGGCCGACAAAGCCGATCCTGAGTTCGTCGGCGGCGGCGCGCGCCCGCCATGGCAGCATGGCAACAGCCGAGCCTGCGACACCGGCTTTGAGAACAGATCTTCGATTTAGGCCCTTGCGTTCGACACCGCGTGTGATCTGCACCATGTGCGACCCTCCCAAATGGCCACGGCCCCTGATCTGCTTGCCAGAGAAAGGATTGGATACACGTGGGCCGCGTGCAATAAAAAAATCCAGTGTTCACGAGCAAAATTGTATACAATTATAGGAATAATTTGCTGCCGGTGATGCTGGCGGCGACGCGCGTCAGATTTTGCGGACGTGGTCGAACCGCGGAAATTCGGCGTAGACCGCCTCCGGATCGCCCCCGGCCAACAAGCGCTCGCGGGTGCGCTGCTCGATCTCCAGCACCTTTTCCGAGTCTTCGACCACCGTCGTCAGGCCGCGACCCGGCACGATGACGACTCCGTCGCCATCGCCGAGAGCGAAGTCACCGGGCTTGATCGTGACATGGGCCGTCGCCTGACCCGGCAGGGTCACGGGTGCATCGAGCTCGACGGTGACCCATTGCTGACCCGAGCTGAGCGGCGAGACGAAGCGTGTGAATACCGGCATGCCCATTTCGACAATCGCATCGCGATCACGGATTCCGCCATCCGTCACCACCGCCTTGCAGCCGCGGACCTTGAGCGAGAGCGCGATGTTTTCGCCGATAACAACAGCATCTTCGTAGCCGTTCGCGGCCATGACGATGACGCTGTTCGCCGGCATGCGACGAAACATGTCGGGACGCAGATTCTTCGGCACCACTCCGCCGAGGAGACGTTCACCGCGCACGCAAAAAACCGGGCCGGCAACGCTTCTGCCCGACATTGGCCCGAGCGCCTGGATCGAATGATGCAACACCTGATGCGGCGTGCCGGCATAACGCAAGACATCGCTGACGATCGCGACGGGCAATGCGCCGAGCCGAGCGATCAGCGCATCATCGGATTTGGCCATCACCAGCGCTCCTTCACCAAACAATTCATGACTTCGCCGGCGTCCGCCGGCCATGACGCACGAACCAGCCGGCAATCCCGTCCGGCAGGAACAACACGAAGGCAATCAGAAGCGCGCCGATCGCAATCTGGTTGTAGACGGTGCCCGCAAGATGCAGCAGTTCAGTGAGCGCATAGAGAACAACGGCGGCAACCGCCGGGCCGATGATCGTTCCGACGCCGCCGATTGTCGACATCGCGATCACGAGAATGGTCAATGACGGTCCCAGTTCGCTCGGACTGACCAGGCCGACATAGTGCGCATAGATCGCGCCCGCGAGGCCCGCGAACAGGCCGCTCAAAGTGAAGACGAGCACGCGCTGCTGCACGATGTTGATGCCGAGCGCTCGCGCGCGGATATCGTCGTCGCGCATGGCGCGGAATGTCATGCCCATGCGGCTGCGTCGAGCGATCCACCAGATCACCGCGACGCAAACCGAGCAGGTTGCCAGCATGACATAGTAGCTCTTGTGCAACTCGCCGATCATGCGGAAGAACGTCGGGTGTTGGTTAAAGCCAAGGGTGCCGCGCGTCACGCTGTACCAATTTGTGGCGACTACGTGCAGGCTTTCCGAAAACGCCAGGGTCGACAGCGCCTGATAGACGCCCCGCAGCCGCAGTGTCGGCACGCCGATCGCGACCCCCAAGAGCGCGCCGGCAACGGCGCCGACCGGCGGCCCGAACCAGGCCGGCAAGCCGAGGTAAGTCGTGAACAGCGCGGCCGAATAGGCACCGAGGCCAAAAAAGCCGGCATGGCCAAAACTGATCAGGCCGGCAAAGCCGTACAGAAGGTCCCAGCTTGCCGCCAGCACCGCATAGACCAAGGCAATGCACACGGTATGAATGATGAAGTCGTTCGGCGCAATAAATGGCAGCGTCGCTGCGACGATCACGACGGCGAGGATCATCGCGACCTGACGGGCAGAGAAGGTTTGCGTCATCAGGCGCGCCCCGGTTTGACGCCGAGCAGGCCTTGCGGCCTGATGATCAGCGTGAAAAGCATGAGCACCGGTCCCACGATCGTGTTGTAGCCTGACGGCAGCCAGATCACCGACAGCGACTCAACGATGCCAAGCAGGAACCCGGCGAAGATCGCGCCCCAGACGCTGCCCAGACCGCCGATGATGACGACGGAAAAGGCGTAGAGCGTATAGTTCAAGCCCATTGCGGGAAAGGCATAGGTCGCGGGCGTGATCAAGGCGCCCGCGGCGCCGGCCAAGGCCGACCCGATACTGAAGGTCAGCAGGTGGATCTTGCGCACGCTGATGCCGCTCGCCTGCGCAGCTTCCGGATTCTCTCCGACGGCGCGGATCGCTTTGCCGGTCAACGTGAAGCGCAGGAACGCCATGAGCGCCGCAGCGAGGACAAGACTTGCGATGAGAATGATGAGGCGCTGCTTCTCGATGATCAGATCGCCGAGCACGATCGAGCCCTCGGCCAGCTTGCCGGGAACACGCTGATATTCCGGCCCAAAGACCGCCAGCACCAGGTTGGCCAGCACCAGGGATAAGCCGAGCGATAGCACCATGCCGCGCTGCTCATCGATGCGGCTTTCGACCGTCAGCGGCTGCAGCAGGTAGCGCGCAATCAGAAAGCCGATCAACGTGACGACCATGACCGCGGCGACAATCGCCGCCCAGGGCGACGTCACTCCGCCAAGACCCATCACGATGGCGGTGTAGGCGCCGAGCGTCAGCATTTCGCCGTGCGACACGTTGATGACCCGCATCACACCGAAAATCAGGTTGAGCCCGAGGCCGAGCAGGCCATAGAGGCCTCCGGTCATCACCCCCAATGCCGCGAAATATACGAGATCGAGAAGCATGCGAACGCCACTAGCCCCGTGCACCGAGATAGAGCTCAGCGAGCCGGCCGTCTTCGCTTAAGTCGTGCGGGGTGCCGTCGTAGCGGTTCCGGCCGCCTTCCAGCGCGTAGATGAAATCGGCGACGGAAAGCAATTTCCGCACGTTTTGCTCGACGATGAGAAAGCTCATGCCCTGGTCGCAGAGCGAACGAACGTGACCGTAAACGACGTCGACCAGTTTCGGCGACAGACCGACCGAGGGCTCGTCGAGGATGGCAAGCCGCGGCGCGGTCATCATCATGCGGCCGACCTCGAGCATGCGCGCCTCGCCCCCGCTCAACTGACCGGCAAGCTGGCGCCGCCGCTCGTGCAGGATCGGAAACCGCTCGAACACCGCGTTCTGGCGTTCGGCGCGCAGCCTGGCATCCTTGACCAGATAGGCGCCGAGCCGGAGATTTTCCTGGACGGTCTGGCTCGGAAAGTGGCTGCGCGTCTGTGCAATATAGGCAATGCCCTTGGCTATTCGTTGCTCGGGCGGCAATCCGGTAACAGCAACGCCGTCGAGCAGAATTTCGCCCTGGCTCGGCCGGAGGTAACCGACGATCACCTTGAGCAAAGTCGATTTGCCGGCGCCGTTCGGCCCGATCACACCGGTCATGGTGCCTGATCGCACGCTCAGCCCCAAATCCTGCAGAACGGCAGAGCCGCCATAACCGGCAGTCACACCTTGCACGTCCAGGATGGCGCTGTCAGGTGCCAAGAAACGCCTCCAGTACACGCGGATCGCGCTGCACCTGTTCGCCGTCTCCTTGCGCCAGCAGTTTGCCGTTCGCCATCACGATGATGTGGTCGCAGAGACTGGTGACGAAGGGGATATTATGCTCGACCAGCAACAGCGTGCGCCGCTGTCGCACAAGCTCGGTCAACAGCTCGCCGATCTGTTCGATCAGCTTGGGATTGACCCCCGCGACCGGCTCATCGAGCATGATGAGCTTTGGGTCCTGGATCAGAACCATGGCGATTTCGATGAGCTTGCGCTGCCCATAGGACAGCCGGCCCGCCAAGGCCCCCTGATGCGGAGTCATGTTGACGAAGGCCAAGGCACCACCCATGCGGTCGGCAAAACCCTGGCTGCCGCGATGCTTGCCATTTCGGTCCGCGACTTCGAGATTTTCGCGAACCGTCATCTCATTGAAGACACGGACGCTTTGAAACGTGCGCCCTATGCCGAGCCGCGCCACCGCGTGCGACTGCATGCCCTGAATCGGCCGACCCTCGAACAGGACTTCGCCTGAATTCGGCGAGGACACCCCCGAAATGAGATCGAAAAGCGTGGTTTTTCCCGCGCCATTCGGGCCGATCAGGCCGGTCACCCTATGTCTTGCGACGTCGATTGAGATGTCGTCGACCGCGACAATGCCGCCAAAACGCTTGCTGACGCCCGCGATACGCAGCAGCGGATCGGCCGGCGAGGTGTCTCCGGTTGGAGCGGTCACCAAGTCTTGCACGCAGGCGATTTCACTTCGATTTGTATGCTGTCTTCAAGAGCCTCGGTTTGATGAACGACCCCCGGAGGGTGCCGCCAGACATCGCCGGCCTCGGCAATAAAGGTCTGATCGCCAATGAATAACTTCACTTTGCCGCTCAACAGGCAGCAGATCGTCGAATGGTCCATATGCGCATGGCGAGACGCGAGTTCGCCTTTCTTTCTGTAGATTTTCAGGCAATTCATGTCCGGCGTCGCCATAAGAATTTTCATCGTCGGCAGCTGACCGCGGGTCTCGCCTTCCACGCTGCGGATTTGCATCATGGGAATGTCGGCATCGCGCCGAAACAATTCGGTCATCGGCGGCGTCAGGCGCGAAGCTTCGGTCATGACAAGGCCACTCCTCTGGACGACCCTATAATGATCGCCTGGTTTGCTGATGCAATAGCTCGAACCACGAGGCCGCAATGACCATTGAACCGATGCGCGCCGAAATCGACGTCCTCGTGATCGGCTCAGGCGCCGCCGGCATGTATGCGGCCATCGAGGCCGCACGCGCGGGTTGCCGCGTGCTGCTCGCCGACCGCAGCCTGATCGGACGCGGCGGCGCGACCGTTATGGCGCAGATGACGGTTGCCGTCGCGCTCGGCGCGGAGACGCCGGACCACTGGAGCCATCATTACCGCGACACGCTGACGGCCGGCCGCGGCCTCTGCAACGCGCCGCTTGCGCAGCTGCTCTGCGAAGACGGGCCGGACTGCATCCGCGCCATGGACGATTGGGGCGTCGGCTGGGCGCGCAAGAACGGCCGCATCACGCAGGCAATGGCGCCGGGGCACGACCGGCCGCGCTGCGTCTATGTCGATTTCCTGAATACCGGCCCGGCCGTATCCAAGACTTTACGCACCGTGGTGAATAGAACCGCCGGAATCCAAAAGGCGGGCGATCTCTGCATCGTCGATCTTCTGTGTGCCGACGACGGCATTGCGGGCGCCGTGGCCTTGCACCTGAGCTCCGGCGCTCCGGTCATTGTCTCGGCCAAGGCGACGGTCATCGCAACCGGCGGCCTGACGCGTCTCTACCGGCGCAACAGCGCGTCAACCAACATGGGCGGTGACGGCTATGCGCTGGCCTTGCGCGCCGGCGCATCGCTCGTGGACATGGAGTTCGTCCAATTCTTTCCCATCGGCCACCTGGCGCCGCGCCTCATCGGCATGGACCCGATCATGTGGGATCCGTTCCGCTATAAACTCGGCGGCCGGCTCCTCAACAACCGCATGGAAGAATTCACCCGGAATTACGGCGTTGCCGAGGACGGCAAGTACGTCATCACGCGCGACGCGGGCAGCTACGCGATCATGAAGGAAGTCGAAGCGGGGCGCGGCTCGCCGCATGGCGGTGTCTATTTGAGCTTCCAGCATTGCTCGGAAGCGGCCTTGCGCGAGGCCTTCGGCCCGGTCATCGACCGCCTGGCCGCCAACAATATCGACTTGACGAAGACGCCGATCGAGGTGGCGCCGATCGCGCACTATCACATGGGCGGGATCGCGACCGACGTGGATATGCGGACCGACGTGCCGGGCCTGTTCGCGGCGGGCGAGGCGGTCGGCGGCGCCAACGGCGCCAACCGGCTGTCCGGCAACGCGGTGACCGAGGCGCTGGTGTTCGGCCGGCGCGCCGGCCGCTCTGCGGCAAGCTTTGCCAAACGGCAGCGCACCATGCCGGACAGTGCCGGCAACGCCCGCGCCGCCCTCGCGCTTATGCCGCGCAGCAGTGCGACATGCGAGCTCAATACCGCAGAGGCGATCCAGCTCCTTCAGAGCACGATGCAGGACCATGTCGGCCCCTTGCGCGCCAAGACAGGGCTGAGCGGCGCGCTGGACACGATCGAGCGCTTGCGCGTCGCGCTCGGCGATTGTCCGCCGGGCGACGGCCGCCGTTTCGATATGCGCCGGCTCGACTGGTTCGACTTGCGCAACATGCTGCTGGTCGCCCGCGTGGTGACCGAGGCCGCGCTGGCGCGCACCGAGACAAGGGGAGCGCACCAGCGCGAGGATTATCCGGACGTGAAGGCCGAATGGGCGGTCAACCAGCATATCCGGCTGCGCGATGGCCGCGTCACGGTGTCGAAAGCCTCCCCAAGCGCCGCGGCGGCTGCGCCATGAGCGAGACCGCCAGGCTGAAGATTTGGCGCGGCCTCGATGTCAATTCGGGACGCTGGGAGACCTATGACGTACCGTTCGAGCCGGGCCAGTCGGTTCTCGACGGCCTGCGCTGGATCAGAATCAACCGCGACCCGACGCTGGCGATCCGCTTCTCCTGCATCAACGCCAATGCCTGCAAGGAGTGCATGGTCGAGCTCGACGGCAAGACCGTCTATGCCTGCACGGCGCGGCTGCAGCCACGCGAGATGACGCTCGCGCCGCTGTCCAACAAGACATTGGTGCGCGATCTCGTGACCGAAATCGCACCGCCCGCGGAGCGCTTCACCGGCGCTTGAGCGATCGGCCTAGGCCCGCCACAGGTCTTGCAACTGCGTCGCCACGATCTTTGCATAGGGCGCCGGCGCATCGAGCAGGCCGACATCGCAGGCGAACCGGTTCATGCCGGCGACGAAGCCCTGCGAAATCGACGCGTCGTAATACGGCAGGTCGCGGCGGACCAATTCAACGATGAGTTCTGCCTCCGCCGGCGGAAACAGTCTTCGGCCGAGGCCCGCGTCACGTCCTGCTTGAGCGCGGCCTGCGCCTTGACGATGGCGCGGACCGCGGCCGCCGCGGCTTCGGGCGACGTCTCGATCAGACGCTCGGTCGCGGCAATCGACGCCATGGTGTAGTCGAAACAGCCCTTGGGACCGTCGCCGCGGCGCACATCGAGAACGACCGTGCCGACGCCGCGGCGCACCGCCACTTCCGCGCCCATGCCGTTGGCCCAGAAGCCGTCGATCTTGCGGTCTTCCAGGGCCTTGGCTGCGGTCAGGCCGAAATTCACCCGGTCACCGATTGCGCCCGGAACCGGTGCGATCGTCACCGCATCGCGCACAAGGTCGATGCCGGCGGCGGCGAGCAGGCGGCGCAAGCCCATGTCGACCCACGGCGCGGCGCCGATGCGCCGCCCTTTGACGGCCGTGACGTCGCCGCGCGCGGCGCAAAGGTCGGCATGCATGACCAGGAACCAATACATGCCCTGCGCCTGCGCGCAGATGAGCTTGACGCCGTCCCAGCGCGGAAAGGCCGACAGCGCCGAATGGGCCGAGCCGGCGACAAAATCGACCTTGCCGTCGCGCAAGGCGCGATAGGCGGCGTCGACCGGGTAGATCATGTCGATCGTGACGTCGAGGCCCTGCTCGCGAAAGAAGCCGAGCTCGACGGCGGCTTCCGCCGGGAAATATGAATTGGAGATGACGTCAGGGATGGCGATTTTCACCAGCGTCGCTCACGGCCATCGGACGCACGCAGCGAGTGGTGCCCAGGGGCGGATGACAAGTGAGTCCTTAAGTAGTTAGAACCGAACAATTTTCCCACGAAAGAAAATTAGGTACCCATGGATGCTACCCATCCGCATTTGGAATAGCAGTGAGAAGCTATGGGGTGTGGACGACCTGGGGATAGGGGGCACCTAAGTTGCACCCTGGTTGACATAATCAGCGAGTCCACTGAGGTTGGATGTAGCACGCGAATCTTCGCGTACTCATGGAAAAGCCGGAGACCTCCCCCTAAGGAAACCTCCGGCTCATTTCGTGCCCTCTAACCAGCGTGACCGTCAGCGGGCGACAGCAACGGAGCATAACTGATTCGTGGCGTCAATCGCTGACGGTCCTACATAGGACCTCAAGAATGAGGAAAACTGCGTTAACGTTCGATGAGGCTGTGGATGTGTGGCTCCGTCACTGGAGCGGTCAGTTCCAGCACGACATCGCAGCGGCCTACGGTGTGAACCCGGGCCGCGTGAACGAGGTGCTGAAGGAGACGAAGCACATCGGCAGCAAGCAGGTCGCGGCATCTAAGCGCTCTGCTTAGTCGAACGCCAAGACGAAGACGGCCGGCAGAAATGCCGGCCGTTTTTATATTTCCAACCTGTCGCTGACGCTCGCAAGTCCCCGGGCGACGAGTTCGATTCTGCGCGAAGCATCGCGAATATTTTGTCCTCTAGGCGTGAAGACGGCTTCTTCGGGATTCTCCGGCGCCCCCTTCTGTTGGTCGGTGCGCAAAGCTGGCGAGAGTTGACCTTCTAAAGTACCTGCCCGTTCAAGGAGAGCATCGACAGCTCTGTGAAGGCGGGAAAGCTCGCGGTCTAATTCACTCTCACGTTTAGGCACAGCAAGCCCCGGAGACCCAGAAACACCCTGAGGGGTGGAATTGCCAGTCGCTACATAAAAATTGCAGCTAGCTAATATGTCTTCATTGAATCACGGACTAGAAATTCAGCAAGCACTCAACTGTGCATAGAGAAGTGGGAATCGAACCACCGCCCAAAATGACGGGTAACTGCAAAAGCGGGAATCCAACTGCTACCCGTCATCGTACCCGTCGCTTGATTCTTAGAGCCGTGAGAAACCGTGAACAGCTATGGCACAAACAGGAACCGAATCACGGACAATGAGCGGGTATGAGAAGCTATGGTGCCCAGGGGCGGAATCGAACCACCGACACCGTGATTTTCAGTCACGTGCTCTACCAACTGAGCTACCTGGGCGCCGTCCGCCGGACGTGGCGGAAGAGCAGAGCGCGCGGGTTATAAAGGCCCTCCCCCGCACTGTCCAGAACGCGCAAACCGGCCCGCGCTTGTCACGGCTTGACGCCGAGCGCGGCGCGGAACCGCCGCTTGAGCGCGACGCCGTCCTTCTCGGGCAGCACCCGCGGCGGCTCGTCCGCGGCGATGGCGACCCGGGCAAACAGCGTGCCGTCGAGCGCCTTGAGGCGCGCGGCAAGATCGGCAAGCCCGGCCTCGTCGCGCACGTCAAAGCACGCGGCGATGCCGCAGGCGCGCGCCGTGGCGACAAGGTCGACGCCGTTCTGGGTATGGCTCGGCTGGCCGCCGGTTTCGCCGTAGACCGCGTTATCGAACACGATGACCGCGAGATTGGGCGGCTGCTGCACGCCGATGGTGGCGAGCGAGCCGAGCCCCATCAGCATGTCGCCGTCGCCGGTGATGACGGCGACGCGTTTGTCGGGCTGCGCCAGGGCGAGGCCGAGCCCGATCATCGCCGCGCCGCCCATGGCGCCCCACATGTAGAAATTGCGCGGATCGTCGCCGGCGGCGGCGAGATCCCATGTCGTCGAGCCAAGGCCCGGCACGACGAGGAGATCTTCGCCGCGATCGGCGACCAGTCTGGCCATGGCGGCGCGGCGGTCGAGGCTCATTTGGTCCACACCTTCCTGCCGATCAATTGCTGCGACAGGATCACGGCGACGATGCGCTCGTCGCCGTAGGCCTGCTGCACGGCGCGCTCGGCAAGGCCCTCGACCTCGCCGGCTTCGCGCGCGCGCAAGACTTGCGCCTCGCACAGCTTCAGCACCGGCTCGACGGTCGAGCCCATCGGCACCTGCCACGGGTTGAACTCCTCCCACTCGCCGCGCATGGTGATGAACATCAGCATCGGGAAGCGGCAGGTGCGCATCAGCGACAGCATGTTGATGCAGTTGCCGAGGCCGCTCGACTGCATCAACAGCGCGGCGCGCTGCCCGCCGAGCCAGGCGCCGGCGGCAAGCGCGATGCCCTCCTCCTCGGTGGTGAGCACGACGTCGCGGATTTGCGCGTCGGCGCGGCAGCGCTCGATCAGCCGCGCATGGCCGGCGTCGGGCACGTAGGCGACTTGCGTGACGCCGCCGCGTCTGAGCGTGGCATAGAGCTGGTCCTGCCATGGCGTCATCGCTCGCCGGCCTCGCCCTCGGCCGGCCGCTCGCCGTCCTCGTCTTCGGCGTCCTTGACCGGCACCGCGTAGACGCCCTTGAGCCAGCGATTGAGGTCGATATCGGCGCAGCGCTTGGAGCAGAACGGCTTGAACGCCGCGTCCATCGGCTTGCCGCAGAGCGGACAGACGCCGGCCGCCGGCAGCTTGCGGTCGATCTCGTTCATGACGCCGACTTCATTCGCTTGGCATCGCGCGCGCGCAGCTCAGTCTTGAGGATCTTGCCGTAGTTGTTCTTCGGCAGCGCCTCGACGAAGACATAATCCTTCGGCCGCTTGAATCGCGCAATGTGCGCAAGACACAGCGCATCGAGTTCGGCCGCGCTGGCCTCGCCGACCACGTAGGCCACCACCACCTCGCCCCATTCGCGGTCGGGCCGGCCGATGACGGAGACTTCGCGCACTTTGTCGCTCATCAGCAGCACTTCCTCCACCTCGCGCGGGTAGATGTTGGAACCGCCGGAGATGATCATGTCCTTGGAGCGGTCCTTGAGGTGCAGATAGCCCTCCTCGTCGAACACGCCAATATCGCCGGTGTGCAGCCAGCCGTTGCGCAGCGACGCCGCGCTTGCCTCCGGGTTTCGCCAGTAGCCCGCCATGATGACGCCGCGGCAGAGGATTTCGCCGGGCTCGCCCTGCTTGACGGCGATATCCTGTGCGTCCGCCACCATCACCTCGACGCAGGCATAGGGCTTGCCGGCGGAACCGAGGCGCTCGCGCCAGCGCGGATGGGCGCGGTCGGCGATGTCTTCTTTCGACAGCGTCGAGATGGTCATCGGCGCCTCGCCCTGGCCGTAGATCTGCGCCAGCCGCGGGCCGAAGCGGTCGAGGGCGGCGAGCGCGTCCTCGACATACATCGGCGCACCGCCCCAGATCAGCGTGCGGATGTTCTCGGGCCTCAGCGCAGCCGGGCTGTCGACCATGCGCTTGATCATGGTCGGCGCCGCGAACATCGACATCCGCGGCCAATGATTGAACAGCGCGGCGATCTCCTCCGGCTCGAAGCCGCCGCTTTCGGGGATCACCTGCACGCCGAGGCGGGCGACGTGCTGCATGATGTAGATGCCCGAGCCGTGGCTCATCGGCGCGGCGTGCAGGATGGCGTCGCCCGGCGTGACCGGGTCGACCTCGCTGCCGTAGGCGAGGCTGGCGGCGATCAGATTGTCGTGCGTCAGCATCGCGCCCTTCGGCCGCCCGGTGGTCCCCGAAGTGTAGAACAGCCAGGCGAGATCGTCGCCGGCGCGCGGCACGATGCGGATCGGATCGGCGGCGAACAGCGCCTCGTAGCCGGCGCCGCCGACCGCGATCAGGTGTTCCAGGCTCTTGGGCGCGTGCGGCGCGATGTCGGCGTCGATGCCCTTGGAGGCGAAGCAGACGCGGGCGCCCGACTGCTCGAGGATGTAGCCGAGCTCCGCGCCGTGCAGTTTGGCGTTGGCGGGCACCGCGGCAAGTCCGGCATGCCAGATGCCGTAGAGCAATTCGAGATAGTGATGCGAGTTCTTGGCGGCGATGGCGACGCGGTCGCCGTCCTTGAGGCCGAACTGTTCGCGCAGGGCGCCGGCCAGTCGCGCCGCGCGCTCGGCCAGTTGCGCGTAGGTCGCCACGACGCGTGTCGCGGTCGCAGCCGCCGGCAGTCCCGGATGGCTGCGAGCGGAGCGTTCAAGCCACAGCGCGAGGTTCATGGGCCACGCACCCGATGCGACGCGTCAGACCGTGACGGCGTTGAGCCAACCGAACCGGATCGGATAGCCCTCGCCGCCGAGCAGCGTCATCGTCTCGTAGAGCGGCAGGCCGACGACGTTGCTGTAGGAGCCGACCAGCTTGACGATGAAGGTGCCGGCGATGCCCTGCGCCGCGTAGCCGCCGGCCTTGCCGCGCCATTCGCCGGAGGCGAGGTAGGCCTCGATGTCCTCTTCCGACAGGCGCTTGAAGCGCACGCGCGTTTCCACCATGCGCTGGCGAAACGCCTCCTTCGGCGTCACCAGGCAGATCGACGTGTAGACGCGATGATTGCGGCCCGACAGCAGGCGCAGGCATTGCGCCGCTTCATCCAGCAGCTCCGCCTTCGGCAGGATGCGGCGGCCGACCGCGACGACGGTATCGGCGGCGAGGATGTAGGCGCCGCGCAACTCGTCGTCGAGCTTGACGTTCTCCAGCGCCGCCGAGGCCTTGGCGTGGGCGAGCCGGGTCGCATAGGCGCGCGGGATCTCGCCGCGGCGCGGCGTCTCGTCCAGGTCCGTGGGCTTGAGCGCGTCGGGCTCGATGCCGGCTTGATTGACCAGGGCAAGCCTTCGCGGCGAGCCGGATGCGAGCACGAATTTTGGCCGGCCGATCATGGGTTTAGCGCTGCTGGGAAGGTCATGGAGATCGGCGCGGAAACTAGCGGAACGGGCCTCATTGCACAACCCGCGCCGGCCTCACTCATTAACCCCGCCGCCCGGCGCGCCGAAGCGCTCGCGGATGCGCGCCATCAATTCGTCGCGCACGGCACGGTAGGCGTCGAGCCGCTGCTCGCGGTTGCCTTCGATCGCGGTGGGGTCGTGCGTCGGCCAGTATTCAACCGCGGCGCCCAGCGTGCGCGTCAGTTCTACCGCCTTGTGATGCGCCGGCGGCGACAGCGTCACGATGAGGTCGAAATTGAGCCCCTCCAATTCTTCCAGCTCCTCGAAGGTATGCGGCCGGTGGCGCGAAATATCGATGCCGAGCTCGGCCATGGCAGCGACCGCGAAGGGATCGAGCTCGCCGCGCTGTACGCCGGCGGAACCGACATCGATGGTCCTGCCGAACAGCTCGCGGCACAGGCCCGCCGCCATCGGCGAGCGCACGGCATTGAGCCCGCAGGCGAACAAAACGGCGCGCGGACGCGAAGGCCGGGCCAAGCGCTCAGCCTTTCCAATGCAGCACGCAGATCAGCGTGAACAGGCGGCGCGCGGTGTCGATGTCGACCTTCACCTTGTCCTTGAGCCGCTCCATCAGGATGCGGGAGCCGTCGTTGTGGATGGCCCGGCGCCCCATATCGAGCGCCTCGATCTTGTCGGGCGTCGCCGTGCGGATCGCCTGATAGTAGCTGTCGCACACCGTGTAGTAGTCCTTGACGATGCGGCGCAGCGGCGACAGCGACAACAGGTGCGCGACCACGGGCTCGCCGTCCTCGGTGCGGATGTCGAAGGCGAGGCGGTTGCCGGTGATGCTCAGGCGCAGCGTATAGGGTCCGCCCGAATGCCCGGATGGCTGGAACGAGTTCTGCTCGAGCAGATCGTAGATCGCGACCTGACGCTCGTGCTCGATGTCGGGATTGGAGCGGCCGATGGTTGCCTCGTCCAGGGTGACGGCGACGAGGCGCTGCCGGGCAGCGGGAGATTTCGCCGCGCTCATCTCTGGTTGAGCCGGATGGCGACCGAGCGGGCGTGCGCGCTCAGGCCTTCGGCTTCGCCGAGCGCGATCGCGGCCGGCCCGAGCGCGCGTAACTGCTCGGCCCCGCATTTCAGCAGCGAGGTGCGCTTCATGAAGTCGAGCACTGACAGGCCCGAGGAAAAGCGCGCCGAACGCGCCGTCGGCAGCACGTGGTTGGAGCCGGCGACGTAGTCGCCGATCGCCTCGGGCGTGTGCGCGCCGATGAAGATGGCCCCGGCATTGCGCACGCGCGCAGCAAGCCGCTCGGCGTCGGCCGCCTCGATCTCGAGGTGCTCGGGCGCGACCTGGTCGACCAGCGCAATGGCGTCGTCGAGCTTGGCCACGGTGATGATGGCGCCGAAATTGTTCCACGATGCGCCGGCGACCTTGGCGCGCGGCAGCGTCTTGAGCTGCGCCTCGACCGCTTTTGCGACGTTGCCGGCGAGCGCGTCATCGTCGGTGATCAAGATCGACTGCGCGCTTTCGTCGTGTTCGGCCTGGGCCAGCAGGTCGGCCGCGATCCAGTCGGCGTTGCCGGTGCTGTCGGCGAGGATCAGCACTTCGGACGGCCCGGCGATCATGTCGATGCCGACCTTGCCGAACACCAGGCGCTTGGCGGCGGCGACGTAGGCGTTGCCGGGGCCGACGATCTTGGCGACCGGCTTGACGGTCTCGGTGCCGTAGGCGAGCGCCGCCACCGCCTGCGCGCCGCCGATGCGGTAGACCTCGTCGACGCCGGCGAGCTTTGCCGCCGCGAGCACCAGCGGATTCAATTTGCCGTCGGGCGCGGGCACCACCATGACGAGGCGGGGGCAGCCGGCGACCTTGGCGGGCACGGCGTTCATCAGCACCGAGGACGGATAGGCCGCGGTGCCGCCCGGCACGTAGAGCCCGACCGCCTCGATCGCGGTCCATTTCGCGCCCATCTCGACGCCGAGCGGATCGCTGTAGCGCTCGTCGGCAGGCTTCTGCCGCCGGTGATAGGCCTCGATGCGGTCGCGCGCGAGCTTGAGCGCGGCAAACGCCTCCGGCCTGCAGGCCTTCTCCGCCGCCTCGATGTCGGCTGCACTCACGCGCAGGCCGAGCTTGCCAAGATCGACGCGGTCGAATTTCAGCGTCAGTTCGGCGAGCGCCTTGTCGCCGCGCGCCACGACGTCGGCGATGATGCCGCGCACCGCCGTTTCGACGTCGGCCGCCGCCTCGCGCTTGACGCCGAGGAAGGCGCGGAACCGCCCGGCAAAGTCGGCGCTGCGGCTATCGAGCAGAACGGGCATGGCATCCACCCTGAATCACAGGTGACTTGCGTGATGCGTGGGCCCCCGTCAACCCCGCCAAAAAACAAAGGCTCCGCCGTTCGGGCGGAGCCTTTTCAGCGGCCGTCTCGGCTGCCTTACATTTTCTTCTTTTTGCCGCGCCTGTGCTTGGCCGCCTTTTTCGGCGGCTCGTAGGTGCAGGGCGCGAGGCAGACGCCGCCGACCTTGGTATTGCATTCGAGCACGGTCGCCGTGCAGACCGGATTGGCGCCGAGCTTGACGCACGAGCAGCCGAGCATGGCTTCGGCCCGGGCCGTGCCGGGCAGCAACGCGGCGGCGACCAGCAGTCCCGCCAAGAGCAGAAGTTTGCGCATGAAAGCCCCCATGAGAGAGACGGGCGCAAGTACGCCACTTGGCGCCGGCGTTTTCAACGGCGCCGGAGGCGGGCGCCGAGTTCTGAACCGGAATCTTTGTTGAACGGATATTCAGGCTTCGGACTTGGCGGCCGGCCCGGCTTCGATGGTATGGGCGGGGCAGGCGGCGGCGGTCCAGGTGGGGCCGAGATCGGCAAGCTCCGCCTCCAGGCATTCGACCTCCAGCCGCATGGCCGGCCCGCCGGAAAAAGTGAGGGTGACGATGCCGGAGGGCGCGTCGGTCTCGGCAAACTCCACCGCCAGCAGGTTGAGCACCGCGTCCTTGCCGTCGATCTGGCGGCATTTGCACGACAGCACCCGCTCGAAGCGCAAGGCGGCGCGGCGGCGGCGGTACTCCGGCGCGCTGGCCTGCGCGCTTTCCCAGTCGAAGCGATTGAGGGGCATCACCAGGCGCTTCTCCCGGGGCCGCCACATCACCTCGGCGGCCTTCACCACGGCGTCCTGCACGTGGGTGGAGACGACTTCGAGATCCTCCTCGTCCAGGACGACGAATTTGAGCAGGTCCATGGCCTTCGCGCTCCCTCTGCGGGCTAATTAGGCAGCAGCCCCGACGCCTGCAAGCCCGTGCGCATCAGCCGAAAGCCGGCTCCAGGCCGGCCTTCACCCATTTGTCACGCGTGGCCGGATTTGTGAGCACCCGCAAAAACGCCTTGGCCGCGTCGCGCTGACCGCTGCCGCTGGGGATGCCGCCGGTATAGGTATTGGCGAAATACATGTCCCCCGGCAGCGGCCCGAGGATGCGCACACCGGGCACAGTCAGGAGCTCGCTGATGAAGGTGGTGCCGATCTCGGCGCGGCCGTCGACCACGGCCTGGGCGACCTCGTAGCCGCGTTTGCCGAGCACGGCCTTGCGGTTGATCTCGTCGGCGATACCCAGCCTTTGCAGGAGCCCGGCGAAATTGGTGCCGGACGAGCCGCCGGCGGCCGGATCGGAAAACGACACGCCTTTGGCCTTGATCAGCGCCTGCTTGAAGGCTTCCGGCGTCGACACATCCGGCGCCGGCGCGCCCTCCTTGATGGCGACGCCGGTGACGGTGCGGCCGAGGTCGGTGCGGCTGCCGGGCACCAGCTGACCGGCCTTGTCCATCGCCTCGATCGCCGCCGCCGGCAGGATGATGAGATCGGCCGCCTCGCCCTTTTCCAGCCGCGCCCGCAAGCCCCCGGCCGTGCCAAAATTCAGATTGGCCTTATGGCCGGTCTCGCGCTCGAAGACCGGCGCGAACAGCTTCACCATCGGCTCGACCGCGCCGGTGCTCATGACTTTGATTTCGGCCACGCTGTGCTCCTTGGTTTTGCGCGCGAATGATAGGCGGCCGCCGTCGGCTGCGGAAGCGGGCGGGCAGTCTCCCTTTTTCAGGGTGGGTCGAGCCTCGTGGTGAGGAGTGGGCGGCGCTTCACCCTCCCCTTTCAGGGGGAGGGTGGAAGCAGACATGCGTCATCGCCCCTGTTCTTTGCTCGGCCCGGGGTGAGCCGCATTCCCATTTTCCGCATCGCTCCCGGGAAAAGTACCGAGGGCGCGCGGGACGCCTGTGGGTCCGATCGGACCCACGGGCCTCGACACCTCGCGACGTCGAGGCTTCGTCGACCTCCGTCGCGCTTGCGCGTCGGAGGATTTTTCAGTCCGCAAGTCCGCCAGTCCCA
>DASRGB010000094.1:0-71324 GCA_035651255.1 Pseudolabrys sp.
ACGTAATTGAGATCGTACTTCGACGCTTCGATCTCCTTCTCGTCCTCCTCGGTGACGTCGCGCAGCGCCACCACGTCCGGGTGGCGGTAAAGCGCGTTGTCGTCGAAGTTCACCTTGGCGTCGAGGCAGATCAGCTTCTTGTCCCTGGTGACGACCAGCGGGTTCACCTCCAAGAGGCTCATGTCCTTTTCGACGAAGGCCTGGTGCAGGAAGGTGATCAGCGGGCTGAGCTGCTTCTGCAGGTCGCCGTCGAGGCCGAGCGCCCTGGCGATGCGGCGGATGTGGTGCGGGCAGATGTTGGCGGTCGGATCGACCGAGATGGTGACGATCTTGTCCGGCGTGTCGTGGGCGACCTTCTCGATGTCCATGCCGCCTTCGGTCGAGACCACGATGGCGATGCGCGAGGTGCCGCGATCGACCAGCATCGAGAGATAGAACTCCTTCTCGATTGCGGAGCCTTCCTCGATGTAGAGGCGGTTGACCTGCTTGCCGTGCGGGCCGGTCTGGTGGGTGACCAGGATCGAGCCGAGGAGGCGCGTCGCCTCCTTCTTCACGTCCTCGATCGATTTCACCACCTTGACGCCGCCGGCCTTGCCGCGGCCGCCGGCGTGGATCTGCGCCTTCACCACCCAGACCGGGCCGCCAAGTTTCTTGGCGCCGGCCACCGCCTCGTCGACGGAGAACGCCGGCTCGCCGCGCGGCACCGGCACGCCGAATTCGCGCAGCACGGCTTTGGCTTGGTATTCGTGGATGTTCATTCGACCGTTCCAGCTAAGCGAGTTGCGGCGCGATCTTCTTGCAGGCTTCGACCAGAGTCTGCACCGCCTTGGCCGAATTCTCGAAGGCGGCGCGCTCGGCGCCCGACAGGTCGATCTCGACGATGCGCTCGACGCCCTTGGCGCCGATCACCACCGGCACGCCGACATAGAGGTCCTTGACGCCGTATTCGCCGTTGAGCCAGGCGGCGCAGGGCAGCACGCGCTTCTTGTCGAGCAGATAGCTCTCGGCCATGGCGATGGCGGACGCGGCCGGCGCGTAGAAGGCTGAACCGGTCTTGAGCAGGTTGACGATCTCGGCGCCGCCATTGGCGGTGCGCTTGACGATCTCGTCGATGCGCGCCTGCGTGGTCCAGCCCATCTTGACGAGATCGGGCACCGGGATGCCGGCGACCGCCGAATAGCGCGTCAGCGGCACCATGGTGTCGCCGTGGCCGCCGAGCACGAAGGCGGTGACGTCTTCCACCGAGACGTTGAACTCGTCGGCGAGGAAATAACGGAACCGCGCCGAGTCGAGCACGCCGGCCATGCCGACCACTCTTTGCTGGGGAAGCCCGCAGCATTTCTGCAGCGCCCAGACCATGGCGTCGAGCGGATTGGTGATGCAGATGACGAAGGCGTTGGGCGCGTATTTCTTGATGCCGGAGCCGACCTGCTCCATCACCTTGAGATTGATGTCGAGCAGATCGTCGCGGCTCATGCCCGGCTTGCGCGGCACGCCGGCGGTGACGATGCAGACGTCGGCGCCTTCGATGGCGTCGTAGCTGTTGGTGCCGACATAGCGGGCGTCGAAATCATTGACCGGGGAGGATTCGGCGATGTCGAGCGCCTTGCCCTGGGGAATGCCCTCCATGACGTCGAACAACACGACGTCGCCGAGCTGCTTGAGACCGATGAGATGAGCAAGCGTGCCGCCGATCTGGCCGGCGCCGATCAACGCAATCTTGTTACGCGCCATGATGAGAAAACTCTTCTTGAGGACCGGCCGCAGGACGCGGCCGGGGCGTGGTTAAACACTCTGGTGCGTTGCGGCAAGTGACCGCCGCTCGAGACCAGGCCCGTGTATACATTATACCAGCACTGCCGGCGCAACGAGTCCAGTGGGTTCTTTGCCGCTCAGGTCTCGATGATCTTGCCCGGCTCAATATCCAGCCCAGTGCGTGGGCCGTGCGGCAGGCCGAGATAGCTCTGCGACCGCATCTCCATAAGGCGCGAGGCGGTGCGCTTGAATTCCTGGACCTCGAAGCCCTGCTCGCCGGTGTAGAGCGCGTCCGGCTGCGCCGCCGCCGAGGCCAGGAGCTTGACCGCGTTGTCGTAAAGCGTGTCGATCAGGATGATGAAGCGCTTGGCCTCGTTGCGGCGCGCATAGTCCATCACCGGGATGCCGTCGATGATCAGCGTGTGGAATTCATGCGCGATCTTGACGTAGTCGGAGGCGGCGAGCGGCTTGTTGCACAGGTCGTCGAACGAGAAGCGGGCAACACCCATCGCCGCCTGCGGCACGCGCACGGCATGGCCCTTCACCATCAGCTCGTGCGGCGTCCCGGCATGACCGCCCGCCAGCCGACGCCAGGCCTCATCGAGCGACGCCTTTGCCTTGGCGTCGGACGGCACATACCAGACCGGCATGCCGGTGAGCTTCTCCAGGCGGAAATCGGCCCGCGCGTCGAGCCGCACGATCTCGCAATGCTTTTGCAGCAGCGTCACAAAGGGCAGGAACAGCGCGCGGTTGAGCCCGTCCTTGTAGAGGTCCTGCGGCGGCAGGTTCGAGGTAGCAACCATGACGACGCCGAGCTCGAACAGCCGCGTGAATAGCCGCGCCAGGATCATGGCGTCGGCGATGTCGGTGACATGGAATTCGTCGAAGCACAGCAGCCAGCTCTCCTCGGCGATCGCCGCGGCGGCGCGGCGGATCGGATCGTCCGCCTCGCCATTCCTGCCCTCGGTTTTGCTTTCCTGCCGGAAGACGTGCACCCGCTCGTGCACGTCGGCCATGAATTCGTGGAAATGGGCGCGGCGCTTGCGCTGTACCGGGCTGGTGGCGAAGAACAGGTCCATCAGCATGGTCTTGCCGCGGCCGACCTCGCCAAAAATGTAGAGGCCCCTGAGCGGAGCCGCCGCGGCCTCGCGGCGGCCGAACATCCAGCCCAGCGAGGACGATTTCCGCGCCAGCCGGTGCCGGTCGAGCCGCAGCGCAAGATCGGCCAGATGGCCGGTGAGCAGGGCCTGCCCGGGATCGGCCTCGATTTCTCCGGCGGCGACCAGCGCCGCATAACGGGTGGCAAAGGTTTCCGGCATGGCGGTTATGCTGCGCCAAAGGCTCGCGGTAAGTCTTTGTCAGCCATGCAGTTTCCGGAAACGGGCCATGCCGGCCCGGCAGCCCCTGTCGTTATTTTGCTGCAATGCACCATATACAGTGCCGGAGGCGATTCGAAGCGAATTGCCAATGAGGAAACGCGGACCAGGCGGGCGAGATCTGTTGAGGAGACCGACCATGCAAGAGCCTTTGCCCGAAGGCGGCGCCATCCGCAAATTGTGGCTGGGGGAAACCGAGGCCTACCGCGACCATTTATTGCGCCTTGATCGCGAAAGCCGCGCCCGGCGGTTTTCCGGCGCGGTCTCCGACGAGTTCATCGCCCGCCATGCCGCCAGCGCCCGCGACCTCGGCGTGGTCGTGCACGGCTTTTTCGTCGACGGCACCTTGCGCGGCGCCGCCGAACTGCGGCCCTACGGCGCCGGCTTTGCCCGCGAGGGCGAGGCCGCCTTCAGCATCGAGCAGCCCTGGCAGAGCCAGGGCGTCGGCAGCGCGCTGCTCGAGCGCACGCTGCTGTCGGCGCGCAACCGCGGCATCAAATCGCTGCACATGCATTGCCTTGCCGACAACAAGCGGATGCAGCTTTTGGCGCGCAAGTTCGAGGCCGACCTGCACTTCGATTTCGGCAGCGTGGTCGGCGATGTCGACCCGCCGCGCTCCACCTTCTTGTCGCTGATGCGCGAGGCGATGGCGGATGCCCATGGCGTTGCCAGCTCGATCCTCGACGCGCAATCGCGGCTGTTCCGGGCGGCGTAGCGCCTTTAACTCCGCTGTCATGCCCCGCGAAAGCGGGGCATCCAGTATCCCAGGATATGGCAGTGATTACTGGATCGTCCGCTTTCGCGGGCGATGACGGCAGAGAATTGGCGCGGCACAGCAGCTCAGTTGCTCAGCGGATAGCTCGCCTCCACTACATAAGGGCCGCCGCCGACCGAGGCGCGCGAGGAGAACAGCACGAACCGCGACACCTTGAACGGCGAGGTGCGGAAATAGCCGCGCGCCGCCAAATACTCCGCGACGTCGTGGCTGGAGGCTTCGCGCAGGCGCGCCAGCGTCACATGCGGGATGTACTTGCGGCCCTCCGGTTCCAGCCCGATGCGCTGCATCAGGCGCTCGTGCTCGGCCTGCACCTCGAACAGCGCCGGCGCCGGCGCGACATTGGCGACCACCGCGCGCGGCTTGCGGCCGCCGAACGACATCAGGCCCTCCATGTGCAACTCGAACGCGCCGCGCTTGACGCGCCCGAGCAGGGAGGCGACTTCATGGGCGACCATGTCGTCGACGTCGCCGATGAAGCGCAGAGTCAGGTGATAATTCTCCGGGTCGATCCAGCGCGCACCCGGCAAGCCGCCGCGCAGACTCGACAGCGCCTGACCGATATCGCTGGGGATTTCGACGCCGGTAAAGAGACGCGGCATGGTCGTTACTTTTGTTATTGGCGGGCCGCGCGCGCACTGCGGGCCCGGGCGATCAGCGTCTCAACCTGCGGCATGATACGCGCCACGATGATGTCCACGCCGGCGGCGTTGGGGTGCAGGCCATCGCCTTGATTGAGCTTCGGATCGGTGGCCACGCCGGCGAGGAAGAACGGATAAAAGACGACCCGATGAGTCGAGGCAAGCGCCGGATAGATCGCCTCGAAGGCGCGGGCATAATCCGGCCCGAAGTTCTCCACCGACTTCATGCCGGCAAGCAAGACGGCAATATGACGGGCCGCCAGCCGATCGAGAATCTGGCCGAGCGCGGCCTTGGTCACCGACGGATCGACACCGCGCAACATGTCATTGGCGCCGAGTTCGAGGATGACGGCCTGGGTTCCTTCCGGCACCGACCAGTCGAGCCGCGCCAGCCCGCCGCTCGAGGTATCGCCGCTGACCCCGGCATTGGCGATACTGACGGCATAGCCCTTCTTCTGCAGCGCGCGCGCAAGCTTGGCCGGAAACGCCTCATCCGCCGGCAGGCCGAAGCCAGCGGTCAACGAGTCGCCGAGCGCGACGATCTTGACGTCCTGGCCGGCGGCGCGCACCGCCGGCGCCAGAACGACGGCGACGATCAGCGCCATGCACGCGGCAAGACGCTGGACGCGGCCACCGCGGTTCCCATATGAGGATGCGGAACGGTGAAATGACATGGGCAAAAACTCCCAGGCGGGGCCGGCAATCGCGCTTGCCGGGGTCAATCTCTCGCTCGGGCAAGGTGCTGCCCGCGTCCATATTCTCAAAGATATCGATCTCAATATAGGCGCCGGCGAGGCCGTCGGCTTAGTGGGTCCGTCCGGCTCCGGCAAGTCCACGCTGCTGATGGTGATGGCCGGTCTTGAGCGTCCGGATGCAGGCACTGTGACGGTCGCCGGCGAGGATCTCAACCGGCTCGACGAAGACGCGCTGGCGCGCTTTCGCGGCCGCCAGGTCGGCATCGTGTTCCAGTCGTTTCACCTGATCCCGACCATGACCGCGCTGGAGAATGTCGCGGTGCCGCTGGAATTGGCCGGCATCGCCGAGGCACAAGACCGCGCGCGCGAGGAACTGGCCGCCATGGGGCTTGCCGACCGCCTGCAGCACTATCCTGCCGAATTGTCCGGCGGCGAGCAGCAGCGCGTGGCGGTGGCGCGGGCGCTCGCCCCCAACCCGGCAATTCTGGTGGCCGACGAGCCGACCGGCAATCTCGACGAGGATACCGGCAAGCAGATCATCGAGCTCTTGTTTGCCGGGCACGCCAGGCGGGGCTCGACCCTGGTGCTGGTGACCCATGACCCGGCGCTGGCGCAGCGCTGCGCGCGCGTGGTGCGGCTGCGCTCGGGGCGGATCGACGGGATGAGCAAGCCATGACTCTCAGCCTGTCATTCCGCGCTGGATTCCGGGCCCGCGCCTTCGGCGCGGCCCGGAATGACACCGGAAACACGTCGCGATGAAGCAGGAACGAACCGCAACAGTCCTGCCCCTGCGCTACGCCTTGCGCGAACTCCGCGGCGGCTTGCGCGGCTTCTATGTCTTCATCGCCTGCATCGCGCTCGGCAGCATGGCCATTGCCGGCGTCGGCTCGACCGCCGCAAGCCTGGCCTCGGGCCTGGCGCGCCAGGGCCAGGTGATCCTCGGCGGCGATCTGTCGTTCGAGCTGGTCCAACGCGAGGCGTCGCCGCAGGAACTGAACTTCCTGCGCGCGCGCGGCGCGGTGTCGAGCATCGCCACCATGCGCGCCATGGCGCGCGCGCAGGACAGCGATGCCGCGCTCGTCGAAATGAAGGCGGTCGACGGCGCCTATCCGCTGTTCGGCAGCGTCGTGCTCGACCCGCCGCTGACGCTCGACGCCGCCCTGGCCGAGCGCGACGGCAGCTTTGGCGCCGCCGCCGATGCGACGCTGCTGACCCGGCTCAACGTCAAGCCCGGCGCGCGGCTCACCATCGGCCGCGCCAGCTTCGAGATTCGCGCCGCCGTCAGGACCGAGCCCGACAAGCTTGCCGGCGGCATCGGCTTCGGCCCCCGGCTGCTGATCAGCCAGGCCGGATTGCGCGCCACCGGCCTCATCCAGCCGGGCAGCGTCGTGCACTGGCATTACCGGCTGCGGCTGCCGGCCGATGATGCCGCCGACCAGGCCGCGCAAAATGTCTCGGCGCGGGCCCGCGAACAGTTCCCGCAGGCCGGCTGGGACATCCGCACACGCTCGAAAGCGACGCCGCGGCTCGAGCGCGAGGTCGACCGCTTCACGCAGTTCCTCACCATCGTCGGCCTGACCGCGCTGCTGGTCGGCGGCGTCGGCGTCGGCAATGCCGTGAAGGGCCACATCGATCGCCGGCGCGATGCGATCGCAACCATGAAGGCGCTGGGCGCGAGCGGAGGACGCGTCTTCGGCATCTATCTCACGCAGGTGCTGCTCATCGCCGCGGCCGGCGGCCTGATCGGCATGGTGCTCGGCGCCGCGCTGCCCTTCATCCTGCACTGGACCTTCGGCAGGCTCATCCCGCTGCCGATCGAACCCTCGATCCATGCCGGGGAGCTTGCGCTGGCGCTGGTCTACGGCCTGCTCACCGCGCTCGCCTTCGCCTTATGGCCGCTCGGCCGCGCCCACGACGTTGCCGTCGGCGCGCTGTTCCGTGACGCCGTGGCGCCGCAGCCGCGCTGGCCGCGCATGCGCTATATCGCGCTGACGATTGCCGCGATCCTCGCCTTGACGGTGCTTGCCGTGGTCCTCGCCTATGACCGCCGCGTGGCCATGATCTACATCGCGACCGCGGCCGCCGTTTTCGCGCTGCTGCGGCTGGTGGCGGCGCTGCTGATGGCCGTCGCGCGCCGCGTTCCCCGCGCGCGGTCGACCGCCTTGCGCATGGCGGTCGCCAATATTCACCGCCCCGGCGCGCTGACGCCGACCATCGTGCTCTCGCTCGGCCTCGGCATCGCGCTTCTGGTGACGGTGATCGAGATCGACGGCAACCTGCGCCGGCAGTTCTCGGCAGAGCTGCCGGCCAAGGCGCCGTCGTTCTACTTCCTCGATATCCCCTCGGAACAGGCCCCGCAGTTCGACGATTTCCTGCGCGCCCAGGCGCCCGGCGCCAGGCTGGAAGAGGTGCCGATGCTGCGCGGCCGCATCATCGCGGCGCACGGCATCGCGGCGGACAAGATCAAGCCGAGCGACGACGCGGCCTGGGTGCTGCAAAGCGACCGCGGTATCACCTATGCGGACGAGTTGCCGAAAGGCTCGCGGCTGGTCGAGGGCGCGTGGTGGCGGCCGGATTACAGCGGCCCGCCGCTGGTGTCGTTCGAGAAGCGGATCGCCGACGGCCTCGGCCTCAAGCTCGGCGACGAGGTGACCGTCAACGTGCTCGGCCGCGACATCACCGCCCGCATCGCCAATATGCGGCTGGTCGACTGGCAGAGCCTGAGCATCAATTTCGTCATGGTGTTCTCGCCCAACGCCTTTCGCGGCGCGCCGCATTCGCGGCTTGCGACGCTGACCTATCCGAACGGCGGCGATGCCGGGCAGGAGGGCAAATTGGTCGCGGCCGCCGCCAAGAGCTTTCCGATGGTGACGACGCTGCGCGTCAAGGATGCGCTCGAGGCCATCGGATCGGTGGTCGCCAACCTGGTGCTGGCGGTCGACGGCGCCAGCGCCGTCACCCTCATCGCCGCGGCGCTGGTGCTGGGCGGGGCGCTGGCCGCCGGCCACCGCCATCGCGTCTACGACGCCGTCATCCTCAAGACGCTGGGGGCGACGCGGGCGCGGCTGATCGGCGCCTACGCCATCGAGTACCTGCTGCTCGGCGCGGCCACCGCGCTGTTCGGCGTCTTGAGCGGCTCGCTCGCCGGCTGGCTGATCGTCGCCGACCTCATGCATCTGCGCTTCGAATGGCTGGCGCTGCCCGCCCTGGCCGCTGCCGCCGGCGCGGTTGCGGTTACGGTTGCCCTCGGCCTTGCCGGCACCTTCCGCGCGCTTGGGCAAAAACCGGCCCCGGTATTGAGAAACCTCTAGTTTTCGAGGCTATTTTGGCGCCGACCTAGGCCCAATTACCTAGGCTGCCATCGCCCGGTCATTAACGATCGGCAATAGGGCCGGTCATCATCGGGCCATATCTGGCGCCCAGCCTCCGCACACACTAGATTCCCCGCACCAACTCCCAGGGGGACAAGAGAGGTAACTTCGATGTCGGACTTTGACCGCAACTACGCAGCCCGCGCCGGCTTCGGCGCCCGCGCTGCCGCGATCGATGCAGGCCTGCGCGCCTACATGATCCGGGTCTACAACTACATGGCCGCCGGCGTCGCGCTCACCGGCGTGGTGGCCTGGCTCACCTATAACGCCGCGGTCGTCACCGACGCGGCCGGCCACATCACCGCGTTGACGCCGTTCGGCCATGCGATCTTCAGCGGACCGCTGGCGATCGTGCTGTTCCTCGGCACCCTCGGCATCGTCTTCTTCATGAGCTTCCGCATCTCCAGCCTACAGCCGTCGACCGCGCTCGGGTTGTTCATGGTCTATGCCGGACTGCTCGGCCTGATGCTGTCGTCGGTGTTCCTGGCCTATACCGGCGCCTCGATCACCCGCACCTTCTTCATCTCGGCGGCGTCGTTCGGCGCCTTGAGCCTCTACGGCTATTCGACCCAGCGCGATCTGTCGCCGATCGGCTCGTTCCTGGTGATGGGCCTGTTCGGGCTGATCCTCGCCATGATCGTCAACATCTTCCTCAAGAGCACCGGGCTCGACTTCGCCATTTCGGTCATCGGCGTGCTGATCTTCGCCGGGCTGACGGCCTGGGACACCCAGCGCATCAAGGAGATGTATGACGTCAGCGACGACGGCACCATCGCCGGACGCAAGGCGGTGATGGGCGCGCTCGCGCTCTATCTCGACTTCATCAACCTGTTCCTGTTCCTGCTGCGCTTCATGGGCGATCGGCGCTAACGCGCCGGCGCGGCGACCGCCGCCAAGCGCCAGCACAGAAACCAGCAAACGCCCCGGCCTAGTTGCCGGGGCGTTTTGTTTTGCTAGCCTTGGGGGCGCATGAGCCTCGCCCTCCGCACCGCCACCTTGGCGGACATTCCCGCCATTACCCGCATCTACGCCCACGCAGTGCGCCACGGCACCGCCTCGTTCGAGCTCGAGCCGCCGGACGAACCGGAAATGACGCGGCGGATGCAGGCGCTGCTCGACGGCAAGTTTCCATATTTTGTTGCCGAGATCGGCGGCGCCGTTGCCGGCTACGCCTACGCCTCGCTCTACCGCACGCGCCCGGCCTACCGCTTCACCGTCGAGGATTCCGTCTATGTCGCCCCCGACATGCATCGCCGCGGCATCGGCAAGGCGTTGCTTCTGAAGCTGATCGAGGAGTGCACGGCACTCGGCTTCCGGCAGATGATCGCGGTGATCGGCGATTCCGATCAGGCCGCCTCGATCGGCTTGCACAAGGCCTGCGGCTTCGAGCCGGCGGGCAACCTCAAGAGCATCGGCTTCAAGTTCGGCCGCTGGCTCGACACGCCGCTGATGCAGCGGGCGCTCGGTCCAGGCGCCTCGACGCTGCCGAACTAAGAGTCAGTTCACCACCGCGAGCCTGGCCGGCTCGATGGCACACAAGACGCGGTCGAGCTCATGGCCGCGGCGCACGATCAGCCCGGTCGCCGAGATCACACTATAGGCGCCCTGGCGGCGCGACAGTTTCGGATTTTTTTCGATGCGGTAGAGCGGGACTTCCGAGGTCCGCCTGAACACGGAGAACACCGCGCGGTCCTTCAGGAAGTCGATGGCATAGTCGCGCCATTCGCCGGCGGCGACCTTGCGGCCGTAAAGATCGAGGATGCGCTTGAGTTCTTTGCGGCTGAAGGTGACTTGGGTAAGCGGGGTGTGGGCGGTTCGCGCCGGGAGCCCACCCCCGGGGGACTGGCTGGGTTCGATTTCGCCGGAGTCGTAGGTCATACGGCGCCTCCTTTGTTGTTGTCATGATCGCGCCACGAGGCGGCGACGGCAAGAGGTCCGCCGTACCCAGGAAACGCGGAAAAACCCGGCAAAAACCCGCGCTGCCGATCACGAACTCGTTAAACCGCCCCACAATAACGCCCAATTTCGGTCAATCGCCGGACATGCTGGGGGGCGATAAGGCCAGCGTTGCCTCAAAGGCCCGGTCCGGTTCGAGTTCCGGATTCCTCAGCCCCCCAGCCCCCCGGGGCTCAGCCGGCCGGGCCGATTGAGTTCCGCGTACGGTTCAATCCCCTGATTACCCTCTGGGCCGGTGTTTCCGGCCCGATTTTTTTTGCTGGAGCCGTCATCCTGAGTGCGAGCGCGTTTGCGCGCGAGCCTCGAAGGATGGCGGCGGCAAATGCGTGGCCGTTCGGGTTGAGCTCAGTTCAGTGCAGGCTTGCCGTGGCGGCGCCCAGCATCAGGCCGGGCCTGGCGGCCACGCCGCTCTGCACCACGACGGCGACATGGTCGACGTCCGCGAGGGCAAAGTCGGCATCGGGGATCTGGCTGACCGGCAGGGTGAAGGTCTGCGCCTGCCCCTGCCAATCGCCGAGCTTCAGCCAGCGCCGCACCACGTTGTAATAGCGCAAGGTCCGGCCGTGGTTCTCGCCGCGCGCAATCGCGATCTGCGCCTTGGCGGTGATGGGACAGAGCCAGACTTCGCCGCTGGTATGGCTGTCGGCCGCGGCCGGCACCTGCACCGTGACCGTCCCGTCCGCCACCGTGATCGTAACCGGCAGCGCCAGCGGCGCGGCATCGCGCCGCGTCTCGGCGATCGCCTTTTCGATCGCGGCGCGGTCGCTGCCGAGCACGTGGACGATGCCGTTGACCACGACCTGCGGCGTATAGACCTGGCCGTCGCCGCGCGCATTGGCATAGGCGCGCTCGCGCAGCGAATGGCCGTGCAAAGCCAGCGTGTCCTTCCAGCCGAGATAGTCCCAGTAATCGACCGGCAGGCTCATGGTCACCAGCGAGGGATCGCGCGCCAGATCGCCCAGCAGCTTGTCGGCCGGCGGGCAGGACGAGCAGCCCTGGCTGGTGAACAGCTCGATGACGGCGCGGGTGTCACCGGCGAAGGCCTGCGCGCCGAACGCTCCGGCAAATGCAACGGCCAAGGCGAAGTGGCGGTAGCTCATGGTTGCCTTCCACAACTCCCCGCACCCGACGCGGCAAGCTTAGGCGCTCCCGCCGATCACCCGCCACTCACTTCGCGGTGAGCGGCCGGGTCAGCTCGCAAGCTGCCGCAGCACGTATTGCAGAATGCCGCCGTTCTTGAAGTAATCGAGCTCGTCCAGGGTGTCGATGCGGCAAATCAGCGGCACGCGCTTGAGCGTGCCGTTGCCGGAGACGATTTCGGCGATCAGCCGCTGCCGCGGCTTGAGCTCGCCGTGCAGGCCGCGGATGGTAACCTGCTCGTCGCCCTTCAGGCCGAGCGACTGCCAGGACGTGCCCTCTTCGAAGACCAGCGGCATCACGCCCATGCCGATCAGGTTGGAGCGGTGGATGCGCTCGAACGACTGGCAGATCACCGCCCGCACGCCGAGCAGCACCGTGCCCTTGGCGGCCCAGTCGCGCGAGGAGCCGGTGCCGTATTCCTTGCCGGCGAAGATGACGAGAGGGACGCCGTCCTCTTTGTATTTCATCGCCGCGTCGTACATCGTCATGCGCTTCTTGTCGGGATAGTGGATGGTGAAGCCGCCCTCGACGCCGGGCACCATCTGGTTCTTGAGCCGGATATTGGCGAAGGTGCCGCGCATCATCACCTGATGATTGCCGCGGCGGGTGCCATACTGGTTGAAGTCCTTCGGCCGCACCTGATGGTCGCGCAGATATTCGCCGGCCGGGCTTGCTTCCTTGATCGAGCCCGCCGGCGAGATGTGGTCGGTGGTGATGGAGTCGAGCAAAAGCGCCAGCACGCGGGCGTCGACGATGTCCTCGAGCGGACGCTGGCGCTTTTCCATGCCCTCGAAGTAAGGCGGGTTCTGCACATAGGTCGAGCGGTCGTCCCACTCGTAGGTCAGCCCGCCCTTGACCGCGATCTTGCGCCAGTTGGCATCGCCCTTGAACACGTCGGCGTATTTCTTGGCGAAGATCTGCCGGGTGACGTTCTTGGCGACGAAGCTGCCGATCTCCTTGTTCGACGGCCAGATGTCCTTGAGGAACACCTTCTTGCCCTTCTGGTCGGTGCCGAGCGGCTCCCGTGCGATATCGACCTGCATGGAGCCGGCGATCGAATAGGCGACCACCAGCGGCGGCGAGGCGAGGTAATTGGCGCGCACGTCGGCGTTGACGCGGCCCTCGAAGTTGCGGTTGCCGGACAAGACCGCGGCGGCGACCAGATCGTTCTTGTTGATGGTGTCGGAAATCTCCTCCGGCAGCGGCCCGGAATTGCCGATGCAGGTGGTGCAGCCGAAGCCGACGAGGTTGAAGCCGAGCTTGTCGAGGTCCTTCTGCAGCCCGGACTGCTCGAGATATTCGCCGACCACCTGCGAGCCGGGCGCCAGCGAGGTCTTGACCCAGGGCTTGGCGGTCAGCCCCTTGGCCGCCGCCTTGCGCGCCAAGAGGCCGGCGCCGATCATGACGTTGGGATTGGAGGTGTTGGTGCAGGAGGTGATCGCCGCGATCACCACGTCGCCATGGCCGAGGTCGTAATTCTTGCCCTCGACATTGACGCGCTTCTTCATCTCCGCGGCTTTGTTGAACTCCTTGTCCATCGCCGCGGCAAAGCCCGTCTTGACGTCCTTGAGCGCGATGCGGTCCTGCGGGCGCTTCGGCCCGGCGAGCGAGGGCTCGACCGTCGACAGATCGAGCTTGAGAATGTCGGTGAACATCGGATCGGGCGTGGTCTTGACGCGATACATGCCCTGCGCCTTGGCGTAGGCGGCGACCAGCGAGACGACGTCGGCCGGACGGCCGGTGTCCTTGAGATACTTGATGGTGTCGTCGTCGATCGGCGAGAAGCCGCAGGTGGCGCCGTATTCCGGCGCCATGTTGCCGAGGGTGGCGCGGTCGGCGATGGTCAGATGCGTGAGGCCGGGGCCGAAGAACTCGACGAACTTGCCGACCACGCCGCGCTTGCGCAGCATTTCGGTCGCGGTCAGCACCAGATCGGTGGCGGTGACGCCCTCCTTCATGCGGCCGGTGAGCTTGAAGCCGATCACCTCGGGCAGCACCATCGACAGCGGCTGGCCGAGCATGGCGGCTTCCGCCTCGATGCCGCCGACGCCCCAGCCCAGCACCGACAGGCCGTTGACCATGGTGGTGTGGGAGTCGGTGCCGACAACGGTGTCCGGATAGGCGACGTCGAGCGTCTGCTCCTTGCCGTCGGCCTTGACCTTGTCCTTCTTCGACCAGACGACGCGCGACAGATATTCGAGATTGACCTGATGGCAGATGCCGGTGCCGGGCGGCACCACGCTGAAATTGTCGAACGAGCGCTGCGCCCACTTGAGGAACTTGTAGCGCTCCTGGTTCTGCCGGTATTCCTCCTCGACGTTCTTCTTGAAGGCCTGGTTGTTGCCGAAGAAGGTGACAGCGACGGAATGGTCGATGACGAGATCGACCGGCACCTGCGGATTGATCTTCTTGGGATCGCCGCCGAGCTGCTCCATGGCGTCGCGCATGGCGGCGAGATCGACCACCGCCGGGACGCCGGTGAAATCCTGCATCAGCACGCGCGCCGGGCGGAACGCGATCTCGCGGTCGGACGATTTGGTCTTCAGCCACTCGGCGACCGCCTTGATGTCCTCTTTGGTGACGGTGCGGCCGTCTTCGTTGCGCAGGAGGTTCTCGAGCAGAACCTTCATGGAGAATGGCAGGCGCGAGATGCCTTTGAGGCCGTTCCGTTCGGCGGTGGGAAGACTGTAATAGGCGTAGGTCCTGCTGCCGGCTTTAAGCGTTTTGCAGCAACGAAAACTGTCGAGCGAAGGCATGGTCGGCTGTTCCATTTCCCGGCGCGGGGAGATCGGCGGGTATGGGCGTAAATATCTGAAAAGACGGAGGTCTTTTAGGCGGCGTGGCTTACGCCCGAAATCCTTTTCGTCACACCGCCGGTGCGGGCTTATAAGGTCTTTTCGTCGCCAACGCCACTTTTACCGGGTTATTGCCAAAGATGCGCGGAAATTCGGGGTTTTCAGGGTCCGGACCGGGGAAACGGCCGGCCTGATGCAACTCACGGCCGAAAACCTCGCCTGCGTCAGGGGCGGACGGGACGTGTTCCGCGGCCTGAGCTTCGCCGTAAAGTCGGGCGAGGCGCTGATGGTCACCGGCCGCAACGGCGCCGGCAAATCGTCGCTGCTGCGCATGATCGCCGGGCTGTTGCGCATCGCGTCCGGCACGCTGGCGCTGGACGGCGGCGAGCGGGATGCCGCCATCGGCGAGCAGGCCCACTATCTCGGCCACCTCGATGCGCTCAAGCCGGCGCTGACGGTGGCCGAAAATCTGCAGTTCTGGGCGGAGTTTCTCGGACCCTCGTCCGGCGACGTCGCACCTGCGCTGGCGGCGGTCGAACTCACGGCGCTTGCCGATCTGCCCGCCGCCTATCTGTCGGCCGGACAGCGACGGCGGCTGTCGATCGCGCGGCTTGTCGCGGTGCCGCGCGCCATCTGGCTGCTGGACGAGCCGACCGCGGCGCTCGACGCCGCGTCGCAGACGCGGCTTGCCGATCTGATGCGGCGGCATCTGGCCTCGGGCGGCATGATCGTCGCCGCCGCGCACGGCGCCATCGGCCTCGAGCGCGCGCGTGAAGTGAAGCTGGGGACGGCGGCGTGATCTCACTCGGACGATCCATTGGCCGCAGCCTGTTCCCCTCCCCCTTGTGGGGAGGGGTTAGGGGTGGGGGTCGCTTGCGCCGCTCTGCAGGACCCCCCTCCCTGCCCCTCCCCCACAAGGGGGGAGGGACCGCAGGAAGCGAAGCTCCCTGCTTTTCATGGACTCCACGCGCATGACCGGATTGACTGCCCTCATGCTGCGTGACATGCGGCTCGCCGTGCGCGTCGGCGGCGGCGCGCTGATGGGCGCCATGTTCTTTCTCATCCTGGTGGTGATGGTGCCGTTCGCCGTCGGCCCCGATCTCAAGCTGCTGGCGCGCATCGGCCCGGCGATGCTGTGGCTCGGCGCGCTGCTGGCGAGCCTGCTGGCGCTCGACCGGCTGTTCGCGACCGACTACGAGGACGGCTCGCTCGATCTGCTGATGACCGCGCCGCTGCCGCTGGAACTGACGGTGGCGGCAAAGGCCCTCGCCCATTGGCTGACCACGGGACTGCCGCTGGTCGTCATCGCGCCGCTGCTCGGGCTGATGCTCAATGTCGAGCTCTCGGCCATGGGCGCGCTGATGCTGACGCTTCTCGCCGGCACGCCGGCCTTGACCTTCATCGGCCTGATCGGCGCGGCGCTGTCGGTCGCGCTGCGCCGCGGCGGGCTGCTGCTCGCGGTGCTGGTGCTGCCGCTCACCATTCCGGTGCTGATCTTCGGCGTCGCGGCCGCGCAAGCGGCGATCGCCGGTCCTGCGCCATTCGGCCCGCCTTTCACCGTTCTTTGCGCGCTCAGTCTCATCAGCTTCGTCATCGGTCCCTTCGCCGCCGCCGCGGCGCTGCGCTACGGACTGGAATGAGGTAAAAATCCACCGATGCCGGTCATCGATCTCGCCAACCCGACGCGTTTTTTGAGCCTGGTCAGCCGCGTGCTGCCGTGGCTTGCGGTGGCAACGGCGATCCTGTTCGCCGTCGGCCTCTACCGCGTCATGGGCGCGCCCGACGATTACCAGCAGGGCGCCACCGTCAAGATCATGTTCCTGCACGTGCCGGCCGCCTGGCTCGGCATGCTGGGCTGGAGCGTGATGAGCGTCGCCGCACTCGGCACGCTGGTGTGGCGGCATCCGCTCGCCGATGTCGCCGGCAAGGCGGCAGCGCCCATCGGCGCCGCCTTCACCTTGATTTGCCTGGTCACCGGCTCGCTGTGGGGCCGGCCGACCTGGGGCACCTATTGGGTGTGGGATGCGCGGTTGACCTCGGTGCTGGTGCTGTTTTTGCTCTATCTCGGCGTGCTGGCCCTGTACTGGACCGCGGAGGAGCCGGGCCGCGGCGCGCGCGCCGCCGCGGTGCTGACGCTGGTCGGCGCCGTCAACCTGCCGATCATCAAGTTCTCGGTCGACTGGTGGAACACGCTGCACCAGCCGGCCTCGATCCTGCGCATGGGCGGCTCGGCGATCGATCCCTCGATCCTGGCGCCGCTCCTGATCATGGCGGCGGCGTTCACGGCGCTGTTCTTCACGCTCTATCTCGCCGCCATGCGCAACGAGATCCTGCGCCGGCGCGTGCGCGCGATGCGATTGATGCAGGCGCAAAGCGCATGATCCCGAAACGTCGAAACCGGTTTTCGGATAAGATCATGCGCAAACGCAAAAAAGGTTGCGCATGAGCCTCGGCCCGCACGCCGACTTCATCGTCGCCGCCTACGCGGTGACCGCCGCCGTGATCGCGGCCATGATCGCCTGGGTGGTGCTCGACCATGCGGCGCAAGCGCGCCGGCTCGGCGACCTCGAAGAGCGCGGCGTCACGCGGCGCTCGCGCCAAGGTTAGAACGATGCTGGACACCTCTCTCCGTTCGCTCCCGCGCGAGCGGGAACGAAGAGCCAAGATCGCTCCCGCCCAAGTTTTTGTCTGCTGGGTCCCCGCTTGCGCGGGGACGAACGGGTGAATAATGAGCGCAACGCCTGAAAATACCTCCGGACGGCGGCGGCCGAACCTGCTCATCCTGTTGCCGCTCGTCGTATTCCTGGCGCTCGCCGGCTTGTTCCTCTACCGGCTCGGCAGCGGCGACCCTTCGCTCCTGCCTTCGGCGCTGATCGGGCGGCCGGTGCCGCTGACCGAACTGCCGCCGCTCGAAGGCGTCACGCACGACGGCAAGCCGGTGCCGGGCTTGAGCGGCGCGACCTTCGCCGGGCATGTGACCGTGCTCAACGTCTGGGCGTCGTGGTGCATTCCCTGCCACGACGAAGTGCCGTTCCTGGCGGCGCTCGGCAAGGACCGGCGCATCCAGCTCGTCAGCATCAACTACAAGGACACGCCGGACAACGCCCGGCGTTTCCTCAATCGCTACGGCAATCCGTTCGCCGCCACTGGCCGCGACGAGTCGGGCCGCGCCTCGATCGACTGGGGCGTCTACGGCGTGCCCGAGACCTATGTGATCGGCCGCGACGGCCGCATCGTCTACAAGCTGGTGGGGCCGATCTCGGCGGAGAATCTGCAAGGCCGTCTCGAGCCGGAAATCCAGAAAGCCTTGGCGAACTAGGCGTTTTTCGCGAGGCCCGCCGGCGTAACCAATCCTTGACGCCGCGTTGCTAGCAAGGCCGCATGCGCTCGACCGAAGGCGTCTATTATTCGCGGCTCGACCATGTGCGGGCCTGCGCCGCCTATCTGGTGTTCCTCTGGCATTTCCTGCACCTGACGCCGAACTTTCCGGCGCCCTATGCCGGCCACCCGGTCTTCCCGCTGGCGCTGCTCGACGAGGGCCACACCGGCGTCGCGCTGTTCATGACGCTGTCGGGCTATCTGTTCGCCAAGCTGGTCGGCAATCACGGCATCGATTTTCCCAACTTCCTGTGGAGCCGCGCGGTGCGGCTCGGTCCGTTGCTCGTCGTCTGCATCGCCGCCTGGGTCGTCATCGGCCTCCTCGGCGGCGAGCGCGTGCCGATGAGCGCCGTGGTCGGCGGCTTCGTGCTGCCGACCTGGCCGCGCGGCACCTGGACGATCTCGATCGAGCTGCAGTTCTATCTATTGTTCCCGCTGCTGCTGTTGCTGTTCCGCCGTCACGGCCCGTTCGTGCTCATTGCGATCGTCGCCGGCGCCGTGGCGCTGCGCTACGACTGGTGGCGCACCTACGGCGAGGCGCAGCACATCGCCTACTGGACCATCGCCGGGCGCATCGACCAGTTCGTGTTCGGCATGGTGTTCGCGCTGGTGCCGCTGCGCCGCAACGCGCTCAACCTCGCCGCCGGCGCAAGCTTCGCCGCGTTCCTGCTGCTGTGGACCGTGTTCGACCGCAACGGCGGCTATTATCATTTCGACGGCTCGCCGTCGCCGAGCCCGCTCTGGATCGTGCTGCCGACCGTCGAGGCCGTCACCTACGGTGCGCTGATCGCCTGGTATGACGGCGCCGCGTTCAAGCTGCCGGCCTGGCTCGACCGTTCGCTCGCCAGGGTCGGCGAATGGTCGTATTCGATCTATCTCCTGCACTTTTTCCCGGCGGTGCTGCTGCGCGACCTTTACTGGCAGCACAGCAGCATCGGCAATTTCTATCTGGCGCTGATCGCCGCCAATCTCGCCTTCCTGGCCTTCCTGCCGGTCGCCGGCCTGTCCTACACGTTTTTCGAAAAGCGCTTCCTCATCTACCGGCGGCGCTATCTGCGCGAACCGGCGATGGTGGCAAAGCCGGCCGCGGGCTAGCGGCGGTCCGGCTCGAGCGCTGCATAAGCGACGCCGAGCACGACGCTGTAGGTCAGCATCATCAGCAGGGTGAAAAGGGCCGGCTTGACGCCGAGGCCGGCCTGCGTGCCGAACAGGCCCTTGCCGAGCAGCGGAAACGCCATCAGGCCCATTGCCACCCAGCCGCACAGGCCGAACACCGCTCCCTTTGCCGCGCCGCTGTTTCCAGGAATGCGGCGGTGGAGATGGCCATAAAGAAAGCCCAGCACCACCGAACCGTTGAGATAGGTCAGCAGCCACGGCACCACTGCCGGAACCGAACTGCCGACCGCGGCGGTGAGTGTCGCCTGCAAATCCTGGTACGGCTCGAACCCCGGCAGCCATTGGGCCCAGGATTTCAGTGCCATCAGGATGTTGTGCGCCACGCTTCCGCACAGGCCGGCCGCAACCGGCCGCCACAGGCGAGTGAGACGGCCGGCCACGCGTCAGCTCTTTTCGGCGTGGTATTTGGTCAACAGCGGATACTGCAGCGCGCCGAACAGGAACGTCAGCGGCACCACGCCGAACAGCTTGAAGCTGACCCAGGCGTCGGTCGAGAAGTTGCGCCAGACCACCTCGTTGAGCACGGCGAGCGCGAAGAAGAAGGCGACCCAGCGCCAGGTCAGCTTGCGCCAGCCTTCGTCGGTCAGGTGGAACATCTGATCGAACAGGATGGACAGAAACGGCTTGCCGAGCAGCAGCCCGGCGAGCAGCGTGCCGCCGAACAGCACGTAGATGATCGTCGGCTTGAGCTTGATGAAGGTCTCGTTGTGCAGCACCAGCGTCAGCGTGCCGAAGATCAGCACGATCACGGCGGTGACCAGCGGCATGACGGCGAGCCGGCGGGTCAGCGCGTAGGATACTGCCAGCGCGACCAGGACCGCGGCCATGAAGGCCGCGGTGGCGGTGAAAATGCCGAAGCGGGCATTGGCGGCGAAGAACAGCACCAGCGGCCCGATGTCGAGCGCGAGCTTGAGGATGGGGTTGAGAGGTTGTTTTTTGGACATCAGGCTCTCTAGCGCGACCTTTTTCGTTTGTCATTCCGGGGCCCGAGCGAAGCGAGGGAGCCCGGAATCCAGGGCGCCATCGCAAGATCTCTCGTATGGCTCTGGATTCCGGGCTCGCGGCCTACGGCCGCGCCCCGGAATGACGAATCACTGAAGCCCCACCACCGCCCGCGAGAAGTCGCGCGCGGTGAAATCGCTCAGATCCTCGACGCCCTCGCCGACGCCGATGAAATGCACCGGCAGGTTAAACCGCTCGGCGAGCTGAACCAGGATGCCGCCGCGCGCGGTGCCGTCGAGCTTGGTCATGACCAGGCCGGTGACGCCGGCGATCTTGCCGAAAATCTCGACCTGGCTGAGCGCGTTCTGCCCGACCGTGGCGTCGAGCACCAAAAGTACCGCGTGCGGCGCGGCTGGCTCGACCTTCTTGATGACGCGCAGCATCTTTTCCAGCTCGCTCATCAGCTCGGCGCGATTCTGCAGGCGGCCGGCGGTGTCGACCAGCACGATGTCGACGCCTTGCGCCTTGGCGGCCGTGATCGCATCGAAGGCGAGGCTCGCCGCGTCGCTGCCGGGCGCGCTCGCCTGCACGGCGGCGCCGGTGCGCTCGCCCCAGATCCTGAGCTGATCGATGGCGGCGGCGCGGAAGGTGTCGCCCGCCACCAGCATCACCGTTTTGCCGTCGCGGCGGAAGCGCGCCGCGAGCTTGCCGATGGTGGTGGTCTTGCCGGAGCCGTTGACGCCGGCGACGAGAACGACGAAGGGCCGCGCCGCGATCTCCAGCGGCTTGGCGACCGGCGCCAGCACCTTCTCGATTTCGCCGGCGAGCACCGCCTTGACCTCGTCGGGGGTGATGCCGGCTTTGTAGGTTGAGGAATCGAGCACGGTGACGAGCCGGCCGGCGAGCTCGGTGCCGAGATCGGCGCGGATCAATTCCGCCTCCAGGCCTTCGAGCGTTTCCCGCGTCAGCGGCTTGTTGGTCAGCGCCGCGACGATCGAGGAGCCGAGCGCCGACGAGGTGCGGCCGAGCCCGCCGCTCAGGCGCTTCCACCAGCCTTCCTGCTGCTCGTTGTCGCTCATGCACGCATCGCTCGTCTTCACCTCCCCCTGAGGGGGGAGGTCGGCGCGCGCAGCGCGCCGGGAGGGGGTGAATTCCGGCGGTGAGGCTAGGCACCCCACCCCGCTCGTCGTCGCTAGGCTTCGGCGAGCGACCCTCCCCCTATAAGGGGAGGGTGAAGAGAAGCGAGCGCCGTGATAGCCGTAACCCACACGATTGTCATTCCGGGACGGCGCGCAGCGCCGGACCCGGAATCCATAATACCGGCTGCGAAATATGGATTCCGGGTTCGCGGCCTGACGGCCGCGCCCCGGAATGACGAAAGAAATGATGACACCGGAAGAGATGCTCGCCCGCCTGATCTACCGCGACGGGCTGATGCTGGTGATCGACAAGCCGGCGGGCCTTGCCGTGCATCGCGGGCCGAAGGGCGGCGAGGCGCTCGACGCGTATTTCGACGCGCTGCGCTTCGGCCTGCCGCGTCAGCCGGCGCTGGCGCACCGGCTCGACCGCGACACCTCGGGCTGCCTGGTGCTCGGCCGCCACCGCAAGGCGCTGGCGCTGCTCGGCAAGCTGTTCAAGCAGGGCAAGGTCGGCAAGACCTATTGGGCGGTGGTCGAAGGCGGGCCGGCCGCCGACCAAGGCCGCATCGACATGGCGCTCGCCAAGCGCGACGCCGCGCGCGGCTGGTGGATGAAGGCCGACCCGCACGGCCTGCCCTCGGTGACGACGTGGAAGGTGCTGGGGCGCTTCTCGCCTCGCCCTTGTGGGGAGGGGTCGGGGGTGGGGGTCACCGTTGATGATCCGGCGGACTCCGGCAATCACCCCCCTCCCCAACCCTCCCCCACAAGGGGGCAGGGAGCGCTCAGTGCACGGGGAGAGGCTTTCCGAAATCTCACCTGGCTGGCGCTCGAGCCGCTGACCGGCCGCACCCACCAGCTGCGCGTGCACTGTTCGGAGATGGGTTTCCCGATCGTCGGCGACGATATCTACGGCCGCGCCCCGCGCCAGGGCGGCGTGCCGCTGCATCTGCATGCCCGCGCGGTGACGGTGCCGATCTCCAAGAACAAGCCGCCGGTGACGGTGGAGGCGCCGGTGCCGGCACACATGCGCGAGCTGCTCAGCAAATGCGGGTGGACAGGCGACGACTGACCCGGCGTTGCCGCGCCAGCGGGAATCCAGAGGCGGCAGCGAGCCCGTTTAAGCCGCCGTTTCCGCGGCGACCAATGGCAAGCGCGTCAATACAGCTGTGCCTGGTGCCGCGCCGGCAGCTCGCGATCGTACTCATCGCCGCCGGCTTTTCCGCCGCTCAGCTCGGCGAGCACCGCGCCCATCGACGGCAGGCTCTTGCGGTCGATCTTGCTCTGCTCGTCCCACAGCCTGGAGCGGATGATCGCCTTGGCGCAGTGGAAGTAGACGCTCTCGACATGCACGATGAGCACGCAGCGCGGCAATTTGCCGTTGACGGCGAAGCTCTGCATCAGCTTCGGCTCGATCGAGATGCTGGCGCGGCCGTTGACGCGCAGCGTCTCGCCGCAGCCCGGGATGAGGAACAGCAGCGCGATGCGCGGGTCGCGCACGATGTTGCGAAAGCCGTCGATGCGGTTGTTGCCGGGCCGGTCGGGCAGCGCCAGCGTCTTGTCGTCGAGAATACGCACGAAGCCGGGCGCATCGCCCTTGGGCGAGCAGTCGAGGCCCTCGGGACCGGCGGTGGCGACCGCCACGAACGGCGCCGCCTCGATCAGCCGGCGATAGCCGTCATTGATATGATGGATCTCCTTGATGACGGAATTCGGGTTGCGCTCGCCGTAGAGCGCCTGCAGCTGCTCCATGGTCGTAATCATGTGATCGCTCATTTTGCTCCCCTTGGGCCGCCAGCAACGCGCGGCCGTCATGGCCCGTCATCGTCAACTCGAGAATATGACCCGGCGCGGCCGGCATTGAAAGCCGCACCGGCGTGAACTGCTCGGTGCGCCCGAGCGCGCCGGATTCCGCCAGCACGCGGCGGCGGCGGCCGATTTCGCCGTCGAGATGGCGGCGCAGCGCGGCGGCGCCCTTCTCGCGCAGGCGGCGGGCGCGCTCCTTGATTGTCACCGCTGGCAGCTGTGGCATGCGTGCCGCCGGCGTGCCCGGCCGCAGCGAAAACGGAAACACGTGCAGCGTCGTCAGGCCGCATTCGTCGACCAGATCGAGCGAGCGCTGGAAGGCCGCCTCGCTCTCGGTCGGAAAGCCAGCGATGATGTCGGCGCCGAAGGCGACGTCGGGGCGCAGGCGGCGGACCCGGGCGCAGAACGAAATGGCGTCGGCGCGCGAATGGCGACGCTTCATGCGCTTCAGGATGAGATCGTCGCCCGCCTGCAGCGACAGGTGCAGATGCGGCATCAGCCGAGGCTCGTCGGCGAGCGCGTCAAAAAGATCGGCGTCGGCTTCGACGGAATCGATCGACGACAGACGCAGGCGGGCAAGCCCCGGCACCTCGCGCAGAACCCGCTTCACCAGCCCGCCCAGGCGCATGCCGCCGTCGGCGTAGCTCGTGATATCGACTCCCGTCAGCACCACCTCGCGATAGCCGTTTGCCGCCAGTCGGCGGACTTGGGCGACGACGTCGTCCGCCGGCAGCGCGCGCGAATTGCCGCGTCCGAACGGGATGACGCAGAAGGTGCAGCGGTGATCGCAGCCGTTCTGCACCTGGACGAAGGCGCGGCTGTGGCCCTCGATCGCGTCGATGCCGTGAGCGCGCATCGTTCGCACGGCCATGATGTCGGCGACGGCGACCTTGCCATCCTCACGCCACAGCCGGGCGTCGAGCTTTTCCTGGTTGCCGGCGACGCGGTCGACCTCGGGCATTTGCGCGAACAGCTCGGGCTGCGTCTGCGCCGCGCAGCCGGTGACGACGATGCGCGCGCCCGGGCGTTGGCGCCTGATGCGGCGGATGCTTTGCCTGGCCTGGCGCACGGCTTCGGCGGTCACCGCGCAGGTGTTGACGACGACGGCATCGCCGGCGCCGTTGCGCGCCGCTTGGTTGCGGATCACTTCCGACTCGTAGGCGTTGAGCCGGCAGCCGAAGGTGACGACGTCGACGCTCACGGCGCCGGCGCCTTGGCCAGATCGGCGGCGAACTTGCCGGCGAACTCGAATTCGATCGGCCCGGTCATCAGGACATGGTCGTCCTTGTCGCGCCAGTCGATGGTCAACTCGCCGCCCGGCAGGGTCACCTTGACCTTGCGGCCGGTGCGCTTGAGCCGCGCGGCGGCGACGGCGGCGGCACAAGCCGCCGAGCCGCAGGCCTTGGTCAGCCCGGCGCCGCGCTCCCAGGTGCGGATGACGATGGCCTCGCGCGAGACGACATGCGCCAGCGTGATATTGGCGCGCTCGGGAAACATCGGATGGTTTTCCAGCAGCGGGCCGAAGCGTTCGAGATCGTAGGCGTTGACATCGTCGACCCAGAAGATGGCGTGCGGATTGCCCATGCTGACGACCGACGGCGAATGCAGCACCGGCTTGTCGATCGGTCCGATCTGCAGTTCGATGGCGCGGGTGTCGCGGAATTCCTCGGCCAGCGGGATCTCGTTCCACTTGAAGCGCGGCGCCCCCATGTCGACGGTGAACTGGCCGTCGGCGCCTTTCCAGCAATTGAGGATGCCGGCGCTGGTCTCGAAGGTCAGCGCCGTCTTGCCGCTCTCCTTGGCGACGATGTCGGCGACGCAGCGCATGCCGTTGCCGCAGGCGCCGGCCTCCGAGCCGTCATTGTTGTAGATGCGGACGAAGGCGTCGGTGCCGGGCGTGCGCGGTGGATAGAGCGCCATCAGCTGATCGTAGGGCACGGGACCGGCGGCGGCGCGCGCCTCGGCGGCCTCGATCCGGGCCGCACCCGAGCGCATGTCGACGACGACGATCTCGTTGCCGATGCCGTTCATCTTGACGAATGCGTGGTTGGCGAGCGCGCCCATCGTTTACCGCAAATCTGCTCTGCCGGTGTTTCGCCCGGTTTATATGGCGAACAGGCGCGGATTGGCCAGTGGCCGTGCTAGAGTGCCGAAAAGCCGGGACTGGAGGGCCGATTGGCAAAGCGCACATTGCTTCCCCTGATGCTGCTTCTGGCGCTCGCCGGCGGTTTCGCTTCGGCCCAGAACGCGCCGCAGCCCGGCATGGCCGTGCCGGAAAAGCTCAAGCCGGGCGACGCCTTCGGCGAAGAGGTGACGCTGCCGGCGCGACCCATCATCTATCTGCAGGGCCACAGCAAATGGGACAGCGCGCTGGACACCCTGATCGAGGCCTTCAAGACGCTCAACGAATACATGGACAAGCATGAGATCAAGGCGGCCGGCCCGGCCATGACCATCTACACGCAGACCGACAATACCGGCTTCGACTTCCGCGCCGCCGTGCCGATCGCCGAGACGCCCAAGGATCCGCCGCACGGCGATCTCGCCATCGGCGAAACGCCCGCCGGCAGGGCGATGAAATTCATCCACCGCGGCTCCTATGACTCGATGGACACGACCTACGAGGCCATCACCAATTATCTCGACGACAAGGGCATCGACGCCAAGGACAGCTTCATCGAGGAATATAGCGGCGGGCCGCTAAAGCCGGACGACAACGACATGCTGGTGAGCGTGTTCGTGCCGGTGAAGTAAGCTTAACGCGCGAAAGCCAGCGCTCCGGTACGATCGTGCTTCCCCGCGCTCGCCGCGCGCTCCTAGGGGTAGACCATGCGAACCTCGGCTCTTGTATTCACCGCGTTCGTGATCCTGCTGCCGGCGAGCGCGCAGGCCGCCGACCAGCTCGTCACGGTCACCGGCCAGGCGAGCGTCGCCGCCGCGCCCGACAGCGCCTCGATCCGCATCGGCGTCACCACGCGCGGCAAGACGGCGCGCGAGGCGAGCGAGGCCAATGCCCGGCAGATGACCGCGGTGACAGCCGCGATCAAGACCGAAGGCGTCACCGAGCGCGACATGCAAACCTCGCGGCTGTCGCTGCAGCCGCAATACGACAGCGGCAAGGACGGCGCGACGCGGCTCGTGGGCTTCCAGGCGACCAACCAGCTCACCGTCAAGACCCGCGACATCGGCCGCCTGCCCGACTTTCTCGACCACGCCATCGCAGCCGGCGCCAATGAGATGTCCGGCATCGAATTCGAGGTGTCCAACCAGTCGAAGCTGCTCGACAAGGCGCGCGCCGAGGCAGTCGAGGATGCGCACCGCAAGGCCGAGCTTTACGCCCAGGCCGCCGGCGCCAAGCTCGGGCGCGTGGCCGCAATCACCGAGGAAGGCGCATCGGCGCCGCCGCACCCGGGCGGCGTGCTGCGCGCCGCCGCGGTCCCGATCGCACCGGGGGAACAGACGCTGCGGGTCGTGGTCTCGGTCAGCTACGAATTGGTCCGCTAATCCGGCATTACTGGCTTGCCTTGACTCGGCCGCGGCGCCTCCATAGGTTCCGGCCGTCTTCGCTTAAGACATGACATGAAACTCCGCCGCCCGGTCCATTGAGAGGCCGGAGGCCACCGCCCGACAGCGCGATGCGCCCTCGGGCGTCAAGGTGTTTTCGCAAGGGAAACGATGTTCGAAAGCCTGTCGGAACGACTCGGCGGCATTCTCGACGGCCTGACGCGGCGCGGCGCGCTGCAGGAGGCCGATGTCGAGGCGGCCTTGCGCGAAGTGCGCCGTGCGCTGCTCGAGGCCGACGTCGCGCTCGACGTCGCCCGCGCCTTTACCGACGAGGTGAAGAAGCACGCGGTCGGCGTCGAGGTGATGAAATCGGTGACGCCTGGGCAGATGGTCGTCAAGATCGTGCACGACCAGCTGATCGCCACCCTCGGCACCCAGGGACAGGGCATCGATCTTGCCGCCGCGCCGCCAGTCGTCCTCATGATGCTCGGCCTGCAGGGCTCCGGCAAAACCACCACCACCGCCAAGATCGCCAAGCGCCTCACCGACCGGCAGAAGAAGAAAGTGCTGATGGCCTCGCTCGACGTGCGCCGGCCGGCGGCCATGGAGCAATTGGCCGTGCTCGGCCGCGATGCCGGCATTGCCACGCTGCCCGTGGTCGAAGGCCAGCAGCCGGCGCAGATCGCCAGGCGCGCACTCGAGGCTGGCCGCCTCGGCGGCTACGACGTCGTCATGCTCGACACCGCCGGTCGCACCACGCTCGACGAGGCAATGATGAACGAGGCGGCCGAGGTCAAGCAGGCCGCCAATCCGCACGAGGTGCTGCTGGTCGCCGACGCGCTCACCGGCCAGGACGCGGTCAATCTGGCGCGCTCGTTCGACGAGCGCGTGGGCTTGACCGGCATCGTGCTCACCCGCGTCGACGGCGACGGCCGCGGCGGCGCCGCGCTGTCGATGCGCGCCGTCACCGGCAAGCCGATCAAATTGATGGGCACCGGCGAAAAACTCGACGCCATCGAGGAGTTCGATCCGGCGCGCGTCGCCGGCCGCATCCTCGGCATGGGCGACGTCGTGGCACTGGTCGAGAAGGCCGCCGCCACCATCGACGCCGAAAAGGCGATGCGCGCAGCCGAGAAGATGCGCAAAGGCGCCTTCGATCTCTCCGACCTGCGCGAGCAGCTTCAGCAGATGCAGGCGATGGGCGGCATGAGCGGGCTGATGGGCATGCTGCCCGGCGTCGCCAAGATGAAGAACCAGCTGGCGCAGGCCAATATCGACGAGACCGTGATCAAGCGCCAGGTCGCGATCATCGACTCGATGACGCCGCAGGAGCGGCGCAATCCCGACATCCTCAAGCACAGCCGCAAGAAACGCATCGCCTCGGGCTCCGGCACCAAGGCCGAGGACATCAACAAGCTTTTGAAGATGCACCGCACCATGGCCGACATGATGAAGGCGATGGGCGGCGGCAAACGCGGCCCGCTTGCCGGCATGGCGCAGGCCATGGGCTTCGGCTCGCGCATGCCCTCGCCCGAAGAGCTGAAGAAGCTCGCCGAGCAGATGCCGGCCGGCGGCGCGCTGCCGAACATGCCCGGCATGCCCAAGCTGCCGCCGAATATGCCCGGCATGCCGGGCTTTCCCGGCCTGGGCGGAAAGTTTCCTGGACTGCCGGGCGGTCTGCCGCCCGGACTGGGGAAGAAAAAATGATGGTTGTCGTCCACTCACTGTCATTCCGGGGCAGGCGCAATAGCGCGTGGACCCGGAATCCAGACGCAGTCACCGCGCGTCGTTCTGGATTCCGGGCTCGCGTGCTGCGCACGCGCCCCGGAATGACGGCATTGTAAGTCAGAAAGGAAGAACAGAAATGTCTCTCGTCATCCGCATGGCCCGTGCCGGAACCAAGAAGCGGCCGGTCTATCACATCGTCGTTGCCGACTCGCGCTCGCCGCGCGACGGCCGCTTCATCGAACGGCTCGGCTACTTCAATCCGCTGCTGCCGAAGGAAAAGACAGAGCGCCTCAAGCTCGACCTCGACAAGGTCAAGGACTGGATGAAGAAAGGCGCGCAGCCGTCGGACCGCGTCATGCGCTTCCTCGACGCCGCCGGCATCCTGAAGCGGCCAAAGCGCAACAACCCGGAGAAGGCGATCCCGCGCAAGGAGCGCAAGGCCAAGGAAGCGGAAGATACCAAGGCCAAGGAAGGCGCCGAGGCAGCCGCCAAGACCGCGGCGACCGCGAAAGCTGCCGCCGACAAGGCGAAGGCCGAGAAGCCGGCCGAGGCGCCGGCGAGCTGATGACCTGAACCGTGGCCGAGCGCATCCGCGTCGCCCGCATCGGGGCCGCGCATGGTATCCGCGGCGAGGTCAGGCTGTGGCCGTTCACACAGGACCCGATGGACGTCGCCAGCTACGGCCCGTTGGAAACCGAGGACGGTGCGCGGACCTTCGAGATCGAGGCGCTGCGCCCGGGCAAGGATTTCCTGGTCGCACGCCTCGCCGGCGTCAACGACCGCAACGCCGCCGAGCGCTTGACCAATCTCGAACTGTTCGTGCCGCGCGAGCGGCTGCCGGACATCGCGGAGCCCGACACGTACTACCACGCCGACCTGATCGGCCTTGCCGCGATTACGGCGGACGGCCGGGCACTCGGCACGGTGACGGCGGTCCACAATTTCGGCGCTGGCGACATCATCGAGATCACGCCCAAGGACGGCGCAGTGCTGATGCTATCGTTCACGGAAGCCGCGGTGCCGAAGGTCGACTTGCAGGCGAAGCAAATTGTAGTGGTCCCGCCCGAAGAGATTGTCGTCCCGGCCGAGCGAAGCGAGGGCCGGGACCCATAACCCGGTGGTCGAGATACGCAAGAACCGGGGGTTATGGGTCCCCATCTGAGCGCCGACGACGACGGAGATAACCATGTGGCGCGCATCCGTCCTCACCATCTTCCCGGAGATGTTTCCGGGCCCGCTGGCGGCAAGCCTCGCCGGCAAGGCGCTCGCCTCCGGCATCTGGTCGCTCGACAGCCACGACATCCGCAATGCCGCGACCGACAAGCACCGCACCGTCGACGACACGCCGGCCGGCGGCGGCCCGGGCATGGTGATGAAGGCCGACGTGCTCGCCCGCGCGCTCGACGCCGTGCCGCATGACACCCGCCCTCGCCTGCTGATGAGCCCACGCGGCGCGCCGCTGACACAGAGCAAGGTGGCCGCGCTGGCGCGCGGCCCCGGCGCCGTCATCGTCTGCGCGCGCTTCGAGGGCGTCGACGAACGGCTGATCAAGGCGCGCCGGCTCGAGGAGGTGTCGCTCGGCGATTTCGTGTTGTCGGGCGGCGAGATCGCGGCGCTGGCGCTGATCGACGCCTGCGTGCGGCTTTTGCCCGGCGTCATGGGCAAGGAGGCCTCCGCCGCCGAGGAAAGCTTTGCCGACGGCCTGCTCGAATATCCGCAATACACCAGGCCGCCGGTGTTCGAGGGCGAGCCGATCCCCGAGGTTCTGACCTCCGGCGACCACGCCAAGATCAAGGCCTGGCGGCGGGCGCAGGCCGAGGCGCTGACCAAGGCCCGCCGCCCCGACCTTTGGGCCGCTTACGAAGCCCGGAAGAAACCATAATTCTCCAGGCGTCATCGCCGCGCTTGTCCCGGCGATCTCGCTTAGGAAGGCAAAAGCCCTGCGTCCCTAAGCGGGATGGCCGGGTCACGGGCCTGCGGGCCGGCCCGGCCATGACGGGTTACGAGGGGTGACAAGCCACAATTGATGGTCTACAAGCTCGCCCGACCCATTCAGGACAGCACATATCGCGCGCCGGATGCTGGCGCTGCCGACGGAGATTTCGCCATGGACATCATTCAAGAGCTCGACAAAGAGCAGGTCGAAAAGCTCTCGGCCGGCAAGGAAATTCCGGACTTCGCGCCGGGCGACACCGTGTTGGTCAACGTCAAGGTGGTCGAAGGCGACAAGAGCCGCGTGCAAGCTTATGAGGGCGTCTGCATCGGCCGCTCCGGCCGCGGCATCAACGAGAACTTCACCGTGCGCAAGATCTCGTACGGCGAAGGCGTCGAGCGCGTATTCCCGCTGTACTCGCCGATGATCGACTCGATCACGGTGGTGCGCCGGGGCAAGGTGCGCCGCGCCAAGCTCTATTACCTGCGCGGCCTGCGCGGCAAGAAGGCGCGCATCTCGGAAGCCGCCGGCACCACCGGGGCGGAGGCAGCCGAGGCCGCCGCCAAGGAATAGGCGAAGGATCAGATCGACTGGCACTGCACGTCATGCCCGGCCCTGTGCCGGGCATCGGCGTCTTTGGTCGTGATCCTGGCGACAAGGCTTGGACGGCCGGAACAAGCGCAACCCCCATGACCAGCCATGACCAGCCATGGCCAGCCATGACCAGCCGTCGCCCCGCGTTGTCGGAGCGGCGGCAAATGGCTATATACCGGCCATGATTTCCAAGACTGAACGGGTCATTCTCGCCGATCACGCGCGCCTGCCCTGGCGCTTCTTCGGTCGCCTGACGGTCTGCGCGCAAGCCGCGCTTTGACGACGGCTGCCGGCGCGACGCCGGCGCACGCGAGCATTCCGTTTCATTCTCAAGCCAAGGCCTTCAGTCCATGAAACCGCGTACCCTCTACGACAAGATCTGGGACGACCATCTGGTCGATGAACAGCCGGATGGCACCTGTCTCATCTACATCGACCGTCATCTGGTGCACGAGGTGACGAGCCCGCAGGCTTTCGAAGGCCTGCGCGCCGCCGGCCGCAAGGTGCATGCGCCCGACAAGACGCTCGCCGTGGTCGACCACAACGTGCCGACCACCGACCGCAAGAAGCCCAATCCCGACCCGGAAAGCGCCGAGCAGATCGCAGCGCTGGCGCAGAACGCCAAGGACTTCGGCATCGAATACTTCAACGAGTTCGACAAACGCCAGGGCATCGTCCACATCATCGGCCCCGAGCAGGGCTTCACTTTGCCCGGCACCACCATCGTCTGCGGCGACAGCCACACCGCGACCCACGGCGCCTTCGGCGCGCTCGCCTACGGCATCGGCACCTCGGAAGTCGAACACGTGCTGGCAACCCAGACGCTGATCCAGAAAAAGTCGAAAAACATGCGCGCCGTGGTCGACGGCAAGCTGCCGCTCGGCGTCACCGCGAAAGACATCATCCTCGCCATCATCGGCGAGATCGGCACTGCCGGCGGCACCGGCTATGCGCTGGAATATGCCGGCGAGGCGATCCGCGCGCTGTCGATGGAAGGCCGCATGACCGTCTGCAACATGTCGGTGGAAGGCGGCGCCAAGGCCGGCTTCATCGCGCCGGACGAGAAGGCCTACGCCTATCTCAAGGACAGGCCGAAAGCGCCCAAGGGCAAGGCCTGGGACGAGGCGATGAAATATTGGGAGACGCTCGCCTCCGACGACGGCGCGCATTTCGACCGCGAGATCAGGCTCGACGCGGCAAAGCTGCCGCCGCTGGTGACCTGGGGCACCAGCCCCGAGCAGGTGGTCTCGGTCACCGGCAAGGTGCCGGTGCCCTCCGACATCGCCGACGAGAACAAGCGCATCGCCGCCGAGCGCTCGCTCGGCTACATGGGGCTCAAAGGCGGCGAGAAGATCACCGACATCAGAATCGACCGCGTCTTCATCGGCTCATGCACCAATGCGCGCATCGAGGATTTGCGCGCGGTGGCCAAGGTGGTCGACGGCAAGCACGTGAACGGGAACGTCAATGCCATGATCGTGCCGGGTTCCGGCCTGGTGAAGGAGCAGGCGGAAGCCGAAGGGCTCGACAAGATCTTCAGAGCCGCGGGCTTCGACTGGCGCGAGCCAGGCTGCTCGATGTGTCTCGCCATGAATCCCGACAAGCTCGCGCCCGGCGAGCGCTGCGCCTCGACCTCGAACCGCAATTTCGAGGGCCGCCAGGGCTACAAGGGCCGCACCCACCTGGTGTCGCCGGCGATGGCGGCAGCCGCCGCGATCGCCGGGCATTTCGTCGACGTGCGCGAGTGGAAATAGCGCGACGCCCGTTTGCTAGAGTCGAAAGGCCCGCCGTCACGGCGGGCCTTTGTTGTTTCACCAGCCGAAGCCGAAATAGATGCCCGGCCGCCGGTAATAATAGGGATAGTAGCGGTACCGATAATAAGGCGGGCCGTAATAATAGTAGGGATAAGGGTAGTAGTAATACGGCCGGTACCAATAGTGCCGACGGTAGTAGCGATAGTAGCGGCGGTGGTAACGCCGCGCGCTCAGATCGAGTTGCGCGGGCTGCGCCGTGGCGATGCCGCTCTTGGGCGCGGCCGCCGCAACCGGCCCCGGCACAGCCAGGATGCCGAAAGCCAAAGCCGCAATAGCCGCGATCACGATCCGTTTCATGTCAGCCTCCTTGGCCTCATCACGAAAACGTCAAACAGGGGATTTTGGTTCGTGGCGGCATGAGAACACAGTGCCACCCCCTGTCCTTGACCTACATCAGTAACGAACTGACGCGCCGAAGCCTGCGCCTACTGCCACCAGCATTGCATGCGCGGCACGATGACGGTGCCGCTGACCCGGTATTCCTGTGCCAGCCACGAGCGGCAATAACGCTTGGCGGTCGGCGGCAACTGGCTACCGCCGCGCGGATGAATAGTGATGCGCGGACGCGGGCGCGGCGCGGAATCGGAATCCTGGGCGAGCGCCGGCGCCGCCATGGCGAGCACCAGGGCGCCGAGCGCAGCGGCAGTCGTGATTTTCGCTATCGGCCGTCCCATGACGGCCGAAACTACCATCGGCTGCGGTCGTAGCGCGAGCCGAAATAGCTCGCGTGGCTCTGGTAGCGACGGCGGTAGCTCTGGGCCGAATAATCGGTGGTGTGGCGGCTGTAGGTGGTGCGGCTGCCGTATTGGCTGGGCGAGCCGCCATAGCTGTAGAGCACCTGGCCGGGCCGCTGATTGCAGTTGAAGAATTCAGCCGAGGCCGGCACCGTCGCGGTGATGCTGACAGCCAGGATCAGGCCAAATCCGGTGGCACCGAGACGCATAAAATTTTACCTATTTTACGTTATGTCACAAAGACTAAGATGGTTAACGGTCGCTCATCTTGGCGGTTGCGTCAATGGGGCTGGTGAGCGACCCGCGCGGCCCTAGATGGCTGTTATGACAGGACGATTTGACGACCCTCGCGCCTGGCGCGGCCAGGCCGTCTCGCTCGCCGATATCGAGGGCTTGGCGACGAGGGCCTTTGCCCGGTTGCCGGCCCATTTCCGCGCCTTGTGCGAGGACCTGGTGATCCGGGTCGAGGACTTCCCGACCCGGGAGGTGCTCGACAGCATGGGGCTGTCCAGCCGCTACGATCTGCTCGGCCTGTTCCACGGCATCGGCCTGCCCTTCCGCCAGGAGGTCACCGGCATGATGCCGAACATGATCTGGCTCTATCGCCGGCCGATCCTTGCCTACTGGACCGACCACGAGGAAAGCCTCTCTGCCATCGTCACCCATGTGCTGGTGCACGAGATCGGCCACCATTTCGGCTTTTCCGACGAGGACATGGACGCCATCGAGGCGGCCGCCGGCTGAGCATCAACGGCCGCGATCAATCCCATCGCCATCCTGCATTTGACGCCCGGCGCCGCCGCGGCCGATAGTTTGGGCTCAAAAGGAATCGCAGCCATGATCGTGACCGTTTTCCGCTCGCGCCTGATGCCGGGCATGCGCGAAGATTACGTGGCGCTGGTTGACCGCATGGCCGAGATCGCATCGGCCATGCCGGGCTACATCTCGCACAAGGGCTTTTTCGCCGAGGACGGCGAGCGCTGCACCATCGTCGAATTCGAGTCCGAGGAGGCGCAGCGCGCCTGGCGCATGCATCCCGAGCATCGCGAGGCGCAGAAGAAGGCGCGCGACATCTATTACGAGACCTACAGCCTGCAGATCTGCGAAGTGAAGCGCGAGGCCAAGTTCGACCGCCGCGCCGGCCGCATGGCTGCCGAGTAGCGGGCGCTATTGACCGCGGGCGTCGCGGTCTTAAACAGACGGCTTAAACAGCGGAGTTGCCGAGCAATGCAGAAGTTCACCACCCTGGAAGGCGTCGCCGCACCGATGCGCATGATCAACGTCGACACCGACATGATCATCCCCAAGCAGTACCTCAAGACCATCAAGCGCACCGGCCTCGGCAAGGGCCTGTTCTCCGAGCAGCGCTACAGGGACGACGGCAGCGAGAACCCGGACTTCGTGCTCAATAAGCCGGCCTACCGCAAGGCCAAGATCATCGTCGCCGGCGACAATTTCGGCTGCGGCTCGAGCCGCGAGCACGCGCCCTGGGCGCTGCTCGACTACGGCATCCGCGCCGTGATCTCGACCTCGTTCGGCGACATCTTCTACAACAACTGCTTCAAGAACGGCGTGCTGCCGATCCGCGTTTCGCCGCAGGATCTGGAGAAGCTGTTCGACGACGCCGACCGCGGCGCCAACGCCACGCTGACCATCGACCTCGAGAAGCAGGAGATCCGCGGCCCCGACGGCGGCGTGGTGAAGTTCGAGATCGACGCCTTCCGCAAGCACTGCATGCTCAACGGCCTCGACGACATCGGCCTGACCCGGCAGAAGGCCGCCAAGATCGCGAGCTACGAGGACAAGGCGCGCGCGGCGCGGCCGTGGGCGTGAAGGTCGCGTTCGCCGCCCTCGCCTTGCTCGGCGCCCTGTCGGCGGCTTTGGCCCAGCAAGACAAGCCCGATCCAGCCGAGGACGCCGCGATCAAGCGCGCCGACACGATCATCAAGCAGCATCGCCTGCTAAGCGAGAAGCAGCAGCGCTGCATCAGCTTCATCTACCGCGACGACAGCAATGCGCGGACCGCCAAGGTCGGCGTCTACGAGGTGCACGACAAGGATTGCGGCGGCGATCCAGAGGTCAGCCATCGCCTGTTCGACCTCGAGATCGACATGAGGACCGGGGCCGCCAAGTGGGACAACAATATCCCGGACATGGAGATGCGCCCGATCCCGCAGCGGGCGCGCTGACGCTTCAGTGCATGTCCAGATTTGACTGCACGACCGCGACCGGCGAGGCCTCGGCCGTGCGCCGGCGCAGGTGGCGCCGCGCGTGCGCGGTCTGCAGCACGGGGCGCGGACGCGCCCGGGCGATCTGCGTCGCCGGCTTCTGCGGCTGCGACGCGCAGAAGGCGTCGACCGCGGCGACCACCGCCGCGGCGGTGAGCTGCTGGCGCTCCGGCGTCTCCAGCGCCAGTTCCTCGTCGCGGTTGGCGATCGAACCGGCCTCCAAGAGCGCCGCCGGCATCTGCGACTTCTTCAGCACGAACAGCGTGTCGTAGCGGTAGACGCCGGCCTCGGCGTCGAGCAGCTTGTGCTGATAGTGGCCCATGAAGCTCTCGGTATAGTGCGGCGTGTATTGCAGGCCGCGCACCTTGAGCTGTTCGCCGAGCAGGTGCGCGAATTTGAGGCTGTCCTTGGGATCGACGTTGTCGTCGGACACGAACAGCGAGTGGCCCTTGAAGCGGTCGCTGTAGGATTCCTTCCTGCCGTTGAACTCCCACCTCTCGATGAAGCGGTCCGGCACCGAGTCATGATGGATCGACAGCAGCAGATTGGCGTCGAGCTCGTTGGCCTTGGCGACGCGCACATACATGCTGCGCACGCCGGGGCCTTCCGTCACCATCAGCACGGTCCGCGCGAAGCCTGCGTCGCGCAGCGCCCGGTCGATCACCTTGGCGAGCCGCAGGTTGAAATCGAATTCGTCGGCGCCGCGCGCGCTCCTTGCGCCGGGCGACTTTGCGGTGTGGCCGACGTCGAGCACGACGCGGAAATCGGCGCGCGTCGCGCAAGCCGCTTGCACGGGCGCCGGCGCGGCAATGGCCGCCGGCACAGGCGCCGGTGTCTCGGTGGGCGCAGCGGCCGCGTCAGGCGTCTGCGCCGACGCCATGCCGAACGGCAGCGCCAGCAACGCCGCGGCGACCGCCGCTATGCGCCCAAAGTCCCCCATGGCAGTATCCTCGGACATTTCGGGCCCTGGAACAACCGCCGTTGCGCGCTGTGGACGGCTTACGTACGGGCCTCAATCGCCTCGGCAATCGCCACCGTGCGCCGCGCCATGTCCGCGTGCAGGCGCTCGACCATGCGGCCGTCGATCGACACCACGCCCTTGCCCTTGTTCTCCGGCAAGTCGAAGGCGGCGATGATCTTGCGCGCCTGCGCCACCTCTTCCGGTGCCGGCGAAAACGCCTTGTTGCACGGCTCAATCTGGCTCGGATGGATCAGCGTCTTGCCGTCGAAGCCGAGCTCGGCGCCTTGCCGGCACTCCGCGGCGAAACCCTCGGCATTGCCGATGTCGTTGTAGACGCCGTCGAGGATGTCGATGCCGTGGATGCGCGCCGCCGCGACGCAGGTCGACAGCCACGGCAGCATCGGCGCGCGGCCCGGCACCAGGCGGGCCCGCGTGTCCTTGGCCAGATCGTTGGTGCCCATGATGAGGCCGGCGAGCCGCGATTCGGAATCGCGCGCCTCGGCCGCGATCGAGAGGATATTGAAGATGGCGAGCGGGGTCTCGATCATCGCCCAGACCCGCGTCCTGTGGTCGATATGCATGTCGAGCAGGCGGCGGCCAATCAGCTCGAGCATGTCCGCGTTCGACACCTTCGGCACCAGGATGGCGTCGGGGCCGGCATGGGCGGCGGCGGCGAGATCGTCGGCATGCCAGGGCGTGTCCACGCCGTTGACGCGGATGAAGACTTCGCGGCGGCCGAAGCCGCCCGCCTTCACCGCCGCGGCGACCTGGGCGCGCGCCGTCTCCTTGGCCTCGGGCGCGACCGAATCCTCAAGATCAAGGATGACGCCGTCGGCGGCCAGCGTCTTGGCCTTTTCCAGCGCGCGGGCGTTCGATCCCGGCATGTAGAGCACGCTGCGGCGCGGACGGATGGTCATGACCGGCCCACTTTATCGGCCGGACGGCGCGGTTCAAGGTGCGGCGCGCGCGACCTGCGGGTTGAGGACCTTGTAGAGCTGGAAGCGGTCGCCGTCGGCGACGAGCTTCAGCCGCGTCGGATCGGGATTGGGCGCCTCGTCCTCGGTGAACAGCACGTAGAGATAGTCGAACTTGGTCCAGTTGATCCAGAACGCCGGCGTACCCGGCAACGGACGATTGGCCGCGACCAGCAGCTGCGTGATCGAGGGCGGCGTGCCGTCGAAGCGGTCGACATAGTCGTTGTACTGCGGCCTGACGTGCATCACCTGCTTGCCGGGAACGGTGAAGGCCGTGGTGACCAGCGCGGACCGCTCGATCATGGCGATGCAGGCGGCATGCACCAGGCCGAGATCGCGCACGTCCTCGCCGAGCGAGCGGTCGGCATAGGCGACGAACACCTTGGAGCCGGGCGCGATGCGCTTGACCGAGGCGCGGAACTGGCTGGTCGAATCCGACAGCTGCGACCAATTGTAGTCGATCTCCATCAGCCGCATCGACACCAGCACGATGAGGATGGCGACGAAGGCGCGCCGCACCAGCCGGCGGCGCAATTCGAGATCGCCGCAGGCGAGCAGCATGAAGACGACGCCCAGCGGCACGCGCTGATCGGTCATGTAGGTATCGAACATGATGCGCGGCAGCGCGAAATAGACCGCGGCGCCGACGCCGAGCAGAGCGAAGGCCAGCGGATGGAAATGCAGCACGCGGTGGCGCACCGCCCAGACGATGCCGCCGATCATCACCGTGACCAGCACCAGCGCGACCATGTCGGAATAGTCGGCGATGACATAGACCAGGCCGTCGAGCTTGCCGCGCTGGTCCCACCAGACCTTGCCGACCAGATCCATGGTCGGGCTGAGATAGAGCAGCGGCGCGGCGGCGAGGAACGGCAGCCCGCCGGCGACGAAGTCGGCGATGCGGCCGGGCCACGGCTCACGCCGTCTGTCCCACAGCCGCCAGGCCTCGAACGACAGCACGCCGATGCCGTAAATACCGAGCGCCGACAGATGGCAGAAGAACAGCACGACGACGCAGGCCGTCGACAACGCCATGCGCACCGGCCAGACGCGCTCGCGCACCGCGATCCAGCCGGCCAGCGCCCACAGCGCGACGCCGACGCCGAAGATGTAGTTCATCAGGCCGACGAGGAAGACGTAGTTGTAGAGCAGCGGAATGGCCAAAAGCGGCATCGCCGACCAGCGGCCGATCAGGGCGCGATTGAGCGCCAGCGTGCCCGAGACGATGAGCAGGAACATCGCCACGACGAAGATCTGACCGGCGAGATAGACCTTCATGACCTTGGCGAGCACCGGCACGACGAGGTCCATGGTCAGGTTCGGAATCACCTGCCAGTCGATCTCGTAGAATTTGGCGAGCTGCGGATCCTGCGACAGCGTCGCCATGGCGTGCATGCGGGCGAGGTGATTGACGTAATCCGACAGCGGCGGCAGCGGATGGGTCCAGATTGGCACCGAGATCAGAATCGTGAAGGCCGCAGCCATCAAGGCGACCTGCACGGCGGAGAAGCCGCCGGTGCGAAGGCGCGGCAGGGTTGCGTCGGCGACGATCGGCTTGTTCGGTGACAGCATGGGCGCAAACGGTTTTAGCTACGGATCGTCGATTTCATATGAACAGGCGATGAATACAGGCCGTTCGGGGTTCCATCGCGCCCAGATGCAGCCAGATTGAGGCGAGTCGACGATGAAATTAGGGGTATTGCGTTAATGAATAGCTCCCCGCCTTGGCTCGCCGGAATCGACGGCTGCGCCGGCGGCTGGATCGCAGTGTTCGTGCGGCCGTCCGGTGCGGACGGCTCGGCCGCGGTGTTCGGCCGATTTGCCGATGTGCTCGCCGCGCCACAGCAGCCGGCAATCGTCGCGGTCGATATCCCGATCGGCCTGCCGGAACGCGCCGGCCATGGCGGGCGTGCCGCCGAGAACGCAGTTCGGCCGCTGCTCGGCGCGCGCCAGTCCGCGGTGTTCTCGGTGCCGTCGCGCAAGGCGATCGAGGCGGCCGATTACGGCGCCGCATGCCTTGCGGCGCTGGCGAGCTCGGAGCCGCCGCGCAAGGTGTCAAAGCAGCTGTTCAACATCGCACCGAAGATCCGCGACGTCGACGCCGTGCTGCGGGCCGACCGCGCGCTGGCGGACCGCGTCCATGAAGTGCATCCGGAACTCGCCTTCTGGCGGCTCAATGGCGAGCGGGCGCTCACCGAACCGAAGAAGGTCAAAGGCAGGCCTTACCCGCCGGGGCTTGCGCTGCGCCGCTCGCTGCTGCGCGAGGCCGGCCTGCCTGCCGCACTGATCGATGCACAGCCGCCCAAGGGCGCGGGCGCCGACGACCTGCTCGATGCGCTCGCCTGCGCGGCGATTGCCCGGCGCATTCACGCCGGCACGGCGCGGCCCTTCCCCGACTTTGCGCCGCGCGACGCTTATGGTCTGCGGATGGCGATCTGGGCGTGACGCTTGCCTCGCCCTGCGCGGTGTGAAAGAAAAATTGCAATGACCTTCCCCCAGCATCTCATCGACGGCTATCGCGGCTTCCTCGTCAGCCGCCTGCGCCACGAGCAGGACCGCTACCGCGCGCTGTCCGACGGCGGGCAGTCGCCGCAGGTCATGGTGATCGGCTGCTGCGACTCGCGGGTGTCGCCGGAAGTGATTTTCGACGCGCGGCCGGGCGAACTGTTCGTCGCCCGCAACATCGCCAATCTGGTGCCGCCCTATACGCCCGACGGCGCGCAGCGCGCCGTCTCCGCCGCGCTCGAATTCGCCGTGCAGGCGCTCAAGGTAAAACACATCGTCGTCCTCGGCCACGCGCAATGCGGCGGTATCCGTGCCTTCGCCGAGGACGCGGAACCATTGTCGCCCGGCGATTTCATCGGCCACTGGATGGCGCTGATCGAACCGGCGGCGAAGGCGGCAGGCCCGCGCGGCCGGATGCCGATTGCCGATTACCTCACCAGGCTCGAGCAGGCTTCCATCGTGCAGACGCTCGGCAACCTGATGACGTTTCCGTGCGTGAAGATTCTGGTCGAGCGCGGCAAGCTGGCGCTGCACGGCGCCTATTTCGGCGTCGCCACCGGCCAGCTTTCGGTGTGGGACAAGGCGAGCGGCAAATTCGAGGCGGTCGCCGCCGAGGACCACGCGCGCGTGTTTGCCAGCCCGAGATTCTAAACTTCTCCCGGTCGCCCCGGCCGAGCGCAGCAAGAGCCGGGACCCATACTCCGCAGCCTATCGATAGGTACACGGCGTATGGGTCCCCGCCTTCGCGGGGACGACGAAATTGACTACGCCGCCTTCTTCTTGGCGCTGATCAGCTTGCGGTTGATCAGCACTTCGGCGATCTGCACCGCGTTCAAGGCCGCGCCCTTGCGCAGATTGTCGGAGACCACCCACAGCTGCAGGCCGTTGTCGATGGTCGCGTCCTCGCGGATGCGGCTGATATAGGTCGCGTCCTCGCCGACCGACTCGTAGGGCGTGACGTAGCCGCCCGGCTCGCGCTTATCGATCACCAGGCAGCCGGGCGCCTTGCGCAGGATGTCGCGCGCCTCGTCCGCCGTGATTGGATTTTCGAACTCGATGTCGACGGCTTCCGAATGACCGACGAATACCGGCACGCGCACGCAGGTCGCCGTCAGCTTGATCTTGGGATCGAGAATCTTCTTGGTCTCGACCACCATCTTCCATTCTTCTTTGGTGTAGCCGTCGTCCATGAACACGTCGATGTGCGGGATGACGTTGAAGGCGATGCGCTTGGCGAACTTCTTCGGCTCGACCTCGTCGACCGTGAACACCGCCTTGGTCTGCGCGAACAATTCGTCCATCGCGTCCTTGCCGGCACCCGATACCGATTGATAGGTCGCGACCACGACGCGCTTGATCCTGGCCTTGTCGTGCAGCGGCTTGAGCGCCACCACCAATTGTGCGGTCGAGCAATTGGGATTGGCGATAATGTTCTTCTTGGCGAAGTCCTTGACCGCGTCGGCGTTCACCTCCGGCACGATCAGCGGCACGTCGGGGTCCATGCGCCAGGCGGATGAATTGTCGATCACCACCGCGCCCGCGGCCGCGATCTTAGGCGACCATTCCTTCGACACGGCGCCGCCCGCCGACATCAGACAGATGTCGACGTCGGAGAAGTCGTAATGGTCGAGCGCCTTCACCTTCAGCGTCTTGTCGCCGAAGGAGCACTCGGTGCCCTGGCTGCGGCGCGAGGCAATGGCCACGACCTCGTCGGCGGGGAAATTGCGCTCGGCGAGAATGGCGAGCATTTCGCGCCCGACATTACCGGTGGCGCCCACCACGGCGACTTTGTAACCCATTGTTAACGCTCCAAGAAACTTCTCCGGCCGGTCCGTGCCCGGCACAAGCTGATGGCAGCGCTTCTAGGCGAGAATTGCGCCCGATACAACGGGAGCCTGCTGGCGGCATGCATCCGGCATTGTTTTCCTGGCGCGAACAGCTGCCCGCCGCACTAGTGCGGTTGCTTGCATATCTGGGCGGCGCCGCGCTGTTGTCCATAGCGGCGGCACAGATATTCCAATCGCGGACGACGATTGGTCCCATCAAGACGCTTGATCGGCCACAATGGATCGAGATTGAAAAGCCGTTCGCGGCTTTTGCGCTGTCGATCCCGGAAGCGGCGGGCGTTGCCTCGCACTATGCCATCCTGCGCCACCGCGACGGCGGCGGCCGCAAGGACGTGCTCGCGCTCGGCGAGCCGGACAGCGCCGCGCCCTATCTGCAGGTTGAGATCTACCGGCCGGGACGTGAAATCCGGCATTTCAGCCGTCCCGAGGCAGAGATCGCCGCGGCCGCGGCCGGCCTCGGCGCGGCACAGCTCGGCCGCGGCGAGCCGCTCAACAGCAAGTTCGGCCTGTTGTCGATCGTCCCCTTCGCCGCCACCAAGGGCACGCCGCGGCACTGCCTCGGCTTTGTGCGCGCCTATGACGATCCGCGCCTGCAACTGTCCGGCTGGTTCTGCCAGGGCGGCGAGGATTTCATCGAGCGCTCGACGCTCTCCTGCGCGCTCGACCGGTTGACGCTGATGTCGGCCGGCAGCGAGCCCAAGATCGGCGCCTTGTTCGCGCAAGCCGAATTGCATCGCAGCTTCTGCGGCCAGCGCGATCCGATCCTGGCGCCGACGCCGAAATATCGGCTGCTGTGGAAGGCGGCGGAAGGCCGCCCTGAGCTGCGCCGCGCCGTCCGCTAGGCTCGCTGCGCCGCAAGGTCGATTTCGCGCGAGCGCGCGCGAATCGCGATTGACCGCCCCGCCAATTCATCGGATCATATTCAAATAAGGATATCTGAAGCCGCGGGCGACGGCCCCGCTTCACAAGAAACCTCTGGGGAGAGGAACGATGATCACACGACGTCATTTGCTCGAGACGGCGGGCGCTGGCGCAGCCGCCGCCGCGATCGCCGGCCTGCCGAAACTTGCCGGCGCGGCCGAAGCCGGCATCACGCCGGGCGTACCGGCCGGGATCAGCACCTATGTGCAGATGGGCGTCCTGCCCGGCAAGCGGCCGCTCATCCAGCTTGCCGACCGGCCGCCGAACTACGAGTCGCCGCTCGAATATCTGCGCACGCCGATCACGCCGAACGACCAGTTCTTCGTGCGCTACCACCTTGCCGACATCCCCGAGGTCAAGGCCGAGGGCTACAAGATCGCCGTCGGCGGCGACGGCGCCAACAACGCCTTCGAATTGACGCTCGACGACCTGAAAAAGATGCCGGCGGCGGAAGTCGTCGCGGTCAACCAGTGCTCCGGCAACCGGCGCGGCCTGTCGAACCCGCATGTGCCCGGCGTCGAGTGGGGCTACGGTGCCATGGGCTGCGCGCGCTGGAAGGGCGCCCGGCTCAAGGACATTCTCGACAAGGCCGGGCTGAAGAAGGAGGCGATCGAGATCGGCTTCAACGGCGCCGACGGACCGGCGGTCGACAAGACGCCGGACTTCATCAAGAGCATCCCGGTGTGGAAGGCGATGGATGAGAACACCCTCGTCGCCTACGAGATGAACGGGGCGCCGCTGCCGCACTTCAACGGTTTCCCGGCGCGCATCGTGGTGCCGGGCTGGACCGGCACCTACTGGATGAAACATGTCATCTCGATCAGCGCGCTGACCAAGCCGCAAGGCGGCTTCTGGATGAATCCTGCCTATCGCGTTCCGGTCGGCAAATTCCCGCTGCGCGACCGCTTCATTACGCAGGAGAACGCCGCCTCGACACCAATCACCGAGATGGTGGTGAACTCCTTGGTCACCAGCCACCGCGAGGGCGCCAAGGTCAAGGCGGGCAAGGTGACGGTGACCGGCATGGCCTGGGACGGCGGCTACGGCATCCGCACGGTGCAGGTGTCGACCGACGGCGGCAAGACCTGGGAGGCGGCGACGCTCGGCCAGGATCTCGGCCGTTTCGCGTTCCGGCCGTGGAGTTTCGACGTCACGGTGAAGAAGGGCAAGAACTCGGTCATGGTCAACGCCATCAACACCATCGGCCAGAGTCAGACCGCGTCGCTGATCTTCAACCCGGCCGGCTACCACAACAACGTCATCCAGAACCTCACGCTCAATGCCTAAGGGGACGACCATGCGGACTTATTTATTCGTTCTCGCCGCCGCACTGATCGCGCTTCCCGCGGCGGCGACCGCCGAGCAGGTGATCAAGCTCAAGGCGGGGCCCGGCCTCGACAAGGTCGAGGGCAATTGCCAAGCCTGTCACACGCTGGCCTACATCCCGATGAATTCGCCCTATCTCGGCGCCGCGGGCTGGGATGCCGAGGTCACCAAGATGATCAAGGCCTTCGGTGCGCCGATCGACGACGCCGACGCCAAGGCGATCAAGGATTACCTGGCGAAGAACTACTGAACGCGTCAAAACGCCAGCAAATCGGGGCCCCGCCGCGGCGGGGCCCGTTCTTTTGGCAGCTATAGTATTTCGGCAACTATAGACAATTGCTCGCGATTTGGCCCTGTCGCCGGGGATCAAAGCCCGCTACACTGCGTTGCAATACGTCAATCAGGGCGCGAGGGCCTTATGCATAAGTTTTTTGTGGCGTTTGCTTGCACCGTGGCCGCGGCCGTCATGGCCGTTCCGGCCGGCGCCCAGCAAACCACGACCACGCGCCAGCGCGTCTACAGCAATCGCGATCAAACCGTGTTCGTCAACCGCGACGAAAACGGCAAGACGCGCACCAAGATCATCGTTCAGAAGCGGTCCTACCTCGACCCCGGCACCGAGCCGCTGCCGAGCGAGCGCAACACGCTCGACTATGTGCAGACGCCCGGCCAGCGCGCCGATTACACGCAGCGCAACACCATCGCCGACAGCGACCGCGGCCGCATGTTCAATCCGTTCGATCTGCCCAGCCTGAACAACCCCTGGATCCAGTTCTGACGGACCGGAATTGACGCCTGCGAACGCGGCCCCCTGGGGGCCGCGTTTTTATTTGGCGGCGAGCTTGTCGAGCTCTTCGAGGATGGCCGAACCCATCGCCTCGGTGCCGACCACGGTGGCGCCCTCCGACTTAATGTCGGCGGTGCGCAGGCCGCGCGCCAAGGTATTGGCGATCGCCTTGTCGATCATGTCCGCCTGCTTGCCGAGGTTGAACGAGTAGCGCAGCGCCATGCCGAACGAGGCGATCATGGCGATCGGATTGGCGATGCCCTTGCCGGCGATATCGGGCGCCGATCCGTGCACCGGCTCGTACAGCGCCTTGCGCTTCTTGGTCTTGGGATCGATTTCACCGAGGGAGGCCGACGGCAGCATGCCGAGCGAGCCGGTCAAGGTCGCGGCGATATCCGACAGCACGTCACCGAACAAATTGTCGGTGACGATGACGTCGAACTGCTTGGGCCAGCGCACCAGCTGCATGCCGCCGGCATCCGCCAACATGTGCTCGAGCTGCACATCCTTGAACTCGCGGGCGTGCGTCTGCGTCATCACCTCGTTCCACAGCACGCCCGTCTTCATGACGTTGCGCTTTTCCATGGAGGTGACCTTGTTGCGGCGCTTGCGCGCGAGCTCGAAGGCGACGCGGCCGATGCGCTCGATCTCGTAGGTATCGTAGACCTGCGTGTCGACGGCGCGCTTCTGGCCGTTGCCGAGATCGGTGATGGTCTTCGGCTCGCCGAAATAAACGCCGCCGGTCAATTCGCGCAGGATGATGATGTCGAGGCCCTCGACCACCTCGCGCTTGAGCGAGGAGGAATCGGCGAGCGCCGGGTAGACGATGGCCGGGCGCACGTTGGCGTAGAGATCGAGATCCTTGCGCAGCCGCAACAGCCCCGCCTCGGGCCGCACGTCATAGCCGACCTTGTCCCATTTCGGCCCGCCGACCGCGCCGAAGATGACGGCATCGGCGGCCTTGGCCTTGTCCATGGTCTCATCGGTGATGGCAACGCCGTGCTTGTCGTAGCAGCAGCCGCCGACGAGGGCTTCTTCGGTGGCAAACTTGTCCGGCCCCTTTTTGTTGAAGAAGTCGATGACGCGTTTGACCTGGGCCATCACTTCGGGGCCGATGCCGTCGCCGGGAAGAAGCAGGAGATTGTGGGTCGCCATGGACGCCTCGCGGTTACTGCTTTTAGTCATTCCGAAAGCCGAGCGCAGCGGGACTATCCGGAATCCATAATCCCGGGTTCGAGATCACGGGAAGACAGGGATTATGGATTCCGGGTTCGCGCTGCGCGCGCCCCGGAATGACGGAGGAATGGATTGCTAAAGGGCCGCGCCGGGAATGGCAAGGCGGGCTTGCTCAGCCGCGGTAGTCGGCGTCCGCAGTCTGATCGGCCGCCTGCCCGGCGCGCATCGCGTTGATGAGCGGCGTCAAGGCCACGGCAATCAGCAGGTTGAGGATCAGCGTGTAGAGGGCGGTGTAGCCCGGAAACGTATAACCCGCGAGCGCAAGCGGATAGGTCGGGGTGAGATTGGTCGCGGCCGCCATCAGCGTACCGACGACCGTGCCCACGGCCCAGCCCGCCAGCAGCGCCCATGAATTGAACCAGCGTGTGAACGCCCCGAGCATCACCGCCGGCATGGTCTGGATGATCCAGATGCCGCCGAGCAGCTGCAGGTCGATGGCGTATTTTGTCGGCACAAAGAGAATGAAGACGAGCGCGCCGGCCTTGATGATCAGCGACACCCATTTGGCCATCTGGGTTTCCTGCGCGGGCGTGGGCGCAGGATTGACGAATTCGCGATGGATGTTGCGGGTATAGAGATTGGCGGCGGCGATCGACATGATCGAGGCCGGCACCAGCGCGCCGATGCCGATGGCGGCAAAGGCGAGGCCGACGAACCAGTCCGGGAAGCTGTGCATGATGAGCGCCGGGACCGCGAAGTTATTGCCAAATTGCTTGAAGCCCGCCGCGTATTCCGGAAGCGACGCGACGCCGGCGGCGATGGCGAAGAAGCCGAGCAGCGCCAAAAGGCCGAGCATGAACGAATAACCGGGCAAGAGCGCAGCGTTGCGGCGTACGGCGTGGGCGCTCGAGGCGCTGAGAATGCCGGTCATGCAGTGCGGGTAAAGGAAAATGGCAAACGTCGAGCCGAGCACGAGCGTCGCATAGGCACCGTAGGCGCCGGTGGTGTTGGGGCCGGGCACCGCGAGCAGGAGCTTCTGCGCCGGCACGGCCGAAAAGATCTTGGCGAAACCGCCGAGCTGAACGGGGATGACGACGACCGCGGCGAAGGTCGTCAGATAGATCAGGATGTCCTTGACGATGGCGATCGAAGCCGGCGCGCGCAGCCCGCTGGTATAGGTGAACGCCGCGAGAATGAGGAAGGCTGCGATCAGCGGCAGGTCGGCGGCAAGCCCGCTGCCGCCGATGCCGAGGGCGCCGACCACGACCTGCACGCCGACCAATTGCAGCGCGATGTAGGGCATGGTCGCGACCATGCCGGTGACGGTCACGGCGAGCGCCAGCCAGCGGTTGCCGAAGCGGCCGCGCACAAAGTCGGCGGCGGTGATGTAGCCGTGCTTGTGGCAGACGCGCCAGATGCGCGGAAACACCAGGAACAGCACCAGATACATGAGCACGGTGTAGGGCACCGCGAAGAACGCGACCGCGCCGGCGCCGAAGGCGAGCGCCGGCACGGCGATGAAGGTGTAGGCCGTATAGACGTCGCCGCCGATCAGGAACCAGGTGATCAACGTGCCGAAGCGGCGGCCGCCCAGGCCCCATTCATGGAGGTGCTCGAGGTCGCCCTTGCGCCAATGTGCCGCAGCAAAGCCAAGCCAGGTGATAAAGGCGAACAGCGCCACGAAGATGACGAGCGCGACCCAATTGACGTTCTGCATCACGACATCTTTCGGGTGCTAGCGGTCCGTCGCGACATAGACGACGGCGGTCAAGATCGCGCCGACGATCACGAGTAGGAGCTGAAACCAGTAGAAGAACGGAATGCCGATGAAATAAGGCTCGGCCCTGTTGTAGAAGGGCGGCCAGAGGCAAACCGCGAAAAGGACGAGGAAGAGCAGGTACCACCAGCTCCAGCCGCCTTGCCGTCCCTGCGATCGATTCATCGCGCCGTAATCCGCTCGGTTCCGCCGCGACCGCCGCGCCGGGAGGCGCGGTTGATGACATAGAGCCGCGTCAAACCCAACCGGATTCCGCTTCAGACCAGCAATGCAGAAAACGAAGGCTTACAGGCCGCTGAACCAGTTGTAGCCCTGGTTCTCCCAGTAACCGCCTTTGTCGGTGTTGGTGACTTCCATCGCCATCACGTATTTCGGATTCTTGAAGCCGAGCTTGGTGGGGATGCGGATCTTCATCGGGAAGCCATAGGCGCGCGGCAAAATCTTGTGGTCGAACTTGAAGCTCATCTGCGTCTGCGGATGCAGCGCCGTCGCCATGTCGATGGTGTTGGTATAGCCCTCGGCGCACATGAACCAGACGTATTTGGCGCGCGTGTCGGCGCCGATGCGGGCAAGGAAATCGGACAACCGCGCGCCCTGCCAGGAGCCGATGGCGCTCCATCCCTCGACGCAGACGTGGCGGGTGATCTGCGACACCTCGGGCAGCGCGTGCAGCTCATCGAGCGTCCACGGCTTCTTGTTGTCGGCGAGGCCGGCGATCTCCAGTCTGTAGGTCGCGGCATCGACCACGGGCGCCTCGTCCTCGCTGTAATAAGCGTTGAAGGGGAACGGCCGCGTCACCGCGCTCTCCGGGAATTCCGGTGCCAGCTTGGTGCGGCTGAACAGCAGCGCCTGCGCGCCGTCATTGAAGGCCGAGACCTTGCGCAGCACGCCTTCCGCGGTGTCGCCGTCGACGATGTCGCAGCCGGTCAGGACGGCGAGCGCGCCGAGGCTCGCCGCGCCGCGCAGAAACTGGCGGCGCATCGGATCGGGCATCAGCCCGGCCGCGTCCTTGATGAGCAGGCCGGGATCGACGCCGGGGATTATTTTGCGTTGCTTCATAGCGAGGTCCTATTTGCCGGCGATCATGGCGCGCAGGCTTTTCGGCACGAGCAGCGCCAGCATCACGTGAATAGCCATAAAGCCGACGATCGCCGCCATGCAGAAGAAGTGTACGTAGCGCGCGGCATCATAGCCGCCGAACAGCGCCGTCAATTCCTGGAACTGCACCGGCTTCCAGATCGACAGACCGGACAGCACGATGACGATGGCTGTCAGGATGACCCCCGCGTAGAGCAGCTTCTGCACGGCGTTGTAGTGCGACAGATCCTCGTGCGACAGCTTGAAGGTGAGCGCCGCCTTGGCGTCGGCGAGCACCTGGGAGGGATAGAGCGGCAGCAGCTTGCGGCGGAAGCGGCCGGTGGCAAGGCCGAGCGTGACGTAGACAATGCCGTTGATCACCAGCAGCCACATGGCGGCGAAGTGCCAGAGCAGCGCGCCGGCGAGCCAGTTGCCGAGCGCGATCGATGACGGAAAGGTGAAGGGAAACAGCGGCGCCGCGTCGTAGATCTGCCAGCCCGAGCCGATCATCACCAGAATGGCGATGGCGTTGACCCAGTGGCAGACGCGAATCCACACCGGATGGATGGCGCGGCTGGCGATCGGCGCATCGAGCGTGGCGGTGGTCATTGCGCGGTCCCGTTCTTCGGCTGTTCGTTCTAAATACGCGGCGGCCGGACCGGCGGATGCAGGACCGACCGCCGAGGCCGTTACTTCTTCATGTCGTCCTTCTTCATCGAGTCCTTGGACATCGAATCCTTGGTCATCTTGTCCTTGGCCATCGAGTCCTTCTTCATTCCGTCGTCCTTCTTCATACTGCTCGTCGACATGCTGTCCTTCTTCATGTCGTCGGCGAACGCGGCGGGCGCCAGCGGGGCAAAGGCAAGGCCGGCAGCGACCACCGTAGCAAGCAGGATGCGTGTCTTCATGGGCTTCCTCCAGAGGATGTGCATTTGCACCCCGACCGCTATCACAGCGGTCGCACACGTCCTCATCAGTTTCCCGTTGTCGCAAGCTGGCGTTCGCCTCACGGGTTTGTGAGAATGACGGGGCCGGACGTGCAGACGGAGGAGCCTGTTCCTTGAGTAACACCGCGGCCAGCAAGACCAATCCGGGCAATTTCTTCGAGGATTTCCGGCTCGGACAGACCATCCGGCATGCCACGCCCCGCACCGTCACAGCAGGCGACGTCGCGGTCTATCAGGCGATTTTCGGCCCGCGCTTCGCGGTGCAGTCGTCGGACGTATTCGCAAAAAAAATTGGCTACCGGCAGGCGCCGCTCGACGACCTGCTGGTGTTCCACGTTGTCTTCGGCAAGACCGTGCCCGACATCTCGCTCAACGCGGTGGCCAATCTGGGCTACGCCGACTGCCGCTTCCTCAAGCCGGTCTATCCGGGCGCCACGCTCAGCGCCACGTCCGAGGTGATCGGCTTGCGCGAGAACGCCAACCGCAAGACCGGCATCGTCTATGTGCGCTCACGCGGCTTCGACGAGACCGGTGACTGCGTGCTTGATTACGTACGCTGGGTGATGGTGGCCAAGCGCGATGAAGCCGCGCCGGCGCCGCCAGAAACCGTGCCGCAATTGCCCAAGGCCGTGGAGCCTGCGCGGCTCGGCAGCGCCTGCCCCAGGATCGATACCGCGGCCTATGACAATGTGCTGGCCGGCAGCGCGCATCGCTTCGGCGACTACAAGCCCGGCGACAAGATCGACCATGTCGCGGGCGTCACCGTCGAGGACGCCGAACACATGATGGCGACGCGGCTTTACCAGAACACCGCGCGCATCCATTTCGACCACTTCACCGCGAGCCAGGGGCGCTTCGGCAAGCGGCTGATCTATGGCGGGCACGCGATGTCGCTGGCGCGGGCGCTGTCGTTCAACGGGCTGGGCAACGCCTTCCATGTCGCCGCCATCAATGGCGGGCGCCATGTGGCGCCGCTGTTTGCCGGCCTCACGGTTTTTGCCTGGTCGCAGGTGCTCGCTTGCGCCGACCTACCCGGCCGCAGCGACGTCGGCGCGCTGCGGCTGCGCACGATCGCGACCAAGGACAAACCTTGTACGGAATTTCCATCCAAGACCGGCGAGGACTACGACGCTGCGGTGATCCTCGACCTGGACTACTGGGTGCTGATGCCGCGCTAGGCGCTTCGGCTTTCCTGTCATGGCCGGGCGGGCCGTCTCGCTTAGGAGCGCACTGCATTGCCAACCGGGATCACCGGGACTCGCCGCTTCGCGGCGGCCCGGTGATGACAATAAGGATGTTCGATTAGGCGCTGGCGCGCAAATGGTCGACCAGCTGCCGCGCATAAGGCGGCAAGGCGTTCTCGTCGCGCACGCAGATGGTCAGCTCGCGCAGCGCCCAGGAGTCCGACAGCCGCACCGAGGTGACCGCCATGTTGCGCTCGGTGCGCTGCACGGTCGTCTCCGGCACGATGCCGACGCCGACATGGCATTCGACCAGTCGGCAGATGGCGTCGAACGAGCGCAGCTGTACGCGCAGGCGGATGGGCCGGCCGATGCGGCTCGCCTTGTCGGCGAGGAAGCGCTGGATGGCGCTGGCGCGGTCGAGCCCGACCATGTCGTAGTCGAGCACCTCGGCAAAGCCGATGGACTTGCGGCCGGCGAGCTCGTGGTCGCGCGGCACCACCAACACGAAGCGGTCGCTGCGGAACGGAAAGGTGTGCAGGCCGCCGTAATCGACGGTACCTGCGACGATGCCGATATCGGCATTGCCTTCCGCGATCAGCCCGACGATCTCGTCGGACAGGCGTTCCTCGATGTCGACGCTGATGTCGGGATAGGCGGTGAGGAACGAGCTCAGCGTCTCTGGCAGGAATTCGGTGAGCGCGTTGGTGTTGGACAGCACCTTGACCTGGCCGGCCAGCCCGCGCGCGTAGGGCGTGAGGTCCTCCTGCAGCCGCTCGCTTTGCGCGAGGATGGTGCGGGCGTGCTGCAGCAAGGTCCGGCCGGCCTGCGTCGGCGTCACCCCCTGGCGGCCGCGCACCAGAAGCTCGGCACCGAACGCCAGTTCCATCTTGCGGATGCGGGTCGAGGCTGCCGCCAGCGCCAAATTCGAGCGCTCGGCGCCGTGCGTGATGCTGCCCGCCTCGACGACATGGCGGAATAGCGTGAGGTCGGTAAAGTCGAAGCGCATCGTTGAACCTTGGACAGCCTTCTTATTTTGCGAAGGCAGGCTACGCAAAACAGGGATTGCGCCTGCCGAAACGGGAGGCCAAGCTTCGTGTTTATTAAAGTAACTGGTTTTGCCACGCCTGTCCACGGCGGACGAGTTGGAGACTGACGATGGCTGAACTCGAGGCGGGAGCGGCGCGGGCCCGGCCGGTTTCCCCGCATCTCCAGATCTATCGGCCGATGCTGACGATGATGATGTCGATCGTGCATCGCATCACCGGCGCGGCGCTGTACTTTGGCATCTTGCTGCTGGCCTGGTGGCTGATCGCGGCGGCGGCCGGCCCCAACGCCTATGCCAACGTCGAATGGTTCATGGGCACGCTGATCGGCAAGCTCGTGCTGTTCGGCTACACCTGGGCGCTGCTGCATCACATGCTCGGCGGCATCCGCCATCTGATCTGGGACACGCTGCACGGCCTCGCCCCGCCCGAGCGCGAATGGCTGACGCTGGCAACCCTCATCGGCTCGATCACGCTGACCCTCGTTGTCTGGGTCATCGGCTATCTCTCCCTCGGAGGCCCGCGATGACCACGCCACAGCATCTGCGCACGCCAATGCGGCGGGTGCGCGGGCTCGGAGCGGCGCATTCCGGCACCGCGCATTTCTGGCATCAGCGCGTCACGTCGATTGCCGGCATTCCGCTGACCATTGCGCTCCTCGTCATCGTCGTGGCGCTGGTCGGGCGCAGCCATGCCACGGTCGTGCAGGTGCTCGCATCGCCGCTGGTCGCCATCATCATGCTGCTGTTCGTCATCAACAGCGCCTATCACATGTGGATCGGCATGCAGGAGATCATCCTCGATTACGTGCACGACGAGAAATGGAAGCTGTTGAGCCTGATGGCCAACACCTTCTATGTCATCGTGACGGCGCTCGCCTGCTGCTACGCCATCCTCAAATTGTCATTCGGGGTCTAATCATGGCCGGCAACGGACAAGCCGCACCCAAGGTCAACGGCCGCGCCTACGCGATCGAGGACCACAGCTACGACGTCGTCGTGATCGGCGCCGGCGGATCGGGCTTGCGCGCCGTGGTCGGTTGCAGCGAGGCCGGCCTGCGCACCGCCTGCATCAGCAAGGTGTTTCCGACGCGCTCGCACACGGTGTCGGCGCAAGGCGGCATCGCCGCAGCCCTCGGCAACATGGGCGAGGATGACTGGCGCTGGCACATGTACGATACCGTCAAGGGCTCGGACTGGCTGGGCGACCAGGACGCCATCGAATATCTCTGCCGCAACGCGCCGGCTGCGGTCTACGAGCTCGAACACTGGGGTCTGCCGTTCTCGCGCCGCGAAGAGGACGGCAAGATCTATCAGCGCCCCTTCGGCGGCATGACCACGCACTATGGCAAGGGCACCGCGCAGCGCACCTGCGCCGCCGCCGACCGCACCGGCCATGCCATGTTGCACACCATGTACGGACAGGCGCTGCGCCATTCGGCCGAGTTCTTCATCGAATATTTCGCCATCGACCTGATCATGGACGATGACGGCCGCTGCCGCGGCGTGGTCGCGCTCAATCTCGACGACGGCAGCATCCATCGCTTCAGCGCCAACATGGTCATCGTCGCCACCGGCGGCTATGGCCGGGCCTATTTCTCCTGCACCTCGGCGCACATCTGCACCGGCGACGGCAACGCCATGGTGTTGCGCGCCGGCCTGCCTTTGCAGGACATGGAATTCGTGCAGTTCCATCCGACCGGCATCTATCCGGCCGGCTGCCTGATCACCGAAGGCGCGCGCGGCGAGGGCGGCTATCTGGTCAATTCCGAAGGCGAGCGCTTCATGGAGCGCTACGCGCCCTCAGCCAAGGACCTGGCCTCACGCGACGTGGTCTCGCGCGCCATGACCATCGAAATGCGCGAGGGCCGCGGTGTCGGCAAGAACAAGGACCATCTGTTCCTGCACCTCGACCATCTCGACCCCAAGGTGCTGCACGAGCGCCTCCCCGGCATCGCGGAGCTGGCGCGGATCTTCGCCAATGTCGACATTTCCCGCGAGCCGATCCCGGTGCTGCCGACGGTGCATTACAACATGGGCGGCATCGCCACCAACTATCACGGCGAGGCCCTGACCAAGAAGAACGGCCAGGACGACAGCGTCATCCCCGGCCTGATGGCGCTGGGCGAGGCCGCCTGCGTGTCGGTGCACGGCGCCAACCGCCTCGGCTCCAATTCGCTGATCGACCTCGTGGTGTTCGGCCGCGCCGCCGCGCACCGCTGCGCCGAGCTGCTGACGCCCGGCGAGAAGCAGGCGGAGCTGCCGAAGGATTCCGCCGATCGCGCGCTGGCGCGGCTCGACCGGCTGCGCCACGCCTCCGGCGGCACGCCGACCGCGCAGCTTCGGCTGAAGATGCAGAAGGTGATGCAGGAAGATTGCGCGGTGTTCCGCACCGGCGAGGTGCTCGATCAGGGCTCCAAGCGCATCCACGAGGTTCATGACGGCATGGCCGACGTGCGCATCACCGACCGCTCGCTGATCTGGAATTCGGACCTCATCGAAACGCTGGAGCTCGACAACCTGATCGCGCAGGCGGTCGTCACCATGGACTCGGCGAGAAACCGCACCGAGAGCCGCGGCGCCCACGCGCGCGAGGATTACCCCCAGCGCGACGACAAGAACTGGATGAAACACACGCTGGCTTGGATGGACGACAAGGGCCGGGTCACGATCGACTACCGCCCCGTGCACGCCTACACGCTGACCAACGACGTCGCTTACGTCGAGCCGAAGGCGAGGGTGTATTGATGATCTTGTCGTCACCGGGCATGGCCGTTCGAAACGCCTATGTCCCGGTGACCCCGCTTAGGAGAGCACAGTGCCTTCCTAAGCGAGATGGCCGGGACAAGCTCGGCCATGACAGTGGAGAGAAACGGACAAACCATGGTCGAATTCACGCTGCCGAAGAACTCCAAGCTCACCGAAGGCAAGACCTGGCCGCGCACCGCGCACGCCACGCACGTCACGGAATTCCGCGTCTATCGCTGGAACCCGGAGGACGGGCAGAACCCGCGCGTCGACACCTACAGCGTCGACCGCGACGATTGCGGCCCGATGATCCTGGACGCGCTGATCTGGATCAAGAACAACGTCGACCCGACGCTGACCTTCCGCCGCTCCTGCCGCGAGGGTGTGTGCGGCTCCTGCGCCATGAACATCGACGGCGTCAACACGCTCGCCTGCACGCGGGCGATCGACGAGACCAAGGCGCCGGTGCGCATCTATCCGCTGCCCCACCAGCCCGTGGTCAAGGACCTGGTGCCGGACCTGACGAACTTCTACGCGCAGTACGCCTCGATCGAGCCTTGGCTGCACACCACGACGCCGGCGCCCGAAAAAGAATGGAAGCAGAGCTACGAAGATCGCGCCAAGCTCGACGGCATGTACGAGTGCATCCTGTGCGCCTGCTGCTCGACGTCGTGCCCGAGCTACTGGTGGAATTCGGACCGCTATCTCGGGCCGGCGGCGCTGCTGCAGGCCAATCGCTGGGTGCAGGACAGCCGCGATGAAGCGACCGGCCAGCGCCTCGACAATCTCGAGGACCCGTTCCGGCTGTACCGCTGCCACACCATCCTGAACTGCTCGAAGGCCTGCCCGAAGGGCCTCAACCCGGCCAAGGAAATCGCCACGCTGAAGAAGGCGATGGTCGACCGGCAGCTTTAATGCGTGTCATTCGGCCGGCGCGTCGCCGAGCGGCCGTCACGTGTGGTGGGCCGGCATGCCGATCTTCACCTTCGAGGACGGCAAGGTGCGCGACCTCTACGTGCTCGGCGACATCCACGGCCTGATCGCCCGGATGACGGGCCAAAGCCCGGCTTGATCCGCCCCACAAAGCCCTGCAATCTAGGGCTGTAGGGGGGTTGTGGCGTGGCGTGGCGTTGCTGGCCGGCCGTGATTGCGGGCGCGTTGCTGTGCGCCGGCTGCGCCATTCCGGTGTCCAAGCTCCCCGATTTGCCTGCCGCCGCGGTCGAGGCCGAACACCGCACCCAGCAGATCGCGGAAATGCGCGACTTCTACACGCAGCTGGCGCGCGTCGACCGCGTCGCCTTTCGGCTGCGCATCGCCAACCGCGAATTCTGCAAGAATGTCGGCGCGCAAGCCGGCATGTTCGTCGGCACGGTGCAGAGCCTGCCGCGCAAGTACCGCTCCTACGCCAACGAAGCGCTCAACCTGAGCTGGACCCACCCGACCGTGATCTCGGTGGTCGAAAACTCGCCGGCCGCCTATGCCGGCATCAAGCCCGGCGACCAGATCCAGTTTCTCGACGAGGACCCGGTGCCGGCGACCAACACCGCCGGATTCGTCGCCGGCTATCTGCGCTCGCGCGGCGAGCAGCCGGTGCGAGTCGCACTCAAGCGCGACGGCGCCGAGCAGGCGGTGATGATGACGCCGGTCATGGCTTGCGCCATGCCTATCAACTACGTCCCGGCCGACTCCGTCGACGCCGCGACGTTCGACGACAGGATCGACATCAATTCCGGCATCGTGCGCGCGGCGCACACCGACGCCCAGCTTGCCCTCGTCATCGGCCACGAATTGGCGCACGCCAATCTCGGGCATCTCGACAAGCGGCGCCTCAACATGTTCATGGCCATGGCCGGGGGTCTGGCGATCGACGGCGGGTTCGCCGTCGGCGGCATTTATACCGACGGCACGTTCGCGCGCCATCTCGGCCTTGCCGGCCTCATGGCCTACAGCGTGCAGTTCGAGCGCGAGGCCGATTACGTCGGCGCCTACTACGCCGTCCGTGCCGGCTACGATATCGATGGCGCGGAAGAATTCTGGCGCGAGGTCGGCATCATGCACCCGGACTCGATCCGCTTCGCCCGAACCCATCCCACCACACCCGTGCGCTTCGTGCAGATGCGCGAGGTCGCCGCCGAGATCGCTGACAAGAAGCGACGCCATCTGCCGCTGGTGCCGGACTTGAAATTTCCGGAGGAGCCGGCCGCCGCCGACAGCAATTACTAGAGCGGCAGGTGCGGCCGGTAACGGCAGGTGCGATAGGTGCGGCCGGAGCGGCTGGTGCGGCTATTTGCAGCCTTTGCCGAGGCAGACCTGGTTCAATTCGGGAAACGGCTTATAGACGGCCTTGGCGCATTGGCCCTCGCTCGCCTCGATCAGCTGGTTGAGATGGCCGGCGAAGAAATAGCCGATGCGCTCGGCGCTGCCCGTTATATTGTAGACCGTGCCGTGCGCGGTGTAGCGCACGCAGACCGCATAGTGCTGCTCGCCGCCAACCGGCTGCAGCGCCGGATCGGAGATCATCGCGTTGCTCACCGTGAGCGTGTCGTTTTTCTCGAACACGTTCTTCTTCAGGGCATCGATGATCTCGTCCTTGTAGCGGCTGGTCGGCGCGGTATTCGAGTCGACCGTCGGCACCTTGTCCGGCGAGCAGCCGGCCGCCGCCGCGGCCAGGGCGGACAACAGGAGCAGGCTTGCCGTGCGCGCGCTCATGCCGGCACCCGTCAATCGAGCTTCAGCTTCCTGCGCCGCTGCGCCAGGGTGCGCAGCCGCAGCGCGTTGAGCTTAATGAAGCCTTCGGCGTCGCGGTGATCGTAGGCCACCGCGCCCTCCTCGAAGGTGACGAGGTCCTGATCGTACAGCGAATACTTGCTGTCGCGGCCGATGACCGTGACATTGCCCTTGTAGAGCTTGAGGCGCACGCGGCCGGTGACGAATCGCTGGCTCTTGTCGATCGCCGCCTGCAGCATCTCGCGCTCCGGCGAGAACCAGAAGCCGTAATAGACGAGCTCGGCGTATTTCGGCATCAGCTCGTCTTTGAGGTGCGCGGCGCCGCGGTCGAGCGTGATCGATTCGATGCCGCGGTGGGCGGCGAGCAGGATGGTGCCGCCCGGCGTCTCGTACATGCCGCGCGATTTCATGCCGACAAACCGGTTCTCGACGAGGTCGAGCCGGCCGATGCCGTTGGCGCGGCCGAGATCGTTGAGCTGCTTGAGCAGCGCGGCCGGCGACAGTGTCTTGCCGTCGATCGCCACCGGATCGCCGCGTTCGAAATCGACCGCAATCACGGTCGGCTTGTCCGGCGCCTTCTCCGGGTCGACGGTGCGCGAAAAGACGTAGTCGGGCACCTCCTGCCCTGGGTCCTCCAGCACCTTGCCTTCCGAGGAGGTGTGCAACAGGTTGGCATCGACCGAGAACGGCGCCTCGCCGCGCTTGTCCTTGGGCGTAGGGATCTGGTGCTTCTCGGCGAACTCGATCAGCCTGGTGCGCGAGGTCAAATCCCATTCGCGCCACGGCGCGATCACGGTGACGTCGGGCTTGAGCGCGTAATAAGTGAGCTCGAAGCGCACCTGGTCGTTGCCCTTGCCGGTGGCGCCGTGCGCCACGGCATCGGCGCCGACCTTTTCGGCGATCTCGATCTGCTTCTTGGCGATCAGCGGCCGCGCGATCGAGGTGCCGAGCAGATACTGCCCTTCGTACAGCGCGTTCGCCCGGAACATCGGGAACACGTAGTCGCGCACGAATTCCTCGCGCAGGTCCTCGATGAAGATGTTGCCCGGCTTGATGCCGAGCAGCTCGGCCTTCTTGCGCGCCGGTTCGAGTTCCTCACCCTGGCCGAGATCGGCGGTGAAGGTGACGACCTCCGCGCCGTAGGTCTGCTGCAGCCATTTCAAAATGATCGAGGTGTCGAGGCCGCCGGAATAGGCGAGCACGACTTTCTTGACGTCTTTCCTGGTATTGCGGCCGGCCATCGGGATTGCCTTCAAAAATCGCGCCGGACTATAGGGCGAAAGGTAAACGCCGCAAAGTGCACGGGCCGCGCGCATTAACCGCGTCCGCCAATCGCGCTGTTTCACGACAGGACGTTGCGATAACGCTGCGGGCAAAGCTTTTCATTCGGGGGACAGCGCCGATGTCAAAAGTTAACGCCGCGATCTGCGCCGCCTTTGCCGGCGGCCTGCTCATGAGCAGCGCGCCGGCTTTGGCGGCTCAATGCAATCCGCAAGGCGGCTTTGCCGCCTTCATCGCCGAGTTCAAGAAAGAGGCCGCGCAGAAGGGCATTTCGCCGCGCGGGCTCGCCGCGCTCGACGGCGTCACCCTCGACCAGAGCGTGCTCGCCGCCGACCGCCGCCAGGGCGTGTTCAAGCAGAGCTTCGAGCAGTTCTCCGGCCGCATGATCTCGCGCGACCGCCTGGTCAAGGGGGCGAGGCTGATGCAGCAATACGGCCCGCAGCTCAAGCGCATCGAGGACAAATACGGCGTGCCCGGCGCGGTGCTGGTGGCGATCTGGGGACTGGAGACCGACTACGGCGTCAACCAGGGCAAGCTCAACGTGGTGCGCTCGGTGGCGACGCTCGCCTATGACTGCCGCCGCACCGACAAGTTCCAGGCCGAGCTGACCGACGCGCTGCGCATCGTCGACCGCGGCGACCTGGCGTCCGCCGACATGCGCGGCGACTGGGCGGGCGAGATCGGCCAGACCCAGTTCCTGCCGAGCTCCTACGCCAAATATGCCGTGAGCTTCGACGGCCGCGGCAAGCCCAACCTGATCCGCAGCGCGCCGGACGTGCTCGCCTCCACCGCCAACTACCTCAAGAGCCACGGCTGGCAGCGCGGCCAGGGCTGGGGCCCGGGCGAGCCGAACTTCGCCGCCATCAAGGAGTGGAACGCGGCGGAGGTCTACGCCAAGACCATCGCGCTGTTTGCCGACAAGCTCGGCGGCAGCCGCGACACCAAGGCGGAGGCGCCGGCGCAGCCGAAACCCGCGGCGCGCGGCAACGCCGAGCGCCGGGCGGCGCGCTGATCACCACCAGCCGCGCTCGCGCTTTTTCACTTTATCGTCTTCCTCATCGCCGGCCTCCGGGCCGGCGATTTCATGCGCGGCGCGATAGCCGAGCCACGCCAATGCGCCGCGGCAGGCAAGTCCGGCGCGCTCGATCGCGGCCTCGATCGCCTCGTCGCTCAAGCGCGTCCGCGGCCAGCGGTAGACCAGGCCGTACACGATCCAGATCACCAGAAACGTGAAGACGCCGGCGAAAATCACGTCGCTGACGAAATGCGCACCGGCCATGACGCGGATCGCGGCCATGCCGGCGCCGAACGCGAGCGCCGCGCCGTAGGCGAGCACGCGCCATTGCGGCGGCGCCAGCGCCGCCGGCGCCACGGTCCAGACCGCGCCGGACACGTCGCCGGACACGAACGAGCAGTTGTTCGGGCAGTCGCCGCGCGTGCTCCACCACGGCACGAAATGCTGCGCGCCGCCGAATTCGGTGACGTCGATCGGCCGCGGCCGGCCCCAGTGGTCCTTGAGCACGACGTTGACCATCAAGCCCGGCGCCAGCACCAGCGTTGCAATAAGGAAGACGATGGCGCGGCCGGACACCAACATCCTGCGGTTCGGGAACAGAAGCTTGCCGACCAGCGCCGCCACCGCCGGCGCGACCAGGATGGTGCTGATCCAGACCCCGGCGGTGCGCGCGTACATCAGCGGCCGGTAGATGCGCAGGGCGAAATAATTGACGCCGGAGTCGACATAGCCGTGAAAGTAGCGCGCCACCGCCAGGTCGAGCTGCGGATAGAGCCCGAACGCCAGGCCGGCGACGCAGCCGATGCCAAGCGCGACGATCAGCCCGGTACGGTTCATTCGCGGCCCTTGCGCATGCGCGGTGGGTCTAACCGAGGCCCGTGAAAATGGAAAGGCGGCGGCGGACAAAGCCGCTATAGTTCGTAAATGCCCGACCGGCCAAGGCTCGACTTCTGGTTCGAATTCGCCTCGACCTATTCCTATCCGGCGGCCATGCGCATTGCGCCGCTGGCCGAGGCGCGCGGCGTCGACCTGCGCTGGCGGCCGTTCTTGCTCGGCCCGATTTTCCGCGCCCAGGGCTGGGACAATTCGCCGTTCAACATCTATCCGGTGAAGGGGCGCTACATGTGGCGCGATCTCGAGCGCGTCTGCGGCGCGCTCGGCCTGCCCTTTACGCAGCCGCCGTCATTTCCGCAGAACGGCCTCACCGCGGCGCGCGTCGCGCTCGCCGGCTTGGCGCAAGGCTGGGGCGAGGAGTTCTGCCGCGGCATCTACCGCGCCCAATTCGGCGACGGCCGCGACATCGGCGAGCCGGCAACGGTGGCCGGCGTCCTCGCCGCGCTCGGACAGGACACCGAAGCGGCGCTCAAGCAGGCGCAGAGCGACGCCATAAAAAATGCCTTGCGGGCGCAGACCGAGGAAGCGCAGCGCCTCGGCATTTTCGGCGCGCCGAGCTTCGTCACCGCCGACGGCGAACTGTTCTGGGGCAACGACCGGCTGGAGGCGGCGCTCGACTGGGCGCTCTCCCTCTCCCGGCGCGGCGGGGAGAGGTAACGTCTCACCTCACGTCTTGAGCTAGGCGGACGGCGCCGGCTCGCGCCAGCGGCCGGCATTGCGGCCGGCGAGCAGCCAATAGGCAAGCCCGGCGACGATGCCCGCCGCCGCGGCAAGCTGCAGCGGATGAAACACCGGCGTCACGTCGGTGGTGTTTTCCAGCCGCAGTTCGACGTCGGAGCCGAGATAGGAGGTCAGCCCGACCACGGCGCCGGCCGCCGCGTAGTAGAGCAGGCTCCTCAGCCGCATGATTTCGGCGACCACGATCAGGAGCAGCGCCGGCACGAAGGCGGACGCGCCGACGAAGCTCGTGGCGAAAAACGAAACCATGAAAAACCTCACGCGCTCGACCGGATCGGAATCGAGCCACGGCCACTCCGGCGCGACGATGCCGATGGCGAGCACGATGCCGGCGACCAGCATCGACACGATCAGAGCAAACAGAACGACGAAAATGCGCCCCACCATCGATCAGCCCGTCATTCGTCGGTCATGGCCATCGCCCGCAGCGCCATGCGCTCGCGCGCCGAGAGCTTCTCGGTCGCGCTCTTGAGCTGGCCGCAGGCGGCCAGAATATCGCGTCCGCGCGGCGTGCGCACCGGCGAAGCATAGCCGGCGTCGAACACGACCTGGGAGAAGTTCTCGATTCTCTCCCAGTCCGAGCATTCGTATCGGCTGCCCGGCCAGGGGTTGAACGGGATGAGGTTGATCTTGGCCGGAATGCCTTTCAGGAGCCGCACCAGGGCCTTGGCCTCCTCGATCGAATCGTTGACGCCCTTGAGCATCACATATTCGAAGGTGATGCGCTTGGCGTTGGAGACGCCGGGATAGTTGCGGCAGGCTTTCAGCAGTTCGGCGATCGGGTATTTGCGGTTGAGCGGCACCAGCGCGTTGCGCAAATCGTCGCGCACCGCGTGCAGCGACACCGCCAGCATGCAGCCGATCTCGCGGCCGGCGCGCTCGATCATCGGCACCACGCCGGAGGTCGACAGCGTGATGCGGCGCTTGGAAATGCCGATGCCCTCGCCGTCGGCCATGATCAGGATGGCGTCGCGCACCGCCTCGAAATTGTACAGCGGCTCGCCCATGCCCATCATGACGATATTGGTGATTTTTCTTTCTTTACCTCCCCCTGAAAGGGGGAGGTCGGACGGCGAAGCCGTCCGGGCGGGGGCCGCTTCTTGACCCCTCCCCGGATCGCCTTCGGCGATCCGACCCTCCCCTTTCAGGGGAGGGATAAGAGAAGAGTCCGGCCAGTCGCCCAGCCGGTCGCGCGCCGCCATCACCTGGCCGACGATTTCACCGGCGGTGAGGTTGCGCACCAGCCGCTGCGTGCCGGTGTGGCAGAAGGTGCAGTTGAGCGTGCAGCCGACCTGGCTCGAGACGCACAAGGTGCCGCGGTCGATGTCCGGGATGTAGACGCACTCGACCTCGTGCGGACGCTCGCCTTGAACCTCGCCCGGCAGCCGCAGCAGCCATTTGCGGGTGCCGTCGACCGAGACCTGCTCGGCCACCACCTCGGGCCGATCGAGCGTGTAGCGGGCGGCGAGCTCGCCGCGCAGCTCCTTCGACAGGCTGCTCATGGCGTCGAAGGAGGTGAAGCCGCGGAAATAGATCCAGTGCCAGAGCTGCTGCACGCGCATCTTGCGCTGGCCCGGCGGCACGCCGAGCGCGCCCAGCGCCTCGGCGAGCTCGGCGCGCGACAGGCCGATCAGCGACGGCTTGGCCGGCGCCACATAATGCTCGAGCGGCGTCTTCTCGACGAAGGAAGTCTCTTGTAGCTGCAATGACATCCGTTAGCCTTTGTCATTGCCGGGCTTGACCCGGCAATCTCGCTTAGGAAGGTACAGTCTATCTAAGCGGGATCACCGGGTCTCGCCACCTGATCTCGGGTTTACCCGAGATCAGGCTTAAAATGCTCAAGTCGGCTATAGCCGACTTGAGTGTGGCGGCCCGGTGATGACCCTTCGGGTCACTTGCACTCGGCGGCGACCTTGTCGAGCGCCTCGGCGATGCCCTTGAGCGAGTAGGTGTCGGTGGTCTTGGTGCCGCGCGCCGACTCGCTCTTGATCACGAGATCGGCGCCTTTCTTCATGGCCTCGACCATCTGCGCCTCTTCGGCCGCGTTCTTGACCCAGGCGCCGTCGTTCTGGGTGTACATCACGTAGCTGGCAGAGCCGACGGTGGCAGTGGCGTCGATGCCGGGCTTCTGCGGATAGCCGACGATGACGGAAACCTCGTTCTTCACCTTCTCGGCCGGGCGCGTCGAGACAAAAGCGTAGGAGGCGTCGCGCGGCCGGCCGGCCGGCTCGGTCACCGCCGAGGTCGGCTTGGACAGCGCAAAGCAGACGACCTTGCCGTTCGGACTGGCCTTGTAGGCGCCCCAGTCGCCGAACTGGCCGAGCAGCGTCGCCTGGTCGGTCGGCTTCGGCTGGGCGGCGGCGGCCGTCGCCAAAGCGGCGGCGGCGGCAACGAGCGCACTGCGGAGCAAAAAGGTCATGGTCATCGGGCCCTACCGGTCAGGCTTCGGAAAACGGGTGGATACTAGCCCATTACGAACGAAAATCGGCAAGGTGAAGGCGGCAAGATAGCCGGGCCGATGGTTTGGTGCCAGCCGGGCCGCCGGTATAGATAACTCAACGGTTCCTGGAAGCATTAAGGCCATGAAAGCCCTGCTCTGCACCCGCTACGGCACGCCCGACGACCTCGACCTTGCCGATATCGCCGAACCGAAGGCCGCCGCCGGCGAGGCGGTGGTGAAGGTCCACGCCGCCGCCCTCAATTTCTTCGACACGCTGATCATCGCCGGCAAATACCAGTTCAAGCCGGCGCCGCCGTTTTCTCCGGCCGCCGAGTTCGCCGGCACCGTCGAAAGCGTCGGACCCGGGGTGACCGCCTTCGCGCCGGGCGACCGCGTGCTCGGCTACATAACCTATGGCGCGGCGCGCGAGCGCGTCGCGGTGGCGGTCGAGAAGCTCATCAAGCTGCCCGACGCGCTCGATTTCGACCGCGCCGCCGGCCTGTGCATCACCTACGGCACCACGCTGCACGCGCTCAAGGACCGCGCCCGGCTCAAGGCCGGTGAATCGCTCGCCGTTCTCGGCGCCTCCGGCGGCGTCGGCCTGGCGGCGGTCGAAATCGGCAAGATCATGGGGGCGCGCGTCATTGCCTGCGCCTCGTCCGACGAGAAACTCGCCTTCGCGCGCGAGCACGGCGCCGATCTCGGCATCAATTATGCCAGCGACGATCTCAAGGAGGCGCTGCGGCGCCTGACCGACGGGCGCGGCGCCGACGTCATCTATGACCCGGTCGGCGGCCGCTACACCGAGCCGGCGCTGCGCTCGATCGCCTGGCAGGGCCGCTTCCTGGTCGTCGGCTTCGCCGCCGGCGACATCCCGAAGCTGCCGCTCAACCTGGTGCTGCTCAAGGGCTGCGACGTGCTCGGCGTGTTCTGGGGCGCCTTCATCGACCGCGACCTCGAAGGCCATCGCGCCAACACCCGTCAGCTCATCGACTGGTGCGTCGCCGGCAAGCTGTCGTCGCACATCCACAAGATCTACCCGCTCAGCGAAGCGAAGGCGGCGCTGAAGTCGATCGCCGCGCGGCAGGTGATGGGCAAGGTGATCCTGCGGCCCTAACGCTGCGCCTGCAATTCGGTCAGCTTGATCCTGGCCGCGGTCCGGTGCGCCGGGGTGATGTGGTCGATCATGAGCTTGATGGCGGCGGCGAGCACCGCCGCGTCATCGGTGAAGCCGAGCACCGGCAGCATGTCGGGAATGGCGTCGGTCGGCAGCACGAAATAGGCGAGCGCGCCGAACAGCGTCACCTTGACGTGGCGCGGCGTATCGCGGTCGAAGGCGCAGTAGTAGACGGTGAGCAGGTCCTCGGCGAAGGGGATTTGCGCGAAGACGCGGCCGAGCTTGCGCCAGAAGCTGCTTTGCAGCGCGCTGTCTCCGTCCTCGCGAGGCGATGCGCCGTAGATCATCGGCTTTACATGGTCGGCGCCGCTGACCTTGGCAAGTCCGGTCAGCCGCGCGCCAGCCCGTCCATGATTTCCGCCAATTTTACGTCGAGCTCGGTGACGCCGCCGGCATCGTGCGTCGACAGCGTGACTTCAACCGTCTTGTAGACGTTGAACCACTCGGGATGGTGGTCCATTTTCTCGGCCGCCAGCGCCGCCCGCGTCATGAAGCCGAAGGCCTCGTTGAAATCCTTGAACACGAACTTGCGCGTGATGGCGTCGCGGCCGGACACCTCCGACCACCGGCCGAGCCTGGCCAGCGCTGCTTTGCGGGCTTCCGCGGTCAATTTCTGCGCCATGACGGGACCCTCTCGGCCGGGACAACGCCCCACCCTCGCAATCGGTTCGCGCCGATATTACCTTGGCTGCAGCGGTCCCGACCATACGAGGCTTCCATGTCCTGGTCATTGAACATCGGCAGGGTGGCCGGCACGGTTGTGCGCGTCCATCTGACGTTCCTGCTGTTTCTCGCCTGGATTTTCGCCGCCAGCTACGCCGCAAGCGGCGCCGCCGCGGCCTGGAACGCGCTCGCCTTCATGGTGCTGCTGTTTCTCTGCGTGCTGCTGCACGAGTTCGGCCACATTTTCACGGCCCGGGCCTTCGGCGTGACGACGCCCTATGTGACGCTGCTGCCGATCGGCGGCGTGGCCCAGCTCGAGCGCATTCCCGAGGAGCCCTGGGAGGAATTCCTGATCGCCATCGCCGGGCCGATGGTCAACGTCGTCATCACCGTCCTGCTGGTCTATGCCGCCGGCGCGCATCTGCAGCCGAGCGCGGCCGGCGCCGTCGACAACATGAACATCGCGCTGGTCGACCGGCTGGCGAGCGTCAACCTGTTCCTCGCCGTGTTCAACTTGATTCCGGCCTTTCCGATGGACGGCGGCCGCGTGCTGCGCGCCGCGCTCGCCAGCCGGTTCGGCTACGTGCGCGCCACCGAAATCTCCGCGTCGATCGGCCAGTTCGTCGCCTTCGCGCTCGGCTTTATCGGGCTGATGGCAAACCCGATCCTGATCTTCATCGCCATCTTCGTCTATCTCGCCGCCTCGTCCGAAGCGCATATGGTGGCGCTGCGCGCGGTGTCGCGCGGCGTGCCGGTCAGCCACGCCATGATGACGCATTTTGCGACGCTGGCGCCGGACGGCCACCTCGACGAGGCGGTGCAGACCCTGCTGCAGACCGGCCAGGGCGAATTTCCGGTGGTCGACGGCGCCGGCAAGCCGGTCGGTGTGCTCGACCGCGACGCGCTGATCAAGGCGCTGAAGACGCTCGGACCCGATGCCCGTGTCGCCGACGCCATGAATCCCGATCTGCCGGCGATCGGCCACCGCGTCACGCTCGAGCAGGCCTTCAAGCTGATGCAGGAGAAAATGGCTCCGGCGGTGGCCGTCACCGACGCCACCGGCAAGCTGGTCGGCCTCATCACCGGGGAGACCATCGCCGAGATGATGATGCTGCAGCAGGCGCTGCCGCAGGGGACGCGGATCGGCCCGTGGAGCCGAGCCGCCGGCGCACCCCGATAGAACGCGCCCAGGCGCCTGCGGCAGTTCGCGCAGACGCGCTACAGCGCTTCCGGCCCGATTCCTGCATGATAACCTCGGACTTGCCGGGTTCGGGGGAGGACGCGTCGGGATGAACAAGGGCGTATCGGGTTTGCAGGCCGGCCAGGCGATCGTCCGTCCCTCGCCGCCACCGGTGCTCAACCATTTCCTCAATCGGTGCCTGACGGACTTTGCCGGCGAAACCCGCGGCGCCGTCGCCGATTACATCCCGGAGCTGAGCAAGGCCAATCCGGCGCATTTCGGCATCGGCCTCGCCACCATCGACGGCCACGTCTATGAGGTCGGCGACAGCGCGGTCGAGTTCACCATCCAGTCGATCTCCAAGGCCTTCGTTTTCGCGCTGGCGCTCGAGCTGGTCGGCCAGGAGCGCGTCGAAGCCACGATCGGCGTAGAGCCGAGCGGCGAAGCGTTCAATTCGGTGCGCCTGACGGCGGACAACCGGCCGTTCAACGCCATGGTCAATGCCGGGGCGATCGCCTGCTCGGGCCTGGTGCACGCCGTCGAGGGCAGCGGCGCCTTCGCCTGCATCCTCGACGCCTTGAGCCGCTTTGCCGGCCGCAAGCTCGCCGTCGACGAGGCGGTGTTCGCCTCGGAACGCGCCACCGGCGACCGCAACCGCGCCATCGGCTACATGCTGCGCAACTACGCAGTGGTGCGGGGCAACGTCGACGAGGTGCTCGACGTCTATTTCCGCCAGTGCTCGATTCTGGTGACGGCGCGCGACCTCGCTGTCATGGCGGCGACGCTGGCCAATCGCGGCCTCAATCCGGTGACCAACGAGCAGGTGGTCGCGCCCTATGCGGTGACGCGCACGCTGTCGGTCATGACCACGTCGGGCATGTACGACTATGCCGGCGAATGGACCTACCGCGTCGGCGTCCCGGCCAAGAGCGGCGTCGGCGGCGGAATCATCGCGGCGCTGCCGGCGCAATTCGGCCTCGGCACCTTCTCGCCGCCGCTCGACAGCCACGGCAACAGCGTGCGCGGCCTCAAGGTCTGCGAGGAAATGTCGGCGCATTTCGACCTGCACATGCTCAATCGGTCGGGCGATGTGCGCAGCTCGATCATCGCCGACTACGACATCAAGGAAATTACCTCACGCCGCATCAGGCAGCCGCACGAACAGGCCATTCTCGACGACCATTTTCAGGACATCCGGGTGATCGAGATGATCGGGGCGATGAACTTCGCCAATGTCGACTACCTGTCGCGCCGGCTGGCGCAGCGGCCGCGGCCGGAACTGCTGATCGTCGACCTGCATCGGGTGCCCGCGGTGAGCGAAGGCGGCACGCGGCTGTTCATCGACATGCTGCGCGAGCTGGCTTCGCTCGGCGTCACGCCCGTCGTGTCCGGCACCGACAAGATTTCACCGGTGTGGCAGGCGATCGCCGCCGGCATCGGCGCGGAGGCGCGCCGTTTCGACCTGCTCGACGAGGCGATCGAATGGGCCGAGGATCAATTGATCTACCGCTACGGCGGCTTTTCCGACGGCCGCGATTCCTCGCCGCTCAGCCGCCAGGCCTTGCTGGAGGGCCTCGCCGAGGACGAGCTCGCCGAACTCGGCTCGCTCGCCACCGCGCGCAGCTTCCATACCGGCGAGCGCATCATCGCGGCCGGCGATCCCGCGTCGTCGATCTTTTTTCTGCTCAGCGGCATGGTCAGCGTCAAGCTCGGCAGCGGCGCGCGGCTCGCCAGCCTGTCGCACGGCATGGTGTTCGGCGAAATGGCGCTGATCGAAGAGGTCCGCTCCGCCGACGTCTGGGCCGACACCGCGGTGACCTGCCTCGAGCTCGGCATCGACCAGTTCGACGTGTTCTGCGAACGGCACCGCCGCAGCGGCCAGCGCATCTCGCACAACCTCGCATCCCTGCTCGCCAAACGGCTGATCCAGGCCAACGCCAGGGTCGATCTGCTCAGCGCCTATTGACCGAAAGACGCGCCGCAAACGGCGCGCTGTCATCGCCGCGTCATGTCTCCGTCGAGGATTTGTCAGCAGCAGCGGACAATCTATGCGATATCATTCGGAGGTGCACATGCGACGCATTTTGACAGCGACGACACGGCGGCGATTTCTGGCGACCAGCGCGGCGACGACGGCGCTCACCGCAGCAGGCGGTATCGCAAGACCGTTCCTCAGCCGCGCCAGCGATCGGCCGGCGGTCAGTCACGGCGTGCAGTCCGGCGACGTCGCCGCCGACAGCGGCATGGTCTGGGCGCGCGCCGACCGGCCGTCGCGCATGCTGGTCGAATGGTCGACCACCGACAGCTTCAAGGACGCCCGCAAGGTCGCCTATGTCGACGCCCTGCCGGAGAGCGACCTGACGGCCAAGCTGCTGCTCGAGGATCTGCCCGCCGGCCAGGACATCTTCTATCGCGTCGCCTTCCAGGACCTCGCCTCGCCGACCATTGTCGGCGAGCCGGTGGTCGGGCGCTTCCGCACCGCGCCGGCCGACCGCCGCTCCATCAGCTTTATCTGGTCGGGCGATACCGCGGGCCAGGGCTGGGGCATCGACGAGGCGCGCGGCGGCATGCGCACCTACGCCACCATGCAGAAGAACCGGCCCGATTTCTTCATCCATAACGGCGACAACATCTACGCCGACGGCCCGATCCAGGCCGAACAAAAAATGCCGAACGGGCAGGTCTGGAAGAGCATCGTCACGGAGGAGAAATCCAAACCCGCCGAGACCCTCGCCGAGTTCCGCGGCGCCTACAAATACAATCTGCTCGACAAGAACTTCCGCGCCTTCTACGCCGAAGTCCCGGTCTTTACGCAGTGGGACGATCACGAGGTGTTCAACAACTGGTGGCCGGGCGAGCCCATGGACGCGCGCTCCGAATTGATCGCCAAGAAATATGTCGAGAAGAACGACCTCATCATCGCCGCGCGCGCGGCGCGCGCCTTCCACGAATACATGCCGATGCGCGAGACCATCGCCGAAGCCGGCCGCGTCTACCGCAAAATGTCCTACGGCCCGCTGCTCGACATCTTCATGCTCGACATGCGCAGCTATCGCGGCCCCAACGGCGAGGACAAGGAAGAGACCTACGGGCCGGCCTCGTATTTCCTCGGGCCGACCCAGCTTGCCTGGCTCAAGCGCGAACTGAAGGCCTCAAAGGCGACCTGGAAAGTGATCGCCGCCGACATGCCGATCAGCCTGGTGATCGTCTATGACGTGCCGAAAAAATGGGGCATCGAGGCGGTGGCGCAGGGCGACGACGGCGCGCCGCGCGGACGCGAGCTCGAGATCGCCGACCTGTTGTCGTTCATCAAGCACGCCGGCATTTCGAACACCGTCTGGCTGACCGCCGACGTGCACTACACCGCCGCGCATTACTACGACCCTAACAAGGCCGCCTTCCAGGATTTCGAGCCGTTCTGGGAATTCGTGTCCGGCCCGCTGCACGCCGGAACGTTCGGGCCGAACGCGCTCGACAAGACCTTCGGGCCGCAGCTGGTCTACGTGAAGGCGCCGCCGGCCGGACAGGTGAACCTGCCGCCGAGCGACGGCCTGCAATTCTTCGGTCACGTCGCCATCGACGGCGCCAGCCAGCAAATGACGGTGACATTGAAGGACGTCGACGACCGCGCGCTGTGGGCGACCACAATCGCGCCCAAATCGGTCTGATTTACCGTCCTGAAAGCGCGGTCGAGCCGGGACACAAACGCCAGTTGCGTCCTGGCCGGCCGTGACTATATTGCGCCGCAATAGCGTTCGCGTCGCGGGCCCTTAAAAGGCCCGCGATTGGTTTTCAGGACAATCATGAATCTGCGCAACGTCGCCATCATCGCCCACGTCGACCACGGCAAGACCACGCTGGTCGACCGCCTGTTGCAGCAATCCGGCTCGTTCCGCGAGAACCAGCGGGTGGCCGAACGCGCGCTCGATTCCAACGATCTCGAGCGCGAACGCGGCATTACCATCCTGGCCAAGGCGACCTCGCTGGTCTGGCAGGACACCCGCATCAATATCGTCGACACCCCCGGCCACGCCGATTTCGGCGGCGAGGTGGAACGCATCCTCAACATGGTCGACGGCGCGCTGGTCTTGGTCGACGCCGCCGAAGGCCCGCTGCCGCAGACCAAGTTCGTCGTGTCGAAGGCGCTGAAGATGGGATTGAAGCCCATCGTCGTGATCAACAAGGTCGATCGTTCCGACGCGCGGGCGACGGAAGTCGCCAACGAGATCTTCGATCTGTTCGCCGCCCTCGATGCCACCGACGAACAGCTCGACTTTCCGATCCTGTACGGATCGGCCAAGCAGGGCTGGATGGCGAACAGCCTCGACGGTCCGAAGGACCAGGGCATGGCGCCGTTGTTCGATCTCGTGGTCCGGCACGTCGCGCCGCCGAAGGTCGAGGAAGGCCCGTTCCGGATGCTGGGCACGATCCTCGAAGCCAATCCTTATCTCGGCCGCATC
>DASRGB010000095.1:0-113722 GCA_035651255.1 Pseudolabrys sp.
ATTCGCTCGCGATGATCCTGAGCGAGTGCCGAAGCATGCTCGGGGACCGGCGCGTCGAGATCATCGCCACCGATCTTGCACGGGACCAATTGGCACGCGCGCGCGAAGGTCTTTACACCCAATTCGAAGTGCAGCGCGGCCTGCCGGTGCAGTTGCTGATGAAGTATTTCCGGCGCGAGGACGCCGGCTGGCGGATCAGCGACCCGCTGCGCGGCATGGTGCAGTGGAAGGAATGGAACCTGCTGGGCGATCTGCGGGCGTTGGGCCGGTTCGACATCGTGTTCTGCCGCAACGTGCTGATCTATTTCGACCAGCCGACCAAGATCGGCGTGCTGACGCGGCTGGCCAAGCAGATGCCGGAGGACGGCTTCCTGGTGCTGGGCGCCGCCGAAACCGTGGTCGGCCTGACCGATGCCTTCAAGCCGGTGACCGACAAGCGCGGACTCTACGGCCCGAACATTCCGCCGCCCAAGCCGCAAGCCGCAAGCAACGTGCTGCAGTTCGCGAAGGCCTAGGTCGCAGCCAAGACAACTCGCGCGGACTCCATCGCTCGCGCTGTCGCGCACACGCGGGGCGCTCATTCGATGTGTGACGCACGTTAGAGTATGCGCGGCTGGTAGCCGGCAACCGTCGGCGTGCGTGTCCAAGCCTGCAATTCATTGACCGCAGCAGACCGCCCGCTACGCTTGAGTTCCAAGCGTCGCGCTGCCGCCTCATGCCGGGATGACGACCGCAACCGCAATTCGTGCTGGAGCAGTTTTCGGTTCGTCGTCTCGGTGTCACCAGGCTGCTGCATCACAGTGGTCCACATTGCGAGGAGGAACCCCATGAAACGCATATTGCTAGCCGCTCTGATCTCCGCCTTTGCCGCCGGCTCGGCGATGGCGGCAAGCTGCGACTCCATGGCTGTCGGCAAGGACGGCAAGCCGTTGTCCGGTGCCGCAAAGACTTCGTTCGTCAAGAAGTGCAAGGCCGATGCCTGCGAGCCTAAGGCCGTGGGCAAGGACGGCAAGCCGCTCGCCGGCGCCGCCAAGGCGAGCTTCCTGAAGAAGTGCGAGGAGGGCGCATAAGGCGCTCGCGCGCGAGACGACCAGCTTCCGCAAGCGCGCGGGTGCGGATCGAATGCCGCGCTCGCCGCTTGCGGTTTTTCTTTTCAGCCTTTCGTCAACGTCAGGAGTTGACCCATGACACGTTATGCGATCGGGCCGTTGATGGCCGCGGCGATCGCGGGCACGCTCGCCTTCGCGCCGCCGGCCGCCGCTAAGACCGTGAAAGAATGTCGCGCCGAATGGACCGCCAACAAGGCGGCCAACCAGGCCAAGGGCGTCACCGAAAAAGCCTATGTCGAGCAATGCCGCGCTGCTGACGACAAGTCGGCGGCCAAGGACGACAAGGCCAAGAGCACGAGTTCGGCCAAAGAGACGAAGACAACGCCGACCGCGAAGGACCCCAAGGAATCGAAGGATTCAAAAGCTGCCGCCGCGGGCGGCAAGACCGCCAAGGAATGCGCCGACGAATGGCGCGCCAACAAGGCCGCCAATCAGGCCAAAGGCGTCACGGAGAAGGCCTATGTCGCGGACTGCCGCATCGGCAAGACCACGGCGATGACACAGCCGTCGTCGGCCCCGGCGGCAGCGCCGAAGAGCGAGCCGGCCCCGCCGCGTGCGTCGAGAAGCCAGGAGGCGGCAACGCCGCCGCCGAGCGCGCCGGCTGCCGCGCCGTCAAAGCCGGCGGCCACCACCGCCTCGGCGCCGGCCTCCGGCAAGCCGCAGGCCGCCAACCAGTTCGCCGCCGAGAACCAGGCGCAGTCGCACTGTCCGCGCGGCCTCGTCGTCTGGGCCAACACCGACTCCAAGATCTACCACTTCTCGGGTCACAGCGATTACGGCCACACCAAGCAGGGCGCCTACATGTGCGAGCAGGACGCCGAAGCGCAGGGCATGCGCGCCGCCAAGAACGAGAAACATCCGTGAGCGGCATGACAAGGCTGGAGGACAGATAATGGGATTGTTGGACAGTCTGGGCGGCTCGCTGCGCAATGTCGCGGCGGCCGCCGCGCCGGCCTTGATCGCGGAAGCGCTCAAGCAAACCAACCTCGGTAACCTGCAGGGCGTCGTCAATCAGCTGCAGCAGGGCGGCCTCGGCGCGCAAGTGCAGTCGTGGCTCGGCAACGGCGCTAATCTGCCGGTGACGGCCGAGCAATTGCGCGCCGCGCTTGGCGAGGAGCGCGTGCAGCAGTTGGCGGCGAAATTCGGCGTGCCGGCCGATCAGGTGCTCAAGCTTCTGGCCGACCATCTGCCGGCGACGGTCGACAAGGCGAGCCCGAACGGCAAGCTGAGCGCGTGAGCTAGCGGCGCTGCTCGCCGCGCTCCACCCACTGCACCTCGGCGCATTGCGTGCAGCGGAAGATGTCGCAGGCCGGCTGATCGGGGCGCTCGGGCACGGCGGCGAGATACTGCAATTGACCTTTGCAGCGGCGGCACGGCGGCGGCGCCGCGCGCGCTTGCGTCGGTTGCGGAGGAATGTCGGGCATTGCTGGCAACATCCGGCCGCCACGCTGCCAGACCGCGCGGCATTTTGCAGTGAGGCAGCTCACACCGTAACCCGCTACCGGCCGCCGCGCGGGTAGTGGCGACGGTGCGATGTGCCGTGGCTGGCGGCGAAAAGCTTGTGGCGCGGCAATCGGGCGGCGGTTTCGATGGACTTGCCGATTCATCGGGCGCATAGACTGTTCGATGATGAAATTCAACGCCGCCAGGCTCTTGGCCGCCGCAGCCATCTGCGGGCCCTGCCTCTGTTCGGCGCCGGCAACGGCGCAGATCCTCAAGAAAGAGCCGGCCACCGACCAGCTGGCCTGCGGACAAAAAGTGCTCGTCGAAAACAATACCTGCCCGCCCGATCAAATCCTGGAAGTCACCGGCAGCTGCCTTAAAAACCCCCCGGCCCCGGCGTCCGAAACGGTACGCATGCCGAGGGGCACTCAATATAATTGTGTCAGCAGGAAGCGGGACTGACAGCGCCCGCCTCCGCGGTGAGGCTCGCCTTTGCGCCGTCAGATGGCGCCCGGCGCCGCCTTGTCGTCGATGCCAAGCCGCTTTTGCGCATCGGCCGGCATATTCGGCACGCGTAACTGACGGCCCATGAAGGTCACCCACGGTTTCTCGGCGATCGGCTGAAGCTGCGCAAAATTCCAGAACTGCCGCTCGCTCATCTCGATTTCAGTGACATCGTTCTCGAGCACCCAATTGCGAAGCGTCGTCAGCCTCGGCTGATCGTTGTCGCCGAACATTTTCTCCGGCAATGCCTTTTTCATGGACGCGGCTCCTGCTGTGTTGAGGTGGACTTGCGTCGTCAAATCCCGATCCCGGTCGATGCCCGGGCGGCACCGGCAGTGCGACAAGCCGGGTTCAAGAACCGCTCGATCGCCCCAAGGCTTTAGCGCCTGCGGCTTAACAAGGTCTGAGGATCGCTCAAACTTGAGCGTTTCCGCCATTGCGCGGGCGGTTTTTGCGTCGCGCGCGGCGTTCCCCTGGGGTCAGCCGGTATAGCGGCGCGCGGCCAAGACCGCGTTCAGGCCGCCGAAGGCGAACGAATTGCTCAAGATCGTACGGACGGGCATGCGCCGCGCTTCGTTCGGCACATAGTCGAGGTCGCAGTCGGCATCGGTTCCGAGGTAATTCATGGTCGGCGGAGCGATGCCGTCACGGATCGCCATGATGGCGGCGACAAGTTCGAGCGCGCCGGCGGCGCCAAGCGCGTGGCCGATGGCGGATTTCGTCGACGACACGGCGAGCTGCCGTGCATGGGCGCCGAAGCTCAGGTGCAAGGCCGCGGTCTCGGCGGCATCGTTGGCTGTCGTGCCGGTTCCGTGAGCGTTGACGTAGTCGATCGCATCTGCGGGCGAGGCGGCATCGGCGAGCGCCGCGCCGATGGCGCGCGCCATGCCGTTTGCGTCGGGGGCGGTCAGGTCCTGCGAGTCGGCGCTCATGCCGAAGCCGACGATCTCGGCCAGGATGTCCGCGCCCCTGCCGCGTGCGTGATCGAGCGCCTCGAGCACCACAACGGCGGCGCCTTCGCCGATCACCATCCCCTTCCGCTCCCTGGAGAAGGGACGGCAGGTGTCGGGCGACATGATCCGCATGGCCTCCCAGCCCTTCATCGCGCCGAACGTCAGGCTCGCCTCGGCGCCGCCGGCCACGGCACAGGTCACAGTGCCGCCGCGCACCATGTGGAAGGCCTGGCCGATGGCATGGCTTGCCGAAGCGCAGGCCGAGGACACCGCAAAAGCCGGGCCTTTGGTACCGCAAAATATCGAAACCTGGCTCGCCGGGGCGCTGATCATGGCCTTGGGGATGGTCAGCGGGTGAAGGCGCGCGGCGCCTTGCGCGTAGAGCCGGCGGAAACTTTCATCGACCGTCCCATGTCCGCCCGAGCCGGTGCCGATGATCGCCGCCGTGCGCTCGGCCAGCGCGCCGCCAAGCGTCAGCCCCGACTGGCTCACGGCCTGCCGCGCGGCGACGACGGCGAATTGCGAAACGCGGTCGAGCAGCAGGACTTGTGCCGGCTCGAAATGCGCCGCCGGATCGAAGCCTTTGACTTCGCCGACCAGCCTGCCGGCAGTCTGCGCCGCCATGCCGAGTTGCGACGGCGTAAGCGCCGGCCGACCCGCAATCAGGCAGTCCCAATAATCCCGCACAGACTGTCCGGCGGGTGAGACGACACCGAGGCCGGTAATGGCGACACGGTTCAAGCTTGTTTCGCCTTGGCGGCGACAAGCCGGTCGATCGTGTGAATGAGGTCCGCCACGGTCTTGGCTTCGATGTCGGTGTTGGCGTTGAGCGGGATCTCGACGTTGAATTTTTCCTCGAGATCGAAAATCAACGACACCACTTCCATCGAATCCAGGCCGAGTTCGTCGAGCGGCTCCGTCAATTGAAGCGCAAGGCCGCCGTGGCGGCATCGATTGGTGATCATTTCGACGATGTCATCAGCGGCACTCATCATGAGTCACCATCCTCGGCGTTCAATGCAATTTATTTCCGTCAAGCGAGTGCTTGCGCAGCTGATCCCGGACGTCGGACACCAAGGGCCCGACGGGCCGCAGCGGCCTCGTCAAGCGGACAGACGGGCAGGGGGCCACGCAGGTGACGGTGTGCGCCCTGATGCGCGCGAAGTCGAGGAATATTTGATGCGCCGGTTGAAAATGACCGGCGGCCGCCCGTTAAAGCAGGGTCCGGCGCGCTTTTCGGGCTGCCTTATTTTCATCGTCCGGTGGCACGGTCGGCGCGGGCCGAGGCTGCGCACGGCTGTCGCGGCTCTTCGCCCAGGAGCAAAAAACCCCGGGCTTTCGCCCGGGGCTCAAGTTGGGAGGAGAGAGCCCGAATGGGGCTCAGTCAAGATGTACGCAGACGCAACAGGGGGAAGGTCTGCAAAACGAAAGGGCGCAGAGTGATCTACGCCCTTTGAAACTCGGTGCCCTCCTGATCGGGATGGCCGGCTCGAGCCCGGCCATGACGAGGGAGGGGAGTTACGCCGGAATGCGCTCGTCGCTCTCGGAAGGCTCGCGCAGCACATAGCCGCGGCCCCACACGGTCTCGATGTAGTTCTTGCCGCTCGAGGCGTTGGCGAGCTTCTTGCGCAGCTTGCAGATGAAGACGTCGATGATCTTCAGTTCCGGCTCGTCCATGCCGCCGTAGAGATGATTGAGGAACATCTCCTTGGTGAGCGTGGTGCCCTTGCGCAGCGAGAGCAGCTCGAGCATCTGGTATTCCTTGCCCGTCAGGTGCACGCGCTGGCCGCCGACTTCGACCGTCTTGGTGTCGAGGTTGACGACGAGGTCGCCGGTGTTGATGACCGACTGGGCGTGGCCCTTGGAGCGGCGGACGATGGCGTGGATGCGGGCGATCAGCTCGTCCTTGTGGAACGGCTTGGTCATGTAGTCGTCGGCGCCGAAGCCCAGGCCCTTGACCTTGTCCTCGATGCCGGCAAGGCCGGAGAGGATCAGGATCGGCGTCTTGACCTTCGACACCCGCAAGCTGCGCAGAACCTCGAAGCCCGACATGTCGGGCAGGTTCAGGTCGAGCAGGATGATGTCGTAGTCGTAGAGCTTGCCGAGGTCGACGCCTTCCTCACCGAGATCGGTGGTGTAGACGTTGAAGCTCTCGGATTTGAGCATCAGCTCGATGGATTGAGCGGTGGCGCTGTCGTCTTCAATGAGGAGAACGCGCATTTAAGTCCCCTTCTCGCCGCAACCGGGCTCTCTTGGGTCACGCCGCAAAGGCGGCGAGGGTTAAAAAACGCTTGGGACAAAACCGATTCGACACTATCCGGCCATGGTTAACAAAACCTGATTCTCGGGCGCAACCCTGCCGTAGCGGGATGCTCCCGAATCGGCGTAAGATGTTGCCGGAGAGTGGTTTTTTGGCCACGGGCCCCTTCAATCCGCAGGTTAAGAATCGGGCCTAACCGATTCCCATGATTCGCCCTTTTGCGTCCCGGCCGGGCGAATCTCGTGTCGGCCGTTTGTCCCTCCTGGACGAGTGACCCAATGATTAACGACGCGGGTAAACACCGAGTTAAAGGCAACACCGAGGCGGTAAGCCTACCGGGGCGTGAACGTGAGTTCCGGCGCGGTGCCACGCGCTCTTCTTCACCTCCCCCCTTGAGGGGGAGGTCGACGCGCGAAGCGCGTCGGGAGGGGGGTAAGCGGCGAGCACTGCGCATGCATCTTACCCCCCTCCCTAACCCTCCCCCTCAAGGGGGGAGGGAATGCGCTCTCACGCGCTGCCCGGTGGCGACACAATGAAAGCGCTCGCCGAGCAGATCAACGACATCGACGGCGTCGAGATCTATGGCCGCGTCGTCGCCGTGCGCGGGCTGATGGTGGAGGTGGCGGGGCCGATCCACGCCATGAGTGTCGGCGCGCGGCTGACCATCGAAACCGCGCCCGGCAAAGGCATCCCCTGCGAGGTGGTGGGCTTTTCCGGCGGCCATGCGCTGGCCATGCCTTTTGCCGCGCTCGACGGGGTGCGGCGCGGCTGCCGCGCCGTGGTGACGACCGCCGCCGGCTTCGTGCGGCCCTCGGAGAAATGGCTCGGCCGCGTGCTCAACGCCATGGCCGAGCCGATCGACGGGCTGGGCCCGCTGCCGTCGGGACCGGCGCCATACCCGTTCCGCGCCTCGCCGCCGCCCGCCCATGCCCGGCGGCGGGTCGGCGAGCCGCTCGATCTCGGCGTGCGCGCCCTCAACACCTTCGTCACCTGCTGCCGCGGCCAGCGCATGGGCATCTTCTCCGGGTCCGGCGTCGGCAAGTCGGTGCTGCTGTCGATGCTGGCGCGCAACGTCGCCGCCGACATCTCCATCATCGGCTTGGTCGGCGAGCGCGGCCGTGAGGTGCAGGAGTTCCTGCAGGACGACCTCGGCCCGGCGGGCCTCGCCCGCTCGGTGGTGGTGGTGTCGACGTCCGACGAGCCGGCATTGATGCGCCGCCAGGCGGCCTATCTGACGCTCGCCATCGCCGAGTTCTTCCGCGATCTGCACAAGGACGTGCTGGTGCTGATGGATTCGGTGACGCGCTTTGCCATGGCGCAGCGCGAGATCGGGCTGTCGGCCGGTGAACCACCCACCGCCAAGGGCTACACGCCGACGGTGTTCACTGAACTACCGCGGCTCCTGGAGCGCGCCGGCCCCGGCACCGACCAGGGCACCATCACCGGCATCTTCAGCGTGCTGGTCGACGGCGACGACCATAACGAGCCGGTGGCCGACGCCGTGCGCGGCATCCTCGACGGCCATATCGTCATGGAGCGGGCGATCGCCGAACGCGGCCGCTATCCGGCGATCAACATCCTCAAGTCGATTTCGCGCACCATGCCGCGGGCGGCCGATCCCGCCTTCCTGCCGGCCATCAACCGCGCCCGGCAGGTGATGGCGACCTATTCCGACATGGAGGAACTGATCAGGCTCGGCGCCTACCGCCCCGGCTCCTCGGCCGAGGTCGACGAGGCCATCGGCCTGCACAAGCCGCTCGAGGACTTCCTCGCCCAGGTTAAGGAAGAGTCAACGAGTATGGCGGAGGGATATCAGCGTCTCGAGACAATCCTGCAGTCGGCGGCAACACAAAACTAACGTTATTGCGCCACAGTCGGCCCGTTACCGGTCCAGGGAGGCCTGCGCACGCCTTGCGCGGGCCCTGTTCGGGGCTTCGGGGGAGTATTTAGTCGATGAAGTCACGCGAAACCCTCATCCGCCTGAAGAAATTCCAGGTCGACGAGAAGCGGCGCAAGGTCGCCCAGATCGAGGCGATGATCGCCGAGTTCGAACGCATCGCCTCCGATCTCGACCGCGAGATCAAGACCGAGCAGGACCGCGCCGGCATCCACGATCCCGCGCATTTCGCCTATCCGACCTACGCCAAGGCCGCGATCGCCCGGCGCGAGAATCTCAAGCGCTCGGCCGACGAGCTCAAGGTCCAGCTCGACGACGCCAAGGCGGTGCTGGGCGAGGCCTTCGAGGAGCTCAAGAAGGTCGAGATGCTCGACGAGCGCGACCACGCCCGCGAGAAGGCGGAAGCCAACGCCCGCGAGCAGACCGAGCTCGACCGCATCGCCGCGATGCGCTTCTCGCCCGGCGGCGCAACGGCGTAAGCGCCTTTCGAAATTTATGCGGAATTAATGCGGGCGCGGCGCGCCCGCAAGCGCCTGCCCGTTGCAAGCTTGTCCAACAACCGGACGGCCGATAGCATTGCTGCGGACTCGGGGGGCGTGACTTTCTTCGAATGAAGTGACTGCCGGCGCGGTTTGAGCGAGCGTGTTCGCGCGCTTGCCGTGGTGCGCCGGCGTTCGCTTCGCGGCACCCCGAACATGGGGTGCGCGCGCCATGAGCAGGCTTCTTTACGTCCAGATCCAGGCGGTGGCATTGCTGCAAACCGCGCCGAGCGATTTGGGCGCGCAGCTCACCATCGACGGCGTCCCGACTGGGATCCTGAAATATGCGGCGGTCATCAGCACCAACCATGATGCCGGCGACACCTCGCTGGTGCCGTTCGACTACGTTGAATTTCAGATCGCGAGCGAGACTTTCACGCCGCAAAATCTTTCGCAGACGAGTGCCTTCGCGACCGAAAGCGCGCCGCTTGTCTACGACGTCTGGCACACGGTGGTCGTGCCTGATGGCTTCGGTCAGCTGCCCGATCTGACGGTGCAGATCGGCAGTGTCTCGCCGACGGTGATTTCTCCGGATGATACGATCAAGGTCCCGCTCACAATCTCGAACAAGGGCGGCGCGGCCGCCAATCCGGTGACGGTCGGCATTTACATTTCGGACGATGCGACAATCGACACCGGCGATCTGCTGGTCGAGGCTTCGACCTATCCCGGCGGCGCGCTTGCCGCCGGCGGCTCGCTCACCGTCACATTGACCGATCAGGCAAACAGCCTTCTTCATTCGATTCCGGGCGGCAAGCACTACATCGGCGCCATCGTCGACTACAACAATGCCGTCGCGGAATCGAACGAGGCGAACAACGCGTCAAAGGGCGTTCTGATCACGTCGACGACACCGGCGCCGGACCTGACGGTGAGCAAGCTCACCGTCACCCCGTCGATCGTGTTGAGCACGGACTCGATCGATCTTGGCTACTGGCTGGCCAATCAGGGCGATGCCGACGCCGGCGACGCCCATGTCGGGTTTTTCCTGTCCACGGACTCGAAAGTCACGAGCAGCGACACGCTGGTTCTTGATTTTCACGAGGGACCTACGCCGGCAGGCAGTCTCAGCCAGCTTCTGCCGTTCGCGGTCCCGATCTCGGCGCTTTATCAGCCGATTGCGACGGGCACCTATTATCTCGGCGCCATTGTCGATTACGACAACGCGGTCAACGACTCCAATCCCGCCAATAACACCTCGAACGCGGTCCAGATCACCGTCATCAATCCGGATTTGCTGCCGGCCGTACCGGCCTCGACCTTGCCCGCCGATGCGCAGTGGGCGGCCACGCTCGACGATGCCGACCTCAGCAATATGCAGGATCATTTTGCGTCGCCGGACTACGATTATGATCCCGGCACCGACAGCTACAGCTCCGCTTCGGGCGTGCTGGCGCACGGCCTCAAGGGCCTCGTGCAGCACATGTACGACGACATCATGTCGAACATTTATCAAGAGCTGAGGGCGCTCGCGCAACATTCGATATCGGCCTTCAATCTCGCCGAGGACTTCTACAACACCGCGAAAAAAGTGACCGGGCTGCTCGGCAACGATCTGCGCCAGGCGCTCGATGCCACGTTTGCGCCGCTCGACGACGCAGCGTCCAATCCGTTCGATGCCGATGCTCCCGGTTTCGACGGCAACGCTTTCGACAAGAGCGCGAGCGCGAAATGGGCCAAGCTGTTCGCCGACGCAAAGGACGCCATCCATGTCGGCAATCCGCAGCCCGACGACCAGATGGACGAGGTCATCGATGACGCGAGCTACTTGATCCAGCGCGACAATGCCGGCGATCAGGCGTCGATCGATCAGTGGTTCTACAACAACACCGAGCAGCAGCCGCAAGTCGTCGGCAACAGCGGCTGGCAGCATTTCTTTTTCGGTGGCGCCGGCAACGACGACGATCCCGGCGGCAATAACGACGTGCTCTACGGCGGCTTCGGCAACGACCGTCTGACGGCGGGAACCGGGGATTCCGTCATCATCGGCGGCCAGGGCGACGACCTGCTTACGGGCGGCACCGGCAATGACCGGCTCTGGGGCAATGACGGCGCCGACACAATGACCGGCGGGGCGGGCGCCGACATGCTGGACGGCGGGGCGGGCAGCGATACCGTGAGCTACGCCGCCGACAGCGCCGGCGTCACCGTGACATTGGGCACGAACGGCGCCAAGACCACCGGCACGGGCGGCGAGGCGCAGGGCGATATCATCCTGAACGTCGAAAATCTGGTCGGCGGCAGCGGCAAGGACCTGCTCACCGGCAATGCGCTCGTCAATGCGCTGCACGGCGGCGGCAACGACGACGTGCTCGATGGCGGGGCGGGCAACGACACGCTGGATGGCGGCGCCGGCAACGACACCGCCGCTTATGCCAGCGCGACGGCGGCGGTCACCGTCAGCCTGCTGCTTGAGGGTGCGCCGCAGTTTACCGGCGGCTCAGGCAGTGACACCTTGATCAGCATCGAGAACCTGACGGGATCGTCGAAGTCGGGCGACCTGCTGATCGGCGATACGCACGATAATGTGCTCAACGGCGGGCTCGGCAACGACACGCTGATCGGCGGCGCCGGGGCCGATACGCTGATCGGCGGCGGCGGGTTCGATACCGCGTCGTACCAGAACGACAGCGTCGGCATAGCCATCGATCTCACGTCGGCCGGTGCGCAAAGCGGCGGCGAGGCCGCCGGTGACAAGCTCAGCGGCATGTCCGCCGTCATCGGCGGCTCCGGCGCGGACACGATCACCGGCGACGGCAACGCCAATACACTGAACGGCGGCGCCGGCGACGACACCATTGAGGGCGGCGGCGGCAACGATATCCTTGTCGGCGGCGCCAATTCCGGCCTCGGCGACACGTTGTCCTACGCCCATGACGCCGTCGGTGTCACGGTCAGTCTGGCTTTGACATCGGCGCAGAAGACGGCCGGGGAGGGCGTCGATACCATCTCCGGCTTCGAGAACCTGACCGGCGGCTCCGGCAACGACGTCCTCACCGGAGACCAGAAGGCCAATGTCATCGCGGGCGGGCCCGGCGACGACATCATCGTCGGCGGCCTCGGCAGCGACACGCTCACCGGCGGCGGCGGCAACGACCATTTCCAGTTCGCCAACCCGACCGAAGGCGGCGATACGCTCGCCGATTTCAACAACGCCGGCACCGACAAGATCAGCATCGTCAAGGCGGGCTTCGGCATCGCCAAGACCGTGACGCTCGGCGGTATCGGCACCAACGATTTCGCCGCACATTATTTCGTCGACGGTGCGACGCCGAGCGAGCCCAATCACGGCCAGTTCCTGTTCGACGCCGCCAACCTTCAGCTGCTGTGGGATCCCGACGGCACCGGCGGCAAGGCCGCGGTGCTGATCGCTCATCTGCCGGCGGCGCTGACGCTGCACGCGACCGACTTCGAACTGAAGTAACCGGTTTATGGCGGCGCCGGCGCCGGCGGCGTTTTGCCTTGCGTGGTCGCGATCCAGATGCCGGCGAACACCGCGATGAGGCCGAGCACCAGGTTGAGCGTGATCGGTTCGCCGACCAGTTGCGTCGCCAGGAGGCCGGCGGCGATCGGGTTGACGGTCATGGTGTTGGCGACCAGCGTCGGCGTCGTGCGCTGCAATGCCATCACCCACAGGATGAAGGCCGCCGCGCCGCCGCCGATGCCGAGATAAAGGCCGGCGGTCCACTGCGCGGCACTGAAGCTCGACAGCACTTCGACGCGGCCGGTGGCGACGCCGGCGATGATGAGAGCCAAGGCGCCGGCGCCCATGCCGACGCAGAGAAAACCGAGCGCGCTCGAGCGCACGATGAAGCGACGTGACCAGACATTGTAGAACGCCATGCACAGCACGGCGCCGATCATGATGGCTTCGCCGCGCCAGGCGCCGGGCGGCGCTGAGCCAAGCCCGGTGGCGAGCGCGGTGAACACGCCGAGCATGGCGGTGGCGACGCCAAGCGTCTTGCGGGCGGTCAGCGGCTCGATGCCAAGCAGCGCCCCGACCGACATGGTCTGTAGCGGCAAAGTGGACAGCGCGAGGCTGGCGCGCGCCGCGCTCGTGTAGCCGAGCGCGAGGTTATAGAAGATGAAAAACAGCCCGAAAAATGCGATGCCGAGCGCGCCGACCGCGAGCCAATCGGCGCGCGGCGGCCATTTCGCCCGCATCAGCAGCGCCGCCGGCAGGACCAGCGCAAAGCCGGTGCCCCAGCGCAGGATGGCGAGCGTGATCGGATCGGCATTGCCGGCGAGATAGCGCGTCACCGCCACAGCCGAGCCGCCGAGGCAGCTCGAGACGATGGCGATCAGCACGCCGACGGTGTGACCCACGACTGCCTCCGGCAGCGCCCCTAGCCGCGCCTATCGGCGTCGTACTCGTCGCTGCAAAACGAACCGCCCTGGAAGCGATCGCCGATCGGATCAGGCGGCAATTTGGCCTCTGCCGCAAGCGCCTCGGCGCGGAAATCCTCGGCGCGCCCCTGCGGGCGGTAGCCGAAGCGGCGGGCATTGGAATTGTCCCACCAGGCCGCTTGGTTGTCGGAGCAGCCGTAGAAGATCTCGAAGCGGATGTCGGGATGCTCGAGCCCAATGCGCAGGAGCTGAACCAGGTCCTCCGGCTTGAGCCAGATCGACAGCCGGCGTTTGTCGATGGGAGCGTCGCCGACATTGCCGATGCGCAGGCAGGTGACGCAGAGGCCGTGTTTGTCGGCATAATAGGCGCCGAGCGCCTCACCGAAGGCCTTGCTGACACCATAGCGGCTGTCCGGACGCACCGTGACGTCGACGCCGATTTTCTTGTCGCGTGGATAGAAGCCGACGGCGTGGTTCGAGGAAGCAAACACCACGCGCCTGACGCCGCCGCGATAGGCGGCCTCGAACAGGTTGCGGCAGCCGACGATGTTGGCGCTGAGGATGGTCGGCCAGTCGCCCTCGATCGAATAGCCGCCGAAATGGGCGATGCCGTCGATGCCGGCGACGATCGTCTCGACCTGGGCGTAGTCGGAGAGGTCGGCGGCGACGAACTCCTCGTCTGCCGCCAGATCGGCGGGCCTGCGGATATCGCTCCAGCGGATGCGCGGGTAGACGCCTTTCAGCAATTTGCGCAGCCGCGTGCCGATCTGGCCGGCCGCGCCGGTGACAAGGATGTTACGCATTCAGGCGCTGACCCGTGTTGCGGACTTGGTCTTCTCGGCAGCGATCTTCTCATAACGGGCGCGGCTGTTGAGGAGGTGCCGCTGCATGGCGGCGCGCGCCTCGGCGGGGGAGTGCTTTTCGATCGCGCGCAGGATCTGTTCGTGCTCGCGCTGGAAGATGCCGAGATGGAGGCGGTTGGTGGCCGGCGCCGAGGAGCCCCACACGGTGCGGCGCGGAATAATGAAACGGCCGAGATATTCGAGGAACCGCCGGAACTGCGGGTTGCCGGTGGCATCCGCGATGGCGCAGTGGAAGGCGAAATCCTGGTCGACCGCGAGGTCACCCTTCTTGATGGCGCTTTCGATCGCGGCGTAGCGCTCGGCGATCTTCCGGATCTGGGCGTGGGAGGCGCGCTCTGCGGCGAGCCCCGCGGCCTCGACCTCGACGCCGGTGCGCAATTCCATGACGTTGAGCACCTCGCGCAGCGGCGAGTTCTCGTCGAAATCGACCCGGAAGGGGCGCCGCACCTGCTCTGCGACAAAAGCGCCCACACCCTGCCGGGTGACCACCAGCCGGTCGGCGCGCAGCGCCGCCACCGCCTCGCGGATCACGGTGCGGGAGACGCCGGTGGCGGCGATCATTTCCTGCTCGGTGGGCAGGCGGGAACCGGGGGGCAGCTTGCCGCTGACGATGTCGGCGGTCAGCCGCGCCACCAGTTCCGCGGTCAGCCGCCGCGGCGCGCGCAATGGGCGCAGCAGTCCGAGATTTTTTGGCGAGGCCTTGCTCAACGGCTTGACACCCTGACGGCAGGTAAGGTCATCATATGACCTGACGAGTACCACGGCCAAGCCGCGCCGATCAACAAGGCGGCAGAACAAGCGGCGAAAGCCCGCTCACCAAGGGGAGGAGTCCATCATGAAGTCCCGTATCGTGCTTGCCGCGGCTTTGGCCCTGCTGGCGACATCGGTCGCCGCGCAGGACAAGCTCGTGCTCAAGGCGTCCGACGTTCACCCGACCGGTTACCCGACGGTGGCCGCCGTCGAGAACATGGGCAAGAAATTGTCGGCCGCGAGCAAAGGCCGCCTGTCGGTCGCCATGTATCCCGCCATGCAGCTCGGCGGCGAGAAGGAGGCGATCGAGCAGGCTCAGGTCGGCGCCATCGCTTTCGCGCGCGTCTCGGTCGGCGCGCTCGGCCCGGTGGTCGACGATCTCAACGTCTTCAACCTGCCTTACGTTTTCCGCAACACCGCGCATATGCAGCAGGTGATCGACGGGCCGATCGGCCAGGAGTTGCTCGACAAGGTGACCAACAGCGGCAAGGGCCTGGTCGGCCTGTGCTGGATGGACGCCGGCGCGCGCAATTTCTACGACACCAAGAAGCCCATCAAGACCATGGCGGATCTCAAAGGCCAGAAGATCCGCGTCATGGGCAACCCGATGTTCGTCGACATGGCGAATTCGATGGGCGCCAACGGCGTGCCGCTCGGCTACGACCAGGTCTTCACCTCGCTGCAGACCGGCGTCATCGACGGCGCCGAGAACAATCCGCCGAGCTTCGTGTTCGACAATCACTACCAGGTGGCGAAGTTCTACACCATCGACGAGCACCTGATCGTGCCCGAGATGCTGGTGATGTCGAAGAAGATATTCGACTCGCTGTCGAAGGAGGAGCAGGCCGACGTCAAGAAATTCGCCCGGGAAGCCCAGCTCGAGGAGCGCAAGCTCTGGGAGATCTACGAGAAGCAGGCGATGGACAAGGCCAAGGCCGCCGGCATCCAGATCATCCAGGTGTCCGACGCCGACAAGAAAGCCTTCCAGGACGCGGTCAAGCCGGTGTGGGACAAATACGGCCCGAAATACGCCGACATGATCAAGCGCATCCAGGACACCAAGTAGCGTCCCGCGCGAACGGTTAAGGGGCGGGGCGATGATTGCGCTCTATGTCAGAGCGATGGACGCGCTTTACCGCGTCTGCGTGGTCGTTGCGGGCGTGGCGCTTGTCTTGATCTCCGCGGTCATTCCGTGGGCGGTATTCACGCGCTACGTCCTCAACAGCGCCGCCTCATGGCCTGAGGCGACGGCGGTTCTGCTCACCATCTGGCTGACCTTTTTCGGCGCGGCCAGCTGCTACCGCATGCGCTACCACATGAACGTCGGGTTCTTCGTCAGTCTGATGCCGGCGTTCTGGCAGCGCTTCTGCAACGGCTTGGCGGAAGTTGCGATGATGGCGATGTCGATATTCATGACGCTTTACGGCACCAAACTTGTCATTGCGACGTGGCATAATTCCATCGCCGAATTTCCCGAGCTTTCGGTGGGCGTGACCTATTTGCCGATCCCCCTTGGCGGCGCGATCCTCTTTCTGTTCGTCATCGAGCGCGCCCTCAACGGCGCGCCGCCGATGCCCGCCAGCCATCACTGACAAAGGCGCCAGGAAAAACAAGATGGACATCGCGGTTCTCCTGCTCACGATGTTCTTCTGCTTTTTCATCGGCGTGCCGATCGCCTATTCGCTGGCGCTCGCGGCCATCGCTGGCTGCCTGTATATCGGCGTCCCGCTTGAAGCGGTGATGCTGAAGATTTCCGACGGCGTCTCCAAGGTCGCGATGCTGACCATCCCGTTTTTTGTGCTGGCGGGGGCCATCATGGCGGAAGGCGGCATGGCGCGGCGGATGGTTGCCTTTGCCGACGTGCTGGTCGGCTTCACGCGGGTGCGCGGCGGCCTGTCGGTCGTCAATGTGCTGGCGACGACCTTTCTCAGCGGCATTTCCGGCTCGGCCGTTGCCGACACCTCGGCAATCGGCTCGGTCATGATCCCGCAAATGGAAAGGACGGGCTTTCCGCGGGTGTTTGCCACCAACGTCACCATCACCGCATCGGTGCAGGCGCTGCTGGTGCCGCCCAGCCACAATGCCGTGATCTACTCGTTGGCGACCGGCGGCACGATCTCGATCATCAGCCTGTTCATGGCCGGCGTGGTGCCGGGCCTGCTGCTCGGTTTCGCGATCATGATGCTGTGCCTGGTGATCGCCTACCGCGACGGGCATCCCAAAGGCACCTCGGTGCCGGCACGTGAGGCGGTGAAGATCACCATCGACGCGGCGTGGGGGCTTATCACGCTGGTCATCATTCTCGGCGGCATCCTCGGCGGCATTTTCACCGCGATCGAGGCGGGCGCGGTCGCCTGCGTCTGGGCCTTTTTCGTCACCATGTTCATCTACCGCGACTACAAATGGCGGGATCTGCCGGCGCTGGTGCACCGCACGCTGCGCACCGTGGCCATGGTGATGACGCTGATCGCCTGCGCCTCGAGTGTCGGCTACGTGATGGCGCTGACGCAGATGCCGGCCAAGATCACGGCCTTCTTCCTCACCATCTCCGACAACAAATACGTCATCCTCTTTTTGATCAACATTCTGCTGCTCGTGCTCGGCACGCTGGTCGACATGGCGCCGTCGATCCTGATTTGCACGCCGATTTTGCTGCCGGTGATGATGAATTTCGGCGTCGATCCCGTCCACTTCGGCATGATCATGATGCTCAACCTCGGCATCGGCCTGTGCCATCCGCCGGTCGGCGCCATCCTGTTCGTCGGCTGCGCGGTCGGCAAGGTCTCGATCGAGGAGGTGATGCGCACGATCTGGCCGTTCTACGCGGTGATGTTTACAGTGCTGATGCTGGTGACCTACATCCCGGCGCTGTCGCTTTGGCTGCCGAGCGTGGTGATCCATTAGCGGCCTTGAAAATTGACAACTGTCGATGAAATCGATCTTGATTGCGATGTCGGTATTGGCGGCGACGAGCTTGTCCGCCTATTCCCAGCAAAGTGTGAGGGTCGGCACCAATTCGAACGGCGCGCCCTGGAGCTTCCATGACGCAGCATCGAACAGCGAAAAAGGGGTCTCCGTCGAGTTGATAGAAGAAATTGCCAAAGACGCGGGCTTACAAATCCAGTTGGTGCCGATGGCGTTTGGCGAGCTCATCGCGGCGCTCAACGCAAAAAAATGTCGACATCATCGCGGCCAATCTGTTGATCACGCCCGAGCGCGAAGCGCTGGTCGCTTTTTCAACCCCGATCGCGCCGGGAGGCGATGGTTTGATCGTGCCCAAAGGCGACAACAAGGACTATAAAACGCTCGATGATCTTAAAGGTCTCGCGATCGGCACCCAAGCGGGTCCATTCGCCGCTCTCATACAAAATCGCGCGCTGTTTCCCGAGCTGAAGGTTTATCCTAACGGGACGGAGGCAATGCACGGGGTGAGCGCGGGCGATATCAAGGCTGCGGTCGTCGGTGTCAACGGGGCGGCATACGAAATCAAGCTCGGCCATTTTCCCGAGCTGAAGTTGGTCAAATCCTACCAACCGCTGCTGCAAAGCGTGGATGCATTCAGCGTGCGCAAGGGCGACAACGAACTGTTGAACAAGATCAATACCTCCCTCGCCAAATTGCACGCAAACGGCACGGTCAAGAAAATCTTGGCCGCATACGGCCAATAACACGACGATCAGTACGCCGCCGCCAGCTCCTGCGCGCCGGGCGTGCCGGCATTGTCGGTCATGTGCTTTTCGATCTCGGCGATCAGGCCGGCCACCACCTTGGTGCGCCTGGCGACCGGATTGCGCGCATAGCCGCCGGGTTGGAAGAAATTCGAGGTCGGCACCTGGGCGCGCATCGCCGCCGGCATGGTGACCATGTCGAAGCCGTTGCCGTCGCCGGTCAGGTTCATCAGTTCGAGTTCGGCGGCGGTGAGCGGCGTCATGTAGCCTTTGGCGCGCGCGAACAGCACCGAGTCCAGGAGCTTCTGCACCTGCAAGAGCGGCCCGACGTCGATGTCGAGGACGGCGGCATGGATGCCCCAGCCCTTCTGCGTGTGCTTGGCGATCTCGTCGTAGTCGCTCCAGCGGTGCGGCAGGCTGCGGCAATAGGCGATCATGCGCTTGAGGATGGCGAACTTGCGGCTGAAGGCCAAGCGCTGCTCGCCGCTGAGCGAATTTTCCTTCTGCGTGAGCAATGTCAGGAAGCGCGCGCCGCTTTCGCCGAACAGCGACACGGTGTTGGTCGACAGCAACTGGTTGTAGCCGATCGCCGGCGAGATCGGATGAGCGTTGGGCCTCGGCGTGCCGACGCCGGACTGGCTGTTGTATTGGCCGCGGCCGCCGGTCTCGAAGGCGTAGACGCCGACGATCTGGTTTTGTGTGAGGCCGGCGGCGCGCGCGGCCTTGGCGTAGGCACGCTTGAATTCGCCGTCGCTTGCCGGCTGGTCCGGCACAAAGCCCCACTGCTCCTGCGCGGCGGCGAGGAAATCGGCGACCACCGGAATCTCCGGCTTCGGCGGCGCAGGCGGCGCGGGCGGAGGCGGCAGCGGGCTCACCGGCTTCGGCGGTCCGCTGTAGACCGGCGGCTGCGTCAGCACGTAGTCGTCGAGCGTAATCGCCTCGTGGGCGCGGCGCTTGGCGTTGCGGATGCGGCGCTTGGCGGCAATCGAATCCCAATACGCGGCCTCGATGCGCTCGAAGGCGCCGTGGATCTGCTCGTACTGCGCCAGCTTGCGCTGATACTCGGCGATCGCCTGCGGGCTTGGCACGCCCTGCGTCCAGGCAGGCACAGCCGCCGCCATGGTGACGGCAAGCAAGACTGCGAGAGCGCGGACCGATGTCATGTCGCGGTTTTAACGGCCCAACGATGATTCGACCATGAAGGGCCGCCGGGGCCATATCCAAAGAAAACGCGCCGCAATTGCGGCGCGCCGGGCGTCGCGGTTGCCGATGGGCTTAGCGGATCAGGGCGCCGTCGCGATCGGTGAAGACCGTCGGCCCGCCGGCCTTGATCACGGTCGGGCCCTGAGCGGTCAGCACGTCGGTGCCGAGATTGAAATGCGTCGCGGCGATGCCGATCACCGAGATCAGCAGCGCGGCGGCAAGGCCGACCACCACGATCTTGAGGTGCGTGGTGCGGTCGGCGGTGTAGAGCGACCAGTTCATGGCATCCTCCAAGGCCCACGACCATCCTTGGTCGGCGGGGCTCGGACATCGGTTCATTGTTCGGAGAGGTAACGTAGGTCGCCTGCCACAGTTCCCCAGCCCCGCTCACGGAAGCTTGAAAACGTGGGGAAGCTAAGGCTTCGGGCGCCAGAGTGACGGGAACTCGGCCGGAGCCTGGCGTTTGTCCGCCTTTGCCGCCTCAGGCCGCCTTTTTGCCGCGCTTGAGCGGAAAGGCCTCGCTGTCATAGAGCGCGCGGATCTGCTGGTGGCCGAGCCGCTCGTCGCCGATCTGGATGGTGGCGCCGAGCAGAAGCGGCTCGGGCATATCCTCGACGGCAAAGCGGATGGCCTCGGCCGCCTTATCGAACCGGCGATATTTCACCTTGCTCACAACCTTGCGGTTGCGGGAGGGAAACAGCTCCGCAGGAGCGTTGAAATCGAAGTTTTGCATAGCGTCTATATAGGTATGAAATTTCGATTTGCCAGGCTCGGTTTCCGGCACGCCAAGCAAGGCATAAGCAATGGCTTTTACGCGAGTTTTACGGCTTCGGATGACGCACAAATATCTGGCCGGATGTGATCCGGCCCCTTGACCGCCGCAGCCGCAGGCCGCGACGATGGCGCGCCGGTGCAAAGCGGGGGCTTTCACATGAAGAAGACGGTTTTGGGACTTCTCGTCCTGTTTGCGACGTTCGTTGCCACCAACACGTTTGCTGCCGATGAACGCAACGTCTACGTCATCAACGGGACGGGTTACGGCATCAAGTTTCTCGGCTTCAACACGCCGGGCGACGACGATTGGGACGACAACGAGCTCGGCGACAATGCCGTGCTGCCGGACGGCAACGGTGTCTACGTCAAGTTCAACGAGGAAGACGAGGGCTGCGAGTGGAACATTCGCATCTCCTGGGCCGATCCCGGCTACCCGGACGTGCTGTGGCGCGACGTCGACCTCTGCAAGATTTCCGAGATCACGCTGAAGTACAATCGCAGCACCGACACCACGTCGTTCACCGCGAAATAGCAGGCGTACCGCCGCGCTGCCGCGCTTGTGCGCGGCGGTGTCGCCAACCGCTCACGATTCACCGAAGCAGGGGGTACCATGCACAAGCTTCTCGTCGCCGCCGCGGCGGCTGTTCTGTTGAGCGTCACCGCCGCGTTCGCCGATCCGGTGGGAAAATACGATGTCGAGGGAACCAATCCCGGCGGCGGCGGCCGCTATAGCGGCACCGTCTCGGTCGAGCGCACCGGCGACACCTACAAAGTCGTCTGGGTCGTCGGCGGCACGCGCTACATCGGCACCGGAATCGGCGACAAGGATTTTCTCGCGGTGTCCTACCGCAGCGGCAACGAGACGGGGCTCGCTCTCTACGCGTCCTCGAAAGACGGCTGGAAGGGAATCTGGACCTACGCCAACGGCACCAAGATCGGCACCGAGCGCTGGACCGAGCAGTAGGATTGTTTCACGGGTGTTGAGATGGATTTCGGCGACGCCATCAAGTCCGGCTTCCGCAATTATGTGACGTTCCGCGGCCGCGCGGCGCGTTCGGAGTTTTGGTACTGGACCTTGTTCGCGGTGCTGGCGACGCTGGCGGGGCAGATCGCCGATGCCCCGCTCATCGAGGGCTCCCATCCCGGGCTGTTCGCGCCCTTGATCTCGCTGGCGCTGTTCCTGCCCGGCTGGGCCGTCGGCGTCCGCCGCCTGCACGACATCGACCGCACCGGCTGGTGGACGCTGATCGCTTTCACGATCGTCGGCCTCATTTTGTTGATCGTCTGGGCGTGTCTGAAGGGCACGGCCGGACAAAACCGCTTCGGCCCCGATCCGCTCGCCGGCGGCTGACCGGCCGCGGCGGGTCGGGGACGCTAGATGCTGCCGACCGTCTTGAGCCGTGCCCGCGGGTGGATTTCGGCCTGCGACAGCACCGGCGTCTGCGCCCGGAAGCGCTCGACAATGCCGCGCACGAAGGGCCGGATCTGACCGGAGGTGACCAGCACCGGCGCCTCGCCCTCGCGCGCCGCCGCCTCGAATTTCTCGCGCACCAGGGTGATGAATTCCGACAGGCGGGAGGGCTGCATGGCGAGCTGGCGCTCGTCGCCCTGGCCGACCATGGCCTCGGCGAAGTTCTGCTCCCATTTGGCCGACAGCGCGATCAGCGGCAGATAGCCGGCGGCGGTGGTGTGCTGCGCGCAGATCTGGCGCGACAGCCGCATGCGCACGTGCTCGGCCAGCATCATCGGATTGCGCGTGCCGCCAATGCCGTCGGCAATGCCCTCCAGAATGGTGGCGAGATCGCGGATCGACACGCGCTCGGCCAGCAGGATTTGCAGCACGCGCTGGATGCCGGACATGGTGATCTGGCCCGGCACCATGTCCTTGATGATGTCGGCCTGCTCCTTGGGCAGTTCCTTGATCAGCTTCTGCACCTCGGCGTAGGACAACAGTTCCGAGACGTTGCTCTTGAGCAGTTCGGTGAGATGCGTCGACAGCACGGTCGCAGCATCGACCACCGTGTAGCCTTTCATCGCCGCCTCTTCCTTGAGCGAGGCGTCGATCCAGGTGGCGGGCAGCCCGAAGGTCGGTTCGGTGGTGTGGGTGCCGGGTAGGTTCACCTGGCCGCCGGCCGGATCCATCACCATGTGCTGGCCGGCCCAGACCTTGCCGGAGCCTGCCTCGACCTCCTTGATCTTGATGACGTAGCCGTTCGGCTCGAGCTGCACGTTGTCGAGGATGCGCACCGCCGGCATGACGAAGCCCATCTCGGCGGCGAGCGAGCGGCGCAGCGCCTTGATCTGCTCGGTAAGCTTGTCGTTGCCGTCGGGCGCATTGACCAGCGGCAGCAGCGCGTAGCCGATCTCGAGCTTCAGGTCGTCCATCTTCAACGCGGTCGCGATCGGCTCCTCGGCCTCGGTCTTGGCGGCGGCCTCCTTCTTGCTCTCGGCGGCGACGACCTGCTTGGCGCGCTTGTCGACGATGAAGGCGAGCGCGGCGGCGCCGCTGCCGAGTGCCAGGAACGGGATCATCGGGATGCCCGGCAGCAGCGACATCACCAGCATCACTGCGCCCGACATGCCGAGCGCCTTGGGATAACCGGAGAGCTGGCCGAGCAGCGCCTTGTCGGCGGCGCCGGCGATGCCGGCTTTGGAGACGAGCAGGCCCGCCGCGGTCGACACGATCAGCGCCGGCACCTGCGTCACCAGGCCGTCGCCGACAGTGAGGATCGTGTAGGAATGGGCAGCGTCCGTGAACGACAGGCCCTGTTGGGCGATGCCGATGATCATGCCGCCGATGACGTTGATGAACACCACCAAGAGACCGGCGATGGCGTCGCCGCGCACGAACTTGGAGGCGCCGTCCATGGCGCCGAAGAAGCCGCCTTCGTCCTCGAGCTGCTTGCGGCGCCGCCGCGCCTCTTTCTCGTCGATCAGGCCGGCGGACAGATCGGCGTCGATCGCCATCTGCTTGCCGGGCATGGCGTCCAAGTGGAAGCGGGCGGCGACTTCGGCGATGCGGCCGGAGCCCTTGGTGATGACGACGAAATTCACGATCACCAGGATCGTGAACACGATGATGCCGATGACGAAGTTGCCGCTCATCACGAAGTTGCCGAAGGCCTGGATGACGTAGCCGGCGGCGTCGGTGCCTTCATGACCGCGTGACAGGATGAGGCGCGTCGAGGCGAGATTGAGCGCCAGCCGCAGCATGGTCGCGATCAGGAGCACGGTCGGGAAGGCGGAGAACTCGAGCGGCGCCTGGATGAACAGCGCCGTCATCAGGATCAGCACAGAAAAGATGATCGAGATGGCGAGCGAGAAGTCGAGCAGCAGCGGCGGCAGCGGCAGGATCAGCACCACCAGGATGGTGAGCACGCCGACGGCGAGCGCCAGATCGCCGCGCTTGAAGAAGGCGCCGATGTCGCCGAGGCCGGGAAGCTTGATGCCGCTGGTTGCGGCCGCGGGTGCGGCGGTGATGTCGCTCATCAGCCTTAGGGCCGCCGGGTCACCGGGCGGCACGGACTCAGGGACAATACCAAGGTCATCGAAACCGGAACCGGCTACCGGAAACGGTGGCCGATTACGGCAGTCGCGGTGGGCGATTACCCCAACCCCCGGCAATATTTGCCCGGTTTATGGTTAGCGGCGGGTTAACGGCGCATTTGCTCCGATAAAACAGTCCTCCCCCCGCAAGGCGGGGAGAGGACGTTGCGCAGTTGCAGGGCGGACAGGGGACGTTTTCAGCCCGGCAACAGCACGGTGTCGATGACGTGGATGACGCCGTTTGATTGCATGACGTTGCGGATCGTCACCTGCGCGGTGTCGCCCTTGGCGTCGATGACCCAGAGCTTGCCGTCCTTCATCTGGAAGGTCAGGTCGGCGCCCTCGACGGTCTTGAGCATGGCCTTGCCGTTGCCGGCTTCGATCTTGCCCATCAGGTCCTTGGCGGTGAGGCGGCCGGGGACGACGTGGTAGGTGAGCACGTTGGTCAGCGTCTTCTTGTTCTCCGGCTTGAGCAGCGTGTCGACGGTGCCGGCCGGCAGCTTCTTGAAGGCGTCGTTGGTCGGCGCGAACACCGTGAACGGGCCGGGCGACTGCAGCGTGTCGACGAGGCCGGCGGCCTTCACGGCGGCGACCAGCGTGGTGTGGTCCTTCGAATTGACGGCGTTCTGCACGATGTTCTTGGACGGATACATCGGCGCACCGCCGACCATTGTGGTCTGCTCGGCGGCGAAGGACGGCCCCACACCGCCGAGGCCTGCGGCAATGGCGGCGGCGGCGAAACCCGCCAAGAGGACTTTGCTGATGCGTTTCATGGATCGGCTCCCGTTGATGATTTGCCTGTCCCCACGACGGAGACATCGGGAGCTACGGGGGCTTCAGGACCGCGGATGCGGCGCGCTTCTCACAGGTTCGTGAGTTGGCCTGCGCCGATCACCGGGCCTGTGGGCGCGCCGGTCGGCGAGCCGCCGGGCGGCTCAAGCGAGACGGCAAGGGTTGCACCGCTCGCGGTCTGCGCGGCAAGCGCAGGCGGAATGGATAAGACCACCGCCTTGTCGGCGCGCACGACGCCGAGCGACAGCGGCTTGCCGCCGGGCGGGATCAGCCACAGCTCGGGAACGCGCGTTGCGTCGGCGGCGAAGGCTGCCGGCACCACCGCGATGGTCGCGCGCCGGGTGTCGACGGTGGCGACGAAGCTGCGCTGGCCGCCGCCCTCGATGGCCGCGACCAGCGGTGCGTTCCGGTCCGCAGCGCCGAGATAGATGACGACAGCAAGGCAGGCTGAGGCGAGCGCGCTTGCCAGCGCGAAGGTGCGCCAGAAGGCAAGGCTCTGCCACAGGCCGGGGCGCGGCCGGGGCAGCGACGCGGCGATGGCGTCCCAGACCTGGGGCGGGGCGGGGACCTCCTCGATCTCGGCCGCCCATGGCGCGAGCCGCTCTTGCCAGGCTTCCACCAGCAGCGCGAAGCCGCGCTCGCGTGCGAAGCGCCGCTCGGCCGCGGCGCGCTCGGCGCCCGCCAGCACGCCCAGCGCATACTCGGCGGCGATTAGCTCGTCCTCCGGCAGCGCGTTATGGTCGGCCGTATCGCTCATCGTTCCAGGCACGCTTTCAGCTTGATCATGGCGCGGCGGATCCAGCTTTTCATGGTGCCGAGCGGCACTTTCATGCGCTCGGCGAGGTCCTCATAGGTATTGCCATCGAAAAATGCGCCGCGTAGTGCGGCCTGCTCGCGCGCAGCGAGCTCGCCGAGGCAGCCGTGCAGCCGTGCATGCTCCTCTGCGCCCTCGAGAGCTGCTTCCGCGCCGGGCGCATCGTCGGCCAAATCCGCCGCCGCCTCGATGGGCTCGGCGCGGCGGCTCCTTTGCGCGGCGCGCAGCCGGTCGATGGCGCGGTTGCGCGCGATCGCGATCAGCCAGGTCATCGGGCTTGCCCGACCGGCATCGAATTCGGCGGCCTTGCGCCAGACGGTCACGTATACCTCCTGCAGCACGTCCTCCGCTTCGCTGCGCTCGCCCAAGATACGCAGCGCCACGCCAAAAAGCTTCGCCGACGTCAGGCGATAGACGGTTTGCAGCGCGGCGCGGTCGCCGCCCGGGATGCGGGCGAGCGCTGCGGCGATCAGGCTGCGGTTGGTATCGAGGTCCATCGCCCGAGAACTTATGGATTATTCGCGTTTCCAGATTTCGGAGCCGAGGTCGCGGCCGCCGGCATTGGTCCACAGCCCCTTCCAGTTGCCGCCGTCGGCGGCATAGAGCGCAATGCCGTTTGTGCGGCCGGTGCCGTAGGTGACGGCGAGGAATTCGCGGCTGCCGATCCCGGTGCCGACATAGCGCGCGGTGCCGACGGTCCAGACCACGCGGAAGGTCTGCCCGGTGCGTTCGACCTGAACGGTGCCGGTATAGCGCGAGGCATTGCCCGGATTGGTGCCTTCGACGGCGTAGCGGCCGGCAGGGTCGGCGGCAAATGCCGTAGCGGCACCCAGTGCAAGCGCCACGGCGGCGATCACGATACGCATATGAACGATGTCTCCCCGAGGGCCGGGCGCCGGATGCGCGCCCGGGCGCAAGCTTACGGCTTGTCGGCGGCAGCGACAATCGCAAGCGGAGCCCCGCGGCGGTGACGGCGCTCGGATGGATTTTGCCGCAACCGGCGCAGCGCCGCCGTCGCTCCGCAACCGGCGCAGCGCCGCCGTCGCTCCGCAACCGGCGAAGCGCCGCCGTCACTCCGCCAGCGGCGGGAAAATATGACGCCCGGCCGCCGACAGCGGCAGCGGCTCGACCTTGCTCACCGCCTTGACGTCGAGCTCGCCGTAAAGATGCGGAAACAGCGCGCCGCCGCGCGAGGGCTCCCATTTCAGCGCGGCGCCGAGCTGCGCGCCGTCGACGGTGAGCAGCACGAGGTCGGCCTGGCCGGCAAAATGCTTCGCCGCCGTCGCCTCGACCTGCGCGGCGGTCGAGAAATGGATGAAGCCGTCGCGCAAATCCGCCGCCGAGCCGCGGAAGACGCCGTCATGCGCGGCCGCCTGCCAATGCGAGGCGGCGACGATCTTGTACAGCCTGGCCATCGTCGCTCCCGGCTATGCCGTTGGCACAGCAACGATTATCACCTGCGGCAATAACGCATAAGGCCATGCGCGCGGGCAACCTTGTGTTGACTCAATTGATATGCATATCCCCCGGCAAATCGCCACGGAGAGATCATGCTGAAGACCGAGGAGTATCTGATCGAGACGGCCGACCGCTGCATCCGGCTGGCGCGCGAAGGCCGCACGCTGGTCGAGCGGCTGGAGAGCATCAGTCAGGAATTGATGGCCAAGGCGGTCGAACTCGACACCAAGCGCGACAAGGACGACAAGCGCGGCGACAAGCCGGCGCGCTGACGCGGCCCTGGTTGAGTGCGGCAATGAAAAAAGCCCGGCGTCAAGCCGGGCTTTTGATTCGTCGCGGGGGCGCTTACGCCGCGCCGCGCAGCGCCTCGCCGCCGCCATTGGCCGGCGGGATCGGCACGCCGTCGCCGGCATATTCGTTGAGCTTGTTGCGCAGCGTGCGGATCGAGATGCCGAGGATATTGGCGGCGTGGGTGCGGTTGCCGAGGCAGTGCTTGAGCGTCTCGAGGATGAGGTCGCGCTCGACCTCGGCCACGGTGCGGCCGACGAGATTGCGCGTGACCTGCTCGGCGGCCATCGCCGCCTGGGCCGCGGCGCCGGTTGAGCGCGCGGCGTCGAGGCGGGCGCCGTCCGGCGTCATGATGCCGTCGACGCCGATCTCCGGGCCGCTGGTCAGCAGCACCGCGCGGTGCAGCGTATTCTCCAGTTCGCGCACATTGCCCGGCCAGCGATTGGTCTTGAGCGCGCGGCTTGCCTCCGCCGACAGCGGCCGCACCGGCAGTCCGTTGGCGTCGGAATATTTCTTGATGAAGTAGGTGGCGAGCTCGCCGATGTCGGCCGACCGCTCGCGTAAGGGAGGGATCTTCAGGTTCACCACGTTGAGGCGAAACAGCAGGTCCTCGCGGAATTTTCCTTCGCGCACCGCCTCGGTGAGGTTGCGGTTCGACGTCGCGATGATGCGGATGTCGACGGCGACCGGCTTGTTGCCGCCGACGCGGTCGATGACGCGCTCCTGGATGGCGCGCAAGAGCTTGGCCTGCAGCCGCACGTCCATTTCGGAGATTTCGTCGAGCAGCAGCGTGCCGCCGTTGGCCTCCTCGAACTTGCCGATGCGGCGGGCGAGCGCGCCGGTGAAGGCGCCCTTTTCGTGGCCGAACAGCTCGGATTCAAGCAGGTTTTCCGGGATCGCCGCGCAGTTGACGGTGATGAACGGCTTCTTGGCGCGCGCCGAGCGCGCGTGCAGGAAGCGCGCCAGCACTTCCTTGCCGGTGCCGCTTTCGCCGGTGATGAGCACCGAAGCGTCGGAGCCGGCGATCTGCATGGCGAGCTTGACGACGTTGGCCATGGCCTCGTCGCGGTAGATCAGCTCGCGCCGGTCGTCGGCCACCGCCGCCAGCACCGCCGCGATCAGATCGGGATCGGGCGGCAGCGGGATGTACTCCTTGGCGCCGGCGTGGATGGCGTTGACGGCGGCGCGGGCGTCGTTGGTGACGCCGCAGGCGACCACCGGCGCGTGGATGCGCTCGCCGTCGAGCTTGCCGACGAGGTCGCGGATGTCGAGCGAGACGTCGACCATCAAGAGGTCGGCGCCGCGGCCGGAGCGCAGCACGGCGAGCGCCTGCTCGATCGAGTCCGCGTGGGTCACGGCAGCGCCCTTGTCCATCGCGATCTTGCTCGCGGTGGTGAGCTGGCCTCCGAGGGTGCCGACGATTAAGAGGCGCATGGGATTAGTCCTTTCGGTCGTATCGCGGACGCGCCGCACGCACAGCGCGCTCCCTCCCCCCTTGTGGGGGAGGGCTGGGGAGGGGGGTAGTGGCGGCTCTAAAGAACGCGCTCGACCCCCACCCCCGACCCCTCCCCACAAGGGGGAGGGGAGACAAAAATGCGCGCGTGCTCATCAGCGATCCGCCTTGATGATTTCCGTCATGGTGACGCCGAGCTTTTCCTCGACGAGGACGACTTCGCCGCGCGCCACCAGGCGGTTATTGACGTAGATGTCGATCGCTTCGCCGACCTTGCGGTCGAGCTCGAGCACGGCGCCGGGGCCGAGCTTGAGGAGGTCGCCGACCTCCATGCGGGCGCGGCCGAGCACGGCCGAGACCTGCACCGGCACGTCGAACAGGGCCTCGAGGTCCTGCGCGCCGCGCGCAATCGACTCGCCCTCGCTCGGCGCCAGCGGACCGGAGTCCGCGGCGGTCTGCAGTTGGGCGCCGCTCTCCAGGTCGGGGAGCGGGACCTCTTTGTTGTCAGTGTCACTCATCGGCGTCGTCTCCGGAAAATCCTATTGGGCATTGCGTGCGGCCACGTAGCGGCTGACCGCGTCGTCGATCACGGCAAGGGTCGCGGCTTCGTCGCGGACGACGCCGCCGTCGGCCCATTCGATGCGGCAGTCGCCGGCGGCAAGGGTGTCCTCCGACATCACCACCAGCCGCCCGTCGAAGCCGCGCGCCTGCGCGATCTCGTCGAGCTTGCCCTTGGCGATGTCGTAGATGGCGGGGCCGACGCGCACCACGACGTGCGGCGTCTTCACCAGATGCTGGAAGCAATCGGTGGCGAGCGCCGAAATCTCGGCGAAGGGCTCGCGCGCGATGAGCGCCGGGGCGAGCTTGCCGGCGACCGCCACCGCGACGTCGACCGCCTCGGTCTCGAGCCGCGTTTCGATGTCGGTAAGCGCCTTGTTGAGCTTGTCGAGGCCGTCGGCGATCAGCGCAAGGGCGGCAGCAGTGCGCTGGGCGGCCTCGCCCTGCGCCTTGGCTTCGCCGGCGGCAAAGCCCTTGCGATAGGCCTGCGATTCGGCGTCGGCGCGCCGGCGCTCCGCCTCGACGACCGAAATGGTCGGCTTCTCGCCGGTCGAGAAGTCCTCGTCGAAGAGATATTTGGCGCGGGCTTTCATCTAGTAGATCATCTCTTCGTCGCCGCGGCCCTTGGAGATCAGGATTTCGCCCTTGGCCGCCAGATCCTTGGCGATATTGACGAGCAGCGCCTGCGCCTCGTCGACGTCGCGCAGCCGCACCGGGCCCATCGCCTGCATGTCGTCGACCAGCATCTTGGCGGCGCGCGTCGACATATTGGAGAAGAAGAACTGGCGCACGGCTTCCGAGGAGCCCTTGAGCGCGATCGCCAGCTTATCCTTGTCGATGTTGCGCATCAACGTCTGCGCCGACGGCGTGTCGAGCTTGATCAGGTCGTCGAAGGTGAACATCAGCGCCTTGATGCGCTCGGCGGCGTCGCGGTTTTCCTCTTCGAGCGCGGTCAGGAAGCGCGTCTCGGTCTGGCGGTCGAAGTTATTGAAGATTTCCGCCATCACCTCGTGGGCGTCGCGCCGCCTGGTCTGCGACAGGTTGGACATGAATTCGGTGCGCAGCGTCTGCTCGACGCGCTCGATCACTTCCTTCTGCACCGCCTCCATCTTCAGCATGCGGCCGACGACGTCGAGCGAGAAGTCTTCCGGCAGGATCGACAGCACGCGCGCGGCGTGCTCGGGGCGCAGCTTGGACAGCACCACGGCCACCGTCTGCGGGTATTCGTTCTTGAGATAGTTCGCCAGCACCTCTTCCTGCACGTTGGCGAGCTTCTCCCACATGTTGCGCCCGGCCGGCCCGCGGATTTCGTCCATGATGCCGTGCACGCGCTCCGGCGGCAGGTACTGCTGCAGCAGGCGCTCGGTGGCGTCGTAGTTGCCGAGCAGCGCGCCGGAGGCCGACATGCGCGAGACGAATTCGAGCAGCAGCTGCTCGACCGACTCGGCGTCGATGGTGCCGAGCGTGCTCATGACGATGGAGATTTCGCGCAGTTCGTCGTCGTCGAGCAGGCCGAAGATCTTGGCGCCGTAGCGCTCGCCGAGCGCCAGCATCAGGACCGCGGCGCGCTCGGGACCGGTGAGCTTGCGGCGGCCGGGATTGACCTGCGGCTTGCTGGCAAGTTCCGCCATCAGGCCGCCGATGTCCTCGCGGACCTGGTTTTTGGCGTCTTTGCGGGTCTCGGCGTAGGCTGACGGCATGGCTTAGGCGGCGTCCTCGTGGAGCCAGCTGCGGATGACGGAGACCGCTTCGTGCGGGTTCTTCTCGGCGAGCTCGCCGACCTTCTGCACCGACTGGGCGTGCACCTGGCCCTGCACCTTGGCGACGTCGATCATGGCCGAGGTGCGGTTGGAGATGGCGACCTGTTCGCCGCCGCCGACGATCGAGATATTGGCGCCGCCGCTGTCGGTGATGGTGCCGGCGCCGCCGCCGGTGACGGTGCTGCCGCCGCCGCCGCTGTAGGCGGGGACGCCGGGGGCGGCAACGCCGATGGCGCCGGCGACCGCGGCGCCCGCGGCGCCGGCAATCGCCGCCTGGCCGGCCACCGCGCCGTCCGGCGCGATGACGCGCTTGACCAGCGGCCGCACCACCATGAACAGCACCACCAGGCCGAGCAGCGCCATGACGCCGAGATTGGCGGCGCGCATGATGTCGTCCTTGGAGAACTGCAAATAGCTCATCCAGCCGGTCGGCTCGTTGAGCGGCACCGCCGGCGTTTCGGCAAAGCGCAGGTTGACCACCTCGACCTGGTCGCCGCGCTTGGCGTCGAAACCGATGGCCGAGCGCACCAGCGCGGCGATGCGGTCGATCTCCTCCTTGCTGCGCGGCGTATAGGTGACCTCGCCCTTGTCGTTCTTGCCGTAGGTGCCGTCGACCAGCACCGCGGCGGAAATGCGGTTGACGCGGCCGGCCTCGATGACCTCGGTCTTTGTAGTGCGCGACACCTCGTAATTGACGATTTCCTCGGTCTTCCTGTTCTGGTCGCCGGCGGAGCCGCCGCCCTGCGTCTTGGCGCCGCCCGGCAGTTCGTTGCCGACCGAGACCGCTCCGCCATTACCGCCGGCCGAGGAGGACTGCTCCTCGCGCGTCTGGCTCGAGCGCACGACGCGGCCGTCGGGGTCGAACTTGTCGGAGGTCTGGGTGATGCGGTTGACGTCGAAATCGGCGTTGATCTGCACCCGCGAGCGGCCGGGGCCGACGACGGAAGAGACGATGTCCTCGACGTCCTTGCGCAGGCGGCTTTCGTAGGCGACCTTGCGCTCGTCGGCGCCGGCGCCGGTCAGGGCATTGTTGTCGGCGGCGCCGTCGGCCAGCAGCTTGCCGCTCTCGTCGACCACCGAGACGCGCTCGGGCTTCATGCCGGTGACCGCGGTCGCCACCAGATGGCGGATGGCGCGCACCTGGCTCGGCTCCAGCCGGCCGTTCACCTTGAGCACGATGGAGGCGGAGGCCTCGATCTTGTCGCGCGAGAACAGCGGCCGGTCGGGCAGCACGAGGTGCACGCGCGCCGCCTGGACGCGGTCGAGCGAGCGGATGGTGCGCGACAATTCGCCTTCGAGCGCGCGCAAATGATTGATGTTCTGGATGAAGGAGGTGGCGCCAAGCGCGTCCGACTTGTCGAAGATCTCGTAGCCGACGCCGCCGCCCTTGGGCAGGCCGCCTTCGGCGAGCTTCATGCGCAGCCGCGCCACCTTGTCCTGCGGCACCATGATGATGGCGCCGTCGTTGCGCAGCTCGTAGGTGACGGCCTGGCGGTCGAGCTCTTTGATGATGGTCGACGAATCGTCCATCGACAGGTCGGTGAACAACGGCACCATTTGCGGCGTCGTCATCCGGATCATCAGGAAGGAGAAGAAGCCGATCAGCGTCAGCGTCACCGCGGCCATCGCCGCCATACGCGCCGCACCGAGCGACTTCACGAAGTCGAGGAAACCTTGCACTTGGCTTGTCCCACCCAGGTGGCTTCTTGGGCGCGATTTTCGCGCCTCACCCGGCAAGATTTGCCCAGTTTATGGTTAGTGTTCGGTTAACGTGCGGACATGATTGCGGTTTTCACGGCGGCATAGCCATCGGCCCGGTTCGGTGACTACACTGATCGCAACGCCGGATGACCCGGCAAGGACAGGCGGACAATGGTGCTGGCCGAACGCGTGCAGGCTCTCGCCAAGGGCGCGACCATGGTGCGCCAGACGCCCGCGGCGGGCGACGGCGTTGCGCCAGGCAATGAGCAGGCCGCCAAGCCGCAAGGCGGCGCCGGCGGCGTGCCGGCGCAGTCGGCAGCGCCGAGCGCCGATTTGCTGCCGGTCGTGTCCTGGACCTTCGACTGAGCCGGATTGCGGGCGGCGCATTACCGAGGTCTTAACGGGCGGGCACGACCCGCAAACGACAGCGCCGGCCGCGACGGGCCGGCGCGCCAAACTCGAATGGGCGGCGGTCTATTGCCGGTACTGCTGGATGCGCGTCGTGCGCAGGCCCGCGAGCCCGTGCTGGTCGATCGAGTACTGCCAGGACAGGAACTCCTCGACCGTCAGCGTATAACGGGCGCAAGCCTCCTCGAGCGACAGCAAGCCGCCGCGCACGGCGGCCACGACTTCGGCCTTGCGCCGGATGACCCAACGCTTGGTGGAGGGCGGCGGCAGGTCCGCAATCGTCAGCGGACTGCCATCGGGCCCGATGACGTATTTGACCCTCGGGCGGTGGGGTTCGGTCATTGGTACACTCACAAGCACAAAACTCGACTGACAAACCGTGTCGGCAAGCTACAGGCGGCGACTTAAAATTTACCTAAGCGGGACGGCCAAAGGGGCAAATCATTGCCCTGGTTTTGCTAACGTTTTGGTTACGGATGGGGTTACCGGAGTACCGCACCGCGAAGGCCAAGAAAAGGGCTAAGAGTCGTCTAAGATAGGACTCAGGCAGCGGCATTGCAGGGGGTGCGATCTTGACGATGTTCCCGGCCACGAGCTGGCGCGCCTTCTTCGGCTATATCGGAACCCTGCTCGTCGTCGCGCTCGCCTATTTCGTGTTTGCCAAGCTCGGGCTGATGCTCGCCTCGATCAATCCGAGCGCCAGTCCGATCTGGCCGCCGACCGGCATTGCGCTCGCCGCCATCCTGCTCGGCGGCTTGCGGGTCTGGCCGGCGATTCTGGCGGGCGCCTTTGCCGCCAACGCCACCACCGCCGGCACGCTCGAGACCTCCGCCATCATCGCCTGCGGCAATACGCTCGAAGCCATGGTCGGCGGCTTGCTGATCGGGCGCTGGTCGGACGGCGCGCAGAGCTTCACCACGCCGGCGCGGGTGGCGAAATTCGCGCTGGTCTGCGTCGGGCCGGCGACCATCCTCAGCGCCAGCATCGGCGTGACCACCTTGTGCCTGGCCAACCTCGCCGACTGGGCGAAGTTCATGCCGATCTGGGTGACCTGGTGGCTTGGCGACGCCGCCGGCGCGCTGGTGGTGACGCCGGCGATCGTGCTGTGGGCGCAGTCGCGCCGCGCGAACCTGACCCGCGACGAAACGGTGGCGGTGCTCGCCGTGCTCGGCCTCACGGTGATCGTCGGCCTCGTCGCCTTCAGCCCGCTGCTGCCGCGCTCGGAATATTCGAGCCCGCTCGGCTTCCTGGCGATCCTGCCGCTGCTGTGGGCGGCGCTGCGGCGCGGCCCGCGCGACACCGCGACGGTGAGCCTCATCCTTACCGGCTTCACCATCTGGGCGACGCTGCAGGACGCCGGGCCCTTCGGCCACATCGGCGTCAACGAAGCCTTCCTGCTGCTGCTGACCTTCATGATCAGCCTGTCGGTGCCGTCGCTGGCGCTGGCGGCCGACGTCGCCATGCGCCGGTCGAGCGAGGACAGCCTGCGCCGCACCCAGGCCGAGCTCGACCGCCGCGTGCGCGAGCGCACCGCCGCCCTCAACGAGGCCAATACACACCTCATGGAGGCGCAGCGCCTCGGCAATCTCGGCAGCTGGACCTGGGACATCGCCAGCAACCGCATCTCCTGGTCCGACCAGCTCTACCAGATCTACGGCACGTCGCCCGAAGGCTTCCGCGGCACGCTCGACGAGTTCATCGGCTTCGTCCATCCCGACGATCGCGCCCAGGTGGCGGAAAGCGTGGCCTCGGCGTTGCAATCGGGCAAGTCCTTCAACCACGAGGAGCGCATCGTCCGCCCCGACGGCAGCATCCGCCACCTGCACTCGACCGGCGAGGTAATCCGCGCCGCCAACGGCGAGGCGGTGCGCATGCTCGGCATCTGCGTCGACGTCACCGAGCGCAAGCAGGCTGAGCAGGCGCTGCGCGAATCCGAGCAGAACTACCGTCTGCTGCTCAAGGGCGCACGCGACTACGCCATCTACATGCTCGATACCGACGGCCGCGTGCGCAGCTGGAACGACGGCGCCCAGCGCCTCAAGGGCTACGAGGCCGACGACATCATCGGCCGCCATTTCCGCATCTTCCTGCCGGACGAATTGCGCAAGAGCGACATCGCCGATCAGGCGCTGCTCACCGCGGCGCGCGAGGGTCAGTACGAGGCGGAAATCTGGCTGATGCGCAAAGACGGCAGCCGCTTCTTCGCCCTGGTGGTGATGGACGCGATCCGCAACGAATCCGGCGACCTCTTGGGCTTCACCAAGCTGGTGCGCGACATCACCGAACAGCGCGAGGCCCAGATCGCGCTCGAGCAGGCCAAGGAGCAGCTCGCCCAGGCGCAGAAGATGGAGGCCATCGGCCAGCTCACCGGCGGCATCGCCCATGACTTCAACAACCTGCTGATGATCGTCTCGGGCTACGCCCAGATCCTGCAGGGCCGCCTCAAGGACGCCAAGGAGAAGCAGGCGGTCGAGGCGATCCGCGCCGCCGCCGGCCGCGGCGAGAAGCTGACGCGGCAGCTGCTCGCCTTCTCGCGCCGCCAGCAATTGATGCCGGTGATGGTCGATCTGCGTCAGCGCATCGACGGCGTGCGCGACATGCTGGTGCCGTCGCTGCGCGGCAATATCGAGCTGGTCTGCGAGATCGAGGACAAGATCTGGCCGGTCGAGGTCGACCTCGGCGAGCTCGAACTGGCGCTGGTCAACATCGCGGTCAACGCGCGCGACGCCATGCCCGAGGGCGGCACCATCACGCTGTCGGCGCGCAACGTGGTGCTCAAGCCGGGCTCGGCGGCGGGCGCGCTCGAGGGCGATTTCGTGGCGCTCGCCATCATCGATACCGGCTGCGGCATGCCGCCGGAGGTGCTCGCCCGCGTGTTCGAGCCGTTCTACACCACCAAGCCGGTCGGCAAGGGCACCGGCCTCGGCCTGTCCCAGGTGCACGGCTTTGCCATGCAATCGGGCGGCGCTGCGACGGTGTCGAGCGAGGTCGGCAAGGGCACCGTGGTCACGATCTATCTGCCGCGCGCCCGCGCCGAGCTTGCGCTCGACGTCGACGAGAATTTCGAGGGCGAGCCGGACTTCGGCGAGGGCACCGTGCTGCTGGTCGAGGACAGCCGCGAAGTGGCGGAAGTGACCTCGACCTTGTTCGAGCAGCTCGGCTACCGCGTGGTGCGCTCGGAGAACGCCGCCGAGGCGTTGCGCCACCTGCAGCAGGGCATCCACTTCGATCTGTTGTTCTCGGACATCGTCATGCCGGGGCCGATGAACGGGCTGGCGCTGGCGCAGGCCTGCCGCGACAATTTCCCCGATATTCCGGTGCTTCTGACCAGCGGCTACAGCGACGCGGCGCAGCTCGCCGACGGCCGCTTCGACATCCTGCGCAAGCCGTTCGAGCTTGCCGCGCTCGAGCGCGCCATCGAAACGGTGATCGGGGAGCGGCGGGGCAAGCGCCGCGCCCGCGCCTAGCGGGCGACGATCTTCTGCAGCTGATCCATCGTGTAGGTCTGGCCGTTGATCGACAAGAGCGGCGGTGTCTGCGTCAGGTCGACGGAGTCGACCGGCGCCTGCACCTGCGTCGAGATCGCGGTCGACTGGCCGCTGGCGTCGACCGCGGTCGCGGTCAGGGTATAGGTGCCGGGAGGCCACAGCCGGCCGTCATTGCCATGACCGTCCCAGGTGAAATTTTGCGCGCCGGAGCCGACCGCATAGGTGCCGGTATAGGCGGTCTGGCCGGTCGAATCGGCGATCGTGATGGTGGCGGTGGCGGGCTTGGTGGCATTGAGCGTCCAGGTCGCCCCCGAGGTGTCCAGCCGGGCATTGGCGCCGTTTACCACGACGGTGGCGCCGACCAGCGACAGCGCCTCGGTCGATTGCGCCGCCTTCTGCAGCGACACCAGCGCGCTCAATGAATCGTTGGTCTTCATCTGCTGCTCGACCTGGCTGAACTCGACCAGCTGCTGGGTGAACTGGTTGGTGTCGAGCGGCGACAGCGGATCCTGGTTTTTCAGCTGCGTCGTCAGGAGCTGAAGGAATTCGGTGAAGTTGCTGGCGATCTCGGGGCTGTTGGCATTGCTCGCCGCGGCGGCCGAACTGCTGCTGGCGGGGATGGAGCTGATGGCGGTCATGGGGCTGTCCTAGACGCGGATGTCGAGGCCGCTGCCGGTCCCGGCGAGGCGGCCATAGTTGATGGGCGGGGGGTCGATCGGGGCATCGTCTTCGACGACGAGCTGCGCGGCGTTGCCGGCCGGCGCATTCTGCTCGCGGCCGGCCGACTGATCGCGCAGCGAGAATTGCAGGCCCTGGTCGGAGGTCTTCAGGCCGGCATCCTCGAAAGCGCGTTGCAGGCCGGAGGCGTCGCGCTGCAGAAGATCGAGCGTGTCCTTGCGGTCGGCGATGACGTGCGAGGTGATGCTGCCGTCGCGGGCGACGTCGAGCCGTACTTCGATGCGGCCGAGTTCGGGCGGATCGAGGCGGATCTCGAAACGGTTCTTGCCGGCGAGCGCCTTGCCGGCGATCTCGAGCGGAACGCCGGCGAGGGGCACCGCCGGCGGGGTGAATTGCGGAGCCTGCGGTGCGGCCGGCGCGGCGGACTGTTGGGCGTCCGGCGCCGGCGCATTGAAGGCGAGCGGCTGCGCCACGTCGCCGCCCGGCTTTGCCGGCGCGGCGGGCGCTGCGGCTGCGGCGGCCGCGGGCTGGGCATCGTTTGCGGCGTGCTCGGCGCCGGCATGCGCCGGCAGCGAAGCCGGCTTGTCGGCAGCATCGCCCGTGGGCTTGCCGTCGGCCTGGGCCGGGACGCCGGGCTTGGCCGCGGCTTTCGCGGCCTCGTCACCGGCAGCGGCCTGCGGCTGCGTCTGGGCGGCAAGCAGCGCGGGCTTGGCTGCGGGGTCGGATTTGCCCGCGCCGGCGCCGGGTGTCGCCGTTTTGGCGGCGGCGGTCGCGGCGTGCGCGAGCGCGGCAGTTACCGCCGGGATTGCGGCAGACGCGGCCGGAGCGCCGCTGGTGCCGGGCACCGCGTCGGCCTGCGCCGCGGCCTGGATGGGCAAAGCGGGTGTTGCGGCGCTCGCATCGGGCTGGACCGCCGCGATGTCCAACGCGGTCGCGACGTCGGTGCCGCCGTCCGTCTTGACGTCGGGCTTGGCGTCGGCTTTGGCGTCGGTTTTGGCGTCGCCGCCGGGTTTTTCTCCGGCGGCTTTGGCGCCGGCCCCGGCAGTTGCGGCCTTGCCGGGCTTGTCGGATTTGGCGGCCTTGCCGCTATTGGGCTTGCTGGCATTGGCCGCTTTGGCTTCGCCCGCAGGCTTGGCCTCGCCGGCGCGCGCGGGCGCATCGGGCTTGCCGGACGCCGCAGGCTTGGGCGGGGCCGCGCTGTCGTCGGGTGCGGGCGGCGGCGGAGCGGCCTGCGTGCTGTCGTCGAGCAGGCTTTCGAACGGCGAGGGCTGCGCGCGGTCGGCCGCCGGCGGCGGCAGCGGTTTCGCGACGGGTTTCAGGGCGGGCGGATTTACGTCCGACGCAATACTTGGCACTGGCACCTCCGGATATCCGTGCATCCGAGTTGCAATCGGCAGGCCAGCCGGTGCCGCGAATGATTGGCGTTGAAAATCAATGAATTACATGTAAGGCCGGGCCGCCGCCCGGCAGCGGCTGCGGCGCCGGGGCGGCAAATTTTGCCGGTTCTGGCGCTTTCATGCCGCGGCCTTGATCGCCACCTATAGCTCGACCGGCACCTATAGTAAGAAGGGCCATGCTCAACAGCCTCGACCTTCCCGGCCGTCCCGAAGCCACCCGTGTCGTCGTCGCCATGTCCGGCGGCGTCGACTCCTCGGTGACCGCCGCGCTGCTCAAGGCCGAGGGCTATGACGTCATCGGCGTCACGCTGCAGCTTTACGATCACGGCGCGGCGACGCATCGCAAGGGCGCCTGCTGCGCCGGCCAGGACATCTACGACGCGCGCAGCGTGGCTGAGCGCATCGGCATCCCGCATTACGTGCTCGACTACGAAAGCCGCTTCAAGCAGGCGGTGATCGACCGCTTCGCCGAGAGCTACATTCACGGCGAGACGCCGGTGCCCTGTGTCGAGTGCAACATGGCGATCAAGTTCCACGACCTGCTGATCACCGCGCGCGAGCTCGGCGCCGAGGTGCTGGCGACCGGCCATTACGTCGCCTCGCGGCGGCTGCCCACCGGCGGCCGCGGCCTCTATCGGGCGCGCGAGGAAGAGCGCGACCAGAGCTATTTCCTGTTCGGCACCACGCGCGAGCAACTGCAAGTTCTGCGCTTCCCGCTCGGCGAACGCAGCAAAGCCGAGACGCGGGAGCTCGCGAGGCAATTTGGCCTGGCGGTGGCCGACAAGCACGACAGCCAGGACATCTGCTTCGTGCCGTCGGGGCACTATGCCGACGTCATCGAGCGCCTCAAGCCCGGCGCCGCGCATCCCGGCGACATCGTCGATCTCGACGGCAAGGTGCTGGGCGCCCATTCCGGCATCATTAATTTCACCGTCGGCCAGCGCCGCGGCCTGGGGCTCGCGACCGGCGCGCCGCTTTACGTGGTGCGGCTCGACGCCGAACAGCGCCGCGTCGTGGTCGGACCGCGCGAGGCCCTGCGCATGGGCCGCATCGCCTTGCGCGACGTCAACTGGATCGGCGACGGCGCGCTGGACGAGGCGCTCGCCGACGACCGCCGCGAGGTCTTCGTCAAGGTGCGCTCGACACGGCCGCCGCAGGCCGGCTGGCTGCGCGCGGTGAACGGCGGCTACGAGGTCGAACTGGCGGACGGCGAGGATGGCGTGTCGCCCGGCCAGGCTTGCGTGTTCTACGACGCCGGCGTTGGCCAGGCGCGCGTGCTGGGTGGCGGCTTCATCAAGAGCGCGGCGGCGGCCAATATGCCGCTGCGCGCCGAAGCGAAGGCTTCCGCCGCCGCGACCGGATAAGCTCCGCGATGGGGGGCGATATCGACCAGGACAGCGTCGAACGCGCCTATGCGCGCTGGGCGCCGGTCTATGATCTCGTGTTCGGGGCGGTGTTCGAGCGCGGGCGCAAGGAGGCGATCGCGGCGGCGGAAGCCTTCTGCGGCCCGCAGGGCGGCCGCATTCTCGAGGTCGGCGTCGGCACCGGCATCTCGCTGCCGGACTATGCCCGCGTCAACAGGCTCGTCGGCATCGATCTTTCCGAGCCGATGCTGCGGCGGGCGCGCCAGCGCGTGATCGCGCAGAAGCTTGCCAATGTCGAAGCGCTGGCGGTAATGGATGCAACGCGCATGGCGCTGCCCGACAAGTCGTTCGACGTGGTGGTGGCGCAATACGTCATCACCGCGGTGCCGAACCCGGAGGCGACGCTCGATGAGTTCGCGCGCGTGATCCGCCCGGGCGGCGAGATCGTGCTGGTCAACCACATTGGCGCCGAGCGCGGCCCGCGCCGGCTGTTCGAGCAATGCTTCGCGCCGGTCGCGCGCCGGCTCGGCTGGCGCCCCGAGTTTCCGTTCAAGCGGCTGTCGGACTGGGCGGCGCGCAGCGGCGTGCGGCTGCTGGAGCGCCGTCCGATGCCGCCGCTCGGCCATTTTGCGCTGATCCGCTTCGCCCGCGCCTGAGGCGGGGAACCGGCGGTTCCGTTCGGCCGTTATCGCCGGCGCAACGAGGAACGCGCCGATGAAACGCGACATCCTCATTCTTGGCGTGGCCTGGGCGCTGGCGATGCCGGCTTTTGCCCAAGCGCCGCCGCAGACCAAGCCGCCGGCTGCGCCCAGGGCCGAGCAAAACAGCCCCGACACCTGCGCCAACGCGACCACAGGGCAGGGCGGCGATATCGAGAAGCGCCCGGCACATCCCGCCGCCGGGCTCGCCGGGCGGCAATCCGCCCCTGCAACCGAAATGACGGCTGCCGGGTCGCCTGCTTCATGGCCGCCGGGCGGCTTGCTTGACAGTTTTTGCCGCGGCTCCCTATATCCGCCCATCCCCGGCCCGAGCGCCGGGTTCGGTGGCGGGGTAGCTCAGCTGGTTAGAGCAGCGGAATCATAATCCGGAGGTCGGGGGTTCGAGTCCCTCCCCCGCTACCAAATAACCCATTGCTTTGTTATGGTTTTTAGTAGCCACCGCAGAAATCTCCGTCACCCAACAAACAGCTTGGGTACATCGTGGGTACAGAAACGACAAATTTCCCATGCAGGGAAAGGTGTCGCCAACAAATTTACGCACGCGCAACGTTCGATGAGGCACCTGACCGGATACTTCGACGAGAGCGGCACCCACGGAGGTGCCGGGGTCTTCGGCATGGCAATCGCAATCCCGACAGCGCGAATTAGACTAGACGCTCGAAACAAGTGAGAGCTCACGCAGACTGGCCAAAGCTTCGATTTTCGTCATGCGCTCGAACAATAGCTCGGCATGCTTTGCGGGGAGACCCGCTCTGGCGCAGTCGAGAAACTTTTCGCGCAACTCCCACTCCTGCAGCGGTTTCTGCCAGCTGCCCTTGGGACGCGAGACCGGCTCATGCGCGAATGTCTCACCCGCCTTGAGTGAAACCGATACGCGATCGTCCGGGGCGAACGGCATATCTGCCATTTTCTCATCGGTCGTCGTTACGCGAACCTTGCGCATGGCCTCCTTAACGTCGGAGCGGCGCACGAAGCCGTCATCGAGCTCCTTGAGGCTGACGCGCCGCGCAATCAGTGCTGCGGCCATCGCGAATTCCATGCTGAACTTGGCCTCAAGCGCGGTGACCGGATTATGATTGCGCAGCATCAATTGTTGCGCATCGCCGATCCGCACATTGATCGCATCGACCGCGTCGGGCTGCAAATCCTTTTCGACAACCAGATCGAGCATCGCATCGATCGAACGATGGGTGGCGTAACACATCGGATAGCGCTTGATGTTGACCCCGAGCTCGGCCATGCGCCATTTCTCGCCGAGCCGCCAATCGGCGCTAGTCAGATTCGGATGGCCCGATGGAGAATGGGCCTGCATGAATCCAGCCGGGTGTTCGAGGGCGTCGGGTGATCCGGTGAACCCCGCTTTGGCAAGGCGCGCCGCCAGCACGCCGGCCTGCGCGGTACGGCCGACATGCAAAGATTTGGTCATGCTCCCGAAATTGGCGACTATCCCGGAGGCAAGTGACGCCGCGATGGCGATAGCGTTGGTCGTTTGCGCTGCATCCAGCCGATTGAGCCGGGCGCAGGCGACCGCGCAGGCCGGCGCACCCCAGATCGCCGTTGGATGAAAGCCACGCTCATGCATGCGGCCAGGCTCGAGCTCGAGCAGCAGCGCCCAGGTTTCGTAACCCACCACATAAGCGGCAAGCGCATCCGCTCCGCTTGATCCCAGCGACCACCCCTCGGCCAGAATTGCCGAGGTGAGGACCGCGCTGGTATGGCCGTCCATGCCGACGTCGTCATAATCGAGCACGTGGGCGGCGGTGCCATTCACCAGAGCGGCGTCAGGCGCGGTCAGATTGCGGCCGGACGGGATTTCTGGCGCGCCATCATTGACGCCCGACGGCGCAACGGTTGCCGCAACCAGACGCGACGCCGGTTCACCGGCCCCCGCGATCATCACCCCGATGCAATCGAGCATGCCGATGCGCGCGCCGAATCGGCAGCGTTCGGGGATCGACCTTTCATCCACGGTTGCCACAAACTCCGCGATTGCGCGCGTGAGCATTTCCATTGCGGATACCCCCCCTCAGAGGCGCGACTATTCGCGCTGGAGCGCTTGACGACCGGAAGGGCCCGAACGTAACCTGACCACAAGTGTCGACACAATGGGATGTCCTCCCATTGTCGAGCGACCTACCCCAGATCTCAAAGGGGGCGCGGGGAGGAGTCATGCAAGCTGGCCGGCACGCCTTTGCGCAGCCCAGCAGTATCGCGCGAGCGGCACAGGAAACCGCCAATATTCCCGTGTTTCGCGCGCGCGGCTTCACCGATCCTGTCGCCGCTTGGTGGCCCCGCGGCGTTACGCAACAGGCCGGCGCGAGCATGCTCGTCTACTCCGCGACGCGGAACGCGACGAAGAGAGTGTCGCCATTTTGCAGCCGAACCGCTGGTTGCCGGCTTCGCGCCTGGGCACCAAACCGCGTCGGCTGTCAGGTCTCGACCATCACAGGAAGGCTGCCATGGAATCGCTGAAGTGGCTGACGGTCGATTTTTTTCAGGCCCTCAGCGCGGGACTGCTCGTTGGCGGCACCTACGGCCTGATGTGTGTCGGCCTCGGTATCATTTTTGGCGTCATGCGCGTCGTCAATTTTGCGCAAGGCGATTTCATGATGCTCGGCATGTACGTCACCTACTATCTGGTGACTTTCTTCGGCATTCAGACGCTGTTCGGCCCCTACATCGGCCCTATCGTGGGCGCAGCCCTCGCCGGCCCGGTTGTGTTTGTGGTCGGCTGGCTTGTTCACAAGTTTCTGTTGTCACGCGTCACCGGCGCGCGCGTCATCTCGGCCGAAGCCGAGGGCCACTACACGCAAATTATTATGACGCTCGGTGTCGCTCTTGTGCTCGCCAACGGCGGGCTGATTCTCTTCGGTTCGGTTCCGCTTTCGGTGCGCACGCCACTATCCAGCGAGTCCTGGGAGATCAGCATGATCTTCCTCAACCAGGCGCGGGCCGTTGCGTTCGTTCTGGCCATCATCGCCGCGCTCGGCCTTTATACTTTTCTGACTGGAACCAATCTGGGCAAGGCGCTGCGTGCAGCCGCCGACAATCCGACAGCAGCCGCGTATGTCGGCATCAATGTCGACCGCGCCCACCGTATCGCTTTCGCCCTCGGCGTCGGCATCACCGCCATCGCTGGAGGCCTGATCGCGAGCTCGCAATCGTTCCAACCCTATATCGGATTTGACTTCGTGATCGTGATGTATGCCGGGGTCGTGCTCGGCGGCATGGGCTCGATCCTCGGCGCATTCTGGGGTGGTCTCACCATTGGCCTTGTGCAGCAGATGTCGACGCTAATTTTACCTTATCAATTGCAGAACACGGCGATCTTCGTCGTGTTTCTGCTTATTGTCTTTTTCAAGCCGCAGGGCATGTTCGGCCGCGTCTGGGAGCGCACCTGATGCGTCGGACGCCAATCAACAAACAATACGCGGCAATTTTCATCTTTGCCGTCACTTACCTCGTCGTCGGCTGGTTCGTGCAGAACTCCTACTACCAGCTGATGATGACGCTGGTGCTAATCTGGGCGGCGGTCGGCGTCTCCTGGAACACATTGAGCGGCTATAGCGGCATGATCTCGTTCGGCCATGCGGCTTTTTTCGGCCTCGGCGGCTACACGACGACTATCGCTTTCGTCACGTTCGGCATCACACCATGGATCGGAATTCCGCTCGGTGTGGTGGTCGGCGTGATCGCCGGCGTCCTTATCGGGCTGCCGACTTTCCGCTTGCGCGGTCATTACTTCGCACTGGCCATGCTCGCCTATCCACTGGCCATGCTCTACGTCTTCGAGTGGATGGGTTACCAAGAAGTCCCGCTTCCAATGATGCGCGACGCTCCTGCCTTCTACGCTGAATTCGACGATCCGCGCGTCTACATGGTGCTGGCGCTCGTGTTGCTTATTGTCTGCATGATCGCGGCTCTCCATGTCGAGCGCTCGCGCTTCGGCATGTCGCTCATGGCCATCAAGCAAAACGAGCCGGCAGCGGCCGCTGCCGGCATCGATGCTTTGCGCTGGAAAATGCTCGCCATGGTGCTGAGCGCCGCGATGGGGGCGGCCGCCGGCGGGCTCTATGTGATGGTGCTGCTCGTCGTGACGCCGCAGACGATGTTCGGTGCGCTGGTCTCCGCGCAGGCATTGATCATGGCGTTGTTCGGCGGCGTGGGCATATTCTGGGGACCGGTGATCGGCGCCGCGGTGCTGGTTCCGCTGGCGGAGACTCTGAACGCGCACCTTGGCAGCGTTCTTCCTGGCATTCAGGGTGTCGTCTACGGCGTCGCCATCATCATTATTACTTTGCTTGCGCCGGAAGGGATCTACTGGCGTGTGCGTGACTTTTGGGCCGCACGGCGACCGGCGCCCGTGCCCGCGATGCCACAGGCGCCAGTTTCACGGTCAGTCGCCGAGGCAATCAATGTTGCGCCGATCACGGAGCCTTCCGAATGCAAACGGGTACCGGATGGCGGCAACGCCCTGCTGCGCCTTGATCGCGTGACACGTGCTTTTGGCGGTCTCAAAGCCGTGGATGACGTCACATTGAACATTCGTGCCGGTGCGATTCACGGCATCATTGGCCCCAACGGAGCTGGCAAGACAACGCTGTTCAATGTCGTTAATGGCTTTCTCGGCGCCGATAGCGGCAGTATCAGCCTCGCCGGCAGTGAGCTCGTCGGGTTGAAGCCGCACGAGGTTTGCCGGCTCGGCATTGGCAGAACGTTTCAGGTCATCCGCGCGTTTCCGCGCATGTCGGTGCTCGAAAACGTCATTGTCGGCGCCTTCGTCGGTGCGCGAACCGATACGCAAGCGCAGCGGCTGGCGATGGAAGCTCTCGATCGTGTCGGCCTCGCCGACGAGCGGGCCCATGCGATCGCTGGTGGATTGACGACCAAGCAGCTTCGGCTGATGGAGCTCGCGCGTGCGCTCGCGCCGCGCCCAAAGCTTTTGTTGCTCGACGAGACGCTCGCCGGGCTCGCGCACGACGCGCTCGACGATATTCTGGCGACCCTGCGCCGCATCAACCGCGACGGCGTCACCATCGCCATCATCGAGCATACGATGCATGCGATGATGAAGCTGGTCGACGAATTCAGCGTGCTCGACCACGGCAAGCTGATTGCCGGCGGCGCCCCGGCCAAGGTGGTCAAGGACCCCGCAGTGATCGAAGCTTATCTCGGCAGGAAATGGATGGAACGTGCTAAAGATTCGGTCGCTTAACGTCGCATATGGCGGCCTCAAGGCGTTGAGCGATGTTTCGCTTGACGTTGAGCAGGGCCAGTTCGTTGCTGTTGTCGGCCCGAACGGCGCCGGCAAGACGACGCTGTTCAAGACAATTTCCGGTATCGTGACGCCGCTTTCCGGAGAAATTACTTACCGAGATCAAAATCTGCTGGCGGTGCCGCCGGAGCAGCGGGCGCTCCTCGGCATCGCCCACGTGCCGGAAGGACGCCAGGTATTTGCCTCCATGACCGTCATGGAGAACCTGGAAATGGGCGCCTATACGAAGAAGGCACGCGCCAGGTGGCCGGAACTATTGCCCGCCATCCTTGAACTGTTTCCTATTCTCGACGAGCGCCGCGACCAGCTCGCCGGTACGCTGTCGGGCGGCGAGCAGCAGATGCTCGCGATCGGACGCGGATTGGCCTCGGCGCCCGACCTCCTGATGTTGGACGAGCCATCGATGGGGCTCGCGCCGGCAGTCGTTGACGCGATTTTCGACCGCATCCAGCTCGTCCATCGTGAGCAAGGTCTCACCATCCTCCTCGTCGAACAGCGCGTGGCCGAGGCGCTCGAGCTTTGCGATCGCGGCTACGTGCTCGAGACCGGAAAGATGGTTCTGGAAGGACCGCACGACACGTTGATCTCGAACGCACAAGTGCGGCGCGCTTATCTTGGAATGTAGATCGTTACCACCAACCACCAAGGCCGACGCGGCCACGAAAAATGGAGGAAAGCATGACAAGGAAATTAAGCGACTTGCCAAGGAAACTGTTCGTTAGTTTCGCTGCCGCCGTCCTGGCGATCGCCGGGGCTGCGGCATGGTCGACTGGCGCCGTGCAAGCACAATCGCCGAAGCCCGTGCAGATCGCTCTGATTGTGCCGCTTTCCGGCCCTTGGGCGCGTCAGGGCCAATTGGAAAAGCTTGGCGCGGAAATGGCCGTCTCGGAAATCAACGACAAGGGCGGCATCAAGTCGATGGGAGGCGCAAAACTCGAACTTATTTCCATCGACGCCGGCGACAGCGCCGAAAAGGCCAAGAATGCCGCGCAACGCCTGGTCGCCGAGCATCCCGATGTGGTCGGCGGCATTGGGGCCTGGCTCAGCACGTTCACCCTGGCCATAACCGAGGTCACCGAGCGGGCGCAGCTTCCATGGCTGACCTTGTCCTATGCCGACTCGATCACCAACCGCGGCTTTAAATACGTCTTCCAGACCTCGCCAACCGCGGACACGCAATCGACCGAGGCGCTACCAACCGTGCTCGATCTCGCCAAGGCGGCAACCGGTCGTGCGCCCAAGACAATCGGTTTGATCGGCGACAACACGGCCTCGCCGGTCAGTTTCCTCAAGCCCTTCCGCACTGGCGGTCTCGACAAGTACGGCATGAAGGCGGTGGTGGACGAGACGTTCACACCGCCGCTGTCGGACGCGACGACATTGATGCAGAAGGTGCGCTCGGCGCATCCGGAACTCCTGCTCTACATCACCTCAACCATCTCCGACTTGAAACTCGGACTCGATAAGATGAACGAGTTCCATATTGGCAAAGGCGCCATTCCGACGATCGGCAATGGTGGGGCCAACGGGGCGCCTGAAGTGCTCAAGAGCGTGCCGCCCGGTCTGCTCGAAGGCTATATTTTCACCGTCGCTAATTGGGGCCTCAACGGACAGGACCAGATCATCGAGGCCTTCAAGAAGCGCACCGGCGAACCCTGGATTACCCAGGATGGCCTCGATGGCTACGGCCACGTCTGGATTTTCAAGGACGCGCTGGAGAAGGTCGGCAAGGCCGACAGGGTCAAGGTGGCCGAGGCAATGCACACGATGGACTTCGCAAGCGGCCCCACCGCGGTGGCTTTCCCCGGCAAGGTGAAGTTCGATGCCGCCGGGCGTCGCGTCGGCGCTCCGCTCGTCATCGTCCAGTGGCAGAACGGCGTTCCGGTCACCGTGTACCCGATCGATCGCGCTACTGCCAAAGCGAAGTGGCCGAAGAGCTGAAGACCCGTTGAAGAACTGGGGCCGCGCCGGCATCGATTCCGCTGACGCGGCCCTTTGAACTTGCCAGAGAGACTTGAGATGGGACGTGTGCAGAACAAGGTCGCAATCGTTGCCGGCGCGGGCTCGATCGCGGAGGGCTGGAGTAACGGCAAGGCGACCGCGCTACTGTTCGCCCGCGAAGGCGCCAAGGTGTTTGCTGTCGACCGCAACCTCGCTGCGGCCAACGACACGCGTGAGATAATCCGTTCGGAGGGCGGCGAATGCATCGCGTATCAATGCGACGTTTCGATTGCATCGGAAGTCGACGCCATGGTGTCGGCCTGCATCGCAGCCTATGGGCGGGTCGATATTCTGTTCAATAACGTCGGCATGCAGGTCGTCGGCGGGCCTCTCGAGGTGACGGAGGCGGACTGGGACAAGCTGATGACGGTCAACGTCAAGAGCATGTATCTCACCTGTCGCGCCGTCATCCCCCACATGCTCAAGCAGGGCGGCGGCTCAATCATCAATAATTCATCGACGGCGGGAATCCGCTTCACGTATGCCAACGTCGCTTATTCCGCCTCAAAAGGTGCGGTGAAGCAGCTTTCACAGAATATCGGCGTGCAATATGCCGCCAAAGGCATTCGTTGCAATGCCGTGATGCCGGGCTACATCGCGACGCCACGCATTACCGACCGGCTCAAGCGCAGCAATCCGCAGGATTACGACATGAAAATCAAGGAGCGCGCGATGGCGGTGCCGACCGGAACCCTCGGTTCGGCCTGGGATGTGGCCTATGGCGTGCTCTATCTGGCATCGGATGAATCAAAATTCGTCAATGCAACCGAGCTCATCATCGACGGCGGCCAGACTGCCTCCACGACCGGAAGGGTTTGGGAGAACTAGTCATGCCGGAAAACGTTGCCTTTCTCGGCTGCGGCGCGATGGGCGCGCCGATGGCGGAGCGGCTGATCGATGGTGGATATGACGTCACGATCTATGACCCAAATCCGGCTGCGACGGCGCCGCTCGTCAAGCGCGGCGCGTCCGTCGCGCGCTCGCCGCGCGACGCTGCGGCCGCCGCAGATATCGCCTTCGCCTGCCTCCCCTCGCCGGAGGTGAGCCGCAGCGTTGCCCTCGGACCGGACGGGATTGCGGGTTGCAACAACCTCGCAGTGTACGTCGAGATGTCGACGATCGGCTCAAAGACCGTCAAACAGATCGCCGAGGGGTTGTCCAAGAACGGCATCATCGTCCTTGACGCTCCGGTCAGCGGCGGGCCGCGCGGGGCTCGTGCCGGCACCCTGTCGACCATGGTGGCGGGCGAGCGCGCGACTTTCGAGCGAATGAAGTCGCTGTTCGAGGCGATTGCCCGCAATGTCTTCTATATCGGCGAGACGCCCGGCCTCGGGCAGGTGACCAAGCTCGCCAACAATATGATCTCGGCCGCCGGCATGGCCGCCGCTTTCGAGGCCTCCGCGATGGCTGTCAAAGCCGGTGTCGACGCGCGCGTGCTGATCGACACGATCAATGCCAGCACTGGCCGCAACAGCGCGACCATGGACAAGTTTCCGGCATCGATCCTGACGCGCAGCTTCGATTATGGCGGCAAGCTCTCGACCATGTACAAGGACATATTTCTGTGTCTCGAAGAAGCGCGCGAGCTCAAAGTGCCGATGTGGGTTGGCTCGAATGTCGTGCAGCTCTGGTTCCATGCCATGACCCAAGGCCGCGGCGAGGAAGACTATACGGCGCTGATCAAGATGATCGAGGATTGGGCCGGCGTGATCGTGGGCGGAAACGAATCCGGTCCCGTGGCCCCCCGCAAACCGAAATGAAATTGCATTGCAAGCGAGTGCGCCGTCATGTGTGAAACCGTAACCAACAAGATTCCCGGCTGGAAAGGCTGGCTCGATCTGCCCGCCGCGAAAATCTCCGGTGTCGCCAGCCCATGGATTGATCTTTCGCACCGGCTGACGGAAGAGCTGTCGCGTATCCCGTCATTCCCGCAGCCGCGCATCCGGCAGATCAGCAAGATTCCGGAACACCGCGCCAATGTGACGGAAGTGCATATGGTCGTCCATCACGGCACGCATCTCGATGCGCCGCGGCATTTCATTGCCGATGGGCCGACCATGGACCGGGTTCCGCTCGATCGTCTTCTAGGAGCAGGCGTCGTCTGGCACTTCGATGTCGCCGATGACGGCGTCATCGATGTCGCTGACCTCGAACGCGCGACGCCTCGGATGCGGCCCGGCGATATCGTTCTGATCGAAACGGGCCGCGCAAAGCACGTCAATACACCGCGCTACATGGAGCACGCCTGTCTCACGGGTGAGGCGGCGGCCTGGCTGGTCAAGCAAGGCGCCAAAATTGTCGGTGTCGATTTCTCAACGCCGGATCTTGCCGCGGTCCGGCGCCCGCCTGACTTTGCGTTTCCCGTGCACTACACGTTGCTCAGTCAAGGCGTGTTGATTGCCGAGCATGTCACCAATCTCGAGCAGCTTGCGGGCCACCGCGCCGAGGTGATGTTTTTAGGGCTCAACATTGCCGGCTCCGATGGCGCGCCCGTTCGCGCCGTCGCCCGGGCTGTCGACTAGCGTAGGGGCAAAGGCAATGAGCCGTGTTTACGCCGTTCGGATTCACAAGACCGGTGGGCCGGAAGAGCTGCGCTACGAAGAGGTCGACGTCGGCGAGCCGGGGCCAGGCGAAGCCCGCGTGCGCCACACCGCCATTGGGCTCAATTTCACCGACATCCATTTCCGAACCGGCCGCTATCCCTTGCCCGGCTTTCCGCATGTCATCGGCATGGAGGCGGCCGGCGTCGTCGAAGCGGTCGGCGCGCGCGTGACCGAAGTACGGCCTGGCGACCGCGTCGCCTATGCGTCGGAGAAGCCGCGCGCTTATGCGCAGGCGACCGTGATGCCGATCACGCGCCTGATCAAATTGCCGGACTGGATCGACGACGAGACCGCCGCCGCGACGATCCTAAAGGGTCTGACTGCGCAATATCTCGTGCGCGGTGCCTACCCGATCAAAACCGGTGAGACGATTCTGATCCAGGCGGCCGCCGGCGGCGTCGGCCTCATCATGTGCCAGTGGGCGCGTCATCTCGGCGTGCACGTCATCGGCACCGTCAGCACGCCGGAAAAGGCCGCGCTTGCCAAAGCGAACGGCTGCGAGCATGCGGTCATCTACACGCAGGAAGACGTCGTCGCGCGGGTGCACGATCTGACCAAAGGCGAAGGTCTGCCGGTCGTCTATGACGGTGTCGGTGGCAGCACATATGAAAAATCTCTGCAATGCGTGAAGCGGCGCGGCCTCGCGGTATTTTACGGCTCCGCCGGTGGCGTGATCCCACCGTTTGATCTGTGGCGGCTCAATCGCATGGGGTCGCTCTATGTCACCTATGCCGGGCTTGCCGACTATCTGCATGACCGCAAGGAAATGCTGGAGCGCGCCGAGGATTTGTTCGCCATGATCAAAAGCGGCGCGGTGCGCGTGCCGATCAACCAACGCTACCGGCTTGCCGACGTCGCCCGCGCCCATCGCGATCTGGAGGGCCGGCGGACCAGCGGCGCGTCGATCCTGCTGCCGTGAGGCTCATGCGATGAGCTCAACGGCGACGCTCGGAAATTCCGACATAGACGTTGCGCCGTCCATTGACGAACAGCGTTTCCATTCGCTTTGTCCACGCCGATTTCCCCGCGCCGATGATGTGCTGGTACGGCGCCGATTGCAGGACATCCGGCGATTCAAGATCGTAGAGCGCGAGATATTTCGGGCCGCCCTCGATGGCGCGGAACCGCCGCGCCATGATGAAGCCGGGGATCGCCATCCGCTCGGGCAGGTGTTCCTCCTCGTACCAGCGATGGAATTCATCTTCGAGCGCCGGATCGATGTCGGTCGTGAACAGCAAAAGTCCGCGCGGGCCGGCCATTTTTAAGTCTCCCTGTGTTCGCCAATCGTAATCTGGGGTCGCCGATGACAGAAAGCCTCCATCACGAAATCGTCGGCAGCGGACCGAAAGTCGTCCTGCTGCATCCGGTCGGGCTCGATCTGACATTTCTGAGGCCGGCCGCGGCGGCGCTGAGCAAGGAATTCACGGTGCTCACCGTCGACCAGCACGGTCACGGCAAGAGCCCGACGACTGCGCCGGCACATTCGCTTGAGGACTACGCCGACGACCTGCACGCGCTGCTCAATGACACCGCGTTCGCCCCGGCCGCAATCGTCGGCTTTTCGTTCGGCGGGATGGTCGCGCAGACGATGGCGTTGCGCTACCCCGCCGATCTCACCGCGCTGGTTGTTTGCGCAAGCCGCTGTACCCTCACCGAACAAGGACGCGCGATCTCCAGGGCCCGTGGTGACGACGCGCGCAAGAGCGGCATCGCGACAGTGCTGGAAGCGACGCTCGATCGCTGGTTCACGCCGGAATTTCGTGCCGCCCGCAAAGATGCGGCCGCGCGCGCCCGGCTCCTTTCCGGCGACGTTGAGGGTTGGGCGCAGGCTTGGCATGCCATGGCCGATGTTGACACATTGCCGCACCTGCCCACGGTACGCATTCCGACGCTGTGCCTTGCCGGCGAGGTCGACAAATCTTCGCCGCCGGACGCGCTCCGGGAGATCGCCGGCGCAATCCCCGGCGCTCGCTACGCCGAACTGCCGGGAGCGCCGCATATGTTGTTCATCGAGCAGCCGCAGGAGACGGCCGGGATCATTGGCGGGTTCTTGCGCGAGGTTCTGAAAGCCCGCGCCTAAGCCAACGCCGATCACGGCCCTTCGATCGGAACCAGGATCTTGCCATGATCGATGCGCTTGACGCCGTCGACGTAGAGCGTCGGATGCAGGATCACGCCGTCCATGTGGATCTTCGATTTGATCGAACCGCCGACGTCGACATTGGTGCCGAGACCGAAATGCAACGTGCCCATGATATTCTTGTCTTCACGCTGAATGCCGCGCACGACCGCCTTGGCATTGACGCCGACTGAGGCCTCGGCCGGACACATGTAGGCATTCTCGTCGCCATAGACGTCGAGATAGTCGCGCAGGATGCGCGCCTCCGGCCCGCCGTCGATCTTGGTCACACGTCCTTGCTCGACGGTGAGCTCGATCGGCGTCAACAGCCGCCCGATATGATGCATCGTGAGGTCGATCACCAGCTTGCCGTTGGCACTGCCCTCCACTGGCGCGACATTGAACTCGCCGGTTGGGAACAGATAATAGAGCAGATTGTTGCCCGGCCGATTTTCATCTTTGGCGAAGTTGATGATCCTGTAGGGATCGAACTTGTCTGTCGGCAGCGGCGGTTGCGTGATGCGATTGGCGACGCTGTAGGTGAAGTCGGTGCCGTATTTCGAGGTTACGCGGCACTCGCGCGCATTCGGGCCAAACACGTTCTTGGCCACATAATGCTTGCGCACCGCGATCTGCTTCATGTCGTCGGTGACGGCGCCCGACTGGAACCACTCGAGCTGCATGCCGCCGTCCATGCAAATAGCCGGGATGCCGGCAGCCATGGCCGTGAAGTTGGCGTGGCAGTGCAACATGCCGGTCGACGCCAGCAAGACGTTGAAGTCGGACTTCATCATCGCCTCGCAGACGGCGGATGGCGGATCGTAGTAATCGGCCGGCCGGCGCTCGAACAAAGCGACCGTGGTTTCCGCGCCGAGCTCCGCGCAAATGCTCTGAACGATTTGCCAGACCCTGGGATCGTGCGAAAAATCGCTCAGGATAAGGACGCGATGGCCCGGCTTGATGTTGGCGACAAAGGGCCGCCGGATGTAATCCATAGTGCCTGTGACGAACGAACCGACTGACATTGCCTAGCCTCGTTTCCTGCCCTGGGGGGTTGCGGAAAAGCCCCTAAAAAAGCCATTTATGTCGACACTCAAACGGGGAATTTCAGGCGCGTCAAGCCAGTAATTGAGGAAAATGCGACCGTTTGCCAGTACTAACTCGGCTTGTGGGAGCCTAGTGTCGACAATCACCGGAAGACCGCCCATATCTGCTATAGTGGATTTTTCGTCCGGGAGAATTGCCATCGATACGCTCGCCAGACCCCGCCCGCCCAAGCAACGTCGGACCAAGGACGAGCGCTCGTTCGCCCGGGCGATCGCGTCGGCACGCGCTATCGTGGCCGAGGGGCATGACCGGCCGTCGCTGGTATCGAATATTGCGTGCGAGTTGGCGGCCGAGATCATCGAGGGGCTTCGTGTCCCCGGAGACGACCTCAATTCGGTGGAGCTATCCCGGCGTTTCCAAACGAGCCGCACGCCGATCCGCGAAGCGCTCATGCTCCTGGAAAAGGAAGGGCTCGTATCCATACCGCCACGCCGTCGTCCGCGTGTGACCTCGCTGGCAATGGAAGAAGTGCGCGAGATCTACCAAGCGCGCGCTGCGCTATTCGACTTGATCGCGACCGATGTCGCGCGCCGCGCGCCCGCCGAGGAAATTGCCACCTTGCGCACACCGCTTGCCGAGATGGAGCGCGCCTATAGCAACTCGGATCTCAATGGATTTGTCTGGGCCAACGTCGACTTCTACGACCGCAACACCCAGCTCGCCAATAATCGCACCGTCAAGCGCATTCTCGACTCGCTGCTGCTGCGAACGCTGCGGCTACGGCGCCTGAGCCTGTCGCAACCAGGCCGCATGCAACAATCGCTGGATGACAATGCGCGATTGCTGAAGGCCTATGAGGATCGCGACGCCACCCTTGCCGCCGCGCTGATTCGCTCGAACCACATCAATGCCCTGGCTGCGCTGGAAAAATGTCTGTCGAGTCAGCCTCAATCGGCCGGTGCCCAGCACCCTACCGAAGAGCTCGGTGCTTAGCACCTTGCCGCTTGCCATCTTGCGGTCCTCGGTCACGTACAATTTTCCAGCGCGCGCTGGCATAGGCCAACATTGCTACGCGCCTTTGAGGAGGGCCCTTATTTGATGACGGGACCGATCGCAGTTGCTGGCATGGCGCCAGGCGACGAGCTTGTAGTCGAAATCCTCGCGGTTGAGCTCGACCAAGATTGGGGCTGGAACTCAATGCGACCCGGGCCGGGAGCTTTGCCCGACGACTCTCCGCAGACGCGCCTCAAGTTACGCAATTGGACTAGGAAATTCACCGGCTGAACCAGCAGTTAACCGATGAACGAGCTTAGCGCCAAATAAAACATAGATTACTTAGGTGGGCGGGGCTCGAAACGGGCCTCACAGTTGCTCGCGCCGCAAGGAGGGGCGCGCTTTCTGGAACGGCTCCGCCTCGGCTTGAAGGTGCTCGATAAAGACCGTCACCGCGCGCGGAAGCTGCCGATCACGCAAAATGCAGATGTCATGCGTGGTTCGTTGAAACAGTTCTTCACGAATCGGAATGCTGACCAACGTTCTGGTATTCAGCTCGGGTTTGATCGGCAGTGTCGGGAGAAACGTAACGCCGCTGCTCAGGCGAGCGAACCCGCGCAGTGCTTCAACTGAATTCGTTTCCAACGACGGCTTCAAAGGCATCTTCGCATTGAGGCACGCCGTTTCGACTAGACGCCTGATCCCGAAGCTCTTCGCCGGCAAGGCGATTGCGTGTTTGAGTACCTCCGCGAGGCGGAGGTTTTTTGCATTGGCGAGCGGATGGTGTGGCCCCATGACGGCGCAGAGCGGATCACGAATCCGAATGGCAAACCGCAATTGCGGATCGGTCTCCGCATTGAACGCGAGGCCAATGTCGGCTTCGCCGTTGTGAACGGCGGATGCGACGGCATCGGTGCCCGCGACGCTCAATGTAAATGTGATCCCGGGAAAGCGATCGTGAAACCGCGCGATGACGCGGTTGAGGAAGTCCGCGATCAACCCTTCCGTGGCCATGATGCGGATTTGCCCGCGCTGAAGCCCGCGCAGCGAATCGATTTCCGCGCGTACCCGCTCGGTATCCATCTCCAGCGTCAGCGCAAAACGAGCGAGGATTTCCCCGGCTTCCGTCGGCGTCAGCCCACGCGGGCGGCGCTCGAACAGCGGACTTCCGACCATATCTTCCAGGCGATGCAGCTGCCGGCTAAGCGCGGAAGGAGCTACATTTAGGAGCGCCGAAGCCTGGCGGATCGACCTTTCGCGGTAGACCGCGCGGAAATAACGGACGAGCGACGATTCCAGCTGCACGCCGATACAGGCTCCGTTGCCTAGGCGGCAACAGAGTAGGTCCAACTCCGCACGGATGGCAATGGCGTAGCAGCCGGCCGCCATATTCCCCTTCACTACTATGAAGTGTGGCGAAATAAGGCTTTCCGCGTGTTTCAAGGCGAGGGCTGACAATGCGTCACGGGCAGCGCGTTGCCGAAATGGCAACGTGCTCTTCGAAACTTTGAGCTTGTGATGCCGGCAATTCGCTCTTTAGCCTTATCTCCGTCAGCTGTTCCGTGGAGGGTCGCGTGCGAGAGCAACACAAACGATCAATCACCAGATGGGGCCAATTCTGCTCGACGGCGTTGTCGGCTCTGCTCATTGCGACCGGGTTTGCGCTTGTACCGCCGTCTGAAGCGGCGGAGGTTGTCAAGATCGGAGCGATATATCCGCTCTCCGGTCAAGTCGCCAAGTCAGGTGAAGATACTCTCAACGCGATCAAGCTCGCCGTCGATGTCATCAACGGCAAATATCCAGATTCCGGACTGCCGTTCGCGAAGCCAGGTGGATTGCCCAAGCTCGGCGGCGCCAAGATCGAACTGATCGCAGTCGATCATCAAGGCAAGCCGGAAATTGGCGCAGCCGAGGCTGAGCGTCTGATTACCCAGGAAAAGGTCGTGGCGCTGATCGGCACGTTCTTTAGCTCGGTTGCGGCCTCTGTCGGCCAAGTCGCCGAACGCAACGAAGTCCCCTTCATCACGGGTGAATCCGAAGCGACGCCTTTGACCGAACGCGGCTACAAATGGCTGTTCCGAACGACCCCGAGCTCGCGCACCCAAGCCAAAGATTTCTTTGTGTTCCTGCGCGATCTCAACGCTCAGCACGGACAGAAAATCCAGTCCATTGCTCTGGTCCACGAAAACACACTGTGGGGCCAGGAATTCGGGCAGTCGATCACGGGCTATGCCGCGGAATTCCCGGAGTTCAAGATCGTCGCCGATATCTCGTATCAACAGGGCACGACCGACGTCACCAGCGAAGTGCAGCGGCTGATCGCGGCCAAGCCAGACGTCGTATTCCATGCGTCGTATGACGCCGAGGCCATTCTGTTTGCGCGTACCTACAAGCAGTTCAATTTTACGCCGCAGGGTGTGATGGCGATCGGCGCCGCGTTCGGCTCGTCGGCATTCCGCGACGCTTTGAAGGATGACGCAAAATATTACCTGGTCCGCGAACACTGGGCGCGCGATCTCGCCGGCAAGAGTCCGCTGATCGAAAGCGTTGGTCGCCTCTATCTCAATGCCTACAACAAGCCGATGGATGGAACGCCGGCGCGCGCGTTCCAGGCCATGATGGTGCTGGCCGACGCTATCAATCGCGCCGGCTCGACCGATGCCAAGGCCATCCAGAAGGCACTGCAAGAAACCAACCTGCCGCCGAGTAGCCTCATTATGCCATGGGAAGGCGTGCAGTTCGACGCTAAAGGGCAGAACACGAAGACCCGTGGCATCTTCATCCAGACGCTTGCAAACGGGCCGGCTACGGTGTGGCCGACTGATCTCGCCCAAGCGAAGCTGGTATGGCCGCGGTCCGGTCCGCGCTGAACCATTGCCAATAATGATTCCCGGTGTGGAGCGGACGAAAGGCGGTGACGGACGATGACAACCGAGCTGTTGCTGCAGTTGCTCGTCAGCGGCCTCGGCATGGGTTTCATCTTCGCGCTGATCGCAGTCGGGCTCGCGCTGATCTACGGCATGATGGGCATCGTCAACTTCGCCCACGGCGAATTTCTGATGATCAGCATGTATGCGACCTATTACGCATTCTCGCTCGGCCATCTTGACCCGGTACTGACCCTGCCGCTCGTCGCCGCTGCGATGTTCGTGCTCGGCGTCTTCGTCTATTACGTGCTCGTGCGCCGCGTCATCAACGGCAGCATGCACGCGCAGATCTTCGCCACCTTCGGCTTGATGATCTTCTTGCAAGCTGCGGCGCAGTTCTTCTTCGGCGCCGACTATTACGCGGTGACCGGCAGCTTGCTCAGCGGCGTGGTCTTACTTGGCAGCGTCACCTTGCCGATGCCGCAGATCTCGGCCGCGATCGGAGCGACGCTGACCACGCTCGCGCTTTATGTCGTCATGTTCCACACCGCGCCGGGACGTTCGCTGCGCGCGGTCTCGCAGGACCGCATCGCCGCCTTGACATTGGGCGTCAATGCGGACCGCATGAACGCGCTCGCCTGGGGGCTCAGCGCCGCCTGTGTGGGCATTGCCGGCTCGCTGCTCGCCAACTTCTACTATGTATTTCCGCGTGTCGGGGGCGTCTTCGTGCTTGTCGCCTATGTTGCCGTCGCCCTCGGCGGCTTCGGCTCGGTGGGCGGCGCCTTGTTCGGCGGCCTCATCATCGGCGTGCTGCAAGTATTGGCCGGGTTCTATTTGCCGTCCACACTCAAATTCGTGCCGGTCTACCTTCTCTATCTTGTCATCGTTCTCGTGCGGCCGACCGGCCTTCTCGGGCGCCAATGACAAACCGGCTCATCGCAACGGTACATTCGAGCCAATTCGGTGCGCGATCCTGGCTCATGCCGACGATCGTCTTTGCATCCCTGACGGCGCTGGTGTTGCTGCCGTTTGGTCTGAATGGGCGTCCATTTGAGCTCCGGTTGTTCACCATCATCTTCCTTAACGCCGCCATGGGTCAGGCTTGGAACATCCTCGGCGGCTATGCCGGCCAGACCTCGATCGGCCATGCCATTTTCTTCGGGCTCGGCGCCTATACCTCGACGCTCGCCGGCCTCGAGCTTGGCCTCAATCCATGGCTCGGCGCGGTCTTGGCGATGCTGGTGTCCGCGCTTGCCGGCGTGCTACTCGGATTTCCGTGTTTCCGGCTGAAGGGACACTACTTCGTCATTGCGACACTGGTGATTGCGGAATCAATCTTTCTGGTGTTTACGGAATGGAACGCGGTCGGCGCGGCGATCGGGCTTGAAATTCCTATTCGACCGTCATCCTGGCTGAACTTTCAGTTCGGCCGCGACAAGACGCCCTATTACTGGATCGCGCTCGCCTTCGCTACGCTGGTTACTGTGTTCGTCGCGCGCCTGTCGTCACACCGACTCGGTTTCATCCTCAAAGCAATCCGCGACGACGAGAGCGCAGCGCGAAGCCTCGGCTATTCGCTGCAGCGCTACAAGACGATCGCGATTGCGTTCAGCGCCGGACTCATCGGCTTCGCCGGAACCTTCTACGCACAATACGTGCTGCTCATCGATCCGCCTACGGTTCTCGGCGCGCCGATTTCGATCGCAATTGCCCTGATTCCCATCCTCGGCGGCATCGGCACGGTGTCGGGACCGTTGCTCGGGGCTGTCGTGCTCACCACACTGTCCGAATACTCGCGCGCTTACTTTTCCGGCAGCGGCCGCAATGTCGACCTCATGATCTACGGCGCGCTGATCATGGCGATCGCAGCCTATCGGCCGGCCGGGCTGGTGAGCCTGTTTCGTCGCGTGCGCGGCCTCAATGCGCCAGAGAGCGTGCCAGTCGATGCAACGGCGCCCGCAGTGCCCGTCACCCCGACCGCGGCGCCGGCGTTCGAGCGCACGGCAGCGGATCCCATTCTCTGCGTGCGTTCAGTGTCGCGCCGGTTTGGCGGGCTGCAGGCGCTCGACCAGGTGTCGTTCCAGGTGATGCGGCATGAGATTCTCGGCATTGTCGGACCTAACGGCGCCGGCAAGTCGACGCTGTTCGGCGTGATGTGCGGCGATATCCGCCCGGATTCTGGATCGGTCAAACTCGAAGGGATGCCGCTTCTCGGCGAGCGTTCAGATACCCTGGCGCGACGCGGCATCGTGCGCACGTTTCAGACGCCGCGGCCCTTCCTCAGCATGAGCTTCGAGGAGAACATTCTCGTGGCCGCGCTCGTCCGGATCACCGATCGGCGGGAAGCGCGCCGCGAGGCGCGCGCACGCCTGGCGCAGGTCGGACTGCTCGACTGCGCCGACCGGCCGGCGCTCGGCGCCAGCACGGGACAGCGCAAGCGGCTCGATATCGCGCGCGCGCTGGCGACCAATCCGACGATTCTGCTACTCGACGAACCGCTTGGCGGCGTCGACCCCGGCAGCATTCCCGGCGTGATCGAGTTGCTGCAAGCGATCCGCGCGCAGGGCACCACCATCGTGGTGATCGAGCACAATCTCGAGGCGCTGAGCGGCCTCGCCGACAGGCTCATCGCCATGGCGTTGGGCACCAAGATCGCCGAAGGCGCGCCGGCCGACGTCATGCAGGACCGACGGCTCGTGCACGCCTATCTCGGAGCGGAAGTTCATGCCGCTGCTTGATGTCAGGGACCTCGCGGTGAAGCAGGGCGACGTCCAGATCCTCTGGGGCGTTTCGATCCGCGTCGAAGCCGGTGAGGTCGTGTGCATCCTCGGCCCGAACGGCTGCGGCAAAAGCACGTTGATGAATAGCGTCTCGCGGCTGACCAATCTCGTTGGCGGCGAGATCTGGTTCGACGGCCGGCCGATTCATGGCCTCGCGGCGCACGAGATCAATCGAGTTGGCGTCAGCCACGTGCTCGAACGCTATCGCCTGTTTCCTTACATGACGGTGTACGAAAATCTTCTCATCGGCGCCGGCCCGCGGCCGAAGGCCGCGTTCGTGCGCGAGCGTTTCGATCGTGTCTATGCGCTGTTTCCGCGACTCGCCGAGCGGTCGCAGCAGCTTGCGTATTCCCTGTCGGGCGGCGAGCAGCAAATGTGCGCCATTGGCCGGGCGTTGATGAGCGACCCCAAGCTGCTGATGGTCGATGAGCCTTTCATCGGGCTGTCGCCGCGGCTGCGTCAGGACGTCGCCGATACCTTTCGTGCGCTCAACCGCGAGGGCTTGGCGATCCTGGTCATCGAACAGAATGTCCGCGAAGCTCTTGCCTTCAGCCATCGCGGCTATGTGCTGCAATCTGGTCAGATCCGGCTCGTGGGAGAGGCTGCAGCATTGGCGCAAGATCCCCAACTGGAAGCGATCTTTGTCGGTCGGGCACGGCCGCCGCTCCAGACTGAAGCGCCGGCCGCTTCGCTTCAATTGCACTGAAGAAGGATAGGTCGATGCCGAGACTAAAATTTTCCTTTGCTCGCGGCGGCAGCTTCACTGCCACCGTGCTCATCGACAAGGCGCCGAAGACGTGGGCGGCCGTGAAGTCGATGCTGCCGATCACACTGAAAGCTTACAACGCGCGCTGGACCGGACGTGAGACGCATACCAAGATCGATATCCCAGCGAAACCGCCGCGTGAAAATCAGATCCTCAACGCCGCGACTGGCGACGTCATTTACGCCTGCGAATGGTCCGACCGCGACGTGACCGGCTTTGAGGCGATCGGCTGGTTCTACGGGACCGAAACTGTGCGCGATTGGCGCGGCGAGTCGCGCGTCAATCTGTTCGCGCGCGTCGATCAGTCCGAATGGCCGTTCTTGGAGGAGGTCGGTTTGCGCACGTGGCGCGAAGGCGGCGAGGACTGCACCATCTCGGTGTTGTCGGAGTGAAGCGAAGGCGTAACGCGAACGGATGGCGGACATGGCGCAGCGAATGACGGCATTGGCGATGCTTCGCTGGGGGTTTTGCAACATCCTCGAAATTATCGCTGGTTCGATGCTGGTGGTGATCGTGCTGATCGTCTTCACCGGCGTGCTGTTCCGCTATGTGTTTCACATCGGACTGGGCTGGACGGAAGAAGCCGCGCGCTTCTTGCTGATCTGGATGACCTTCGTCGGCGCCACCATCGCGGTGCGCCGGTGGACCAATTTTCAGCTCATGATCGGCACGCGCTGGGTTCCGGCGCGCTGGCATTGGCACCTGCAGCTCTTTTCGATCGCCGTCGTGCTGGCGATGTCGGCGATCCTGGTCCGCTACGGCATCGCCATCGCCCGCGTCAGCTGGTTCCAGACCTCGCCGACCATGGAATGGAGCATGGGCTACCTCTATTCCATCGTACCGGCGAGCGGCGTGCTCATGTTCGGCTTCGCGCTCTTTCACTTTGTTGCAGTGCTGCGGGGCGGGACGTTGCCGGGCACCCACGCGCATTCACCGGTTCACTCGGTCGCGGCCGCCGAGTCGGATGCTGCGGAGGCGTGAGGACAGCATGGCCGTCGCGACGATGATCACGAGCTTTTTGATAATGATATTGTTCACCGCGCCGGTGTCGTTCGCGATCGGGCTCGCCGCCACCATCGGGCTCGTCTTCGCCGACGGCATTCCGCTGCTCGTGGTGCCGCAGCGGATTTTCTCGGGTGCCGACTCCTTCATTCTGCTCGCGATCCCGTTGTTCATGCTGGCTGGCGCGCTGATGGAGACCGGCGGCATTTCGGCGCGCCTCGTCGAGCTCGCGCGCGTGCTGATCGGCCACATGCGCGGCGGCCTCGGCATGGCCGTCGTCGTCGCCGAGATGTTCTTTTCCGGGATTTCCGGCTCGACTATTGCCGACGTGTCCGCGATCGGATCGCTGATGGCGCCGTCCCTGGTGCGCATGGGTTTCACACCGCCACGCGCGGTCGCGATCATCTCCGCCGCCTCCGCCATGGGCATCCTGATCCCGCCCTGCTTGATCATGGTGGTGATCGCACAGATCGCGGGAGTGTCGGTCGGCGCCTTGTTCCTGGCCGGCTTCATCCCGGCGGCGGTCCTGGCGCTCGCGGTAATGGGGCTGATCTACCTTCAGGCGCGCAAGGATGGCATCGGCGGTGAAAAGCGCGCGACTTGGCTGCAGCTCAGGCGCGCCGTGGTGCGCGCCATCATCCCGATGATGATGCCGGTCATCATCTTCGGCGCCATCCTCGGAGGCGTCGCTGACCCGACGGAGGCCGCCGTGCTTGCCGTCGTATACGCCTTCATCGTCGGCGTGTTCGTCTACAAGGAGATCAAGTGGAGCCAGATCCCGAAGATCCTCGTCGACAGCGCGGTGACCAGCGGCATCGTGATCTATATGGTCGGCGCCGCCTCGAGCTTCTCGTGGATTCTTGCCTCGGAACAGGTGCCGGCAACGATCGGCCATGTTCTCACCAGCTTCGGTGACTCGCCGCTGCTGTTCTTCGTCACCAGCATCTTCGTCTTCATCGTGCTCGGCGCGATTCTCGAGGGCCTGCCGGCGATCATCATCTGTCTCCCGATTTTCCTGCCGACCGCGCTCAAGCTCGGCATCAATCCGTTGCACTATTCGACGGTCATCGTCGCCGCCATCGGGCTCGGCTTGTTCCTGCCGCCAATCGGCGTCGGCCTCTACATTGCCAGCGCCTGCGCCAATATCCGCGCGGACCAGAGCTTCCGCGCCATGATGCCCTATGTCGGCGTTCTGGCGATCGGCATCGTCATCTTGATCCTGTTTCCGACCCTCACGCTCATCGTCCCCCAGGCCGTGTTCGGCCGCTAGCTCACATGAAGGAGAACGTCATGGACCGCATCTCTCGCATTACCCGGCGCCGGCTGCTGCGCAACGCGGCTGCACTTTCGGCTCTTCCGCTCGCGCTCAAAGCCGCGCCAGCTGCGGCGCAAGCGCCCGCCGTCATCAAGCTGCCGAACAAGATCGTGCTGAAATGCGCGACCATCGTCGTCGAGAAATTCCCTTACGTCGATGGCTTGCGGTTCTGGAAGAAATCCATCGAGGAAAAGACGGGCGGTTCCGTCGAGATGCAGATCTTCCACTCCGCCCAGCTCGGCGACGAGCGGACGATCAACGAAGGCATTCTCGCCGGCTCGATTCACATCGGCATCGGCGCCGGCGCCTGGGGCGGCTTCGTTCCCGCCTACAATGTGGTCGAATTGCCCTTCCTTATTCGCGACCTGCCGCATTCGTATCGGCTCGCGGACGGCAAGCTCGGCGAACGCATCGCCGCGCAGGCCGAGCCGAAGGGCTTCAAGGTTCTCACCTACTACAGCACCGGCGATCAGCACTTCCAGACTCGATCCGTGCAGATCAAGAGCCTGGCCGATTTCGCAGGGTTGAAGATAAGGGTGCTGCAAAACAAGGCGGTGATTGACGGCTTCCGCACGCTCGGGGCGGTCCCTGCGCCATTGCCCTATCCGGAAATCTACACGGCCCTGCAGCAAGGGACCGTCGATGGTACCGCCAACGATCTGCTGACGGTCTCCTTCGGCAAGTTCTACGAGGTCGCTAAGTACTTCACGATGTCGAGTTATCTGGTGGAGCCGCGGCCGGTGATCATGTCGAAGGCATACTTCGATGGCCTGCCGGCTGATCTTCAGGCGGCTCTCGCCGCGACCGCGAAAGAATCCGCGGTCTATGAGCGCAAGGTGTTCGAGGAGCGCCTCGCGAGCGCCAAGGAGGACTGCATCAAGAATGGCATGACCTTTCTCGAGCTTACCGACCGCGAGAAATGGGTCGAGAAAGTGCGTCCGGCCTGGGCGGAGTTCGCCAAGACCGTTCCTGGCGCCGCCGAGCTTGTGCAGGCCGTCCAGGAGAACGCGTGACGAGCGCCACGAGTCCCATATTTCGACAGCCGGAGTCTCGCATGACCGACGTCGCTTTGTTCGCCGATGGCGGATATCGGTACCTCAAAGGTGTGTTTCAATATTCGGCCGGAGTTACGGCCGAGCCGGGCTTCGAAATCGAGCGCGCGCGCCTGCGCCAACCGCTGGCGCTCGCGCAAGCGATTCCGGCGATCGAAGCACATCTGCGTGCACGTGGCCGACCGCTGGCTGCACTCTGCGCCTGCGAGCTGCGCTCGCCGGCGCCGTTCACCGAGCGGGGCTTCACCGATTTCAATCGGGACTATGTACGCTGGCTCGAGGATTGGAATCTATTTCGCGACGGCATCAATCCGGTCGCACGCACCAATGTCTGCCCGGCGGTAAATCCGCCGGAAGAGGTCGTCTGCTATGCCTTTTCCTACACCATGCCGGCGGTCGGCCTCGATACGAGCTTCGTCGTCGCCGGCAGCGGCGAGGCGCCGGAGGGCAAGTCGAACTATCGCGACTACGCCATCCGTCTCGGTGACCGTTCGGCCGGAGCAATACGCGACAAGGCGCAGTGGGTGCTGGCGGAGATGGAGCGCCGCATGTCGGCCCTCGGCTTCAAGTGGAAGGATTCGACCGGCACGCATCTTTACACGGTCTACGACGTGCACCCCTTTATCGCCGAGGAGATCGCGGCGCGCGGCGCCATGGCCAACGGGCTGAGTTGGCACTATTCGCGGCCGCCGGTGCAGGACCTCGATTACGAAATGGACGTGCGTGGCGTCTGCCGCGAGCTCGTCATCTAGCTTGGTGTTGGCAGGAACGATTACGTGACCAAGTGCGTCATCATGACCGATCGGCTGATGCAGCCGATTGCGCACTTCTCCCATGCCGTGCGGGTCGGCAACCGCATTTACGTCGGCGCCACTGCAGGCACCGACGCGCAGCGTCGTTTGGCGGGGAGTCAGACCGGCGTTCTCGATATTCGGGCGCAGACCGAGAAGATGTTCGAGAACGTCGAGACCGTGCTCGGCCTTCTGGGTGCACGGATCGAGCATGTGGTTCAGCTCAAGACTTACATCGCCGATCCCCGCGACATCCCTGTCTATCTCGGTCTGTTCGGAGCGCGCTTCGCGTCGGTGCGGCCGAGCCATGCCGTGGTGGGATCGTGGAGTTTTCCCTTGCCGCAAGCGGCGATTGAACTCGACCTCGTCGCGGTCGTCGACCAGGACGCCGATCGTCTGACCGTGTCGGGGCTGCCGACCGTACCCGGGGCCGCGCCAGCCGGCGTCCGCGTCGGCGATGTTCACTACTGCACGGCGGTTCCGGATGTTGACGGCAAGGGCAGCGACAAGATCGAGGCGCAGACGCGGCAAGCCTTGCTGCATCTGTCGACTATGCTGCGCGCCGCCGGGTTGAAGGCCGCCGACGTCTGCCATGTGCATGTCACGCTTGCCGACGTACGCGACTATCAGGCGTTCGAGGCAGCCTACCGCGGGTTCTTCGCGCCGCCTTGGCCGGCGCGGACGATTGTGATTGCGCCGCTGGGCCACGCCGAACAGCGGGTACAGATCGAATCCACCGCCCATGCGGGCGGCGGCGCTGCCGTTGGCGGCGTATTATCGGCGATGTCGCCGGGCATTATTGCGGGCGACACTTTATACCTGAGCGGCCAAATTGGGGTAAATGACCAGGGGGTGATCGCTGACGGTGTTGAACAGCAAACACGCGCGGTTTGGTCACGGCTACGCGAAGTTCTAGCCGGAGCTAGGATGACCCCTGAACACGTGCTCCGCACCAGCAGTGTGCTCACCGACTGGCGCTCCTATGGGAGCTTCAACGCCGGCTACGGCGCCAATGTGCGCGAACCATATCCACCGCGAACCACAGTGCTGGGCGTGCTGATCGATCCTCGGGCACGTGTGCAGACCGAAGCCATTGCACATAGGCGCGCTCCCGACGCAATCATCGTGCAAGTGCCGGGTGCCGGGCCGATCCGCTGATGTGCCTGAAAGGAAGCGAGTAATGCAGAGGCTTCACGAGAAGATCGCGTTAATCACCGGAGGCACCCGCGGCATCGGCTTTGCGGTGGCGCGCGCCTTCCTCGCCGAGGGCGCCACCGTCGCTTTTACCGGCACGAGCGAAGCGACGGTGTCGCGCGCCCGAGCGGAACTCGCCGTCGACAGCCGCGTGCACGGATTTGTCGCCGATCTCGCCGACGTCGATGCGCCGGCTCGGCTTATCGGAGAAGTGATCGGCCGGCTCGGCCGTGTCGACGTGCTGTTCAACAATGCCGCCGTGGTCAGCCGCATGAGCGAATGGGACCTAACTCCGTCCGAGTGGGATCGCGTCTTCGCCGTTAATACCCGTGCCGCATTCTTCCTGGCGCGCGATTGCGCGAGGTCTATGCGCGAGGCCGGCGGCGGCAGCATTATCAACCTGTCGTCGATTGCCGGGCAAACCGGCGGAATTGCCGGCAGCCCGGTCTATGGTGCATCGAAAGCCGCCGTCATTGGCCTCACGCGCTCGCTGGCGCGGCGGCTGGCGCCCCATAAGATCCGGGTCAACTGTCTCGCCCCGGCGGATATCGAGACCGACGCGACGGCAAATTGGCCGCAGGAGCTGCGCGACCGTCTCAATGCGATTACGCCGCTCAATCGCTTCGGCATGGTCGATGAAGTGACCGGCGCCGCCGTTTATTTCGCTTCCGATGAATCGAGTTTCGTCACCGGGCAGACTTTGGCGATCAATGGCGGCGCCTACATGGGCTAGCAAGCATGGGCTAGCAGGAGTGCCTGAACGGAAACAGGTGCTCCACATTCCGTGGCGCCGGCGCCGCACCTGACGAGACGACCAAAACCTCGAGCGCCCGGTGGAGCGCCGGGCACGTCCGGCGCTCCCGTTTGACGTCTGCAAATGTAGTTTACTTGATGTCCTCGAGCCGCACAAATTTGTCTTTGATGCTGAGCTGAACCGGGATCGCTTTTTCTTTATAGAGCATGTCGAGAACGTTTTGCTCGGAGCGCAGGTCCTTTTCGTCGACATCCCGCTCGTTGCGGAACACGAGCTTTTTCACGACCGGCAGCGAGGCTTCCGATACGCCGACATACTTGCCGAGCAGCGGCCGGTACTTGTCGAAGTTGGCCTGGATCCTGTCGGTCGCATCGCGCAGCACGAGCATCACTTTGCGGGCGACCTCCGGCCGCTCCTTGATGAATTTTGTTGTCATGACCGCGCCACCGCCGAACCACGGATTGGTCACATATTTTGCGCCGACATTTACCACGATTGGCTGAACGTCGCCGGCGGCAATGGCAATCGAGCCGATCGGTTCGATTGCGACGAGCGCATCGACCGCTCCGGACACGACCGCCGGGATCTGAACGTTCAAAGCCAATTCGGCCAGAACCACGTCCTTGTCGGGGTCGATGCCGGCGTTGCGCAGGATATATTTCGTATTCGTGCGCCACTGAATGCCGGGAATGTGGCCGATCTTCTTGCCCTTGAGGTCCGCGATCTTCTGGATCGCGCTGCCTTTTTTCACGAGCAGAGAGCTGTTGACGTAGTCGGTATCGGCGATGCCGCCGGAGAAGCCGAACAGTTTGAGGGTGCCGGGATTCTGCGCTTCCGCGGCGAGCGCGATGCCAGGCGCCGTGCCGTAGGGGCCGACTTCGATCTGATTGCTGACGTAGGCGTCAACCAGCGCGGTCGGCGACGTGAATTTCTGGCTGACGACCTCGATGCCGGCCTTCTCGAACAGCTTGTCCTCGATCGCAACGAAGTACGGCAAAGCGTCGGTCGCCGGCAGCCAGCCCATGACGACCTTATCCGCCGCGTTCGCGGGCAGGAAAGCGGCGATATTGACGACGACGGCGAGCGATAAGGCGAACCATCGCCAGATATAGGAGCTTCTCATATCGGTACTCATGTTAACTTCTCCTTTGGATAGAACGTGACGGGACGGGTAGTTTCTTGCCTTGCAGAGTCGAACATCCGTTGCGAAAGCTTGACGCACACTGGTGCGTTGCCTACAGGGAAGCGCAAACGAGCGGGGCTCGAGAAATGCAAGCGCGAGCGAAGGCTTCTCCCGGCACACAGCGCATCCCGATGGGTGAGACCAAAGGCGCGCTCGGCTACGCCATCCGCGCGCAGCGAAAAAAAAGCGGCATGACTCTTCTTGAGCTTGCCAAGAAATCTGACTTCTCGATCAGTTATCTCAGTCAGATTGAGCGCAGCCTGTTGACGCCCTCGATCGCGACGCTTCGCAAGCTTGCGGATGCGCTCGGCATTCCGGCCGGTCAACTCATGTTGAAGGACGCCGGCCAAGCCAACGCCCCGGTCGCGGTGGTCCGCCGCAACGAGCGCAAGCAGCTCGCGTTTCCCGGCTCCGATATCCATTACGAGCTGCTGACCCCGGACATGCGCCGGCGTGCATCGTTGCTGTGGGTGGAGGCGCCGCCGGGCTCGGAGAGCGGACCCTTGTTCTCTCACGAAGGCGAAGATGGCGTCGTCGTTCTCAAAGGCACGATCGAAGTCGAAATCGGCGGCGTGTGGCATCGCCTCGAGGCCGGCGACAGCATCTACTTCAATGCGGGCATTCCGCACCGGTGGCGTAACAGCAGCACCGATACGGCCGAGGCGATCTGGTTGAGCACGCCGCCGTCCTTCTAGATCGCCGGGCAGCCAATTCGCGCCTAATCCTGCCGCTGGCCTCAGCATCGAGGAGCACCTCACGTCGGTCCTCCTGCTTCGGATCGGCCGCGATCGTTGTTGTTTCGGGCGACTTCCCTGCTGAAAACCTCGAGGCAGCGGCTCTTCACCGCCACAAATTGAGGGCTGGTCAGCGCCCTTGCATCGCGTGGATAAACGACATCAACCGGCACGATCTCGGCAATGCGGGTTGGCCGGCGCGTGAGCAGGATGACCCGATTTGCCAGTTGCACCGCTTCTTCAAGGTCGTGCGAGACCAAGATCATGGTATTGCGGCGCTTGAGAAAAACACTCTGCAACCGCTCGCGCATGAACAAGGTCATCTCGTAGTCGAGCGCCGAGAACGGTTCATCGAGGAACAGCACCTCGGGATCCGTAATCAGAGCCCGGAGGATCGAGACCGTCTGCTGTTGGCCGCCGGACAACTCGTAGGGATAACGGTTGAGATCGATCTGGATGTCGAATTCCGCGAGCAGCTTCTCGACGCGCTGCATGCGCGTGCGCTTGTCGAGGCCGAGGATTTTCAGCGGATACTGAATATTTCCAATGGCGCGCATCCACGGAAACAATGCGTCGCGATAATTCTGGAACACGTAAGAGAGGCGCGTTTCGGCGATCCTCTTGCCATCAAACAGCACCGAGCCGGCGTCCATCGGGATCATGCCGGAGATCAAATTGATGAAGGTGGTCTTGCCGCAGCCGTTCGGGCCAAAGATCGAAATGAACTCGCCTTCATGCAGATCGAGATTGAAGTCTCGATAGACGTCCGAGCCGGCGAACTGCTTGGTGAGGCCCCGAATCTCGATCAACCCGGATCGTTCCGGCTGTTTGCTCAAAGGAGCGCGTTGGGCGATGGTCATCGGTCTGTCCTCGTCTCGCCCGGCGGCTTCACTTCAGCGCCCCGCCCAATGCACGAAATACTTTTCGATCAGCAGGAACGCGTAGTTCAGGCAGTAACCAAGCGCGCCGGAAAGCAGCAGCGCGCCGTACATGTCCTTGAGGTTGTAGGTCATCTGATCGTCCATGATCCGGTGTCCGACACCGTCCATGCCGCCGATGAACATCTCGGCGACGACGATCACAACGAGCGCCAGCGATACGCCGGCGCGCAGCCCAACGAAAGTCTGCGGCAACGTCTCCAGGAAGATGACGTCGGCAAAAATTCGGGCGCGCCCTGCACCCATTGAACGCGCCGCAAGAATGCGCGTCTTGCGCGCATTGAGGACGCCGTAGGCCACATTGAAGACGATGATGAGAAACGCCGAAAAGGCCGCAAGCGCAATCTTGCCCTGATCGCCGAGTCCGAAAATCAGCATGAATAGCGGGAACATCGCCGTCGCCGGCATCGAGCGGAAGAAATCGATGAGGAATTCGATGCTGCGATACACACGCTCGTAGGCGCCGATGATAATGCCGAGCGGGACACCGGTGATCGCCGCGAGCGCGAAAGCCCAAAGCACGCGGCCCAGCGTGCGCATAAGATCGTAGAGCATGGTGCCCTCGGTCAGCGCGAGCCACGTTGTCTCCAGCGTGGCGCCGGGCGTCGGGATGAGCCTGGTATTGAGAAGCCCGAGGGCCCCCGCGGCATACCAGAGTCCGAACAACAGAATCGGACCGACGGCGATTTGCAGCGGACGACGCCAGCGAGAGAGGCGAGGCGGGGCGAGCCGCGTATCGGGGGGCATGGCGGACGATGCGCTCTGCGAGGCCGCGCGCGGCAGCGGCGGCGTTTTCTCGCCAGCTGCATTCACTTGCGCGGGAGACGACTGCGTCATCTGTCCTCTTCGATCCTGCTATGCTTTGGTGACCGAGTTCTCCAAAGCACCCACTGCCTGCAATTCCACCCGCACGACATCGCCGGCCTTCAGGAAGATTTGGCGGAAGCCGCCGACGCCGAACGGCGTGCCGGTGGCAATGATGTCACCAGCGCGCAACGTGCCGCGCGCCGAGATGAATTCGATAAGCTGCCAGGTGTCGTAGACCATCAGCCCGGTGTCGGCATCCTGCATGATTTGGCCATTGAGCATCGTCTTCAGCTTCATCTTGTGGACGTCGCCGACGGATTTGATGGTCGCAAGACCGGGTCCGACGGGCGATGTACGATCGAGCGCTTTCGACGCGAACCAATCCACAATGCGGTTCTTGCCGAGATCAACCCATTGCAAGTCTCGTGCCGTCGTGTCGTTGACGATCGTGACCGCTGCCACGTAGCCCGGCGCCTCTGTGCGCGACACCTTCGTTGCGTCCCTGCCGATCATCACCGCCATCTCGCCTTCGTAATCGAGCTGCGAGGACACGGCCGGGATGGTGATCGGCTCGCCCGGACCGACCAGCGACGTGTACGGCTTGAAGAAGATGACCGGTGCTTTCGGCACGCTCAGGCCGGCTTCTTCCGCGTGCTGACGATAATTGGCGCCGACGGCGAAGATCATGCGGCCCGGGTCGATCGGCGGCCCCAACGTCACGCTGTCGCGGCGGAATGTCGGCGCGCCGCCGGGCGGTCTTAGATCAGGGTCCCAACCGGTTGGATTGTCTTTGAGAAACGCCGTGAGCGTGGAGTAGCGGGCGCTGATGTCGACAATAACGTCGCCGGTGTCGAGGCCGGGCCGGAATTCCTGTTGACTCCCGATTTCCCTGAAGCGGACCAGCATTGTGCTCATGTCGAGCTCCCGCTCGCTACCCGACGTTCGGCATCGCAAAGCTGGCCGGCGCACCGTCGAGATTGACCTGCACGTCGACAAAGCCGCCGCAGTTCATGCAAATGAAGTGCCGCAACTTGAACCGGCCGCGATCGTAGGCCTCGCCGCGAACTGGACCGGCTGCGCTCGGCTTCGTTTCGATCAAACCAAGGTGGTCGAGCAGATTATCATCGGTGCTGCAATGGCGATGACCGCATTGGCCGCAGCTCACCGACTTGCTCTCGGCGTCGATGACCAGCGCCTCGGCGAGCTCGGTACGGCCCTTTCCTTTGTATGGCCAGACGAGGCCGTCGATGCTCGCCTTTTTCGCCGCCGCCTTTCGCGCGGCGCGCAACTGCTCACGCCTGGCTTTGGTCTGCCGCTGATCCGCGTCACCCGTCGCAGAGAGGATGACGCCATAGACGTTCTCGCAGACATCCTTGGAAACCGCGCCCCGCGCCACGTCGGTTGCCACGCTGGCGGGATCGCGAAGGATCGGATCCCCATATCCGCCGCCGCCCTGCCAGCTGTGGTACCAGACGTCGCCGGCGAGGATCGGGCTGCGTACGTGCTTGCAGCTCAGCCACTCGAGCTGTCCCGTGACCGACAGCAGGCGATCGGGCAGAGGCAGGCCTTTTTCGATTCTGGTCTTTATGTCGGTGTTGACGACGCGGGCGATTGAGATCGCCGATCCTGGCAACCCGCCTGCGATGCCGATTGCATTTGGCATTTCCGCGCCGGTGCCTGCGAACAAGCCCTCGAGCTGCCCGGTCGGAGCGTCGTAGATCGTGTAGGCGAGTTCGCCGGACCGTCCGCCGCGAAACTTGCCGGGTCCGCCCGAATCCCGGAGGTGGCGGCGGAACAGATACAGCACCGGATACTCGGCTTCCTGGTCCTCGATGTTCGGCATGTTCGGCGTGGTGTTGAAAACGATGCCGGCGGTGTCGACGCCGTCGTGTTCAGAGCAGCCGCCGCCGCCGCCACCGAAGTGGCTCATCTCGGTCGCGGCGAAGGGGAAGCCGTGCTGACTGGTGCCGGCGAAAATCGGCGCCATCGACGTGCCTGACCAGACCGCCATGGCCTCGCGTTTGTAGTCCTTGCTGGCGAGGAGCATTTGCGAGAGGCAGCGCCATGCCGAATCGACCGTTACGATGACGGCGGAGATCGTCGCCATCGCGCACGGTGCCGGGTAAGCGCAATTGTTCACCGTGCCGACTTCGCTCACGATATCCATGCAGTCGAGGACCCCACGATTCCATGGGATGTCCCAACACAGATTGATGTAGGTCGCGGTGAGGCAGGCGGCCTGCAGCCCGGCGTAGGAGCAATTGATCAGGCCGCGCGCATTCGGGCTGGTGCCGGCGAAATTGAATTCGAGCCGGCTGCCTTTTTTCGTCAGCGTGCAGATGATTTTGTAGATTTCCGGGTTGTGGCCGTCGTGGTCGATGTACTGCACCTCGCGCCACTGGCCGTCCGGCAGTTCGGCGAGGCGGGCTTCGAGCTTCTCGCGCGAATGCGTGATGCATTGTGCCATCGCGGCTTGCACGGTATCCTCGCCCCAGCGCTCGAACAGTTCGAGCACGCGCCGCCGGCCGCTGTTGAGCGAGGCGATCTGGCCCTTGATGTCGAGCGCAACCAGCGGGTCGCGCACCTGATTGCGGATCCACCGCAGCACGTCCTCGCGCACCACGCCGCGCGAGGCGATCTTGACTGGCGGCATTCGAAGACCTTCCTGGTGCGTGTCGACAGCCTTGATCGAAAAGCCGCCCGGATCCATGCCGCCATTATCGAGCTGGTGCCCGGAGGCGCCGACCCATGCGACCAGCTTGTCCTTCCAGAAGATCGGCGCAACCGTCGCTATGTCGGGATGATGAATGGCGCCGAGATAGGGATCGTTGCAAATGAAGATATCGCCGTCCTCGATAACTTCACCTGGCCCAAGTGACTTCATCGTGCTGGCAACGATGAGCGGCAGCACATTGCCCTGCGTTACAATGTAAGGGCCGACCGAAACCAGCGAGCCGTCGGCCAGCATCACTGCGGCGGCGGCGTCGTTACCCGTGATGAGTACATTTGAGCCGGAGCACCGCATGTATTGAATCCCCATCTCCTCGCTGATGGTCATCAAGCGGTGGTTCAGCACCTCGAACGTGACCGGATCGATCAAGTGAGTCTGCGAAGGATTGAGCATTGCACCGACTTTCAGTGAGCGAGAGCTATGCGGGTGTTGCCGAATTCGTCGACGCGGGCATTGTGCCCGGTATGCAAGACGATCGTGGTACTCGGGTGCTCGATTACGGCGGGACCTGAAATCTTCGCGCCCGCTCCAAGCGTGGCGCCGTCGTAAATCGGAGTGTCGAGCATGCCGCCAACAATCGGGCAGAACGCTTTGCGCCGCGTGCGTGGTTTTGGCTCGGTCGCGGTGCCGTTTGCGTGTCTGGTCGCTGCCGGTTTGCGTACGCCACCGATGGCGTCGACACCGTAATCAACCAGTTCGATGCCGGCGTCCTTGAGTGCCGAACCTGGGCCGAACAGGCGCTCGTATTCGGCTTCGAACGCTTGCGCGACGAGTTTGACCGTTTCAACCGACTCGATCTTGCCCGGAACGCGCACCCGCACGGTGTGGACTTGGCGGCGATACCGCGCTTCAACCCAGCGCTCAAATCGGCGGTCCGTGGACGGGATTTCGGCTTCGACAAGAAGCTTATCGCCGTCGCGTTCCATCGACGTGTAGATGCTTTCAAGCTTTGCCGGCTCGACCGGCAGCGTCAGCGGGTCGGAATAACGCAGACTGAAGCGGACATCGGACAGCGCGCCGCCGTATGCGGAATGAACCGGTGCGTTGAGCGGAATGATGATTTCCGAAATACCGAGGTCGGCGCCATAGGATGCCGCGTGAACGGGGCCGGAACCGCCATAGGCCATCAGCGCGAAACGACGCGGATCGTAGCCGCGCTGCAACGTCGTCTTGCGGATGAGATCGGCCATCTGCGCGTCCACCACGCGGCGTATTCCCGCCGCTGCGGCGATGACATCGCCATCAAACAGGGGCTTTGCGATCTGCTTCTCGATCGCGGCAGCAGCGGCTTCATAATTGAGCGCCATCCGGCCGCCGAGAAACCGGTCGGGCGAGATGTGGCCAAGCACGAGATCGGCGTCGGTAACGGTCGGCCGGTCGCCGCCGAAGCCATAGCACGCAGGGCCTGGGTCGGACGACGCACTCATCGGACCGATGCGCAGCCGCGCGTTATCGACCCAGGCGATCGAGCCGCCGCCGGCGCCGATCGAGACGACGTCGATCATCGGCAGCCGCAATTGATATTGATTGAGAATCGTCTCTTTGGTGTAGGCCCACTTGCCGCCTTCGATGATTGCCACCTTGAACGTGGTGCCGCCGACATCGGTCGCGATGATGTCCGGAACCCCGATCTGCTCGGCGAGATGCGCGCTGCCGACGACGCCGGCCGCCGGCCCCGATTCGACGGTGAAGATTGGGATCGTTTGCGATGGCGTCGCCAGACCCCCGTTGGCCTGGGCGATCAGCGGCTGGGGCTTCAACCCGCTCTCCGCGAGTTTGCCAACAAGTCCATCGAGATAATTCTCGATGGTCGGTCCGACATAGGCGTTAAACAGCGCCGTTGCGCTGCGTTCATATTCGCCGAGCACCGGCGCCACTTCGCTGGAGAGCGAGAAATAGACCTTCGGCAGTTCGCTCGCCAGGATCTCCTTCGCCCTGCGCTCATGCGCATCGTTCTTGTGCGAGAACAGGAACGCAATTGCGACGGCCTCATAGCCGCGCGATTTGAGCGATCTCGCGATTGTGCGTAGCTCCGCCTCATCGAGCCTTGTCACCGGCCGGCCGGCATAGTCCATCCGCTCAGACACTTCGAAGATGTCGCGCTCGTCGGCCAACATGCGCGGCTTCATGGTCGCGCGGTAGTGATAGCGCTCGAACACGCTCAGGCCGGCGACGCGGCCCGTCGCGCGCATGATCGTGAGCGTGTCGCCAAAACCGCGGGTCGTGATCACTGCGGTCTTGGCGCCAGCGAAAGCGAAGATGGCGTTGCTCGATTGCGTCGTGGCGTGGACGAAGCGATGCGCCTCGGCCAAGACGTTCTGGAGCGGAACGCCAAGATCCTCCGCCGCCTGTTCGAGGCCGGCGAAGACGCCTTTGCGCAGATCCGCCGGCGTCGTGAGCGCCTTGCCGGTGACCGTGCGCCCTTTGCCTTCGTCGAAGACCACAATGTCGGTGAAGGTGCCGCCGATATCAACACAGAGCGTGTACATGGGTCATCCTGGGATTTCAGTAAAATTACTGAAATCTAATTGGGCATGATCGTCAAGCTCATTTTTCGCGCGGTCCAGTGTCGGCCTTGATGATCCACAGCTTGCGTCCGCCCTCGGCGAGAGTCGAGATGGCCCTGTATTTTTGCATTTTCCACGCGTACCCTGCGGCGATCTCGCGCAGCAATGTGCACCGGCAAGCATGTTTGACAGTCAGGGACCGTGCTCCTAAAATTTCACTGAAATGTGTGAAATATTCGCGCACCGCGTGTGGCCGCTATGGCGCCTGTGAGACTGATGGTGTTTCCCGGCGCGTTCAATTGGCCGCTCTGGGTCGCGCAGGAGCGGGGCCTGTTCGCCCAAAACGGCATTTCGGTCGAGGTGACCGAAATCCCGGGCTCGGTGGTGCAGTGGACCCATCTTGCCGAAGGCAGCGGCGATGTTGCGATCACTTTGATGGATAACGTCGTCGCCTATCGCGAGGGCCAGGGGGAGGCGCCGGTGACGGTGCCCGATGCGATCGCGGTGATGGCGTCGGATGCGCGGCTGATGCCAGCGCTCATGGTGCGCCCCGACATTGCCTCGTATGCCGGCCTGAAGGGGCAGACCCTTTCCGTCGATGCTGTGCTTACGGGTTTGGCTCTGATTCTGTTCGCGCTCCTCGAAAAGGGCGGGCTCCGAAAGGATGAATACAAGATCGTCCGGACCGGAGGCGTGCTGCAGCGTTACGAAGGCTTAAAGCGCCACGATTTCGCCGGCGCGCTCTTCAACACGCCGTTTTCCTCGCAGCTCAAGGACCTCGGTTTCCGGGAACTTGATACCGCCGAAAGCATCATGTCGCGCTACCAGGGCCACGTTATTGCGACGCGGCGGAACTGGGCTGACAAGAACCGCGACGCGCTTTGCGGATTTTTGCGCGCGTTCTCCGACGCGGTCGATTGGCTGTACGAACCAGCCAGCCGCAACGAGGCGTTCGCGATTTTTGGTAAATACATGCCGAATGCGGACAAAGGCGCGGCTACCATCGCCTATTCAGTTCTGTTCGACGCCAGAAACGGCTTCACAAAAAGAGGCGCTGCCGATCTTGAAGGCATCGCAGCCGTGCTCAAGCTTCGTTCGCGATTCGGCACGCCGGCCAAACCGCTTGGCCCACCGAGCGCCTATTTCGACGCCCATTATCTCGACGCCGCGCTTAAAGGTTCGTGATGGATCATCCAACGCTGCAAGATCCGAAAATCAAGGCGATCCTCGAGCAGCCGTACGGCCGCTTTTCCGATCAAGAGTTCGCGCGCCGCCGGCGGGCGCTGGCCGACGCCGCGGCGAAACATGATTGCGATGCCGTTTTGTTGTGCGGGGAAGAGCGCACCGGAACGGGTGTTGGCTGGCTCACCGGGTGGCCGACTTCGGCGCGCGCTTTCGTTGTGTTCAAACCGGGCGAACGGGACGTGCTTTTTGTGGAGCACGTCAATCATGTTCCGAATGCCCGCCAGATTGCGCGCGACGCGGATGTGCGTTGGGCGGAGCGCCGCGGCGCCATGGCGGTCGCCGAGGAATTGACCCGGCGCGGCATCAAGCGGGTCGGCGTTATCGGTGTTCTGACTTGGCTGCATTCACGTCAGCTTGAGACCTTCGATCTCATCGATCTGAGCGACGACTATCGATGGCTGCGAATGCGAAAGTCGGATGAAGAAATCGATTGGATGCGGATTGGCGCCGCATTCAGCGATCTCGGTCTTGCATCATTGCTACGCGATGGACGTCCGGGCATGACCGAACGCGAGCTCGGCGCCCTCGTCGAGCACGGCTATCACGCCCTTGGCGGCTCGACCGTGATCCACTTCATCGGACGAAACGACATGGCCAATCCGACCTGCTGCGTGCCGCCACAACACCACTCGACTGCGCGACTGAAGATCGGCGACATGATGTTTGTCGAATTCAGCGGTACGTTCTGGGATTATCCGGGCCAGGTGTTGCGGACGATCACGGTCGGCGCAGAACCGACGCCGCTGTTCCAAAAGCTTTATGATACGGCCGAAGCGGCATTTCATGCGATCACCGGCGTCCTGAAAGCAGGCGTATCGGCGCAGCAAATCTTTGATGCAACGGCCCTGATCGAGGACGCCGGGCTTTCGATTTACGACGATATCGTCCACGGCTTTGGCGGCGGCTATTGGCCGCCCGTGCTCGGCACCAAAAGCCGGCCGGCGGGCCCTGTTCCGGACATGCGCCTCGAGCGAAACATGACGATCGTCGTGCAGCCGAACGTTATCACGACCGATCAAAAGGCCGGCGTGCAGTTGGGTGAAATGCTGCGCATCACGGAGACCGGTTTTGAGCGTCTTCACGCGACGCCTTGGGGATTTCTTCGGATGGCGTAACGGGTGATCATTCACAGGAGCGACAGATGGGCCAGCAAAATAAAATTCGACTCGCCGCGATCCAGGCGTCACCTGCCTTTCTGGATCTTAAGGGCTCAGTCGAGAAATCGGTCGCGCTGATTATCGAAGCTGGGCGCAACGGCGCCCACATCGCGGGGTTCCCCGAAGGCTTCATCCCGACGCACCCGCTCTGGTATCATTTTCATCCCGCCAGCAGCCCGGAGGCGCAGGCATTCTCCAAGCGCCTCGCGCTCAACAGCATCGTTGTTCCCGGTCCCGAGGTTGACGCGCTTTGCCAGGCGGCGCGAGACGCCAATGTCTTCGTTGTGATGGGCTGCTGCGAACGCGAGCCGGGGCGGCTCGGCACGCTTTACAATACTTTGTTATTCATCGATGCAACGGGCAATCTGGTCGGCCGCCACCGCAAGCTGATGCCAACGCTCGGCGAGCGCCTCGTTCATTCGCGCGGCGACGCGGAAGGGCTGCGCGCCTATCCGACGAACGTCGGCGTCAACGTGTCGGGGTTGATGTGCGGCGAAAACTCCAATGCACTCGCCACTTATGCACTCGACGCGCAGGGTGCGAACGTTCACGTCGCATCCTGGCCGTCGCATTTCCAGCTTGGCGCCAACATCTCGGAAATTGTTCAGATGGTGACGCGGGCGCTCGCCTATCAAATGAAGGTCTTCATTATCAACGCGGTGAGCGTCATCAACGACCAGATGTTTCGAGAGCTTCCGGTCACGCAACAGCACCGTGACTACATGGCGGGGCAAGGCCGCGGATCGTCGATTATCGGTCCGTCAGGAGAAATCCTGGCGGGGCCGATGGGCAACGAAGAAGGCATTCTCTACGCCGACGTCGACCGTGACGCGCTGGTTTCTCCGAAGGTCGTTCAGGACTTTGCCGGCCATTACAATCGATTCGATCTCTTGAGTCTGTCGTTGACGCGAACCGTGCCCCGCGCGATCAGGGTTGCCGCGCCTGGAAGCAGCAATGAAGAGCAGGAGAGGGCGTCGCTCTTTGCCGCTGAAATTGTGAACCTCTCGGTTGGCGACAACTTGCCGAACAAATGGCGGCTGGCAGCGCCGGTCGCTGCGATTGAGCCGAACGAGAAATTATGAGGCCCGTGTTCCCGGAGACGCTGACGCAGCTCAGGCCGGCTTCATGGCCTGCGCGGGGGAGGTCGCCAGCATGCCGGCGTCGGCTTTGTGCGCAGGGTCGGCGGCTTCGCTGTCGAAAAAGGCGCGCAGCGGCGCGATGCATTCCGCTATCGAGGCGCCTTGCGCCAGAGGTTTCATCACCACGTCGAATACGCCGCGCGCGATCAGCGAGTTGAAGATCTGGTGCGAGTTGCCCCTGACGCCGACCGCGTAGAGCGAGCGCGGGCCCGTCTTGAGAATGCGCGTCGCGTGCCATGCGTCGAGCGCCATGCCTTTGGCATAGAAACAGATGAGGCTCAGCGGCGGCTTGCTGTTGGCGATCAACGGCCCCAGGTCGATCAGCAGCGAGGGGCACAATTTGCGGAAACGCTCGATGAGCCCCTGGCCTCGCCGGTCGCGATGATAGTGCTCCTCGGCGAACGTGGTGAAGGGAGCGAAGGTGACGCTGCCGTGGGCGCCGAGATACACGGCGTGCTTGATGGCCGCGAAACCGGCGGCTGAACAGCCGACGGTAATGACCTGCTTTGCGCCCAGGGCGCTCAAGGTGTCGCGAAGGATGGCGCTGAGAGCTCGCTCATCGCCGCCGATTTGGCGGATGCCAAAAGCGTAGTTCATGTCCCTGTCGTCGTAGAGATAGATGCAATTGGCGCCGAGCCGGGACAGGTGCGCACGAGCGGCTGTGACGCCCATCGGGTCGATGATGCTCGTGAAAAAGATGAAAGCCACGGGTGAGCCGGCGCACCGTTCGACAAACATGCCGGTGCGGTACAGCTCCTTCAGAAACGGAATTTGATCGCGGAACTTGCAGCCTGCGGCAAAGTGGCTTTGCAGGGCCTGTTCGTAAGATGCGGCCTGCGGCACTCCCAACGACGACAGAAATTCGTCGATCTGCCGGAGCTCGGCGCCCTTTCGCAGCAGGATGTCGAATGCTCTGACCGCCGTGAGATCCATTGCAGCTGCTTTCAGCGCAGATAGCACGTCATCCAGGCTACCACGGCACCGTCAACCGCTGAAGCAAGGCATTTGCTTCCACCTTGGGGAGTTTTTGCGGAGGATTTTCTCCGGTCGGCTTTCTCAGGCGGCCGGTGCCCCGCCCGGAACCGCGCCGGCTGGCTGCCGCCGCAGGGGTTTGCGCCATGACCGGGTCAAATAAGCGAACCGCCCGTTGACATGGATCAAGGCGCCTAAAGCGCGAAGTCACGACCATTGCAAAACCAAAAAACCTCAGCACCCAAGGGGGCAGTGATGTTCCGCAAAGTACTGTTGCTCGCCGCTGCCGCGCTCGTGATCGGAAATGCGCCGATCGATGCGCATGCGGCGCAAGCGCCTCGGACCAAAGCAACCACGCAATACGTCGCGTTTGACGGCTTGTTGCCATCGCTGTTCGAATTTTCAGCCGCTACCAAGAAGCAACAGCAGACCGCCACGAAGAAGAGTGGCGGTACGCAGAAGGTGAGCCGCGGCGCCAGCGGCGCGAAAAAAGTCAGCCGCAGCGGCGGCGGCGGGAAAAAGGTCAGCCGCGGTAGCGGCGGCGGCACGAAGAAGGTCAGTCGCAGCGGCGGCGGCACCAAGAAGACGGGCCACGTTGCCGGAACCAAGAAGACCGGCGCGGGCGCCAAAAAGGTGGGCCAGGGGGCCGGCGGCAAGAAAGTAAGCCACGGCGCCGGCAGCAAGGGTGCCAAGAAGGTCACCGGCGGTCCGGGTGCGAAGAAGATCACCTCAGGTCCCGGCGCCAAGAAAGTCACGACAGGTCCCGGCGCCAAGAAGATCAGCACCGGTCCGGGCGCCAAGAAGATCAGCGGCGGCCCCGGCGGCAAGAAGATCGCCTCGGGTCCGGGCGGCATGGCCAACAAGAAGATCGGCCTCGCCAACAAGAACGTCAACAAGAACGTCAACGTCAATAAGAACGTCAACATCAACAAGAACGTGAATATCAACAAGAACGTCAACATCAACAAGAACGTCAACATCAACAAAAACGTCAACGTCAACGTCGACATCAACCGCGATGTCAACCGCGTCTGGATCGGCGACCGCTGGGAAACCTTCGCCGCCATCGGCACGCTGGCGGCGATTGCGATCGGCGGCGAATATTTCGACCCCGACGGCTATGTGCCGATCGCCAGACCGTATTGCGGCGGCGTCAGCGTCAACGGCTGCAGGCTGAGCTGGCAGTCGGTGCCGCTCGAGGACGGCGGCGAAGACGTGCAATGCGTGCAATACTGTCCGCGGCGGGTCGCCACCATCGGTTCGGCCGCTCCGGTGCGCGCCGAGGCGATCGCACTGGAGGCTCCGGCGCAGGAGCGCGGCGAGTGCGAGCTCGTCATTTACTCCGAGCCGAATCTGAAGGGCAGCTCGGCGCCGACCAATGAAGACCAGCCGGAGCTTTCCCAAGTCGGCTGGAAAGGCGAAATCTCCTCGATCGAGGTCAAGTCGGGCACCTGGGACTTCTACGTCGACGAAAACTACGCCGGCGCCACGATGCGGCTCGGTCCGGGCACCTACAACCAGCTCGGCAAGGAGTGGGACAAGAACTTGGGCTCGTTCCAGTGCGCGAACCCGTCGTGATACAGTGACGACGGCGGGCTGCGGTGCGTTCGGCATCGCAGCCCGCAACGCCTTTCCGGGATGCTGCCGACGAGAGAGAGCCTTGCGATGCGCGCTTTTCTGATACCTGCGATAGCGGCTGTCCTTACCGCGGCCGTGCCGGCGGGCTTGCACGCCGACGTCAAGAACGTGCCTTACCCCGAAGTCAAAGTGAAATTGGGCACACGCTACCAGCCCGACGCCGCGTTTGAGAAAATGCGGACGGCCTTGGTCGACGCCACGGCCAAGAAAGATACGACGGCGCTGTTGCGTCTCGTCGGTCCGACCTTCGTATGGACCCTGAATGACGAGCTGGCGGACAAATTCGATTTTGGCCGCGATGCCGTTCACAATTTCAAGGTGGTTTTCGGGTTTCGCGACTACGGCAAGGATGTCGACGGTGGCGTTGAAGACGGGCCTTTTTGGGACGCCCTGGCGTCGTTCGCCGCCGACAAAATCTACTACCAGGCAACCGACGACGGAAATTTGATCTGCGGGCCGATGGCGGCGGAGATCGTGGATGATGAGAAATTCGAACAAGCCGGCAAGAAAATAGAAGCGGAGGATGACGGCGGCGCGGACTGGTATTTCACGATCGGCGACGTCGCCGTCACCAAGTCCCCCGGCGACACAGGACCGCCGGTCGCCAGGCTGGGTACGGTGGCGCTGCCGGTGCTGGGCACGTCTGCCCAATCGCAGGATGCGCAGCCCACGCACCTTCAGGTGCTGCTCCCGTCCGGCAAGACCGGCTGGATTCCCGCCTCGGCGGCGCGCCCCTTCAACAGCAATCGGCTGTGCTACGCCAAGACGGCCAATGGCGACTGGAAGGTCGTGTTGTTCAGCGAGAGCGAATAGCGACCGTCCGGCACGTCACGGCGGCGCGCTGCTTTGCTCGCGCCAGCGGCGGATGCCGTCCCATATGTCCTGCGCGCTCTCGGCGAACCAGAATAATTCGATGTCCTCGGCGTCGATGACGCCTTCGTCGACCATGGCGTCGAAATTGATGACCTTTCGCCAGTAATCCTCGCCGACCAGCACCACGGGGATCGGCTTGATCTTGCGCGTCTGGATCAGGGTCAAAATCTCGAACAGCTCGTCGAAAGTGCCGTAGCCGCCGGGAAAGGCGACGAGCGCCCGTGTGCGCTCGAGCAAATGCAGCTTGCGCAGCGAGAAGTAGTGGAATCGGAAACAAAGCTCGGCGGTGATGTAGGGATTGGGATACTGCTCGTGCGGCAGGTCGATGTTCAGGCCTACGGATTTCGCGCCGGCATCGAAGGCGCCGCGATTGGCGGCCTCCATGATGCCGGGGCCGCCGCCGGTCATGATCACCGTATGCGATTCGGGATGATTGTTTGCCACGCTGACAAGGCGGCCGAACTCGCGGGCGACGTCGTAGTAGCGGCTTTTTGCCAGAATTCGCTCGGCGATAGCGAGCTGCCGCCGCAGCGTCTTGTCGTGCGGCGCCGCGGCCGACTTGTCCCGCAGCTGCGCCACCTTCCGCCGCGCCGCCGCCGGCTCGCAGATGCGCGTGCTACCGAAGACGACGATGGCGTTGCGGATGCCGTGCTCGCCGAGCATCAGCTCCGGCTTGTGGTACTCGAGCAGCAGGCGCTCGCCGCGAAGTTCGTTGCGGGCCAGGAATTCGGCGTCGTTCTCGGCGAGCCGGTAGCTGGCGCTGTTCAGGATCGCCTGCACGCGGGCGAAGGCCTGCGGGTCCTCTTCGGCGGGCTTGGCGGCCTGCCACGGCAGCGGCGCCTGGCGGCGATGGGGATGGGCGGGCTTCGGGATGGCGGGTTTTGCTCCGCCGTTGCCGTCTCTGCTTTCGGTCATTCGTTTCCCCGTTTGGCAACCGGCCTCGCCGTCTAGAGGCAGGGCCGGATATAGGGCTTGTTGATGTCCCACAGCTCGTCGAGAATCTTCACCGCGGCGCTTGCCGAATTCACCACCGGGTCGATCAGCAGCGCCTGCAGCGCGATGTCCTTGGACGCGCGCACCGCCGCCTCGATCGCGAGCTGCTGCACCTGCACCTGAATGGTGAGCAGCTTGGCGATGGCATCGGGCAGGGGGCCGAGCGACACCGGGTGGACGCCCGCGGCGTCGACCGTCACCGGCACCTCGACCGCGGCGTCGGCCGGCAGATTGGGAATGGCGGCGCGGTTATAGACGATGCCGGATTCGAGCACGCGCTTTTTGTCGTGAATGATGCCGCCGATGGCGGCGGCGCCGCGCTCGCCCGACGGCGTCAGCCAGTCCGCCGGAATCGGACCGCCCGCCAGCACCCGCTCGCGCTCGGCGGCGAATTCGGCGCGGCCGCGCTCGTCGGCGGCGAAATCATAGCCGTGCTCGCCGCCCTCCCAGCCATAGGCGAGGTATTCGCCGAGATGGTCGTCGCTGCACGTCATCCAGTAGCCGAAGGCGCGGAACAATTGCCGCGTCAGCGGCAGGAACGAGGCGTCGTAGGTCTTCTCCTTCTGGCGCAGGCGCGGATAGAGGTCTTCGCCGGTCTTGCGGTCGCGGATCTGCATGAGGCATTGCGAGTGATTGAGGCCGGCGCCCCAGACTTCGACCTGCTCGTAGGGCAGGCCCATGATGTCGGCGACCGCGCCCTGGCCCATGAAGATGCCGTGGCAGAGGCCGAGCGCCTGGATCTGGCTGTATTTGCCGAGCGCGTGGATGATGCGGTTTTCCGGGTTGGAAAAGTTGAGGAACAGAGCGTTGGGGCAACGCTGGCGCATATCGTGCACAATGTCGAACACCAGCGGCAACGTGCGCAGCGTGAACATCAGCCCGCCGGGGCCGCCGTTTTCGCCGAGCGTATGGCGGATGCCGTATTTGCGCGGCACCTCCCAGTCGAGCTTCCATAGCCGGTTGCGGTCGATGGCCGTGGCGTTGACGACGAAGCCCGCGCCGTCGAGCGCGGCGCGGCGGTCGGTGGTGTGCTCGATGGTGAGGCCGGCTGCGGTCTTCGCGTTCAGGAGCTTGGCGAGCTCGGCCGTCTTGGACAGCGCCGTCCGGTCGAGGCCGACCAAGGTCAGCGTCGAGCCGCGCAATTCGCCGCTGCTGAAGATGTCGCGCAGCATGTTGAGGCCGAACGACATGCTGCTGGCGCCGATGAAAACGATCTTTGCCGGCTGGCTCATTGCCTTCGCCTATGAAGCCGCGACCGCCGCATGAAGCGCCTCGGCCTCGCCATTGATAGCGGCCATCGCGTCCGTCAGCGCCCGGTAGACATCGTCATTGATCGTAACGGTGCCGAAGTTCGAATTCTCGCCGTCGAAGCGGCCCTCCGCCGGCTGATCGGCGTGTTCGAACCAGTGATAGCCGACGATCGCCGGATACCGCAGCGCGGCGGTGACGTAGGCGCGGAAACAGGCGGCGCGCTCGTCCTGGGTTGCGACTTTCGGTCCGGCTCCGATGGTGTTGGGCAGGCCGGAATCGGCGGCACGGAACGAAAATTCCCCGATCAGACATGGCTTGCCGGTCGCGGCGTAGGCCTCGATGGCCTTGCTCGGATCGAGCTCGTAGCAATTGAACGAGACGACATCGGCGTGCCGGCCGGCCGCGGCGATCGCGCCCGGCTGCGGCACCAGCGCGAAACGGCAACCGAGCACCAGATGGTTCGGGTCGGCGGCGCGGATGGCTGCGGTGGTCAGTGCGAAGTAGCGCTCGGCGATCGATGCGGTGAAACTCGAAGGCTCGGCGGCGAGCGCGGCGCGGCGGCCCGGACTTGACTCCGGGTAATTGAGAAACAGCGCGTGCAGCTCCTCGGTCCCGCGCCAATCCGGTCCCCAGCGCAACTCGTTGTCGATGAACCAGCCGACGATCTTGCCGTCGTCACGGTGCGGCGCGCACATCTCGCGTGCGCGGCGGCCGACATGGGCTTCGAACTGCGGGTCGAACACGTCCGGGAAGGCCTGTTTGCGCGGCCAGGCAAACGACATGCCGAGATCGAGGTTGGGGGTGACGGCGAGCGCGGCGCCGCCCGCGTCTGCCACGCTCACATCGGACCATGAGCCGAGCGTGTTGAAGCCCCAGCCCGCAAGCCGGCCGTTGACCGCTTTGCGCCAGGCCCCGACGCTGCCGTATTTGCGCAGCGCGTTCTCCGCATAGGGCGAGCGCTCGGTGTCGCGGATCTTGTCCTGCTCGAACGAAACGGTGTCGACACCCTTCGACAGGAAGCGCCCGCCGTCGGGATCGATCAGCCAGTGCACGCCGCCGCGCCGGCCGGTGCGGAAAAATCCGCCCGGCCGGAATTGGCCGTCGGCAATGCCGCCCCACCTTGTCCGTGACACTTGGGTCCGCATCAGCATAGGCTAAACAATTGCCGCAGCCGCGGCACAATATATTGATGTGTCTCAACCAAGCGACCCGCGGCCGGGGCCTCTTTTGGGTCGAGGCCAAGAGGCGGAGAAGCCCGTGGTTTCAGGCGATAAGGCCTTTCCCCCGATTGCGGCGCTGCGGCGCGACTTCCTCTGGGGCGTCTCGACGTCGGCCTTCCAGATCGAGGGCGCCGCCGATGAAGACGGGCGCGGCAAATCGGTCTGGGACACCTATGGCGAGCGCGGTGACATCGCCAATCACGATACCGGCGAGGTCGCCTGCGACCACTACCACCGCTACCGCGAAGACGTCGCGCTGATGCAGCGCCTCGGCCTGCAGGCCTATCGTTTTTCCGTCGCCTGGCCGCGCCTGCTGCCCGAAGGGCGAGGCGGGGCGAACGAGAAGGGCCTTGCCTTCTACGACCGGCTGATCGACGCCTTGCTCGCCGCGAACATCGAGCCGTGGCTCTGCCTCTACCACTGGGACCTGCCGCAGGCGCTCGACGATCGCGGCGGCTGGACCACGCGCGACATCGTCTCCTGGTTCGCCGACTATGTCACGCTGGTGGCCGGACGCTACGGCGATCGCGTCAAGCGCTTCGCCACCTTCAACGAGCCGTCGATCTTCACGCTGTTCGGCTCCGGCATGGGCGGCGGCAAACGCGACCGAACCGGCGTCGATACGCTTCACCGCGCCATCCACCATGTCAATCTGGCGCACGGCGCGGCCGTCGATATCCTGCGCGAGCGCGTGCCGGGTGCGCTGATCGGCTGCATTCACAACGTGCAGCCGGCGCTGCCGTCGTCGGCCGCCGATCAGCAGGCCGCTGCGACCTGCGACGCCTACTGGAACAAGGCCTATCCCGATCCGCAGTGCCTCGGCGTCTATCCCGCGCAAATGCAGGCGGCGATCGAGCCGCACATGCAGCCGGGCGATCTCGCGCGCATCAAGCGGCCGCTCGACTGGTTCGGGCTCAATCACTACAGCCCGGTCTACATCAAGGCGGACGCCGGCGGGCGCCTCGGCTTTGGCTTCGGCGACAAGCCGCCCGGCACGCCGGTGACGGCGATCGACTGGCCGATCATGCCGGCGGCGTTTCGCGACACGCTGCTGCTGCTGACGGGGCGCTACAAGCTGCCGGTCTACGTGCTCGAAAACGGCCTCGGCAATCACGACAGCCTCGACGCCAACGGCGCCGTGTTCGACAACGACCGCATTGCTTACCTGCGCGGCTATATCGCCGCGGCAAACGACGCGGCTGCGGCCGGCGCCGACGTCCGCGGCTATTTCGTCTGGTCGCTGCTCGACAATTTCGAGTGGGACCAGGGCTACAGCGTGCGCTTCGGTGTCGTCTATGTCGACTATCCGACGCAGCGGCGCATTCCCAAGGCGTCGTTCGACTGGTATCGCGGCCTGATCGCCGCGGCGCGGAGCCGCGCATGAGCCGACGCACGCTCCTGTCCGATGTCGGCGGCACCAATGTCCGGTTTGCCGTGCTCGCCGACGGCGCCATCGGCCCGATCGAGCATTTGGCTGTGGCGCGCTACCGACGTTTTCGCGACGCGCTTGCCGCCTATCTCGGCGGCCGGACGGAGAAAATCGGCCGGGCGATCTTCGCCGTGGCCGGCGCGGTCGAAGACGGGCGTTGCGTGATGACCAACAGCCCCTGGGTGGTCGACGCCGCCGAGTTGCGCGCCGACTTCGGCTTTGCCGACGTGCGTCTGCTCAACGATTTCGAGGCGGTGGCGTGGTCGCTGCCGCATCTCGGCGCCGGCGACCTGCGCAAGATCGGCGGCGGCGAGCCCAAGCCGAACGCGCTGAAGCTCGCGCTCGGTCCCGGCACCGGCCTCGGCGTCGCCGCCTACATGCCGGCGCAGGGCGGGCTCGTCCTCGGCAGCGAGGGTGGGCACGCCAGCCTGCCCGGCGGTTCGGAGCGCGAGGATGCCGTGATCTCGGTGCTGCGCCGCAAGTTCGGCCACGTCTCCATCGAGCGCGTGCTGTCGGGGCCGGGCCTGATCAACCTCTACCAGGCCATCGCAACGCTCGACGGCGTTGTCGTGCCCGAACGCAGCTCCCATGACATCCGTGAGGCGGCGATTGCCGGCACGTGTCCCGTCTGCCGCGCGGCGCTCGATCTGTTCTGTGCCTGGCTCGGCGAGGTCACCGGCAATTTCGCGCTCAGCCTCGGCGCCCAGGGCGGCGTCTATATCGGTGGCGGCTTCGTGCCCAAGATGCGCGACGAGCTCCTGCACTCACAATTCCGCGCGCGTTTCGACAGCAAGGGCCGCATGAGCGGATACGTCAAGGTCATTCCGGTTTACCTGATCGGCCATGACGACCCGGCCTTCATCGGCCTCGCCGCGCTCGCGGGCAGGGTCTAGACCTTGGCCGGGGAGCGCTGCTCGGCCGCCTCGCACTCGTCGAGCGCGAGCAACAGCGTCGCCACGCGATGCACCGAGGCGCGCCAATCGGCCACCCGCTGGTAGTTGTCGACCACCCAATTGAACGAGGCCTGCACCACGACGAACGCCGCCGCGGCCTGCGTCAGCTCGCCCAGCGTCATGGCGCCGGTGAGGTATTTCGGCACGCACAGGAACCAGCCGACCACCGGCGCGAACAGCGTGTTGCCGTGCGACACGAACGTGGTCCGCACCAGCTGCCAGAGAAACTCCCGCCACCACAGCAGCACGCTGTGCAGCTTGAGCTGCAGGTTGTGCCGCTTGTCGCCGTCGTTCGACTTGGCGTCGTTCTGGAAGGCGTCGGCGGCGGCGCGGAATTCCGCCTCGCTCTGGTTCATGCGCTCGATCACCCCGGTGAGGTGGTGACCGAACAGCAGCATCGAACCGGAGACGAGGCCCGAGTAGATGATGACGCCGAATACCAGGTAGCCGGGAATCGTCATCGACACGCCGAACGCGGTGACGGTGATGCTGCCGCCGATGCTCCACAGCACGCCGAAGAAGGTGATCGACGTGATGATCGAGGAGAAAAACGCCAGCGACAGGTCGATCGGCGCATCGGTCGAGACCCTGATGTCGACGACGATGCGGTACTCGGGGTTCTCGGAGCCCTTCACCATGTGATGGTTCAGGCGGCGAAAGCGGTCGTTCTCGAGCCACTTCTCCAACACGTGCCGGGTCAGGGCCTCGCGCCAGTTGCGCTGCGCCGTCATGCGGCCCCAGACCGAGGTCGCGGCCAACACGATGCTTGACGCCGCGAGCGGCAGGAAAAGCTTTGCCTGGATCCAGAGCGCATGGGCGTCCTTGCGCTCGAGCGCGTCAAAGAAGTCGCGGTTCCAGATGTTGAGCAGCACCTGCACCAGCAGCTGCATGAGAACAACGGCGATCAGGAAGACGATGAGTCCCACCACCCACGCTTTCCTGGTGCGCCAGAAAAGCGATGCGGAGCGCCAAAACCGCGCGAACAACTGGTGGTCGCCGACCAGGGCGAGGTTATGCAGCAGGCGCATTCGGCGGCATCCGGATCCTGATCGAACATACTATGCGGGCGGTGCGCCGATACAAAGGTCGCCGCTTTACGGCACAACCATGACGGGGCAGGGCGCGAGCGCCGTTACCTTCTGCGACACGCTGCCGAGCAGCAGCCCCGACAGGCGGCCCCGCCCGCGCCGGCCGACCACGAGAATGTCGGCCTTTTCGCGCCGCGCCGCGTCATTGATCGCCTCGGCGGCCTCGCCCCAGGCGGTCATTTCGCGTACCGAGGGCGCGCCGATCCGCAGTGCGCGCTTGCGGGCCTTGGCAAGCACGGTCCGCGCCGCGGTTTCCAGCGTCTTGGACAGGTCGCCGGACTTGCCGGCCAGCGCGCGGAGCTCGGCGCCGGTAATGCTGCCGCCGACGGTCAGGATCACCAGCTCGCAGCGGCCGTCTTTGGCCAGACGGGCCGCGGCATCGACGGCACGCTCGGCATCCGGTGAGCCGTCGCTGGCGACGAGGATACGCTTCATGGCATGCCGAGGGTATTGGATCGAATGACGCTTGCCAATCGACCGGCGCCCGCATCAAAAAGCGGAAAGCTGACGGACCACGTTCGACGCGTTACTCTGCCCGCCACGAAACGCGCCAGGCATTTCAGAGGAGTTTGAAAATCATGGCCAGACGCCCTTCCAAATCGGCCCGCCGCCTGCGCTCGCAACTGTGGTTCGACAACCCCGAAAATCCGGGCATGACGGCGCTTTATCTCGAGCGCTACCTCAATTACGGGCTGACGCGCGCGGAGCTGACCTCGGGCAAGCCGATCATCGGCATCGCCCAGACCGGCTCCGACCTGTCGCCATGCAACCGGCATCATCTGGAACTTGCTCAACGCGTGCGCGCCGGCATCGAGGCCGCCGGCGGCGTCGCCTTCGAATTTCCCTGCCACCCCATCCAGGAGACCGGCAAGCGGCCGACCGCGTGCCTCGACCGCAACCTCTCCTATCTCAGTCTCGTCGAGGTGTTGTTCGGCTATCCGCTCGACGGCGTGGTGCTCACCACCGGGTGCGACAAGACGACGCCGGCCTGCCTGATGGCGGCGGCGAGCGTCAACATCCCGGCGATCGTCTTGTCCGGCGGACCGATGCTGAACGGCTGGTGGAAGGGGGAGCGGGCGGGCTCCGGCACGGTGGTATGGAAGGCGCGCGAAGAGCACGCCGCGGGCCGGATCGACTATGCCGAGTTCATGGACGTCGTCACCTCGTCGGCGCCATCGATCGGCCATTGCAACACCATGGGCACGGCCTCGACCATGAACGCGCTCGCCGAAGCGCTCGGCATGTCGCTGCCCGGATGCGCGGCGATCCCCGCGCCTTATCGCGAGCGCTGGCAGATCGCCTATGACACCGGCGTGCGTGCCGTCGAAATCGTGCACGAGGACCTCAAGCCGTCCGACATCCTCACCCGCAAGGCCTTCGAGAACGCGATCGTCGCCTGCTCGGCGATCGGCGGCTCGACCAATGCGCCGATCCATATCAACGCCATCGCCCGCCATGTCGGCGTCAAGCTCACGATCGAGGACTGGGAGAAGGTCGGCTACGACGTTCCCTTGCTGGTCAACATCCAGCCGGCCGGAAAATATCTGGGCGAAGAATATTTCCGCGCCGGCGGATTGCCGGCGGTGATGCGGCAGCTGTTCAAGGCCGGCAAGGGCCACGCCGACGCGCTCACCATCAACGGCAAGACTTTCGGCGACAACGTGCGCAAGGCTGAGGTGCAGGACGCCGACGTGATCTGGCCCTACAAGCAGCCGCTGAAGCGCCAGGCGGGCTTCAAGGTGCTGTCCGGCAACCTGTTCGATTCGGCGATCATGAAGACCAGCGTCATCTCCGACGATTTCCGCGCCCGTTATCTGTCGAACCCGAAGGATCCGGAAGCCTTCGAAGGCCGCGCCGTGGTGTTCGAAGGGCCGGAGGACTACCACAAGCGCATCGACGATCCGAAGCTGAAGATCGACGAGCACACCATTCTTTTCATCCGCGGCGTCGGTGCCATCGGCTATCCGGGCTCGGCCGAGGTGGTGAACATGCAGCCGCCGGCGGCGCTCATCAAAAAAGGCATCACCTCGCTGCCCTGCATCGGCGACGGCCGGCAGTCGGGCACCTCCGGCTCGCCGTCGATTCTCAACGCCTCGCCGGAGGCCGCCGCGGGCGGCGGGCTGGCGCTGCTGCAAACCGGCGACCGCGTGCGCATCGATCTGCGCAAGGGCGCCGCCAATATCCTGATCTCACGCGCCGAGCTCGCCAGGCGGCGCGCCAAGCTGGAGAAGCAGGGCGGCTTTCCCTATCCGAAGAGTCAGACGCCGTGGCAGGAAATCCAGCGCGGCATGGTCGATCAGCTTGCCGACGGCATGGTGCTCAAGCCGGCGGTGAAATACCACGACATCGCCCACAAGAGCATTCCGCGCGACAATCACTAGCGGCGCCCGATCTAGGCGGTCACCACGCCCGAGTTTATCGCGCCGCCTGCGGCGGCGGTCGTGTCCTCGGCGGCGCCGACGCCGTATCGCAGGTAGTCCAGTTTCGAACGCTCGCGATGCTCGTGCGCCATCTTGTCGAGTTCGATCTTGAGACGCGACAGGATATCGAGCGCCTCGTTGCTGTCGGTGTTGCGGCTTTCCAGCGAAATCAGCGAACTGACGATCTGCAACTGGTTGCCGACGCGATGGTTGATTTCGCGGATCAGCTGATCCTTCTCGGCGGTACGCTGCGACACCTGCTTCTCCAGCGAGGCGCGCTGCTGCGCCGGGGAAGGCAGCAGCTTGATCTGCGGCAGGATGAAGGCAAAGGCGATCGCGGTGCCGACCGAGGTCAGCGCGCAGAACAGATTCATCGCGGCCTGCAGCGTCAGATAGTCGGTGCCCGCCGCCGCCGATATCGCATGGGCCGAGTGCGTCAGGCCGCAGGCGATGATGAACAGGACGAACAGGATCCACAGCCACGAGTAGGGAATGTCGTTGCGCCGTTCGTGCAGGACGACGGCCATCGTCACCGGAATCGCGAAATAGGCGAGCGCAATGGATACATCGCTGCCGACCACGAGCCAGAACAGGCCGGCCGTCGAGGTGCAAAGCTGGATGAGCGGTTCGAGCATGAGAATCTCTCAGATCTGGAACGCTGCGCGTGTATAACATTGCGAAAAGCGATAAAGAAGGTTGCAGCTTTTGACCTCACGTTTGCGGAGTGGACGCCATGGCAAATCGCTTGAAAAACAAGGTGGCTTTCGTGACGGCCGCCGGGCAGGGCATCGGCCGCGCCATCGCCGAGACCTTCGTTGCTGAAGGCGCGACCGTGATCGCCACCGATCTCGACGCCAGGAAGCTGAAGGACCTCAAGGGCGCCAAGGCCTATGCGCTCGACGTGCGGGCGACCAAGGCGGTCGACGCCCTGGCCAAGAAGGTCGTCAAGGCTTTCGGCGCGCCGGATATCCTGGCGAACTGTGCCGGCTATGTGCACCAGGGCAGCGTGCTCGACTGCGCGGAGAAGGACTGGGATTTCTCCTTCGACCTCAACGTCAAATCGATGCATCGCGTGCTGCGCGCCTTCCTGCCGGCGATGCTTGAGCATGGCGGGGGTTCGATCGTGAACATTTCCTCCGCCGTGTCGTCGATCCGCGGCGTGCCCAACCGCTACGTCTACGGCGCCACCAAGGCGGCGATCATCGGCTTGACCAAGGCGGTGGCGGCCGATTTCATCCGCGACGGCATCCGCGCCAATGCCATCTGCCCGGGCACTATCCAGTCGCCGTCGCTCAACGAGCGCATCGACGCCGTGTCGAAGAAGACCGGCAAGTCGCTCACCGCGGTGCGCACCGATTTCATCGAGCGCCAGCCGATCGGCCGGCTCGGGACGACGCAGGAGGTCGCCAATCTGGCGCTGTTCCTGGCGTCCGACGAGTCGAGCTACATCACCGGCCAGGCCCACCTGGTCGACGGCGGCATGGCGCTCTAGCGGCGCGCGTCTTCGAGGATCAAGTCGGCGCCCTTTTCCGCGATCATGATTACGGCGGCGTTGGTGTTGCCGGAGACGACCGTCGGCATGATCGAGGCATCGATGACACGCAAGGCACCGATGCCGCGCACGCGCAGCCGCTCGTCGACCACCGCTTGCGGATCGGGACCCATGCGGCAGGTGCTGGTCGGGTGATAGACGGTGGTGCCGGTGGCGCGCGCGTAAGCGAGAAGCTCGGCGTCGCTTGCGCAGGCGTCACCCGGCGCGCGTTCCTCGGCGATGTAACGGCGCATCGCCGGCTTCGCCATGATGCCGCGCAGCTGCTTCATGCCGGCGACCACGGTGTCGCAGTCGAAGCGGCTCGACAGATAGCGCGGCTGGATCGCCGGCGCCTGTGCCGGATCGTTCGACTTGATGCGCACGAAGCCGCGGCTTTCCGGACGCAACTGGCACACCGAGACCATGAAGCCGGGGAAGGGATGAAGGCCGGCGCCGGCGGTGTCGGCGCTGAAGATGAGAAAGTGGAGCTGCACGTCGGGCGTGTCGAGCTCGGGCCGCGTGCGCAGGAAGGCGCCGGCATAGCCCGCGCCGATGGTGAGCAGGCCCTTGCGCGACAGGATGTAGCGCAAGCCGGCGCGATAGCGGTGGCGCCAATTGTTGATGACGTCGTTCATGGTGATCGGCTCGGTGCAGCGATAGAGCATGCGGATTTGCAGGTGGTCCTGCAGGTCGGCACCGATGCCAGGCATGTCAGCGATGACAGCGATACCATGCGAGCGTAGCAGGTCGGCGGGCCCGAGGCCGGACAGCTGCAGCAATTGCGGCGAATTGAACGCGCCGCCGGCGACGATCACCTCGGCTTTGGCGTGCGCGGTTTTCGTGGTGCCGCCCTGGCGGTATTCGACGCCGACGGCGCGCCGACCGGACAACAGAACGCGCGTTGCCAGCGTGTTGGTTTCGACCTTGAGATTGGGCCGGCGCCTTGCCGGCTTCAGATAGCCGACCGCCGTCGACCAGCGCCGGCCGTTTTTCGCGGTCAGCTGGAAGTAGCCGGCGCCCTCCTGGCGCGCGCCGTTGAAGTCGTCGTTGCGCGGGTGACCGGCCTGTTGCGCGGCCTCGATGAAGGCTTCGCACAGCGGATGCGGCTCGCTGACGTTGGACACCGCGAGCGGTCCGCCCCGCCCATGCCATTCGTCGTCGCCGCGCTCCTGGTGCTCGGCGCGGCGGAAATAGGGCAGGACGTCGGCAAAGCCCCAGCCTTTGTTGCCGAGCTGACGCCAGCGGTCGAAGTCCTCGTGCTGCCCGCGCACGTACAAAAGCCCGTTGATCGAACTCGAGCCGCCCAGCACCTTGCCGCGCGGCTGGATGATCTGCCGGTTGTCGAGCTCGGGTTCCGGCTCGGTCTTATAGAGCCAGTTGACCTTGGGATTGTGAAACAGCTTCCCGTAGCCGAGCGGAATGTGAATCCAGATGTTGCGGTCGGGCCCGCCCGCCTCCATGAGCAGGACGCGGTGGCGTCCGGAGGCGGTTAGCCGGTTGGCAAGCACGCAGCCGGCGGAGCCGGCGCCGACGATGATGTAGTCGAAGGTTTCGCTCATTGTTGTTGGGACGATGTCCAGGGGCAGGGCGGCGCGCATTTAGCCTTGTGTCACCCCGGTATCACAAGCCTGTCATCCGGAACGAACCGGGCGATTTGGAGTTGCCCCCTGCCGGCGGCGGTGGAACAATTGCATCCATTGCTCGTCGCTTGACGTAAATTGACTGCCAATGACCTTCGCATAACCGCAGGAGCCCTTCATGGCGCGCACCGCAGCTTCGCCCCTTCCGCGGGACGGCGCCCAAGCTGCCAAGCCGCGCCTTGATGAGCAACGCCAATATTGGCTGGCGGCTTTTCGCCGCGTGCGTGGCGAGACGGAGCGGCGGGCGGCCCATTTGTCGGCGGAAGACCAGATCGTGCAGTCGATGGCGGACGCCTCGCCGGCCAAATGGCATCGCGCCCACGTCACCTGGTTTTTCGAGCAGTTCCTGCTGCTGCCGCACGACCCCGCTTACACGACATTCGACGCGCGTTTTCCCTTCCTGTTCAACTCCTATTATGTCGCCGCCGGACCGCGCCACGCGCGGCCGCAGCGCGGCCTGATCACGCGGCCGAACGGCGCGGAGGTCGCCAGCTATCGCGCCCATGTCGACAAGGCCGTGACGCGGCTGATCGAGACGGTCAAGCCTTCGGACGCGCCGCGTGTGTTCGAAATCCTCGAGATCGGCCTGCACCACGAGCAGCAACATCAAGAATTGCTGCTGACCGATATCCTGCATGCCTTCGCGCAGAACCCGACCGATCCCGCCTACGACGCCGCATGGCAGCCGCCACACGCGGCGCAAGGCCCGCGCGGCGCCTTTGTCGATGTGCCGGCGGGCATTCACTCCGTCGGCCATGACGGCGACGGCTTCTGCTTCGACAACGAGACGCCGCGGCATGACGAACTGATCGCCGAGATGCGCATCGCGCGCCATCTCGTCACCAACGCCGAATGGCTCGAGTTCATGAAAAGCGGCGGCTACAGCACGCCGTCGCTGTGGCTGTCCGACGGCTGGGCCATGGTCGAGGCCGAAGCCTGGCAGGCACCGGGCTACTGGCGGCAGAAGGACGGCGCCTGGTTCTCGATGACGCTATCGGGCCTCAAGCCGGTCGATCCCGCCGCGCCGGTCCTCCATGTCAGCTATTACGAGGCCGATGCCTTTGCCCGCTTTGCCGGCAAGCACCTGCCGAACGAGTTCGAATGGGAGGTCGCCGCGCGCGAAAACGTGATCGCGGATGCGTTCGGCATCGCTTGGCAATGGACGCGCAGCGCCTATCTGCCCTATCCGGGCTACCGGGCCGCCGAAGGCGCGCTGGGCGAATATAACGGCAAGTTCATGGTCAATCAGATGGTGCTGCGCGGCTCTTCTCTGGCGACGCCGGAAGGTCACGCGCGGGCGAGCTACCGCAATTTCTTCTATCCACCGGCGCGCTGGCAATTCAGCGGGCTGCGGCTTGCCGAGTTCAGATAGGGGCGGTCATGGTCGCGCTCGCACGGTCCCGCCGGCTGCCGCAAAGCGCGGAGGAGCAGTTCGCCGCCGACGTGCTCGCCGGCCTGACGGCGGCGCCCAAGCGCATTTCGCCGAAATATTTCTACGATGCCGAAGGCTCGCGTCTGTTCGAGCGCATCACCGAACTGCCGGAATATTATCCGACGCGCTGCGAGATGAAGATCCTGCGCGATCACGCCCAAGATCTCGCGCAACTGATCCCGCAGGGCGCCGTGCTCATCGAATTCGGCAGCGGCTCGAGCAAGAAGGCGCGCATCGTGCTCAACGCCGCCGCTCACCGCCTTGCCGCCTATGTCCCGGTCGACATCTGCCGCGAGATGATCGAGCAGGAGGCGGCCGAACTGCAGCCCGATTTTCCGCAGGTGAAGGTGCTGCCGGTCTGCGCCGACATCACCCAGATGTTTCCGCTGCCGCGGGAGGCCAAGGCCGCGGGCGTGCGCGTCGGCTTTTTCCCGGGCTCGACCATCGGCAATTTCGAGCCGCACGAGGCGGCGGCGTTTCTGCGCAACGCCGCGAAGATTCTGGGCCCGCGCGGGCGGCTCATCGTCGGCGCCGACCTGATCAAGCCGGTCGAGGTGCTCAACCGCGCCTATAACGACACGCAGGGCGTTACCGCCAGGTTCAACCTCAATCTGCTGGCGCGCATCAACCGCGAGCTCGGCGGCACATTCAAGCTTGCCTGCTTCGAGCATCACGCCTTCTACAACCGCGAGCGCCACCGCATCGAGATGCACCTCGCCAGCCTGAAGCGGCAAAAGGTCAAGGTCGCCGGCGAGACCATCGATTTCCGCGCCGGGGAAACCATCCATACCGAGAACAGCTACAAGTACAGCATCGAGTCGCTCGGCGCGCTCGGTCGCGGCGCCGGCTGGCGGCCGCTCGAGGCCTGGACCGACGCGCGGAAGTATTTTTCGATCCAGGCGTTCGAGCTCGCCGACGATCGCCCCTTACGCGCGGCGGAGTAGCTTCCCGAACGCGCGCGGCTGCGCTAAACGATGCCGCCGGCCTCCCGGCTGGTGGTTACGTTTTCGGGGTCTTTCATGAAAATCGTCGCGTTTGAAGCCAATAACGGCGTGCATTTGGGCGTGGTCGAGGGCGATGCCGTTATCGACCTGCAAGCGGTCGATGCCGCCCTGCCGGGCGATCTCGGCGAGGTGCTGCGCCGGACCAACGGCGATCTCAAGCCGCTCGCCGAGCTCGCCAAAAAGGCGCCGGCCTCGGCGCGCCGCCCGCTCGGAGGCCTCAAGTTCGCGCTGCCGGTCGCGCGCCCGGGCAAGATCATCTGCCTCGGCCTCAACTACCTCGACCACGTCAAGGAAGGTCCGCAACGCGACAATATTCCGAAATACCAGTCGATCTTCTTCCGCATGCCGAGCTCGCTGACGCCGCATTTGCAGCCGCTGATGCGGCCGAAAAAATCGATCCAGCTCGACTATGAGGGCGAGATGGTGGTGATCATCGGCAAGCGCGCCAAGCACCTCACCCTCGACAACGCCGCCGACTGCGTCGCCGGCTATGCTTGCGGCATGGAAGGCTCGGTGCGCGAATATCAGCGTCACACCACGCAATGGGGCATGGGCAAGAATTTCGACCGCACCGGCAGCGTCGGGCCGTGGCTGGTGACCGCCGACGAACTGCCGCGCGGCGGCAAGGGCCTCAAGATTGAGACGCGGCTCAACGGCAAGACCATGCAGTCGTCCAACACCGACATGTTCATGTTCCCGGTCGCGGAGTCGCTGGTCTATCTCACCGAGGGCATGACGCTGGAGCCGGGCGACATTCTGTTCACCGGCACGCCCTCGGGCGTCGGCCATGCGCGCAAGCCCGAGCCGGTATGGATGAAGGCGGGCGACACCGTCGAGGTCGAAATCCAGGGCATCGGCACTCTGCGCAATTCAATCGAGGACGAAAAGTAAGACCAACGGCGTCGAAAATGGCGCCGAAAAGCGGGAGGGAGTCTTGAAACGCATCATCGCCGCCGCCGCTCTTGCCGCCAGTCTCGCCGCGACCGGCGCGCCGCCGGCCGCCGCCGAATGGCCGAACGACAAGCCGATTCACATCCTGGTCGGCTTCGGCGCCGGCGGCGGCACCGACATCGTCACGCGCATCATCGCCCAGCCGCTGCAGGACCTGCTGCATCAGACCATCGTCGTCGAGAACAAGCCCGGCGCCGGCGGCACCATCGCTTCCAACGAAGTCGCCAAGGCGCCGAAGGACGGCTACACCGCGACCATGATCAGCACCGGCCACACCATCTCGGCCGTGATGCTGAAATCGCAGCCCTACGACGCGGTGAAGGATTTTGCCGCCGTGGCGATGGTGGCGAATTCGGGATTCGTCGTGGTCGCGCGCAAGGACTTTCCGGCCAACAACATCAAGGAGCTGGTCGCGCTTGCCACGGCCTCGCCCGGCAAGCTCAACTTCGCGAGCGTCGGCCTCGGCTCGACCCAGCATTTTGCCGGCGAACTTCTGGCGCAGGGCGCCGGCATCAAGGTCACGCACATTCCTTACCGCGGCACGCCGGCGCTGGTCACCGCGCTGCTCGCCGGCCAGGTCGACTACGGCGTCGAGCTGGTCCATGCCGTGCAGGGCCAGGTGCAGGCCGGCCAGCTGAAATATCTCGCCGTCGGCTCGCGCGAGCGCTGGCCGACCATCCCGGACGTCCCCACCATCGCCGAGCAGGGGGTGGCGGGCTACGACGTCACCGGCTGGTACGGCCTGGTCTACCCGGCGGGGACGCCGCAGCCGATCGTCGACAAGACCTACGCCGCGCTGAAGGAGATTCTCGAACGTCCGGCGGTGCGCGACCAGCTCGCCAAGGCCGGCGCCGTGGTGCACCTCGAAAGTCCGGCGGCGTTCGGCAAGCACCTTGCCGACGAGGTCGCCAAATGGAAGCTGGTGCGCGACAAGGCGGGGCTCGAACCGAAATGACGGGGCGACGTTATCGCTCGATAAGCAACACGAGGACTCGATGGCTGACCAATTGAACGTGCTGGTGATTTGCGGCTCGCTGCGCAAGGGCTCCTACAATGCGGCGCTGACGCGCGCCTTGCCGGCCCTGGCGCCGCCGGAGATGAAGCTGACCGCGGCGCCGCCCATCGGCGACTTTCCGCTCTACAACGCCGACGTCCAGGATGCCTCCGGCTTCCCGCCGGCGGCGGAAGCTCTGGCCGCCGCCATCCGCTCGGCCGACGCCGTGCTGTTCGTGACGCCGGAATACAACTGGTCGATGCCGGGCGTGCTCAAGAACGCCATCGACTGGGTGTCGCGCATGAAGGATCAGCCGTTCGAAAACAAGCCGGTGGCCATCCAGTCCTGCTCGCAGGGGCCGCTCGGCGGCGCGCGCATGCAGTATCATTGGCGCATGTCGATGACGTTCCTCAAGGCCTTCATCTTCGGCACGCCGGAGATCTTCGTCGGCAATGCCGCGAGCAAGTTCGACAAAGACACGCTCGAGCTGAAGGATCAGCCGACCAGGGACATCGTCAAGACGCAGCTCGCGGCCTTTGCCAAGTTCATCGCCAAGATGAAGCGCTGACTGCTCCGTTCGGTTCCGCGCCGGCGGGACCTCGGAGCCGGCCACGGACGGTCGAGATATTTCAGCTCGCCGCCTGTGCCCGCTTGGGGAAGAGCTGCGGCCGCAGCTTGGGATGGCAGGCCATCATCTTCGGCGCGTAGGGCGTCTCGGCGCCGAGCTCCTCGGCCGCGTGCCAGGCCCAGCGCGGATCCCATAGCGCGCCGCGCGCCAGGCAAATAAGGTCGGCCTTGCCGGAGGCGACGATGTCCTCGGCCTGCTGATAGCCGGCGATGAGGCCCACCGTCATGGTGGTGATGCCGGTCTCCTTCTTCACCTTCTCGGCGAACGGCACCTGGTAGCCGGGCGACAGCGGAATCTTCTGCGCCGGCGACAGCCCGCCGGACGACACGTCCATATAGTCCATGCCGCGCTTCTTGAGCTCCTTGGCCAGCACCACGGTCTCCTCCGGCGTCCAGCCGCCGTCGACCCAGTCGGTCGCCGAGACGCGCATGCCGAGCGGCTTCTCCTTCGGCCACACCGCGCGCACCGCCTCGTACATCTCGATGGCGAAGCGCATGCGGTTCTCCAGCGAGCCGCCGTATTCGTCGGTGCGCTTGTTGGAAATCGGCGACAGGAACTGATGCGCCAGGTAGCCGTGCGCGGCGTGCAATTCGATGACGTCATAGCCGATGCGGTCGACGCGCTTGGCAGCGGCGGCGAACTCGCCGAGGCAGCGCTTGATGTCGTCCTTGGTCATGGCCTTCGGCACCGGCCAGCCGGTGTCGTAGGGGATGGCGGAGGGCGCCTCCGGCGTCCAGGCGTCGGGCCCCTCGAGGATCGGCTTGCCGCCCATGGCCGGCGGCGTGGTCGGGCCCTTGCGGCCGGCATGCGCCAGCTGCACGCCGAGCTTGGCGACGCCGTATTGCCGGCAGAAATCGTGCACGCGCTTGAGCGCCGCCTCGTTGTCGTCGGACCACATGCCGGCGCATTTCGGCGAGATGCGCCCCTGCGGATTGACGTTGGTCATCTCGCACATCACCAGGCCGGCGGCGCCGAGCGACATGTTGCCGAGATGCATCAGGTGCCAATCGTTGGCCGAGCCGTTGTTGGAATTGTACTGGCACATCGGCGACACCACGACGCGGTTGGGCAGGGTGAGGCCGCGCAGCGTGATGGGGGAGAACAGAACGCTAGCCATTGGATGTCCTTTTCGATGAAGCCTTGAGATGTCAGTGCCAGGCGTGCATGGCGACGACCAGGCAGCAGATCGCCCAGAAAATGCAGTATTCGATGCCGCCGATCACCCAGATCCAGGACTTGGTGACCTTGTAGGTGGCCGCCGCCGCGACCAGGAGATGGATGAAGGCGACGGCGCCGGCATACGCGGTATAGATGCCGAAGATCAAGCAGATTGCCAGCACGGTCTCGATCGCGCCGGCGATATACATCCAGGTCGCCGGCGGCTTGAAGCCGGCCTTGACGAAGAATTCCAGCGTCGCCGGCACCGTGATCTTGCCGATGATGTGCGGGATGAAGAAGGCGCCGCAGATGATGCGCAGGATGTTGAATTCATTGAGCAGGTTGAATTTGTCGGCCCACGACATCGTTTCCCCCCGGACAGGCTTTTTCTTGGGCGGCAAAAATCGCACTTCTTGCCCCGCGCGCCAAGCCCTATCCTGAAATCCCGGTTGCGGAGGCGCGCGTGAACGAGAACAGCCAGGATCTGTCCTTCAGCTATTTTCCCGACAACTACCGCTGGTCGCACGGCCTGCTGATCGGTTTGAACATGGCGCCGTGGGGCGGCGCCGAGATCGGCGAGGTCAATCGCATCGGCCAGCGGCTGAAGCCTTGCGTCGGCGACGACGACGCCTGGTTCCGCGAGTGGACGCGCGAGGCGCGCGCCGTCGAGGACAAAGGCCGCGAACGCATCGCCGCGGGCTTTGGCGTCAGCGGCGCGCAATATCTGCAGCGCGCCAGCGCCTATTATCACGTCGGCGAGCGCTTCCTGCAGCCCAAGAGCAAGGCGGGCAACGACGCCTATATGCGCGGCGTGCAGGCGCTGCGCGACGCCGCGCCCTACATCAAGCGCCCGCGGCTCGAGCACGTCGAAATCCCCTACGGCGACACGGCGCTGCCGGCGATCTTCGTCCACGCCGAGCCGGCGAGCGCGAGCCGGCGGGTGCCGGCGATGGTGTTCTTCGACGGTCTCGATGTCACCAAGGAAATCCAGTACTTCAAAGGCGTCGCCGATCTCGCCGCCCGCGGCATCGCCTGCCTGATCGTCGACGGCCCCGGCAACGGCGAGAGCATTCGCTTTCGCGGCCTCTATCTGCGGCCCGACACCGAGCATTACGCGACGCCGGTGTTCGACTATCTCAGCCGGCGCCCCGAGGTCGACGCCAAGCGCATCGGCGTCATGGCGATCAGCCTCGGCGGCTATTACGCGCCGCGCGCCGCGGCCTTCGAGCCGCGCTTTGCCTGCTGCATCGCCTGGGGCGCGCAGTGGGATTATCAGAAGATCTGGCGCGAACGCTTCGAGCGTCTGGCGCGGGCGCAGACGCCGGCACTGTCGGTCGCGCACCAGCACATCGCCTGGGTGCTCAACGTCAAGACCCAGGACGAGGTGCTGAAGGCGCTCGAGCCGTTCAAGCTCGACGGCGTGGTGCAGAAGATTAGCTGTCCGTTCCTGCTGCTGCACGGCGAGGGCGACGAGCAGATCCCGCTCGCCGAAGCGCGCAAATGCTTCGACGCCGTCGGCGCCAAGCACAAGACCTTCAAATTATTCACGCGCGAGGAGGGCGGCTATCACCACTGCCAGATCGACAACCAAAGCATCTGCTCGGCCTATATGTGGGACTGGCTCGAACAGGTTTTGCAGGCGGGTCACTGACCGACTTTGATGTCGTTGTCGCGGATGACCTGGCCCCAGCGCGCGACCTCGGCATGCATGAATGCGCTGGCCGCCTGCGGCGAACGCTGGTCTTTCGGGAAAGCTTCGAAGCCTTCGGCGTCCCATTTCCGGAGCAGATCGGGATCGGCGACCGCCTCTTGCAATGCCTCGTTGAGCGTCGTGATCACCGCTTGCGGAGTGCCGGCGGGTGCGAACAGCCCCTGCCAGAAACTGACTTCGAATTGCGGGCCCAGCGCCGCGACCAGGCTTTCGGCGGCGGGCATTTGTGCCGATTTGTCCTTCGACGTGATGCCGTAGACCTTCAATTTTTCGGCCTTGGCCTGCGGCACGATCGATTGCGGCGTGCCGAAGAACAGGTCGACATGCCCGCCGAGAATGTCGGTCATCGCCGGCGCCGCGCCGCGATAGGGGATGATGTCGACGGAAACTTTGGCTTCCTGCGCGAGCAGCGTGGTGACCAGATGATTGGTCGAGCCGAAGCCCGCGATCGCGGCCTTCAGCGGCTGCTGCTTCATGAGCGCAACCAGTTCGCTGAAATTGTTCGGCGCGAGCGACTTCCGGCCGACCAGGATCAGCGGGTTCTTGTTGACCAGCATCACCGGCACGAGATCTTTCTCGGTGTCGAACGGCAGATTCTTGTAGAGCGTGACGTTGGCGGAAATCTGCAGATTGTGCAGCAGCAGGGTGTAGCCGTCGGGGGCGGCGTGGGCGACCTTGTTGGTGGCGATGGTGGTGCCGCCGCCGGTGACGTCCTCGACGACGACGTTCTGTTTCAATCTTGCCGACAGCGCGGCGCCGATTTCGCGGGCCGTGGTGTCGGTCGGCCCGCCGGCCGGATAGGGCACGATGATGGTGATGGTTCGGGTTGGATAGTTTTGCGCCGATGCCGTGACAACGGCCGTCAACAATGCGAGCAGGGCGACCGCCGCCCCGGCCAATCGAGTCATGGTGCCCTCCCAGTCAGGCTGCGCGAAGCTTAGGCCCCGGCGCGCCTCGCCAACAAGGGGCATTTCAGAGCGGCAGCCTCTTGCCCTTGAGCCAGTTTGCGCCCCAGGCGTAAAGCTCGTCGAGATCGGGTCCCTCGTGGCCGGGCATGTTCATCTTGATCGGATAGCCGATTCTGCTCTGCAAGTAGGCGAGGTGCCGGTAGCCGTCCGGGAACTTCGCCAGATGCGCGCGATCGAGCACCAGCTTGGCGGCAGGATCGACCGGATCGATGCGGTCCTTTTCATAGGCGAGGCGGCGCAGCACCAGGCCCCATTTGCCTTTGCGCTTCTCCAGGAAATCGTAAAAGCGTCCGGTGCAGACCACGTCGCACTCGATGCCCTCGACTTTGGCGCGCTGCGAGATCGTCATCTTGGTCTGCGCGATCGCCCGCTTGCCCTTGATGTCGATCGCCATGCCGCCGAGCATGTGCATGATGCGCACGCCGCGGTCGAAACCTTCCTGGCTGACCTTGATGAAGTCCTCATAGGGGCCCTGCCACCACGTCGCCCACATGTGCCCGTCCTTGTGCCAGAGCGTGCGGAAGCGATCCCACATGCGGGCGTCGCGCCAGATCACCCAGTTTTCGACGATGTCGCGGATGGCGAGGCGGTCGGCGGTGTCGCGCGGCATGAAGTTTGTCCCCCTGTCATGGCCGGGCTTGTCCCGGCCATCCCGCTTAGGTAGGCACATTGCTCGCCTAAGCGAGATCGCCGGGTCAAGCCCGGCGATGACAATTGAGAGGTTGGCTATGCCAAGACTCGCGGGAAAAGTCGCGCTCGTCACCGGCGGCGCCAAAGGCATCGGCCGGCACTATTCGCAGGCGCTCGCCGGCGAAGGCGCGCGCGTCATGATCGCCGACATCGAGGATGGCAGCGCCCTGGCGGCCGAGCTCGCGCGGGCCCACGGCGCCAATTCGGTGGCAAGCGCGGTCTGCGACGTCAGCGACGAAGCGCAGGTCAAGACGCTGGTCGCCACGACGCTCGAGCGCTTCGGCCGCATCGACATCCTGGTCAACAACGCGGCGCTCTATGCCAAGTTGAGCCCGCGTAATTTCGACGAATGGGATGTCGCCACTTTCGACAAGGTGCTGGCGGTGAACATCCGCGGGCCCTGGCTGATGGTCAAGCACGTCGCGCCGCACATGAAGCAGCGCCGCTCCGGCAAGATCATCAACATCGCCTCCGGCGCTGCCTACAAAGGCGTGCCGCGGATGCTGCCCTATGTCAGTTCCAAGGGCGCCATGATCGCGTTCACGCGCGCCCTGTCCCGCGAGCTCGGCGACCACGGCATCAACGTCAATTCGCTGTCGCCCGGCTATATCCTGTCCGAGACGGGCCTTGAAAATGCCACGCATGTCGAGGAAGAGCGCGTGCCGGTGCGCAATAGCCGCGCCTTCAAGCGCGACGCCTACCCGGAGGACCTGGTTGGAACTCTGATCTTCCTGGCCTCCGGCGACAGCGATTTCGTCACCGGGCAGTCGATCGTGGTCGATGGAGGGTCGGTCAACAACTAGGCGGTTCAGGCGCGCTGCGGCCAATTAACCTTATATATTAAATAGCATTTTAACGATCTTGGCGATTTGTTAACCTTGCTTAAGAAGGGCGCGGAGGGCCTGCCGGCAGGCAAGTTTCGCGACACCGGCGGCCTTAGCCGCCGATTGCCGAGCGGCTCGGGGCCGCGAGAAGCGCTTGTGCACCCACGGCTTTCTCGTTTTGTTTTGTGACGAGCGGGCGGCGCGACGCCGACCGGTAGAGGAGCGAATTGGATGGCGGCAGGCACTTTGGTCGGTCAGGCGCGCGGCGACGGCGTGAGCCTCACGGCTGCCGGCTCGTGGACCGCGGAATACGCCAAGTCGCTCGAGCCGCTGGTCGATGCCGCCGTCGCCGCCAGGACCGCGGCGCGCTCGATCGCCATCGACGTCGCCCAGATCGAGCGCATCGACACCTACGGCGCCTGGCTGATCGAGCGCACGCTGCGCGCCTGGTCGAGCCGCGGCGTCGAGACCAAGATCGTCGGCCTGCCCGACCGCCATCGCGGCCTGTTCGAGAAGGTGCAGGCCGGCACCAACAAATTGTCGCCGCTGCCGCGCCGGCAAAATCCCGTCATCGCCACGCTGGAAAGCGTCGGGCGCTCGGTGGCGCTGGTCGGCCACGACATGGTGCTGATCTTCCAGATGGGCGGTGCCGTGGTCGCGGCCTTCCTGCGCGTGCTGATGCGGCCGCACACTTTCCGTTTCACCTCGATGATCAATCACCTCGAACGCGTGGCCTGGAACGCGGTGCCGATCATCCTGATGATCACGCTTTTGATCGGCGCCGTCATCGCGCAGCAGGGCATTTTTCATTTCCGCAGCTTCGGCGCCGACATCTACGTCGTCGACATGGTCGGCGTGCTGGTGCTGCGCGAGCTCGGCGTGGTGATCGTCTGCATCATGGTGGCCGGCCGCTCCGGCAGCGCCTACACCGCCGAGCTCGGCTCGATGCGCATGCGCGAGGAGGTCGACGCGCTGCGCACCATGGGCTTCGATCCGGTCGAGGTGCTGATCCTGCCGCGCATCCTCGCCCTCGTCATCGCCGTGCCGCTGCTCGCCTTTCTCGGCTCGATGGCGGCGCTCTACGGCGGCGGGCTGGTCGCCTGGTCCTACGGCGGCATCAACCCGACGGTGTTCATCGCCCGCCTGCGCGACGCCATCTCGATGCAGACCTTCGAGGTCGGCATGATCAAGGCGCCGTTCATGGCGCTGGTCATCGGGCTGGTCGCCTGCGTCGAGGGCCTGCAGGTGCAGGGCAGCGCCGAATCGCTCGGCACCAAGACCACCGACTCGGTGGTGAAATCGATCTTTCTGGTCATCGTCGTCGACAGCGCGTTTGCCGTGTTCTTTGCCTCGATCGGGATCTGACGATGGTCAACGGGCCAATCGAACACGTCATCAAGGTGCGCGACCTGGTGGTCGACTTCCAGTCGCACCGCGTGCTCAACGGCGTCAACGTCGAGCTCAACCGCGGCGAAGTGCTCGGCTTCGTCGGCGCCTCTGGCGCCGGCAAATCGACGCTGGCGCGCACCATCATCGGCCTGTTGCCGAAGCGCGCGGGCACCATCGAGATCCTCGGCACCGACATTGACAAGGCCGACGACGACCAGCGCCGCGCCATCGACCGCCGCTGGGGCGTGCTGTTCCAGCAGGGCGCGCTGTTCTCCTCGCTCACCGTCGGCAAGAACATCGAGTTTCCGATCCGCGAATACCTGCGGCTGTCCAACAAGCTGACCAAGGAGATCGCGATCGCCAAGCTGGAAATGGTGGGCCTGAGCCCGGACGTGTACCGCGAATACCCGTCCGAATTGTCCGGCGGCATGATCAAGCGCGTCGGGCTGGCGCGGGCGCTGGCGCTCGACCCCGAAATCCTGTTCCTCGACGAGCCGACCTCGGGGCTCGACCCGATCAGCGCCGGCGATTTCGACCAGCTCATTCTGACGCTGCAGGAAACGCTCGGCATTTCCGTGTTCATGGTCACCCACGACCTCGACAGCCTGCACCGCGTCTGCGACCGCATCGCGGTGCTGGGCGAAGGCAAGATCATCGAAGCGGGCACCATGGAGAGGATGCTGGCGTCGCAGCACCCGTGGCTGACGTCGTATTTCCACGGCGCCCGCGCCCATGCGGACTGGCACGTGCGAGTGAAGGGCTAACAGCGGAGTAGCGTCGATGGAGGACAGAGCGAAATACGTTCTGATCGGGTTGTTCACGTTTGCCGTGATCCTCGGCGCATTCGGCTTCGTCTATTGGCTGCACGCCACCTCGAGCACCAAGGACAGCGCGACCTATCGCGTCATCTTCTCGGGCTCGGTCACCGGCCTGCGGCCCGGCGCGCCGGTGCTGTTCAACGGCATCAGGGTCGGCGAGGTGTCGAGCCTCGGCCTCACCGACAATCCCGCCGAAGTCGCGGCGATGCTGTCGGTGACGCCGAAAACGCCGGTGCGCGCCGACACCACTGTGTCGCTCGACTATGCGGGTCTGACCGGCATCGCCTCGGTCTCGCTCAAGGGCAATCTCGGCACGGCGCCGCCGCTCGAGGGCGATCCGCCGACCTTGCGGGCGCAGACCTTGTCCGGCGACATGTCGAGCGCCGCGCGAGAGACGCTCGCCCATGTCGACGCCATCCTGACGCAGAACCAGGAATCGCTGCACAAATCGATCAAGAACATCGAGACCTTCACCGACGCGCTCGCCCGCAACAGCGACAACATCGACACCATCCTGAGGACCGGCGCCGAAACCATGACCTCGGTCAAGCAATTGGCCGACAACCTCGACAAGCGCACCGCCGACATCACCGCCGGCGTGCTTCAGGTCACCGACTCGGCCAACAAGCAGATCAATATCGTCGGCAACGATGCCCACCGCGCCATCAACAACATCGACCGGGCGGTGACCGATCTCGCCAAGAACCCGTCGCGCATCCTGTTCGGCGGCAGCGGCAGCCGTTAGGGCGGCTTGCCGCCCCGCCGGTTTTGATGAAGACTCCCGGAAAACCATAAAGGCCGGGAGATAACGCCATGGACATCGTTCAGGTCGGGCCGGGCTTCGGCGCGGAGCTGCGCGGCGTAACCCTCGACGACGTCGTCAACGACGATGCCGCATACAAGGCGGTGCGCGCCGCCTTCGAGGAACACTCCGTCCTGGTGTTCCGCAACCAGACGGTGACTGACGATCTTCAGATCGCCTTTTCGAAACGCTTCGGCCCGCTCGAGATCACCAAAGTCGGCGCCATCGGCACCGGCACGCACTTGATCATCCTCACCACTATCGGGCCCGACGGCAAGGTGGTGGCGCCCGATTCGCGGCTTGCCCTGCGCAACAAGGCCAACCAGCTGTGGCACACCGACTCCACCTTCAAGCAGATCCCGGCGCTGTCGTCGGTGCTGTCGGCGCGCATCATCCCGGCGCGCGGCGGCGAGACCGAATATGTGTCGACGCGGCTCGCCTGGGAGCGGCTCGATCCGGCGACGCAAAAGCGGCTGGAGAATTGCTTCGTCTGGCACGACTACGCGCATTCGCGTGGCAAGATCGCGCCCGATCTCGCCAGTCCCGAGGAACGCGCCGCCCTGCCGCCGGCCTGCTGGCGCATGGTGTGGAAGAACCCGGTGAACGGCCGCAGCGCGCTTTATCTCGCCTCGCACGCCTATGCGATCGAGGGCATGGACAAGGCGGACGGGCTGAAGCTGATCGAGGAACTGATGGAGGCCGCGACCGCGCCGGGCCTGAGCTACATGCACCAGTGGAAGGCGGGCGACGTGGTGATGTGGGACAACCGCGCCACCATGCACCGCGGCAGGCCGTGGCCGGCGCTCGAGCCGCGGCTGATGGTGCGCACCACCATCCAGGCGACCGAGGCCGACGGCCTCGCCAGCGTGCGCCCGCCGGCGCGGCAGGCCGCCGAATAGCGGGCAAAATCGGCGTTTCCGCCGGCGGCGGAAAGGCGCTATACTAGTTGCAAATTCAACTATTTCCTTGGTGGAGAGAACGCTCATGTCGGTCGCGACCCATCCCGGCGACAGCAAGCACAACATCCAGGCCGCGCGCCGCGCCTATTACGACAAGGCCGCCAAATTCCACATGGCGCCGCTGTGGGAGGTGCTCAAGTCGCTGGTGACGCCGGAGCCGAAGAGCGCCTGCGTGCCGGCGCTGTGGAAGTTTGCCGACGTCAAGAAGCTGATGCTGGAAGCCGGCGACGTCATCACCGCCGAGGAGGCCGAGCGCCGCGTGCTGGTGCTGGAAAACCCCGGCGAGACCGGCAAGTCGCGCATCACCAATTCGCTGTTCGCCGGCATCCAGTTGATCCTGCCCGGCGAGATCGCCGACGTGCACCAGCACGTCGCCTCCGCCATCCGTTTCGTGCTGGAAGGCGAGGGCGCCTATACCGCGGTCGAGGGCGAGAAGTCGGTGATGCGCCACGGCGACTTCATCATCACCGCCAACTGGGCGCCGCACGACCACGGCAACCCCGGCAAGGAGCCGGTGATGTGGCTCGACGTGCTCGACCTGCCGACGATCAATCACTTCGAGACGTCGTTTGCGACGCACCCCGAAGAACGGATGCAGAAGACCAACCACGAGGACGGCGATTCCTTCGAGCGCTACGCCTCCGGCGTGCTGCCGGACGGCGCGCCGGCAAACATGAATCGCTCGCCGGTGATCAACTACCCCTATTCCAAGATGCGGCCGATCCTTGAGCGGCTGAAGGACACAGGCGACGTCGACAAGCGTCACGGCGCGCGGGTGCGCTACGCCAATCCGATCAACGGCGGCCCGGTGCTGCCGACGATGGGGGCGAACCTCGCGCTGCTGCCGAAAGGCTTCAAGGGCGAGCCCTACCGCTCGACCGACGGCACCGTGTTCTGCGTCGCCGAAGGCAAGGGCACCACGGTGATCGACGGCAAGCCCTTCGAGTGGGGCGTCAACGACGTCTTCGTGGTGCCGCCCTGGCAGCGCTATCACCACGTTGGCGGCGCGCAGGACGCCGTGCTGTTCTCGATCTCCGACCGCCCGGCGCAGCAGGCGCTCGGCATCTGGCGCGAGGGGAACTGAACGGCCATCGTTTGAGTTACCGCGGCTGCGCCGATTGCGCGCAGCCGTTCGTTTTGGAAGAGAGCATAAGATGCAATTGCAACAACTCACCGCCGGCCACGGCGCGCTGACCGCGGTGCGCACCGGCGCCGGCCGCGATCTGGTGATCCTGCATTCGCTGCTCGCCGACCGCACCGCCTTCGATCCGGTGCTCGATGCGCTCGCCGCCAAATTCCGCGTCACGCTGGTCAACCTGCCGGGCTTCCACGGCTCGCAGCCGCTGCCGCTCGCCTTGATGGATGCCTACGTCGCGGCCATCGAAGACGGCTTCGACGAATTCGACATCGGCAAGGACGCCGTGCTGATGGGCAACGGCTTCGGCGGCACCGTCGCGCTCGCCTTTGCGCTCGCCCATCCGGAGCGCATTGCCAAGCTGGTGCTGAGCGATGCCGCCGCCTGTTTTCCGCCGCAGGGGCGCGAGGCTTTTGCCGTGATGGCGCAGAAGGTGGCCGAGGCCGGGCTCGGCGCGGTCGCCGAGATCGCCGCCAAGCGCGTGCATTCGCCGGCCTATCTGCAGGCGCATCCCGAGGCGATCGAGCAGCGCAAGCAGGTGCTGCTCGGCATCCACCCCAAAGCCTTCCAGGCCGCCTGCAAGATCCTGCAGGAGACCGATCTCGTGCCGCTCTTGCATCACCTGCGGGTGCCGACGCTGGTGATCTGCGGCGAGCTCGATCAGGCAACGCCGCCGGCGCTCAACAAGCAGGTGGTGGAGAAGGCGGCCGGCGCCCAATATGTCGAATTGCCTGGCTGCGGTCATTGCCCGCCGCTCGAGCAGCCCGCCCAGTTCCTCGCCGCGATCAAGGATTTCGTCGGGCTCTAGGGCGCGCGCCGCAGATACTGGTGGATGTTCACCGTCTCGAACACGCCGTTGCGCACGAACGGATCGGCGGCGTTGAAGGCTTTGACGGTGGCGATGTCGGGCGCTTCCATCAGGTAGCAGCTGCCGGCTGAATCGTTGCTCTCGTGCACCAGCGGGCCTTGCATGATGGTAGCGATACGCTTGCTGCTCGCAGTCGCCATGTAGGCGCTGTGCTCGGCCATGAACTGCTTGCGCTTGGCGAGCGCGTCCTTCGCGTCGAGGCAGTGCACGATGTAGAGCGGCATAACGTTCTCCCTTGAGGTTTCTAAAGCGCGGCGAGCACGGCCTTGGCGATGGCCGCCGTGCCGTCCTTGCCGCCGTATTCCATCGGCCTGATGCCGGAGGCATAGGCCTTGTCGACCGCGCGCTCGATGCGGCTTGCCGCCTCCGCCGCCGGCGGATGGTCGTGCCGGTCGGCCAGCCAGTCGAGCATCATGGCGGCCGATAAAATCATCGCCGTCGGATTAGCCTTGCCCTGGCCCATGATGTCGGGCGCGGTGCCGTGGCAGGGCTGGAACACCGCGTGCTTGTCGCCGATGTCGGCCGACGGCGCTATCCCTAGGCCGCCGATCAGACCGGCGGCGAGGTCGGAGAGAATATCGCCGAACATGTTCTCCATCACCATGACGTCGAAGTCCCACGGCTTCTTCACCATCATGGCGGCGCAGGCATCGACATAGAGCTTGTCGGTCGCAACAGCGGGGAACGTCCTGGCGCGGTCGTCGAAGATGTCGCGCTGCCAGTTGAAGGCCTTGAACACATTGGCCTTGTCGACCAGCGTCAGGCGGCCCGGGTGCCCGCGCGTCTTGCGCCGTTCGGTGAGCTTGAGCGAGAAGTCGAACAGCCGCTCGGTCTTGTCGCGCGTCACCACCAGCGTCTCGCGCGCTTCCGTCTTGGTGACGACCCCTTTGCCCATCGAGGCGAACAGGCCTTCGGTCGACTCGCGGATCAGCACGAAGTCGATGCCGTGCTCGGCCGCGCCGACGATCGGGCTCGGCACGCCGGGGATGAGCCGCGCCGGCCGCACGCCGGCGTAAAGGTCGAAGATGAAGCGCAGCTCGACCTGCGGCATGATCTCGGTGTTGTCGGGATAGCGCACGCTGGGCAGGCCGCAGGCGCCGAGAAATATCGCGTCGGCTTCCTCGCAGAGTTTGACCGTCTTCTCCGACATCGACTTGCCGGTGGCCTTGTATTCCTCTGCGCCGGCCGGCGCTTGGCTGAAGCGGAACTTCAGACTCGGCGTTGTTTCGGCGACGCGGCGAAGCACCTCCAGCGCCGGGGCCATGACCTCGTGGCCGATGCCGTCGCCGGGCAGCACGGCGATGTGGAAGGCGGTGTTGGCGGACATGGCGTTTGGGGGCTTGGCGTTCGCGGTGGGACCTGCGCTAATCAATACGTCCGCGCGGCCGCGCGCAAGGGAGGACCGCATGCCCCGCTTTTCTGCCCATCTCGGCTATCTGTTCAAGGACCGTCCGCTCCTTGAGCGCATCGATGCCGCGGCGAAGGCCGGCTTCCAGGCGATTGAAGGCCGTTTTCCCGACGGTGTCCCGGCCGCCGACTTCAAGCGCGCCGTCGAGCGCAACAACGTCAAGGTGCTCGGCATCAACACGCCGGCGGGCGGCGAGACCGAGTTCGGCCTCGGCGCCATTCCGGGCCGGCAAGACGAATGG
>DASRGB010000096.1:0-29544 GCA_035651255.1 Pseudolabrys sp.
TAATGGCGCTGCCCGCGTTCCAGGAGTGGAAGTTGGCGGCGCGGCAGGAGCCGTGGGTGTTGCCGCATGACGAAGTCGACTGGCCGACTGTTCTCCGCGAATAATTCGGCTCAGCGCATCCGCTGTTCGATCTCACGCAATAACGGCAGTTGATAAGCGATGATTTTGATCATCGCGGCCGGTAGCGGAAAGTAGGCGATACGGTCGACTTCCGGAAAACTTTGTCTGCGGCCCGAGCGCGGCGGCCATTCCATCTCAAATGTGTTGCTCGCGAACGCATCGAGCTTGAGGTCGGCTTCGAATGCGAAGGCGTGGACCACCTTTCCGCTCCTTTGGTTAACCGGAGTGAGCGCGAGCATGGCACCTTCCGCGACGAGATTTGTCTCTTCGTTAAATTCCCGCCTGGCTGCCGACAGGAGATCGTCGCCGGGCTCGACAAGCCCTTTTGGAATAGTCCAGGCGCCATCATCCTTTTTGGCCCAGAACGGGCCTCCGGGATGCGCGAGCAAAACTTCGATGACAGACTTTTTGCGCCGAAACGCGATAAGGCCGGCGCTGATCTCCCTGGTGCGGGGCATAAACCTGATCCCGGAAACGACTGCGGCTACCTACCGCAGGACTTTTTGACCGGCTCTTGCCAAAAAGGCCGCCGTCTGCGCAATTTTGTCACGATTGCGCCGACAATGCTCGCTGCCTCGCCTGAGCTCATTTCGAGCATGTCGGGGAGGGGGCCAACCGAACCATTCTCTGCCTGGGAGCCAATATCATTGCGATATGGATTTATCGCCGCTCTTGCCGCATTCGCGGTTGTTATCGCGCCGGCCGTCAAGGCCGACGACGCCCCGAAGGACGTCAAGGGCCTATTTTTGATGAGCGACTATCCGGCCGTCACTGTGCGGCCCGGCGAGACGTCATCGGTCGGTCTGCATCTGCAAAATTACAGCCTGCCGCCGCAGCGCATGACGCTGTCGGTTGGAGGTGTGCCGACCGGCTGGACGGCAACGCTGATGGGTGGAGGCCAGCCGGTCGCTGCGGCGATGCCGAACACCAATTCGAGCGTCGCCATCGAGCTGCGGCTTGATGTGCCGAAGGATGCCGCCATCGGCACGCAGACGCTCACGGTTTCGGCGACGGCGGCCGACCAGACCAAAGTCGATCTGCCGATCGCGGTCACGCTGGCCAAAGATCTGCCGGCCAAGCTGACGCTGACGCCGCAGCTTCCGCAATTGCGCGGAACGTCGAAGTCGAGCTTCGAGTATCAGCTCAACATCAAAAACGACAGCGGCAAGAAGCTTGTCGTGGGTCTGTCTGCTCAGGCGCCGCAGAATTTCGACACGTCGTTTACCGAGCAGTACGGCAGCCAGGAGCTTAACGCGGTGCCGATCGACGCCGGTCAGACCAAGGACGTCAAGCTCAAGGTGACGCCGCCCAATACTGCCGCGGCCGGCGACTACAAGGTGACGGCGCGGGTCAACGCCGAGGACGCGTCGGTCACTGCCGATCTAGGCCTGACCATCACCGGTCAGCCCAAGCTCGATATCAGCGGCCGCGAAGGTCTGGTGTCGACGCGCGCATCGGCCGGCAAGGAAACCTCCGTGCCGATCGTCATCACCAACACCGGCACGGCGCCTGCTGAAGACATCCAGGTCAGCGGCTCGGCGCCGAGCGGCTGGAAAATCGAATTCGACCCGAAAACGGTCGACCGCATCGCGCCGAATGCGAACAAGGAAATCCAGGCGCTGATCACGCCGACGGAGAAGGCCATTGCCGGCGACTATGTCACGACGGTGCGTGCCTCGGCGCGCGGCGAATCGGAATCGACCACGTTCCGTGTCACGGTGACGACCTCGACGATGTGGGGCATTGCCGGCGTCGGCATCATCGGCGTGGCGCTCCTGGTCATGGTCGGTGCGGTCGCGAGGTTCGGCCGGCGATGAGTGATGCAGTGATCGAGGCCAACGGCCTCACCAAACAGTATGGTCAGACCGCGGCGGTCGATCACATCTCGTTCAGCGTCGGGCGCGGGGAGATCTTCGGTCTCCTCGGGCCCAACGGCGCGGGCAAGACGACCACGATCCTCATGCTGCTCGGTCTTACCGAAATCTCCGGCGGCGAGGTGCATGTGCTCGGTTTCGATCCGAGACGCGAACCGCTTTCGGTGAAACGTCGTGTCGGCTACATGCCCGACACGGTCGGCTTCTACGACAATCTGACCGCGGCCGATAACCTTCGCTATACCGCGCGCCTCATCGGCTTCCGGCTCGCCGAGCGCGAAAAGCGCATCGCCGAGGCGCTCGAACGGGTCGGGCTTGGCGACGTCGCGGAGAAGCGCGTCGCCACGTTCTCCCGCGGCATGCGGCAACGCCTCGGCCTTGCCGAAATCCTGATGAAGGGCGCGCAGATCGCCATCCTCGATGAACCGACGTCGGGTCTCGATCCGCACGCGACGTCGGAACTCCTCGGCATTATCCGCGGCTTCAAGGCGGAAGGCGTTTCGGTGCTGCTGTCGTCTCACTTGCTGGAAAGAGTGCAGAGCGTTTGCGACCGCGTCGCGCTGTTCAATGCCGGCAAGATTGCCCTGATGGGCTCTGTGGCCGATCTCGGCCGTCAGGTTCTGGGCGGCGGTTATGTCGTCGATATCGAGGCTGACGGCGCCGGGCTGGCCGAGAGGCTCGCTCTGATTCCCGGCGTCAGCGGCGTCGAGAAGACCGGAATCGGCAAATTGCGCCTGCATGCCGATCGTGACGTGCGGCCGGAAGCCGCCGCCGAAGTCGTCGCCATGCAGGGCCGTCTCAAATTCTTGGGCGTTCAGGATCCAAGCCTCGAGGCGATCTACAATCGCTACTTCGAGGCACAGCCTGAGCAGCCTATGACAGAAGGAGCCCGGCATGCGGCGTGAAGGCTCGGCTTTTTCCGGTCTTGGCGTGGTCATGCTCAAGGAGCTGTCCGACCACCTGACCAGTGTGCGCATGCGGGTGCTCGAGTGGCTTGTGGTGCTGGTCGCCTTGGCCGCCCTCTACGGCGCTATTCAGCAGATCAAGGACACCACCGCCGAAGATCCGTTCCTGTTCCTGCGGCTGTTCACGACCTCGCGCGATCCGCTGCCGTCGTTCGTCTCGTTCCTGTCGTTCCTGGTACCGCTGATGGCGATTGGGCTCGGCTTCGACGCGGTCAACGGCGAGCACAATCGGCGCACGCTGTCGCGAATACTCGCGCAGCCGATCTACCGGGACGCGCTGCTGTTCGGGAAGTTCCTGGCGGGCCTGCTGACGCTGTCGATCAGCCTGATCACGCTGTGGCTGCTCGTCGTTGGACTTGGCCTGTTGCTGATCGGCGTTCCGCCGGGCGCCGAAGAGATCGCCCGCAGTTTCGTCTTTCTGCTGGTGACGATCGTTTATGCCGGCGTGTGGCTGGCGCTGGCGCTGCTGTTCTCGGTTCTGTTCCGCTCGGCGGCGACGGCGGCGCTCGTCACCCTTGGAATCTGGCTTCTGGTCACCTTCATCTGGCCGGTTCTGGCGGGCGCCATCGCGCAGATCATTGTTCCACCCGACCCGCGCTATACGGCGCTCGGGTTACAGACGCCGGGGACCGCGCAACTCGAGCAAATCCTGGCCCGATTCTCGCCATCGACGCTGTTTGCCGAGGTGGTGGTGGCGCTGCTCGACCCGACGACCCGTGCGCTTGGTCCGATCTACCTCAGCCAGCTTCAAGGCGCAGTCCTTGGCGCGCCGCTGCCGCTGGCGTCCAGCATCCTGATCGCCTGGCCGCAAATGGTGGCGATGGTCGCTACCGCGATGATGCTGTTCGTCGCGGGCTACGTGGTGTTCCAGCGTCAGGAAGTCAGGGCTTAGGCCCGCCGGGACCGGCGTTGCACTGTTCGGCATGACGGTGTGGAATCCCTCCCGATCGGGAGGGATTCGTGGCCGTCATCTCAACCACCATCGACACCGCCTCGAAAGAGTTTCAGGCCAATCGCGCGGCGATGCGCAAGCTCGCCGCCGAGCTTGAAGTGAGCCGCGCCCAGGCGGCAGAAGGCGGCTCCGCGCCGGCGCGCGAACGTCATCTCGCGCGCGGCAAGCTCCTGCCGCGCGACCGCGTGATGGCCCTGGTCGATCCCGGGTCGCCGTTCCTTGAATTGTCGCCGCTTGCCGCGAACGGCATGTATGACGACGCCATTCATGCCGCCGGGATCATCACCGGCATTGGCCGCGTGTCGGGCCGCGAATGCGTGATCGTCTGCAACGATTCGACGATCAAAGGCGGCACGTACTACCCGATGACGGTTAAGAAGCATCTGCGCGCCCAGGACGTGGCCCGGGAGAACCGCCTGCCGTGCGTCTACCTGGTCGACTCCGGCGGCGCCAACCTGCCGCACCAGACCGAGGTGTTTCCCGACCGCGATCACTTTGGCCGGATTTTCTATAACCAGGCCACCCTGTCCGCGGCCGGTATCCCGCAGATCGCCGTGGTCATGGGCTCATGCACTGCCGGCGGCGCCTATGTGCCGGCGATGTCGGATCAAACCATAATCGTGCGCAATCAGGGCACGATTTTTCTCGGCGGACCGCCACTGGTCAAAGCGGCGACCGGCGAAGTGGTCAGTGCCGAAGAGCTCGGCGGTGCCGAGGTGCACACCAAAAAATCCGGTGTGGCCGACTACCTCGCCGAGAATGATCGTCATGCGCTTGAACTGTGCCGGCAGGTCGTCGCCGGGCTGAACACAAAGAAAGCGATCGATATTCCGATCGCCAAGCCGGCCGAGCCGAAATACGACAGCGGCGATCTCGACGGCATCGTCCCGGCGGATCTCAAAAAACAGTACGATGTCAGGGAAGTGATCGCGCGGCTGGTCGATGGCTCCGAATTCGACGAGTTCAAGGCGCTTTACGGAGCGACCCTGGTGACCGGGTTCGCGCATATCCACGGCATCCCGGTTGGCGTCCTCGGCAATAACGGCATCCTGTTTTCACAGAGCGCGCTGAAGGCGGCGCATTTTATCGAGCTGTGCTGTCAGCGCCGCATACCGCTGTTGTTCCTGCAAAACATCGTCGGCTTCATCGTCGGCCGCGACTATGAGGCGGGTGGCATCGCCAAGGACGGCGCCAAGATGGTGACGGCAGTCGCCTGCGCCCAGGTGCCGAAGATCACGGTGATCGTCGGCGGCTCCTACGGTGCCGGCAATTACGGCATGTGCGGGCGAGCCTACGGCCCGCGCTTCCTGTTCACCTGGCCGAACGCGCGCATCTCGGTGATGGGTGGCGAGCAGGCGGCCTCGGTGCTGGCGACCGTCAAGCGCGACAATATCGAGGCCGGCGGCGGCCAATGGTCGGAGGTCGAGGAGGAGGAGTTCAAGGCGCCGATCCGCGACCAGTACGAGACCGAGGGCAACCCCTATTACGCCACGGCGCGGCTGTGGGACGACGGCATCATCGCGCCGTCGGAGACGCGCCGCGTGCTGGCTTTGGCTTTCAGCGCCGCGCTCAATGCTCCGGTGCCGGAGACCAGGTTCGGCGTGTTCAGGATGTAGCATTGAGAGACGCATAGTGACCGAAGCATTTCCCGCCGACCCCATCGCCAAACGCAAACTCCTGCTCGAGCGCGTCGAAGCCATCGCGCCAACGCTGCGCGCCTCCGGCCCCAAGAGCGAAGAGCTCGGCACGCTGGCGCCCGAAGCCGTGCAGGCTTTGCGCGACAACGGCTTGTTCAAGCTCAAGCTCTGCGCCGAATTGGGCGGCGCCGAAGCCGACCCGCTCACCGAGATGCTGGTGCTCGAGCGAATCGCCTATCACGACTTCACCAGCGGCTGGTGCACCATGGTCGGCGCCACCAGCATCGCCGGGCTCGGCGGCTTCCTGACGCCGGCGGGCCTCAGCCAGGTGTTCAAAAATGGCGAGGTGCCGACCGCCTCGATCTCCGTTTTCCCGGCCGGGCGCGCTACGCCCGAAGGCGAGGGCTACCGCGTCAGCGGGCGCTGGCGCTTCAACAGCGGCATCCGCCATGCCGAGTGGGTGATCGGCGGCTCGCTCATCGAGGGCAGCGACAAAGGCGGCAAGCCGCAGGCCATTCTTGTGGTCATGCCCAAGACCGCGGTGACGCTCCACGACAACTGGGGTGGCGCCACCGGCCTGCGCGGCACCGGCTCCGGCGACTGCTCGGTGGACAAGCTCTACGTGCCGCGCGAACTCACTTTCGCCTGGGACCTCCTCGATCCCAAGCCGCTGCGCGGCGGGCCAGGCTACCGCATGCCGCCCTTCGCCTATGTCGCCAAGGAGCACGGCAGCGTAGCCCTCGGCGCCGCGCGGCGCGCCCTCGACGAGCTCATCGCCATCGCCACCACCACGCGCGGCACTTTCCGCGCCTCCAAGCTCGACGAGCGTCAGGTGGTGCATCGCTTCATCGGCGAGGCCGACCTCAAGCTGCGCTCGGCCCGCGCCTTGATGCATGAACGCTATGCCGCGCTCTACGACAAAGTGGTCGCCGGGCAGCCGGTCGACGCCGGCGATATCGCCGAGGTGCGGGCGATCGCGGTCTACGCCACCGACCTCGCCGTCTGGGCGGCGACGCAGACCTATCACTTTGCCGGCAATACCGGCCTGCACCATCCGCATGTGCTCGGCCGCCTGCTGCGCGACCTCAATACCGCCGGGCTGCACCAGGTGATGAGCGATACGGCCTACGAGAATCACGGTAAAGTCAGGCTCGGCCTGCCGGCGGACCCGATGGCCTGACCGCGAGATCGATCATGGCGAAATCGCAACTGACGTTGGGCGCGGCCGCGGCTGCGCTTTGTATTCTGGCCGCTCCCGCCGCAGCTGCCATCACGCTCGAGCCCGGCGAATGGCAGGACACCGAAACCGGCACCGAAAACGGCGCAGCGGTGAAGGAAGTCACGACGAGCTGCATGACGGCGCTGGAGGCGCGCGATCCGGTGAAGGCGCTGACCCAGCTTAGGGACACCGCCGGCCAGCAATGCAAGACCATGAACGTGCGGGAAAACGGCAACACGCTGTCGTTCGACATGGAATGCGGCGACGCCAAGACCGTGCTGATTGCCGTCAGTCTGAACATCACGTTCCAGAATTCGCGGCACTACACCGGCTCGGTGAAGTCGAAGGTCAGCTTCGGCGGTAAGACGCTGGCGACCGACAAGCAGCTCGACTCCAAATGGGTCGCCGCGGCCTGCAAGAAGAAATAATCAGCGCCCCAGCAGCCAGAGCAGCGCGCTCAGCACCAGGCTCAGCAGCAGCGAGGTCATGATCGGGAAATAGAACGTGGTGTTGCCGCGGCTGAAGGCGATGTCGCCCGGCAGCCGGCCGAGGCCAAGCTTGGCGAGAAAGGGCCACAGCAGCCCCGCCACCAGCAAAACCGCGCCGAGCGTGATCAGAAACCGCGCCATGCCAACCTCGCCGGTTCGGCTTAAACCGGAAGGCGCGAACCATCAAGGCGGGCGGTCCTTGTGGGCCGCCCGCGCGGATCGACGGCTCAACCCTGCTGGTCGCGGGTCACTGCGCCAGCGCGGTTGACGGTGACGGAATCGGCCGGCGCATCATCGAAGTCGCCGGAGAATGGCACGCGGAACGAATCGATCGTCAGTTCGTCGGGCGTAACCGTCAGCCGCAGGAAGCCGGCGCTGTCCTGATCGTAATATCGCAACTCGAGGTCGAGCGCGCCGTCGATTTGCGATTTCGCCTTGACCGGATAGGACGGATATTTGCCGCCGTCCTTTTGCAGTTTGTGCGCCAGCCGCGGCGTGTTGGCGTAGCCGCCGCGGCCGTCGATGACGTACGGGATGCTCCGTCCATTGTCGAGGCGTCGCGTGAATCGCTGCATGTTGTGGACGTGGCCCGACAGCACCGCGTGCGGATAGACCTTCTTGTTTGCCATCGCTTGATCGAGCGCGTGGGCGATGTCGGCGTAGCCGCCGTGCGTGTTGTCGAGCGAGTATGGCGGGTGATGCACTGCGACCAGGATAAATCCATCCTTGCGCCCGGCGGTCTCGAGCTGCTCCTCGAACCAGCGTTGCTGTTCGTAGGTGCCGCGGGCGTCGAGCGTGCCCTCGACATTGGAATAAAGCCCGATGACGGTCACCATCGGCGCCTCGAGCGTCCAGTAGACGTAGGGCTGCGTCATGGTGGCTCGGTAGGCGCTGATCTGGTGGGGTTGCGGTGCGCAGAAGTTCTCGACGAAGCCGTAAAGCGACGGCTCGGTATCGGGCGCATCATCCTTGCGCACCCGGGTATCGCCGTCGTGATTGCCCGGAATAGCGAAGATCGGCGCCGGGTAGTACTGGTACGGCTCATAGAACTGCGAGCCGTAGAGCTCGCTCTGGCCATTGAAATACACGACGTCGCCAAGGTGATAGAGGAACGCCGGACGCGATTGCGGCGGCGCGGTCTTGCACTGGTGCTCCATGGCTTCGGCAACCGCGGTCTGGATGTCGTCGCCATGAATGCCGCCGGAATCTCCGATCGAATGGAACACGAGCTTCTTGTGGCGTTCGGCTGCCGCGGCCTCCTGCGGTAGGATCACACGCAGCGGCAACGCAAGGTTGACGTTGTTGGTCAGCGGCGGCCGCTCGAAATGCGGGTTGTTCTTCGGGTCGGAGATCGGCTCGAGGAACGGCCGGCGCTGCTTCGAGAAGCGGCCGGCATGCGGCGAGGCGTGCGGGACTAAGGCGTGAGTCAGCATGGTTTTCCCCTGTGAACGCAAAAACAGGGCAGGTTAGCGTCCTCCCGTGAAGGTTGTACAACAGCGTATTGCCTCGGTAATGACGCTCCCGGGGGGAATTGCATCGGCCGCGCAGTGACATAAGCTGCGTCAATGCAATTTTCCTCAGCCCTGATTGTCGGCGCCGGGGCCGGGCTTTCGGCCTCGCTGGCGCGCGGCCTGGCGCAGCAAGGCATGGCGGTCGCGCTCGCCGCCCGCTCGGCCGACAAGCTCGCCGCGCTCGCCAAGGAAATCGGCGCCAAGACCTATGCCTGCGACGCCAGCCAGCGCGGTGACGTCGACAAACTGTTCGCCGCGCTTGACGCCGCGGCTGCCCCCGACGTCGTCGTCTACAATGCGAGCTACCGCACGCGCGGGCCGCTGATCGACCTCGACCCGGCAGAGGTGCAGAAATCGATCCTGATCTCGGCCTATGGCGGCTTCCTGGTCGGTCAGGCCGCGGCGCAGCGCATGCTGCCGCGCAAACATGGCGCGATTTTCTTCACCGGCGCCTCGGCGTCGGTGAAAGGCTACGCCCAGTCGGCGCCCTTCGCCATGGGCAAGTTCGCGCTGCGCGGGCTGGCGCAGAGCATGGCGCGCGAATTGTCGCCGCAGGGCATCCACGTCGCCCATTTCGTCATCGACGGCGGCATCAGGAGTGCGCGCCGCGTCGAAGCGTCCAATGCGCCGGATTCGCTGCTCGACCCGGACGCCATCGCGCAGAGCTACCTCGATGTGCTGCGCCAGCCGCGCAGCGCCTGGAGCCACGAAATCGAGCTCAGGCCCTGGGTCGAGAAGTTTTAGTCGAGCGGTGAGTCAAGCTCGCTTTCCCTCTCCCCTTGTGGGAGAGGGTGGCTCGCGCGGGAGCGATAGCGGAGCGCGAGCCGGGTGAGGGGTCAGCGGGCTCAATTGAATTGCGACCCCTCACCCGCCTCGCTCACGCTTTCAGCGTTCGCTCGGCACCCTCTCCCACAAGGGGGAGGGTAAGAAGAGCCGCCGCCGGTCCGTCAGTGCAGCATCCCGATCACGGTGTCCCAGTTCACGAAAGGCTGCGCCGGCCCGGCCTTAATCATGCCGGTGTCGTGCAAATAGGCCGAGCCGAGCATCAGGACGGCGCCGCAGAATACGCCGAGAATGAATTTCATCGTCCGCTCCCGAATCCGCTTCTCGCATATACGGATGATAGCCTATATCGGCTTCAGCGACGGCCGGCGGCGGCAATACCAGCCGCTCGTTGACGGCGCGAGGGCGAGCCGGATGGTGACACCGGCTTTGGCCGCTGCCGGCCTTTGATTTAGACGAATTCCAATGTTGTTTCCGACGCTTGCATTGCCGGCGCGGGGGTGCAGTGATCCGCGTTCTTCACCGGGGAAGTGCCCATGCGACGCCGCATCATTTGTCTCATCTTCGCCGTGCTGCCGCTTGCCGCGCTGGCGCAGACCAAGCCGCCGGCGATGACGCCGGCCGAGCCGCATCCTGAAGGCTCGCACGAAGCCAGGACCTATATTCCGGGCATCGAGCAATTCATGACCGTGATTCAGGTTGAGCACGCCAAGCTGTGGTTCGCCGCCACCGCCCGCAACTGGGCGCTCGCCGCCTATCAACTCGGCGAGATCAAGGAAATCATGTCGGATGTCGAGGACCTCTACCCGAGGTTCAAGGACCTGCCCCTCGGTCAGATGTTGGACGACGTCATCACCGGCCCGATCGTCGAGGTCGAGACCGCGCTCGATGCCAAGGACGCCGCCAGGTTCGCCGCCGCTTACGACAAGCTCACCCAGGCCTGCAATTCCTGCCATCAGGCGACCGGCAACGGCTTCATCGTCATCCAGCGGCCGTCCGCCCCGGCCTTTCCCAATCAGGACTTCAGCCCGCGCAAGTGACAATTGTCCAGGCTGCGTGCTAAACGCGGCTTCGCGCATGGCAAACCCGGCCGATCTCAAGCAACTGGCGCCAACCGGCAGGCTGCGCGGCGGCGTCGTGGCCGCGCCGGCCGCGTCCGCCTTTTTCACCATCAAGGACGGCAAGGGCGACGTGCGCGGCGTCACTGTCGACCTGCTGCGGGCCCTTGCCGAGAGGCTCAAGCTGCCGCTCGATCTTCAGGTCTATGCGAATTCCGGGCAGGTGACGGACGCCGTGGCGAGCGCCGCCTGCGACGTCGCTTTCATGCCGCAGGATGCCGAACGCGCCAAGAAGGTCGATTTCGGCCCGGCCTATTATTTCATCGCCAGCACCTATCTGGTGCCGGCCGGCTCCAAAATCCAAAGCATCGACGAGGTCAACCGCCCCGGCGTGCGTATCGTCGCCATCTCCAACACCACGACGGCGCGCAGCGCACGCCGCACCGCGCCCAATGCCTCGGTGCAGGAGGTGCCGAGCGTCGACCAGATGACGGAGATGGCGCGCAACGGCGAGGGCGATGCTTTCGCACTGTCGCACGATTCCTTTGCCGGCCTGTTGCCGAAGCTGCCCGGAGCCCGCGTGCTGGCGGGCAATTTTCAGCAGACCGGCATCGGCGTCGCTGTCCCCAAGGGCCGGCCGGCCGCGCTGAAAATCGCATCCGAGTTCCTGGCGGATGCGAAAAAATCGGGCGCAGTGCGCCGCGCCCTCGACGCCGCCGGCTTCAAGGACGCCGCAGTCGCGCCTTGACCCTTGACCACAGAACGCCGGCGCCGGGCCCTAGGTCGCCATCCACCTCTTGACCCGCGCAATCGCAAGATAAAGCAGCGCCGAGCCGGCGGCCGCCCAGCACAGCGTCGGCACCCATTGCAGCACTGTCTTGAGTGCAGGGTCGGCGTTGATGCCGCTCGCCACCGTCAAGATGCGGGTCAACGTCGCCAAGGCCAGCGCCGAGAACAACAGTCCCGACATGCGGCCTTCGCCGCCGTTCTCGCCGATGGCGAAGGCGACCGTGAAGGCGCTCATCAGGATCGCGCCCCAGGCCGCGCCGGCGGCAAATTGCGCCACCACCAGGAACTCGAGGCTCTGCGCCAGATGCGCGGCAAGGATGGCCAAAGCCCCGATCAGCGCCGCGCCGCCCATGACGGCGTAGCCGCCGATGTTGCGCGTAATGACGCTTGCCGGAAACATCGAAATGTTGAAGCCGACCCAGAATACCGGCATCAGCCATTGCAACTGCGGCGCCTTGGTGAATTTCAGATAGAGCGGCGCGGAATCGAGCGCGAAATGCATCTGATAGCCGAGCGCGAGCGCGATCATGCCGAGGGCGAACACGATGGCCGGCCGCGTCATGGTGCCGAAGGCCCGGGCCGTTTGCGCCTTTGACGGCGCGAGCGGTTGGTCTGCCAGCCGCCGTTCCGCCGAGACCATGCCGAGCGTCGTCAGCATCAGGACGATGCTCGCCGCCGCGAACGGCACGCGCGGATCGACGTCGCGCAGCGCCACGGTCAGATATGGCCCCAGCGCGCCGGCGATGCCGTAGCCGAGCATGGCGAGCGCCGACAGGAAGGGGATGGCCGGCTTGCGGGCATATTTGCCGAGCAGCATCAACGGCGGCGCGCGCAGCGCCGAGGATGTCACCGTCCACAGCAGGATCGCCGCCAGCAGAGCGGGCGCGCCCAGTCCGGCGATCATGGGCATGACCAGGAACGCCGCGCATGACAAAGCGGTGGCCGCAACAACGTAGGTGCCGAGACGGCCCAGGATGCGCGTCACTTTGTCGGCGGCGACCCCGGTGGCGAAGTCGCAGACAGTGAAGATCGCCTGGTCGAGCAGCAGGATGAGCACCACCGCGCGCGGCGCGAGCCCCGCGGCGGCGGCCAGTTTCGGCAGGTAAATGACGTAAACCGTCCAGCACAGCGTGAAAAACAGCTGCAGCACAGCCAGATACCAGCCAAAACGGTTCGTGTTGCCGCTCATGGCTGGCCTCACAGGGTGACGATAACGTTGCCGATCGTGCCGCGCTCGACTGCTTCATGGGCTGCGGCAATATCGGCAAGCGGAAATGTCGGCCCGATGCGGTTGAGCAATTTGCCCTGTTCGAGGGCCCCGGTAATGGCGGAAACCGTGCGGTCGCGCGCCGCAGCGTCGAGCTCGTAGACCAGGAAAAACAGCAGCCTGATCGAATTCACCAGGCAAAATGCCGCCGGCAGCATGGCCTCGGGGCCGGTGCCATAGACGATGACGGCGCCCTTCGGCCGCAGCACCGACGGAATGAGCCTGGCATTGGCGGCAAGATCCATCTCGATGACCGCATCGACGCCCCGCTTGCCGGTGAGCTCCATGACCCGCTCGCCGACATTGTCGCGCTTGTAGTCGATGGTGTGGTCGGCGCCGGCCTCGCGCGCGATCTTGGCCTTCTCGTCCGAAGAGACGGTGGCGAGGACGGTCGCGCCAGCCATCTTGGCGAACTGGATGACGTATTGGCTCACCGAACCGGCGCCGCCTGCGACCAGTAATGTCGCGCCCTTCGCCGCCTCGCTGAGCACCACGGCGTGATAGGCCGTCATCGCCGGAATGCCGAGACAGGCGCCGGCCTCAAAGCCGACTTTCTCCGGCAGTTTGACGGCCTGTGCCGACGGCAAGGCGATGTATTCAGCGCCGGTGCCGAAGGCCCGTTTCCATTGGCCGTTCCAGACCCACACCCGCTCGCCGATGCGCGATTTCGCCACGCCGTCACCGACCTGATCGATGACGCCGGCACCGTCGCTCTGCGGGATCACGCGTGGCCAGGCGATCTTGCGCGTGCTGCCTTGCCGCGACTTCACATCGGAGGGGTTAACGCCGGAGGTGGCGAGCTTGACGCGCACTTCGCCGGGCCCCGGCCGCGGCGTCTCGACATCGCCGACGCGTAGAACGTCACGCGCAGTTCCGTTGCGCTCGTAATAGGCCGCCCGCATGGCACCTCCCGCGGCGGCGACGATATCACGCCTTGTAACCCTGGAAATCGGGGGAACCGGCGCGGCTGCCTTCCGGTTATCCCTATGTCGCCCGAAAAATCCGAGAACAGGAGGCTTTACAATGAGATTTCGCGTCTACAGCGGTCCGCGCGGGGCCGAAGATGTCTCGGCCTTTGCCAAGGCGCACATGCTGTTCAAGGAGGCGGCGTCGCTCGATGAGGCCCTGTCATGGGCACGCCACGTCGAGCAGGGTGGCCGCATCCCGCTGCTCATCGAGGGCGATGACGGCACACGCATGGATCGCCGGGCCATCGTCAACGCGCTGCGGGTGGGCATGCGCGAGGACGTTGGGCACCGAATCTGAGCTTTAGTGCCTTACCGGGAGGCGATCCGGTTCCATTCGGCGCGGGCGCGTGTGGTCAGGTGGCTCCATTTGACCGCCACCACGTCCCAATTGACGACTGGCCGTTGGGCCGTCGAGGCCGCTCCGGACGCCGCCACCGCGTTATGGGAGTCGTATAGGTAGGCGGCGCCGACCGTCAGGCCCGCGCCGAGAATGAGTCCGAGCAAAAGTCGCATGACGCACCCTCCGCAAAGCCCGTTTCGGAACGCCCCGGTCCAATTCGCATTGCGATTTTGAGCCTGCCGCGGCGGCGATATTATGGTCGGCAAAAACTGCAAAAATCGCATGGCAACCCATTGAAAATGCAGGACTTATTCCTATAAAAACTTCGCACGCAAACAAAATTTACTGCTATATTGAAGCTATGAGTACACATTCAGCAAAAACGGCCCGGCGCTCGGCCAAAAGCGCTCGGCGAACGGCCAAAAAGAGCGCAAAGAGCGCTCGCGTGACCGCAAAAAAGGCGTCCAAGTCGGTGCGGGAGAGCATTGGCAAGGCGCGCAAGACCGCCGCGCGGGCACCCAGCGCCGTCAAGCCGTCGTCCAAGATGATCCGCACCTTCAGCCCGCCGGTGCAGCCGGTCGCGGCGCACGAGGTGCCGGTTCGTGCCCATAAATACCGTATCGGCGAGACGGTTTACTACACGTCGCCGACTTTCGGACGCGCGGCTGCGACCGGCAGCTATACTGTGGTGAAACTGCTGCCATCCGAAGGCGACGACTACCAGTACCGGATCAAGAGTTCCGGTGAGGCTTTCGAGCGCGTGGCCAAGGAAAGCCAGCTCGACCGCGCCTGATATATGCGTTGTTGAAGCGATTTCGTCTCCGCCTTCGCTTATGATGAGTGACTGCGGCCTCGGCCGCATGGGAGGAGCGAATGCCGATCTACATCACGCAGGGCCGTTATACTCGCGAAGCCATCAAGGGCATGATCACGCGGCCGGAAGACCGCGCGGACGCCATCTCGCGTCTGCTCTCGAGGGCGGGTGGCCGGCTGATCGGCTATTACGTTACGTTCGGCGAGTATGATTTTCTCTCGATCGCCGAAATCCCGACCGACATCCAGGCCGCAGCCGCGCTCTTGGCGGCGGCGAGCGGCGGCGGCGTCACCGATCTGCGCACCACCGTGGCCATGACCTCGGTCGAGGCTCAAGGAGCTTTCGCGGCGGCGGCCGATCTCGCGCCCGGCTTCAAGTCGGCCGGCGGAGCCTGACCCGGCCCATGGCCGTTCTCCGCATCATATTGTCTGTGACGGCGCTCCTGCTCGCCGGCTTTGCCGTTTTTGCCTTCATCAGCAGAAGCGGGGTGGCGGAACGGACGGCGGAACGGCATGCGCTGCTCGCCCGCGATGCCGAGCTCAACCGCGTTGCGCTTGCGCCCGGCTCGGCGCTGGCCTGCCTCGATGGCGTGGCCGGGGAGACGGTGGAAAATTCCTGCGAGGAAAAGGTCTTTGCCTCGGCCCAGAGCACGGCCGAGGCCGTGAGCTATATGGACGCCCGGCTCAAGCTTCTCGCCGATGCCGGCGCCCAGCCCGACCGACGCGCCTTGGCGCTGCTGGCTTCGACGCGGCGCGCCGTCGCACTCGATCGTTTCGGCATTGCCGCGCATGTGCTGGCGATCCGCGACGGCTGCACGGCGGACAAATGCCCAGCCTTTGCCCTGGTCGAAGACGCAAGCGTACTCAAGTCCAATCTCAAGGCGCAGGTCTACGACCAATATGTCTCGCGCCATGCCGCAAGCTGGACTGCGCCTGCCGCGGCGGAAAAGCCGCCGGCCGTCTCGGCGTTGCCGGCACCCCCGGCGGCTGCGGGCCCCGTCGTGAACGCGTTTGGACAGACGCCCATCCCGGCAGTCAGGCCGGGCGAGCACTGGGACTTCCCCTCGGCTGCATCGATTCCGCCGGTCAGCATCATGGGCGCCGAGCCGCCGCTGCCGAAAGGGGCGGAGGCGCAGGCGTCGGCAAGGCCGGCCACAGATGCCAGAGCGGCAAAAACGCCGCCTCCGCCGCCTCCGCCGCTGCCGCCCGCGCCGCCCGCGCCGCCCGCCACCGCGCGCTAGTCTGCGGCGCCAGGGTCGAGCGTTGCGATGTTCAAATCCGTCCTGATCGCCAACCGCGGCGAAATCGCCTGCCGCATCATCGGCACGGCGCGCCGGCTCGGCATGCGCACCATCGCCGTCTATTCCGACGCCGACCGCAATGCACTCCATGTCCGTGCGGCCGACGCGGCCGTGCCTATCGGGCCTTCGCCGGCGCCGCAGAGCTACCTCGCGGCCGAGCGGCTGATCGCGGCGGCCCAGGGCGCCGGCGCCGACTGCATCCATCCCGGCTACGGCTTCCTGTCGGAGAACGCCGATTTCGCCGAGGCCTGCCTCAACGCCGGCATCGCCTTCATCGGCCCGCCGGCAGCCGCCATCCGCGCCATGGGCCTGAAAGACCGCGCCAAGGCGCTGATGGAGAAGGCGGGCGTTGCCGTGGTGCCCGGCTATCACGGCGAACGGCAGGAGCCGAAATTCCTCAAGCAGAAAGCCTATGAGCTCGGCTATCCGCTGCTGATCAAGGCGGTGGCCGGCGGCGGCGGCAAGGGCATGCGGCGCGTCGATAAGCACGCCGACTTCGACGCCGCGCTCGAAGCGGCCGCGCGCGAGGCGCAGGCCGCCTTCGGCGACGCCCGCATGCTGATCGAGCGCTATGTCACCCACCCGCGGCATATCGAAGTGCAGATCTTTGCCGACCGCCACGGCCACGCGATCCATCTCGGCGAACGCGACTGCTCGCTGCAGCGCCGCCACCAGAAGGTGGTCGAGGAGGCGCCCGCCTTGGGCATGACCGCCGATCTGCGCGCCAAGATCGGCGAAGCCGCGGTGGCCGCGGCGAAAGCGGTCGGATACGAGGGCGCCGGCACGGTCGAGTTCATCGCCGAAGGCCAAGGCGGGCTCAAAGCCGACGGCTTCTGGTTCATGGAGATGAACACCCGCCTGCAAGTCGAGCATCCGGTGACCGAGGCGGTGACCGGGCTCGATCTGGTCGAATGGCAGTTCCGTATCGCTTCGGGCGAACCGCTGCCGCTCAAGCAGGACCAGGTGCGGCTGTCAGGGTGGGCGGTCGAGGCCCGCCTCTATGCCGAGGACCCCGCGCACGGCTTTCTGCCGTCGACCGGCCGGCTGGTGGCGCTCGAGTTCCCGGCCGGCGAGGGCTTGCGGGTCGACGCCGGCGTCGAAGCGGGCAGCGAGGTGACGCCGTTCTACGATCCGATGATCGCCAAGCTGATCGCCCACGGCAAAACGCGCGCCGAGGCGCTCGATCGCCTTTCCGCCGCGCTCGAGCGCAGCGTCGTGCTCGGGCCGCGCAGCAATCTCAATTTTCTTGCGGCACTTACGCGCGCGCCGGAGTTCCGCGCGGGCAACATCGATACCGGCTTCATCGACCGCAAGCTCGGCGAGCTTGCCGCGCCGCAGCGCCTCGATCACGGCGCGGTCGCGCTCGGGGTGATGAAACTCATGGACGGCGAGCGCGCGCGCCTCGCCGCGCAGCAGGAGCGCGACCCGGATACGGCGGCATCGCCCTGGGACCTGGACGACGCCTTCCAGCTCTCCGGCAGCCGCGTGCTGGCGTTGCCGGTGGTCGCCGACGGCGAGACGACCGTGGCGCAATTGCGCTACGGCGCGCAAGGCGCAGAGGTCAGCGTTTCCGGCGCGCGGCCGGCGGGCGATGCTCTCGCCGTCGTTGCCGACGGCGTGGCCTACGTGCTGCGCCAGGGACGCCAGACCAAGGTGGCGTTGCGCGACCTCGCGCTCGAGCAAGCCGGCGAAGCGGGAAGCGGCGGCGTCATACGGGCGCCCATGCACGGCAAGGTGCTGGCCGTGCTGGTCGAGCAGGGCGCGCAGGTCAAGCGCGGCCAACGCCTCGCCATCATCGAGGCCATGAAGATGGAGCATACGCTCACGGCCCCGTGCGACGGCATCGTCGCCGAGATCGCGGTCGCGCCGAACGCGCAAGTATCGGAGGGCGCGAGACTGATGCTGGTGGAGCCTGCGGCGGAGCCGCAGGCTTGAGTCCGGCGGGCCTATTTCTTGGCCTTGTCGCCTTCCTTCAGCTTCTCGTCCATGTGCATGCCGAAGAAGATCGGCAGCGACCAGCTCGGCAGCACCAGCGGCAGCGCGTCGCGCACCGCGCGCCGGGTATTGTCGTGCTGCTTCTCGATGGCGGCGGCCTCGGCTTCCTCTTTGGTCATCTTTTTCTTGTGCGCGGCATAGGCCGGTGAAGCCGCCAGAGCCGCGGCCACGAGCAAGAGAACGAGCTTTTTCATAGAACCCCCTGTTTTAGGCTTCCTCGCCGAACCCATCTTCGGCTGTGCCGCCGAATTTGCAATAGGCGTTACGGGCGCTGCCTAAAAACCATGTAAAATCCTGCCTTGCCGTCTTGCGCCGCCGCGTCACTTGCGGAAATGATTTTCTCCGCCGGCATCGTTTGGGTGGACGGGGGGTTGCTTGTTTCGTCAGTGGAAATCTGCGGTGCGCGCCGCCCTGGCGGCTGCGCTGATCATAATCGGCGCTTTGGCGGCAAATTTGGCCGAGGCCGGCGGCTCCCATCTCTATATCTTCCTCGGCTTCGGCAATATGTCGCCGGGGCTTACCGAGTTCGCCGCCAAGATGGAGAAGCGCGGCATCCCGACCACGGTCGGCAGCTACGCCGCGGCGTCGGATTTTGCGCAGGACGCCATCGCCCAATACAAGCGCGGGCGTCTGAGTTCGATCATGATCATCGGCCATTCGCTCGGCGGCGGCGCGGCCCGGGAAATGGCGGCGGAACTCAAGGAGGCCGGCGTGCCGGTCAGGCTGGTGGTCGCGCTCGATCCGGTCGGCGGGCCGGACGTATCGTCCAATGTCCAGCGCTCCGTCGAGATCATCCATGGCGACAAGGAAGATCATTTTTCGATGATCGGCGAGCATGAAGGCGAGCTACGCGGTTTGGTGCTGGGCGAGGGCCCCATCCGCCGCAGCCAGGCGCACCCGCACGCGCCGGAGCCCCGGCCGGACAATAATTTCAACTTCGGCGCCACAAACTAATTCACAGCGCTGGCTTTCACCGCGGCGAAGCGCGCGCTATGCATGCGCTGGCGTAGCCCGGAACGTCCGCAATGCCGCTTCACCTCATCAAGCTCTGCGTCGGCTGCGATTCCGTCGCCGACCTCGAGGACTGGATCGCGCTGAAGCTCAAGGAAAAGAAAAAGCGCCGCCAGAAGCCGGAGCACATTCACACCACGCGGATGCTGCCCAAGCGCGCCGCGGAGCTCATCGACGGCGGCTCGCTCTATTGGGTCATCCGCGGCCAAATCGCCTGCCGCGAGCGCATCCTCGACATCCGGCCGACCACCGGCAAGGACGGCATCAAGCGCTGCCAGGTCGTGCTCGACGGCAAACTGGTGCTGGTCGAGCCGCGGCCGCGCGCGGCCTTCCAGGGCTGGCGTTATCTCGAGGCACGGGAGGCCCCGCGCGATCTGTCGCGCGCCGCGCCGGGCGCGGCGCGCATGCCGGAACAGATGCGGCGCGAGTTGCAGGAACTGGGGCTATTGTGACAGCTGCGCCGCCGCGCCTGAACCGATTGGCCGGCCTCCGGTCATCGACTCCGCGCTCTTGCGCCTGCGCGACCGCCGGGCGCTGCAGCTGCGTCGCGGCAGAGCCGTTCATGACATCTGCGTGACGCCATGGGTTGCAGGTGCTAGGCTTTGCACCTTGTCGGTCTGAGATAGGGGGCGGACATGCGCATTTCGCCGGTGTTCCCCGCCATCGCGATCGCGGCCGTGATGGTGCTGGGCGTTTGTACTTCCGCGACGGCTGACGACAGAGAATCCTGCAAGACCGCCTCCGGCGACGCCGCCATCGAGGCCTGCACCCGCGCCATCGACTCCAAGAAATACAACGGCAAGAAGAACGCGCGCGTGCTGTCGCTGCTCTACACCAATCGCGGCGTCGAATACGAGATCAAGAAGGAATTCGACAAGGCCATCGCCGACCACGATCAGGCGATCAAGATCGATCCGAAGAATCCGGCGGCCTTCAATAATCGCGGCAATGCCTATATGGGCAAGCAGGATTACCAGCACGCCATCGCCGACTTCGATCAGGCGATCAAGCTCAATCCGAAATATGCCGAGGCGTTTTTCAACCGCGGCATGGCCAAGCGCGAACATGGCGACGTCGCCGGCGGTGAGACCGACATCGCGCAGGCCAAGGAGTTGCAGCCCGGCATCGGCGCGGCGCAATAACTCCGGTGGGCCGCTGCGGCGGTCCGCCTAGACCGCGATGTTGTCGATCAGACGCGTCCTGCCGATCTTTGCCGCGACCAGCAGCCGGATCGGGCCGTCGCTGCGCGCGGCGATCGGCGCCAGCGTCGATGCGTGACGGGCTTCGAGATAGTCGAGCGCAAAACCGGCGACAACGATTTCACGCCGGCCGACGTCGAGAACATGCCCGATCGGTTCGCCTTTCCTGATGCGCTCCGCGCTCGCTTTGAGCACGCGGAACAGCACGGGCGCGACGCTGCGCTCTGCGGCCGAGAGATAGGCGTTGCGCGAAGACAGCGCCAATCCGTCCCGCTCGCGCACGGTCCTGACGCCGACGATGCGCAGCGGCAGGTCGAGATCCTTGGCCATCTGCCGCACCACGCAAAGCTGCTGGTAGTCCTTCTCGCCGAACAGGGCGATATCTGGCGCGGCCTGGGTGAACAGCTTGGCGACGACGGTGGCGACGCCGCCGAAAAAGTGCGGGCGAAATCTGTCCTCAAGCCCGGCGAGGGCGGCGCCCTGGGGCTCGATGCGGGTGGCAAAGCCGTCCGGATACATGACCGCCGCGGTCGGCGCCCAGACGAGGTCGGCCTTGGCGGCGGCAAGCGCCGCAATGTCCTCTTTGAACGTGCGCGGATAGCTGGCGAAATCTTCGGTCGGCGCGAACTGCGTCGGATTGACGAAAATCGACACCACGACACAGCCCGCACGGCGCCTTGCCTCCCGCACCAGTGCGAGGTGGCCGGCGTGCAGCGCCCCCATGGTCGGCACCAGCGCCACCGTGTGACGGCGCTTGCGATGAAGTTCCACGGCCTTGCGCAATGCCGGGACCGTACGCACCACTGCCGGCCGATTAGCCATATTTGGACGCTTTCCCCGTCGCGAGACTGTCGTGACCGCGCGCTATTTAGCAAAGCGTTGTTAATTCGGCCATTTCGGTTAATGGTTAAGTGATCAACAACTTGACTAAAACCCGCTAGTATCTTGAGAATTGGGGCAAAGGGCGCGTCAATGTTGGTCCAGCCGATTAACGAGTCGCCGCACTCCGCGCACGTGGTCGTGCTCGGAAACGAGAAGGGCGGCTCCGGCAAGTCGACGACGGCGCTGCACATCGCCGTCGCGCTGCTCAAGGCCGGTCAGCGCGTCGCCACCATCGACCTCGACTCGCGTCAGAAAAGTTTTACCCATTACATCGAGAACCGCCGCGACTGGGCCGAACGCGCGCGCATCAAGCTCGAGCACCCGACGCATTACTGCATCGAGCGCGGCGAGGGCGCTTCGGTCGAAGCCAATGAGGCGATCGAGTTCGCCAATTTTTCCAAGGCCATCAGCGCGATCGAGCACACCCACGACGTGGTGGTGATCGATACGCCCGGCAACGACACCTACCTGATGCGGCTGGCGCATTCGATGGCCGACACGCTGGTGACGCCGCTCAACGATTCATTCCTCGACTTCGACGTTCTCGCCACGCTCGATCCGACCGATTTTTCGGTGACCGGAGAGAGCCACTATGCCGAGATGGTGCGCGAGGCGCGCCGGCAACGCCGGCTGGTCGACGGACGGCTGACCGACTGGATCGTGGTGCGCAACCGCCTCTCCGCGCTGGGGTCGCGCAACAAGCGGCTGGTCGGCGAGGGGCTCGCCGAATTGTCGAAGCGCATGGGCTTCCGCACCGTCGAGGGCTTTGCCGAGCGCGTGGTGTACCGCGAATTCTTCCCGCGCGGGCTCACCGCGCTCGACGACCTCGACGAGGCGACGCTTGGCACCAAGCCGAACATGTCGCATCTGACCGCGCGCGAGGAAGTGGTCGCGCTGCTCAATCTCCTGCATCTGCCGCTTTCCGAGAACGGCAAGCGCCGCGCCGCCGCCCGCGCCGAATGGTATTCGGTGATGGACCAGCCGCTGCAGGTCCACGACGTCATCGGCTGACATTCCGCTGCTCGGCAAAATCGGTATAGAGTGCGGCCATGCCCGCACTCGTCTTCGGCATTATCGCACTGGTGCTCGCCCTCTGGGCGATCAACGTCATCACCAAGGTCGACCCGAAAGTCGGCGCCCGCGTGGTCAAGATCGCCGGCGGCTTGCTGGCGCTCGGCCTTGCGGTTTTTCTCGGCCTGCGCGGCGAACTCTGGGTGGCGCTGCCGCTCGGCGCCTTCGGGCTCGGCCTGCTCGGCTGGGCGCCGTTCGGGACGCTAGGGATTCCGTATCCGAACCGCGGGCAGACCGGCTGGGGTGAAGACGCGCAAGGTCACGCGGGTGCGCGGCGCTCGAGGGCGCGCGGCAAAATGACGGATGAGGAGGCCTATGAGATCCTTGGCCTGAAGCCGGGCGCGAGCGCGGAGGCCATCGTCAGCGCGCACCGGGCGCTGATGAAGAAAGTCCATCCCGACCAGGGGGGGACGACGTATCTTGCGGCCCGCATCAACGAAGCCAAGGAAATCCTTCTTCGCCGCCATCGCTGAGGTACTCCACGCAACGAACCATCAGCGGCTCCTGGAGTTTGGCAGCTCCCGTTATCGGTCTTTTTGTAGCCCTCAATTCTTAAGCAGCATGCAAGGGATTTCGCTGCGCTTGAGGTTTTTGCAGGCGGCCTCCGCCTGCGCTTTTTCGAGACCCGCGAACCGCGCGCGGTAGAGCGTCTTGTCGCCTTTGGCGACCGGCTCGGTGAAGGGCGAGGCCTTGCCGAGCAGATCTTTGGCATTGGCCTGCGCGGTGCCGATGCGCTCCTTGGCTTCGGCTTCGGTGTCGAAGGCGCCGACCTGGATCATCCAGCCGCCGCGCGGCCTGGCGGCGAGATCCTGGGCGGCCGGCGCGGGGACCGCGGCGCTCACCGAGGCGACCTTGACCGGCTGTGCGATCGGCGCCGGCCGGGCGGGCTGCGCCGGCTGGACCGGCTTGGCGGGCGGCAAGGGCAGGGCGGTGCGCACCGTGGTGATGGTGGTGACGGCTGCGGGACTGGCGGTGGCCGGCGCCGGCACGAGCTTGCCGCTGTCGGAGGGCAGCGGCGACAGCGCGGCGGTCTGCACCGCGCTCGGCTGCACGCTCACGGTCTTGACCAGCAGCGGCTTGATCGGATCGGTCGAGCCCGGCGTCGGCGCTTCGGCGGCGGCCAGCGGCAAAGCGGGCTCGGCGGCGGCCACAGGGGCCTCCTTCACGGCAGCAGGCGGCGGCGGCGCGACATGCTGCGGCGGCGGGGCAGCCTTGTCCTTGGCCTCGGCCGCCAGCGCGACCTGGTTCTGCCAGCCTTCAACGACCGGCGGCGCGGTGCGCTTGGCGGCGGCGATGTTGATGTTGTTGTTGATCAAGCTGACGACGCGGGCGTCGCGGGCGGATGCGGTGCGGCCGCCAAACACCACGGCAATCAGATGGCGGCCGTTGCGGTGCACGGAGGCGATGATGTTGAAGCCGGATTCGCGGATATAGCCCGTCTTCATGCCGTCGATGCCGTCGACGCTGCCCAAGAGATGATTGTGATTGCGCATCTCCTTGCCGCGGAACACGAAGGTGCGGACGGAGAAGAAATGGAAATATTGCGGGAAACGGTCATGAACCGCGCGCGCCAGAATGGCCTGGTCGCGCGCGGTGGTGATCTGCTGCTCGTCCGGCAAGCCCGAGGCGTTGTGATAAAACGTGTGCAGCATGCCGAGCGCGCGCGCCTTGGCATTCATCTGCTGGGTAAAGGCGAGCTCGCTGCCGCCCAGCGCCTCCGCCACCATCACCGCGACGTCATTGGCGGATTTTGTGACGATGGCACGGATGGCCGTGCCGACATCGATGCTTTCGCCCGGCTTCAGCCCGAGCTTGGACGGCGCCTGCGCCGCGGCGTGCTCGGAAACCGGCAACTGGGTGTCGAGCTTGATCTTGCCGCTCTGCAACCGCTCAAACAGCAGGTAGAGCGTCATCACCTTGGTCAGCGAGGCCGGATGGCGTTGCGCATCGGCATCGTTGGCCTGCATGGTGGCGCCGGAATTGGCGTCGACCACGATCGAGGCATAGGCCGGATCGTAGCTTTCCTGGATGTGCTTGCGATGACGGCGGGCCTCGGCGGGTGCGGCGGCGGTCAAGGCCGCCAGCGCTGTCGCCAAAGTGAGGGTGCCCCAACGGCCAAGGCGTTGGCAGCGAACTCGGCCTGGCGACATTCCCTCTCCCCCGACCCCGTTATGCAACAGACCAGAAGCCCGCTTATCTTGGCCGATTTATAGCAATCTCGCGGCGCCACAAATTACAAGGCTAGGGGAACAGGGTTTACAAATTCTTAAGACAATCCCCTAGAATCTATTGGTCTTTTTGCGTTGCAATATGAATCTTGACTTTTTTGTGCAGTGCAGTATATGAGGATTATTCCGGGACGAGCCGGAAACGCGAATTCTGAGAGGCCCGGCAGAGTGCGCGGGCCGGGAAAAGAGGGTCACCATGGTCAAGAATTTCGAGGACCTCCAGCAGGTCAGCAAAGACAGCATGGATTCCACGCTGAAGGCTTGGGGCGCGGTGTCGAAGGGCGCCCAGGCGATCGCGGTCGAAGTGGCCGACTATTCGAAAAAGGCCTTCGAGGACGGCACCGCCGCGCTCGAAAAGCTGTTCGGCGTCAAGTCGTTCGACAAGGCGATCGAGGTGCAGACCGAGTACGCCAAGACCGCCTATGAGGGCTTCGTCGCCGAGGCGACCAAGATTGGCGGGCTCTACGCCGATCTCGCCAAGGAAAGCTACAAGCCCTTCGAAACCATCATGGCGAAGGCGAAATAACCAGTTTCGTTGCGTCACTGTCGCGTATCAGCACTGAGTGCGACAAAAGCCCGGCCGCTCTAGCCGGGCTTTTTGTTTGGCGCCCGGCTTACTGCGCGATGCGCAGTTTGGTCAGATTGGTGCCGATCTGATTGAACGTCGTGATGATCTGGTCGGCCGACGTGAGCAGGAAGAACTTGCCGCTGTCGCTGGCGCAATTCTGCAGCAGGGTCGAGGTCGGGTCGCCGCTGGTGTTGACCTGAATGGTATAGAGCGTGATGCCGGCGGCCTTGATGTTCGAGCACGTCCCGGTTCCGCTGGTGTTGTACATGCGGTTGTCGACCGAGGTGTTGGTGCTGGTGCCGGTGCCGTACCAGCGGTCCTGCGTGTTCAGGCCGTCCGACAACAGGATGATGACCTGCTGGTAGGTGTAGGAGGAATCCATCGCCGGCGCATTGAGCGGTCCGCCGCCGACCAGCGACTGCCAGCCCCACACCAGGCCGATCGGCTGGTTGGTGCTGCCGTTCGGCGTCAAGCCGTCGACGAAGCTCGACATGGTGGTCCAGTCGTAGCTCAGCCCCATCATTTTCGGCGCGCACAGGCTGTATTGATCCGCCATGAACAGCGTCGCGGTGATGCTGGTGTTGGGCGCGGTCGTGTTCTGGTCGTAGCCGGCCGACGTGCCAGGAGCAGACCATGCGCCGCGATCGGTGATGCAGCCGTTCCAGGTGCTGTGCGCGTTCTTGATCCAGGCGTGCTCGTAATAGCCGTTGTTCGTCTTGCAGGTCTTGTTGTTACCGTTGCCCGAGCAGGAGCACTGGCTGTGTCCCGAGCAGCTGCAGGAGTTGCCGGTGCAGCTGTAGGTCGTGCTGTTGTAGCAGCCGTTGTAGTAGTGGCTGTTCCTTGTCGCGGTGACGCGGCCGTTGTCGACGCTTGGGCAAATGTAGCCCCGGTAGGTTCCGCTTGACGGGATGGTCGACGTGGCCGAACTGCCGTTGGCCGGACCGGTCGTGCAGGTAAAGCCGTCGCTGAACGTGCTGAATGGGCAGCCGTCGCCCGGGCCATTGCTGTCGGTGAAACCGGTCGCCAGGCCGTTCGGCGGCGCGTCCCAGTCGCTCCAATCGAGCCAGGTCGCGCCGGAATTGGCGCCGTCGGCGTTGACGTCCTTGCTGAAGGGGATGATCGAGACGTAGACGTCGCCATTGGTGCTGGCGGCGTTCTTCAATTGCGTCAGCAGGTTCTTGGTCGCGGTCTTGAGCGCGTCGATCTTGCCGTTGTCGGCCATGGAACCGGTGGTGTCGAGCACCAGGGCCACCCTGAGCCGGGTCGAGCCCCATTTTGCGGTGGCGGAGCCGACGATGGTGATCGTCCTGAAACCGACGATGCTCATGAACGTGGTCGGCATGTCGGCCGACCCGTTCACCAGCACGCTCGATCCGCCGCTGCTCGAATAGCTCGCGGCAAACCTGACATTGGTGGCGGCCGGGTTGGTGAACAGCGCATTGAAGTAGCTCTGGGCCGAGCTTTGCAGCGCCGTCGCGGTTTGGGAGGCGGCGGTTTTCGACACCATCAAGGCGGTGGAATCGAGCGCCGCCTGGAGATCGGCCTTGAGCACGTTGGCGCGGCTGTAATCGACCGCCGCGCCGACGAAGGCCAGAATCGGAATAAGCGCGAGCGCGAAGGTAACCGCGACATTGCCGCGCCGCTGCCTTTGCAGGCGGGCAGCGGCGCGGACCAGGCGGCGGAGTAAGACGGAGGCGGTGGGCATTTTTTCCAGGCCGGATCTGTTGTTCGGCTGCCGTCGTAGGCCCGTTATGTTCAAGAGCGGATTGCGGCGATCGGTGAAACTGTGCCGGGCGTCGTAAGGGTGCGCGCTGGCATCGCGGCGAAAGCGGTGAAGCGGCCGGGGCTTATGTCGTTAATGGGCGAGGCAGCGGGTTAGGGAAGATACGTATGCCGCTCGCGGCAACGCGGTTAACGCGCGGTTTGCGCGGCCGCCAAAACAAAACGGGGCGGACAAGGTCCGCCCCGCTCGCATCGAATTCGCCGGCGTCAGCGCGCCACGCGCAGCTTGGTCAGGTTGGTGCCGATCTGGTTGAACACCGTCGTGAGACCGCTTGCCGCCGTCACCATGAAGAACTTGTCGCTCGAGCTTGCGCAGTTCTGCAACAGGGTCGAGGTCGGATCTCCGCCGGTGTTGACCTGAATGGTGTAGATGGTGATGCCGGCCGCCTTGATGTTGGCGCAGGTGCCTGAGCCGGTTCCGCTCAGATACATACGGTTGTCGACGTAGGACTGGCTGCTCGACCAGCGGTCCTGCGTGTTCAAGCCGTCCGACATCAGGATGATGACTTGCTGGTAGGTATAGTTGGAATCCATCGCCGGTGCGGTGAGAGGACCGCCGCCGACCAAAGATTGCCAGCCCCACACCAGGCCGATCGGCTGATTGGTATTGCCGTTCGGGTACATCTGGTCGACCAGGCTGTTCATGCTCGTCCAGTCGTAGCTCAGCCCCATCATTTGCAGCGGGCAGCTGCCGTACTGATCGGCGGGGAACAAGGTCGAGGCGCTCGTGCTCGGCAGGCTGGCGTCGGCCGGGTTCGGCGCGGTCACGGTCTGATCGTAGTTCTGGTCGCGGTCGGTGACGCAGCCGTTCCAGGTGCTGTGGCTGGCCGGAACCCAGGTCCAGGTGCCGCTGCAGCGGCTGCGGCCGCGGCGCGAGGTGCTGCTGCAGCTCGACGTGTATTGCCAGCTGCCATTGGCGCTTTCCCAGTCGTCCCAATCGATCCAGTTGGCGTTATAGTTGGCGGCGCCGACGTTGACGTCCCTGTTGAAGGGAATGATGGAGACGTAGACGTCGCCGTTTTGCGACGCGGCGCCCTGAAGCTGCGACAGCAGGCCGTGCGTCGCGCTCTTGAGCGCGGTGATCTTGCCGTCGTCGGCCATCGAACCGGTATTGTCGAGAACCAGCGCCACCCGCAGCCTTGTCGTGCCCCACTTGGTGGTGGACGAGCCGGTCACGGTGATGTTCTGCGTCGCCGAGGAGCCGAGCACGCGCAGGAACGTGGTCGGCACATTGACCGAGCCGTTGACGGTGACCTGGGAGCCGCCGCTCGCCGTATAGCTGGCCGTGACCGAATTGATCGAGGCTTCGCCCGGACGGTTGAACAGGGCGGTGAAATAATTCAGGGCTTTGGTGTTCAGATCGGTGCTGTTGAGGCTCGACGCGTCGCGCGCCAGCATCAGCGCGGTCGAGTCGAGCGCGGCCTGCATGTCGGCCTTGACCGAATTGGCGTGACTGTAGTCGAAACCGGCGCCGACCGCGCCGATGACCGGAACCGTAGCGAGCGCGAAAGTGATCGCGACATTGCCGCCGCGGGCGACGCGAAAATCGCGCAAGGCGCTGCGGAACTTGCTCCAGAGGTTTTTCATGGCGCTCACCGTCAATACGGTTGATTACGTATGCGGTTCTAAGGTGCGGCCTTAAAGGCTCGGTATATGCCTACGGAGAAAAATTGGGGCCGGGCGTAAACCTGTTGCCCGCGTTCCGGCCCAAAGCGTCATTGCGACAACGACTTGCATGATTAACGCGCGGCCCTGCCGGCTCAAACCCGCCGGCATCGGCGTCGGTCGACGTCGTTAACGAGATGTTCCCGTCGTCGTCCAAACCAGGTCACATCGCCAGCCGCAGGTTGGAAAGCGCGGTGCCGATCTGGTTGAAGGTGGTCACGATTTGCGTCGACGACGTTAGCAGAAAGAACTTGCCGTTGTCGCTCGCGCAGTTCTGCAGCAGCGTCGAGGTCGGATCGCCGCCGGTATTGACCTGCACGGTGTAGATGGTGATGCCGGCCGCCTTGATGTTGTCGCAGGTCTTCTGCTGGCGGGCGTCGATCGAGGATGCGTTCGAATACCAGCGGTCCTGGGTATTGAGGCCGTCCGACAAGAGGATGATGACCTGCGTGTATCTGTAATTCGGATCCATGGCCGGCACCGTAAAGGGCGAGGCCGTGAGCGACTGCCAGCCGACCTGCAAGCCGATCGCCTGATTGGTGTTGCCGTTCGGCTGCATGTCGTTGATCTTGTTGGTCAGCGACGTCCAGTCATTGCTCAGGCCCATGAGCTGCGCCGGGCAAGACGAATATTGCTCCGCCGGGTAGAGCGTTGCGCCGGCGAGCGGGGCGTCGTTGGTGGTGTCGTAGTTCTGATCGCGGTCGGTGACGCAGCCGTTCCAGGTGCTATGGTTGGCCGGGGTCCAGACCTTGCCGTGCGACGTGCACGAGCTCTGCGAGTGATAGCTCGTGCTGCTGCAGGTGCCGTTGGCCGCTTCCCACAGGTCCCAACGCAGCCAGCTTTGATCGTAATTGCCGGCGCCGAAATTGACGTCCTTGTTGAACGGCACGATCGAGACATAGACGTCGTCGGCGGTCACGGCGGCGCTTTGCAGCTGGCCGAGCAGGTTTTGCGACGCGTTCTTGAGCGCCGTCATCTTGTTGTCCTGGGCCATCGAGCCGGTGTTGTCGAGCACGAGGGCGACGCGAAGCCGGGTGTTGCCCCAGGTCGCCGTCGCC
>DASRGB010000097.1:0-5891 GCA_035651255.1 Pseudolabrys sp.
GTGATGGTGTTGGTGCTGGCCGAGCCCGCGGTCACGCTGCCGCCGATCGAGCCCGAGCTGATGAGAATGTTGGTGCCATCCGAAAGGACGACGGCCCCCATCGATCCCGAATTGGTGATCGTGTCGTTGCCGACGCCGCCGATCACCTGACCGCCGATCGTGCCGGAGTTTTTGAGCTCGTTGAGGCCGTCGCCAAGCGTGACAACGCCACTGATAGACTTGGTGTTGCTGATGGTGTCGCCGTCGATGCCCCCCGACACCGAGCCGCCGATCGAGCCGGTATTCGTGAGCTTGTTGGCGCCATCGCCGAGCGTGACATCGCCGCTGATGGTCTTCGTGTTGCTTACGGTGTCGCTGTCGATGCCGACGGACACCGAGCCGTCGATCAAGCCGGAATTCGTCAGGCTGTTGATCCCGTCATTCAGGCTCACGGAGCCGTCAATTTCGCCCGTGCCGGCATTGATGACGGTATCGTTGCCGTTGCCGGCGCTTAAGCCGATTGTGATCTTGCCGCTATTGGTGGCCGTGTTAATTCCCGCGCCGAGAGCCACGGCGCCATCGATTTTGCCGGAATTGTTCAGTTTATCGTCGCTGCCACCGAGATCGACGCTTCCGTCGATGCTGCCCGTGTTAATGAGCGTATCGAGGCTGAGGCCATCGACATCCTGTATCGAGAACGAACCGCCGCTGAGCGCTCCGGTGTTGGTGATGGCATGCACCCCGGCATTGGTAATCCTGATTCCAATATCGCCACCGTCGAGCACGCCGGCATTCTTGATCGTCGCGGCGCTCGCGGCGTCAATGCCATAGGTTCCGCCGCCGACTTCGGCGTTGGCGTTGATGGTGATGATGGATGTGCCCGTGTTGCCGGCAGCGAGCGCGATGCCGGCCGCCTGCTGGGAAAAAACCGAGCCATTGACAGTAACGGTCCAGGCAAGCGTGCTGGCGAGCAAAGCGCCGTCGGCGGCGGCGCCGCTTGCCACGAGGCCCACTCCGTCATCGACGCTCAGGGAATCAGCGACAGGGCTGTCGGCATCGAAGGCATGATCCCCCGCCGCGCTCGTAAAAATGCTGTCGGAAATCTTGAACGCTGTCATGGTCCGCCCCACTGCGGCCGTGGCCGCCACGGCCTTGAGCATCTTCGCGCTTTAGCGCTGGTGTTTTGGTTGATGCCCGTCCCCGAGGTCGCAATTTTAGCACGTCAGCGGCGCAGAAAGTTGCGGGTAACAGGCAGGGTTGTCGAATATAGTTATCGTCGGCAACAAAGGCGGTGCCGGACAACGGGTTAGTCGGAAGACGGCGCGTTAAGGATCGCTATGGATCTGCGTACAGCCGGCCATCGCCGGGCGTGGTTTGCGCGCGCCGCATGCCGGCGACATGCCGTTCACGCCGGCGAAGATTCTCAAGGCGTTGGGGAAGGTCTAATCCCTCCCCCGAAAGGGGAGGGTCCGGCGCGAAACACCGGGGTGGTTACCTCGCGATATTCGAAAGCACCCCACCCGTCTCCGCGCTTCGCGCGGAGCCACCCTCCCCGCAAAGCGGGGAGGGATAAAAGAAAGTCAAAACTTAATCATCGTGCTCCGCGTCAGCGTGGCTTTCGCCGACAGCGCCGGCGCATTGCTGAACGTGTAGACCGTCGCCAGATCGGCATAGGCGTCGACCGACGACAGGCCGTCGACCGGCACGATCACGTTCATGCCCCGACCCACCGCGCCGATCGCGGTTTGCAGCACCGCCCCATTCGCCGCCGTGCCGGTGACGATCACGGTGGTGATGCCCTTGTCCTTCAGGATCTTCTCAAGCTCGGTGTTGCGGAATTTGTTCGGGCCGGACAGCACGTGCGGCTCGCCGGGCTGGGCCGCGACGTCCGGCAGCACGTCGGCGATCGTCGAGTTGGCGATGATGGAATAGACCACCGGCACCTTGGCGGCGCGGGCGTCGGCGAGCAGCTTCTTCATCGCCGGCAGCGTGGCGAGGCAGCGCGGCCGTTGACCGCAGTTCTGCTTCATGAAGTCGAGCATCAGCAGCGCGGTGGTCTTGGCATCGGCCGTCACCGGCTTGAGCGCAGGCGCGGCCGGGGCCTTCACGCTCGCCCATTCGTCGACGATATCGGCGGCGTGGGCCGGCAGTGCGAGGCCCATCACACCGATCACGGCGAGCCCCGCGATAAGCTTGCATTTCATGACAATCCTCCCTTGCAGGTTCCGGCGGGTACAGCCACGCCGGTTCGCGTTTTGATCATGGGAAATCCGCTGTCCCGCCGTCGACGCAATCCCGCTTGAAGAAACACCGGCGGCCAGCGCAATATTGCAGCCGAGCGCTTTAATCACAAGAAACCAAAGGGAAAACGCGCGATGAATATCAAGGTCGGTAAAGAGGCGATCGCCGAAGCCTCCAGGAAACTGTCGAACTGGGGCCGCTGGGGCAAGGACGACCAGATCGGCACCCTCAACCACGTCACACCCGAGGACATCGTCAAGGCGGCGAGCCTGATCCGCACCGGCAAGGTGTTTGCGCTCGGCATCCCGCTCGACAAGACCGGGCCGCAGACCGGCTTGTTCGGCGGCCGGTTCAACCCGATCCACCAGATGCTGGCGACCGGCACCGACGCCATCGCCGGCCAGCAGGACTGGAACCGCATCCGCTACGCCGACGACACCTTGATGCTGTGCGTGCAGGGCGCCACGCACTGGGACGCGCTCGGCCACATCTTCTACGAGGACAAGGCCTATAACGGCCACGACGCCAAGCTGATCGATTCGCGCGGGCTTTCCGTGCTCGGCATCGAGCACTCCAAGAACAAGATGGTGGGCCGCGGCGTGCTGCTCGACATCGCCCGCTTCCGCGGCGTCAAGTGGATGAAGGACGGCGAGTCGATCGGCAACGACGAACTCGACAAGTGCGCCAAGGAGCAGAACGTCGACATCCGCAAGGGCGATTTCGTCATCATCCGCACCGGGCAGATGGAGCGCTGCCTCGCCGAGAAGGACTGGGGCGGCTATGCCGGCGGCGACGCGCCCGGCGTCAAGTTTGAGAACTGCTACTGGTGCCAGGACAAGCAGATCGCGGCGATCTGCACCGACACCTGGGGCGTCGAAGTGCGGCCGAACGAGACCAAGGACGCCAACCAGCCCTGGCACTGGGTCGTCATCCCGGCGATGGGCCTGTGCATGGGCGAGATTTTCTACCTCAAGGAACTCGCCGAGGACTGCGCGGAGGACGGCGTCTACGAGTTCTTTTTCTGCGGGCCGCCGCTGATCATCACCGGCGGCACCGGCAGCCCGATCAATCCGCAGGCGATCAAGTAGTCTTTCTTATCCCTCCCCCGCTTGCGGGGGAGGGTGGCGAGCGCTAGCGAGCCGGGTGGGTGCGGTCGCGATCGAGAGGCGACCCCACTCGTCTCCGCGCGTCGCGCGGAGCCACCCTCCCCTTCAGGGGAGGGATTAAGAAGAGAAGGAGGACCCTCATGCCCCGCTGGCTCAAGCGCGGAATGGACGCGAGCGCGATCGAAGCCGCCGACGCCAAGGTGCGCCAGACCGTCGAAAGCATCCTCGACGACGTCAAGAGGCGCGGCAACGCCGCGATCCGCGAGCTGTCGGAGAAATTCGACAAATGGTCGCCGAAGGACTTCAAGCTGTCGCCCGCCGAGATCGAGCGCGCCATCGCCCAGGTGCCGAAACGCGATCTCGACGACATCAAGTTCGCGCAGGCGCAGGTGCGCAACTTCGCGCAGAAGCAGCGCGACACCATGAAGGATCTGGAGGTCGAGACGCTGCCCGGCGTCATCCTCGGCCACCGCCACATCCCGGTGAATTCGATCGGCTGCTACGTGCCGGGCGGACGCTATCCGATGGTCGCCTCCGCGCACATGTCGATCGTCACGGCGAAAGTGGCGGGCGTGAAGCGCATTATCGCCTGCGCGCCGCCGTTCAAGGGCGGACCGCACCCGGCGATCGTCGCCGCCATGCATTTCGGCGGCGCCGACGACATCTACGTGCTCGGCGGCGTCCAGGCGGTCGCGGCCATGGCGCTCGGCACCGAGTCGATTGCGCCGGTCGACATGCTGGTCGGCCCCGGCAATGCCTATGTGGCGGAAGCCAAGCGGCAACTGTTCGGCCGCGTCGGCATCGACCTGCTCGCCGGCCCGACCGAGACCCTGATCATCGCCGATGACAGCGTCGACGGCGAAATCTGCGCCACCGATCTGCTCGGCCAGGCCGAGCACGGGCCGACGTCGCCCGCGGTGCTGATCACCAACTCGGAAAAGCTCGCGCGCGACACAATGAAAGAGGTCGAGCGCATCTTGAAAATCCTGCCCAGCGCCGATCTCGCCGGGCAGGCCTGGAAGGACTATGGCGAAGTCATCGTCTGCGACAGCGAGGCCGAGATGATCGCGGAAGCCGACCGCGTCGCCTCCGAGCACGTCCAGGTGATGACGCGCGATCCCGACGTCTTCCTCAACGGCATGAAGAATTACGGCTCGCTGTTTCTGGGGCCGCGCACCAATGTGGCCTATGGCGACAAGGTGATCGGCACCAATCACACGCTGCCGACCAAGAAGAACGCGCGCTTTACCGGCGGGCTGTGGGTCGGCAAGTTTTTGAAGACCTGCACCTACCAGAAGGTGCTGACCGACGAGGCCTCCGCCAGGATCGGCGAGGTGTGCTCGCGGCTGTGCATGCTGGAAGGCTTCGTCGCCCACGCCGAACAGGCCAATATCCGCGTGCGCCGCTACGGCGGCCGCAACGTGCCCTACGGCCAGGCGGCGGAGTGACGATGACATTGCCGCGCCCCGCAGCCGGCTCCCCTCCCCCTTGTGCGGAGGGGTTGGGGGTGGGGGTCGAACTGCTTTCTGATTTCAAATCTACCCGAACTACCCCCCTCCCCAACCCTCCCCCACAAGGGGGGAGGGAGCACGCTGCGGCAAGGGGCAAAGCATCGCTGCCATGACCGTCGACCTCACAAAGACCGCCTCCTTCCGCCTCGACGGCCGGCGCGCGCTGGTGACCGGCGCCGGCCGCGGCATCGGCCTGACCGCCGCTTCGGCACTGGCCGAGGCCGGCGCCCATGTGACGCTTTGCGCGCGCACCACCAAGGAAATCGAGGAGGCCGCCGCGGCGATCCGCGCCCGCGGGCAGACGGCCGACGCGCTCACCCTCGACGTCACCGACATCGAAGCGGTGCGCAAGGCGCTCGGGGCACGCCCGCCCTACCAGGTGCTGGTCAACAATGCCGGCACCAACCGGCCGAAAATGCTGCCCGACGTCACCGTCGAGGATTTCGACGTCATCATGGGCCTCAACGTCCGCGCCGCCTTCTTCATGGCGCAGGCGGTGGCACTCAGACTGATCGAGGCCAAGCTCTCCGGCTCGATCATCAACATCTCCTCGCAGATGGGCCATGTCGGCGCGGCGCGCCGCACGGTCTATTGCGCCAGCAAGCACGCGATGGAAGGTTTCACCAAGGCGATGGCCATTGAGTTGGCCCCGCATGACATCCGCGTCAACACGATCGGGCCGACCTTCATCGAGACGCCGCTGACCAAGCCGTTCTTCGAGAACGAGGCGTTCAAAAAGGAGGTGCTGAGCCGCATCAAGCTCGGCCGCATCGGCCAGATGGACGAGCTCACCGGCGCGATCGTGTTCCTGGCGAGCGATGCGTCGCGGCTGATGACCGGGTCGGCGATGGTGGTCGACGGCGGGTGGACCGCGGAGTAGCGTCATTCCGGGGCGCGGAGGACCTTCAGTCCGCGCGCCCCGGAATGACCAGCGCAGCTACTGCGCCGCCTTCCTGCTCTTCTTGATTGCGTCGTTCACCTGCGGCAGCACTTTTTCGGCGAGCAGGATCATGTTGCGCCGGCCGAGCTCGCGGTCCTTCCAGTCCTTGCCGGC
>DASRGB010000098.1:0-6352 GCA_035651255.1 Pseudolabrys sp.
CACTGGAAATCGCTTCGCCGGCAGGTGCGGGTGCGGGGCCCGGTGACGCAGGTTTCGCCTGAGGAAGCGGATACCTATTTCGCTACCCGCCCGCGCGGCGCGCAGATCGGCGCCTGGGCGAGCAAGCAGTCGCAGCCGCTGGAAAGCCGGCTCGCCTTCGAGAAGGCGGTTGCGCTCTTTACCGCCAAGTTTGCGATCGGCGCGGTGCCGCGTCCGGAAGGATGGGTGGGCTGGCGCGTCGCTCCGCTCGTGATCGAATTCTGGCACGACCGGCCGTTCCGCCTGCACGACCGCGTCGAGTTTCGCCGCGACAAGGAAGGCGATCCCTGGACGAAAACACGGCTCTATCCGTAGCTCTGGACGTCGCCATTCCGGGGCGCGAGCGCGGCCGCGGAAAGATTGCAACGGCTCGTTAAAGCCACTTGCGCCATTTGAAGAACAGGTACGGCACGATCGCCGCGGCGATCATCAGGATCAGCGCGAACGGATAGCCGTGAATCCATTCGAGCTCGGGCATGTGTTTGAAGTTCATGCCGTAGATCGACGCGATCAGCGTCGGCGGCATCAGCACCACCGCGACCACCGAGAAGATCTTGATGATGTTGTTCTGCTCGATGGTGACGACACCGACGATGGCGTCGAGCAGGAAGGTGATGTTGCTGACGAGATAAGTCGCATGATCCGAGAGCGACTGCACGTCGCGCTGCATCGACTTCACCTGCGCGCGCTGTTCCTTAGGCCATTTCAGCGACTCCGATTCGTTGGCGAGGAACAGCACCAGGCGACCGATCGAAACGAGGCTCTCCCGCACCTTCGACGTGAGGTCGCCCTTCGATCCGATGGTGCGCATGATCGCATTGTAGAATTGCGGCGCGCGCGAGCGCTCGGGATCGAAGATCTCGTGCGAGGTGCGGTCCACCTCGGCACCGATCCGCTCCAGGATGTCCGCGGCGCGGTCGATCACGGCGTCGAGCAAATCCATCATCACCGACTCGCCGTTGATGCCGGGCGAGCAGGAACGCCCGAGTTTGTGACGGATGATCGCGAACGGCTTCGGTTCGTCGTAACGCACGGTGATCAGGCGGTGGCCGGCGAGGATGAAGGTCACCGGCGTCGTCTTCGGCGTCATGGTGTCGGAGTGGCACATCAGCGTCGCGGTCATGTAGCGCGCGCCGTTCTCGACATAGAGCCGGCTCGACACCTCGATTTCCTGCATCTCCTCGCGCGTCGGCACGGCGATGCCGAGCAGGCTCTCGACCTGCCTGTCTTCCTGCGCGGTGGGCGAGACAAGATCGAGCCAGACCGCCGCTTCCGGCGGCGGCGTGCCGGGCTCAGAGGCTATGCGCTGCAGCGATGCGCCCTGCGGAACGTAGACGGACAGCATGAAACCCCACCCGCGATCAGGCGCCTGTCATGACCCGATCGCGGCGGATTGCGCAAGACAATAAATCGATTGGCCGCAGCAGGCGGCCCGTGTCGGCCCGTGCCGGCCCGCTATGGTCGCGGCGCTCTAGTCGGCGTCGTAGGCGCCGGCATCGCGCACCGAGCGCAGCTCGCCCTGGTGGCGCACGGCGGCGGCCACCGCCGAGATTCCGATCTTGCCGTAGCGGTCGTCGAGGTTGGCGAATTGGCGGCGGGAGTCTTTTTGCGGCTCCGTTGTCTTCAGCGAGTCCATAAATCTCACGTCCCTTCTTGGCAGGCGTTGTCCTCTGGCCTGACTGTGTTGTCCGACTGGGGCGGAAATACGCAGGCAATCGTCCGCTATCGTGACATTTGCCGGCGCGCCTTGAGCTGGCGCAATATACCGGGGGTTAAGGTAAACCCGGCCTTAAGGTTCTCCCGGCAAGCTGACAAAATCATGAGTTCCCAGGCGGTTGCCGCAGCTGCGGCATTCTTGCAACAGGTCCACAGGAAGGGCCCGGCGATACGCCGGAAAACGTGGCGCCGCCGCGGTTTTTTAGCTTAATAACCGCAACGGGGACGGAAGTCAGAGGCGGCCGGCGCGCTTTGGTCCCGGTTCGTGAAACAGAGGAAAACAATGACCGTTCGGGGGTTGGTTGTCGCGCTGGTCGGGTTGTCGCTTGGCGGCTGCATGCAGGCCACCCTCGACCCGTCGTCGGACGCAAATCTCACGCCGCGCGACAAGAAGCTGCTCGCGGCGGCGCCTTACGAGAAGGTGACGATCGCGGAACCCTACCAGCGCCACATCGTGACCTGGCACCGCCGTGAAATGCCCGGCACCATCGTCATCGATTCCGACGCGCGCTATCTCTACTACGTGCTGCCGAACAGCCAAGCGATCCGCTACGGCGTGACCGTCGGCGAGGAAGCGATGGCCTGGTCGGGCGTCGCCAAGATCGGCCGCATGACCGAATGGCCGTCCTGGACGCCGACGCCCAGCGAGCGCGCGCGCATGGACGTGCCGGCCTTCGTCAGCCCGGGCCCGCAGAACCCGATGGGCGCGCGCGCCATGTACCTGTTCGACGGCAACAAGGACACGCTGTACCGCATCCACGGCACCAACCAGCCGGAATATATCGGCCAGGCGATTTCCTCGGGCTGCATCCGCATGACCAACGAGGACGTCATCGACCTGTACAAGCGGGTCAAGCCGGGCACCGTGGTGGTGGTGCTGGCGCCGGGCCAAGGCGACTCGCCGTTCAATCCGCAGCGCATGGCGGCGGCCGGGCCGCGGATCGGCGGCGCGCACTGAGCGTCCGCGCATTTGGAAAGGAAACGGCGCCCCCCGCGGGCGCCGTTTTTGCTAGCCGAGCGTGATGCGCACGATTTCCGGCGGCACGCCGAGGCGCAGCGGCACTTTCGAGCAGCCGAGCCCGCCGGACACCACCATGTGGCGGCCGCGCTCGACGATGTGGCCGTAGGCGAAGCGCGCGCCGTATTGCGACGGCGCCCAGACCGGCGCCAGCAGCGGCAGGCGGATCTGGCCGCCATGGGTGTGGCCGGCAACGGTGAGCGCCACACGCTCCGGCACGCGCGTGAAGATGTCGGGCTCGTGCGCCAGCAGAATGACCGGGTCGCCGGTCGTAACGCGCGCCAGCGTGCCGGGCAGATCGTCGGCGCCGAGAAAGCGGCCGGGGCTGACATAATGGGCAAGCTGGTCGCCGAGGCCGGCGAGCCAGAAGCGCTCGCCTTCCCGGCCGATCAGCAGCGCGTCGTTTTCCAAAAGCGGCACCGGGATGCCGGCAAAGGCGGCGCGCACCGCGGCTTCGGCGTACCACCAGTCGTGATTGCCGAGGATGGCGTAGACGCCGAGCGGCGCCGACAGCCGCGCCAGCTCCGCCGCCCAAGCGGCGGGCGCCACGCGTTCGGTGACAAAGCGGTGGGTGGCGAAATAATCGCCCAGCACCACGATGAGGTCGGACTTGAGCGCCTGCGCGGCATCGACCACCGCGCGCACCCGCGCGATCCCCATGTTGGGACCGCCGGCGTGGAGATCGGCGATCGCCGTGACGGTCAGGCGCTGACCCCTGCGCCAGCCGGGCGGCGACAGCGTGTAATCGGTGACGACAAGGCCGGTGGCGGCTTCGGCCGCGGCATAGGCCGCCGTGCTCGGCAGCATCAGGCCGGCTGCGCCGGCAAGCCCGAGGCCGGCCTTGATCAGGCCGCGCCGGGTCACTCCGGCTTGCGGCCGCGCCAGGAACTCGGAGGCTTTGCCGATGGTCATGGTCGGACCACTTAAGGCTTCAAACTGTGAAGGGAAAATGGCCGCCGGTCACAGTTTGCGGGAATGCTTAACGATCTCGGCCTCGGACGGGCGCGGGCGCGGCAGCGGCACCGGCGGCGGCGGTTCGCGGACCTCCCATTGGCAGATGCGATAGCCGTTGCGGCGGGCGACGACGTCGAGATGGATATGGCCCTCGTGATGGGCGTCGGCGCCGGGCCCGAGCACGGTGGTGAAGCGGTGGCAGGCGGTCTCGCGCAGGGCCTCGCGCAGCGGCTTGTCGACGGCAACGTCGGTCAGTTCCAGGCGGCGGCCGTCGGCAAGATGCAAGGCGCGCACATCGAGCCCGAGCCCATGGGCGTGCTCGCTGAGCCTGGCGCCGGGGACGCGGTTGCGGCTGCGGCACTCGTAGGAATCGTAATTCTCGATAGCGGCGAGCGGCGAGCCGAGTGCGGCGGCGCGCGGCGCGGCCTCCTCGCGCAGCCAGGCGGCGACCGATTCGGCCATGCCGCAATGGAGCAGCGCCGGCGGCTGGATGGCGACGCGCCGCTGGTCAGGCAGCCGCACCGCCTCGAGCTCGACCATGTCGGCGCCGCCGCAGGCCTCCGGCCCGATCAGCCGCGGCATCGCTGCGATCTCGGCCATGGCGGCGAGCCGGTCGTCGCAATCGGTCGGCCGGTCGCTGACCGCGGCGGGGTTGAAATCGAGGCCGGCAACCGCCTCGGCAAAGCTGCGCGGCTCCGGCCAGATGTCCGGCCGCGGCCGCGGCAGCGGCACGGGCTCGGCGGCGAGCGCGCTCACGGTCATGGCCGCCAGAAAAACCGCCGTCAGGAGCCGCATGGCTGGAGGTGAGCCGCCCATGGATTGAGGCTTTGAAGCCAAAATGTCCCGCCCTGCGTAGCTTCCACGAACCGCGATCCGCGGCTAACCTTATACCCGTCCGGCGAGGGGCGCCGGTCCAAAAAGATCAGCGCATGGTGGCAAACCATGCGCCGCGACGATAGGAGGGGAATGCCATGCTCGGTCTGATGCAGGACTGGCCGCTGTTGTGCCATCGCATCATCGACCATGCCGCCAAATATCACGGCGAGCGCAAGGTCATCACGCGTTCGGTCGAGGGACCGATCGTCGAAACCAATTACGCCGAGATCAGGCGGCGCGCCAGGAAGGTCGCCAAGCGCCTGGAGAAGGACGGCATCAAGCTCGGCGACCGCGTCGCCACCATGGCCTGGAACACCTGGCGCCACCTCGAAACCTGGTACGGCATTCTCGGCCTCGGCGCCATCTACCACACCGTCAACCCGCGGCTGTTCCACGACCAGATCTGCTGGATCATCAATCATGCCGAAGACCGCATGATGTTCGTCGATTCGACCTTCGTGCCGGCGCTGGAAAGCGCGCTCGAAAAGAACCCGGCCGGGGGAAAAACCATCGAGCGCTTCGTCGTGCTCACCGATGCCGCCCATATGCCGAACACCAGGCTGCGCAACGCGGTCTGCTACGAGGACTGGATCGCCGAGGTCGACGACGACTTCGAATGGCGCCAGTTCGACGAGAACACCGCCGCCGGCATGTGCTACACCTCCGGCACCACCGGCAATCCCAAGGGCGTGCTCTATTCGCACCGCTCCAACGTGCTGCACGCCTTTATGGCGGCGCTGCCGGACTCCAAGAACATCTCGTCGCGCGACGTGGTGATGCCGGTGGTGCCGATGTTCCACGCCAACGGCTGGTCGCTCGCCTTCTCGACGCCGATGATCGGTGCGACGCTGGTGCTGCCGGGACCGAAGCTCGACGGCGCCTCGATCTACGAGCTGCTCAACACCTACAAAGTGAGCTTCACCGCAGCGGTGCCGACGGTATGGCTGATGCTGCTGCAGGATCTCGAAAAGACCGGCGGCAAGCTGCCCTACCTCAAGCGCGTCGTCATCGGCGGCTCGGCCTGCCCGCGCGCCATGACCAAGACCTTCCAGGACGTCTACGGCGTCGAGGTGATCCACGCCTGGGGCATGACCGAGATGAGCCCGCTCGGCTCGCTCTGCACCATGAAGCCGGAATATGCCGCGCTCACCGGCGAGGCCAAGCTCGACATCCAGCAGAAGGCGGGCCATCCGCCGTTCGGCGTCGAGATGAAGATCACCGACGACAACAACAGGGAGCTGCCCTGGGACGGCAAGACCTTCGGCCGGCTCAAGGTGCGCGGACCGGCGGTGGCCAAGGCCTATTACAAGGGCGAAGGCTCCGAGGTGTTCGAGAAGGACGGCTGGTTCGACACCGGCGACGTCGCCACCATCGACCAATACGGCTACATGCAGATCACCGACCGCGCCAAGGACGTCATCAAGTCCGGCGGCGAGTGGATTTCCACCATCGACCTGGAAAACCTCGCGGTCGGCCATCCCAAGGTGGCGGAAGCCGCCGCCATCGGCGTCACCCACCCGAAATGGGACGAGCGGCCGCTGCTGGTCATCGTGCTCAAGAAGGGCGAGACCGCGACCAAGGAGGACATCCTCGGCTTCATGCAGGGCAAGATCGCCAAATGGTGGATGCCGGACGACGTGGTGTTCGTCAGCGAGATCCCGCACACCGCGACCGGCAAGATCCAGAAGACGGCGCTGCGCCAGCAGTTCAAGGACTACCGGCTGCCGACGGCGCAGGCGGCGGAGTAGC